>JAYUKY010000100.1:0-32408 GCA_043764015.1 Raineyaceae bacterium
TATATCAAAAGCAAAAAATAGTTTTTATGTATAGCGGTGGCGTTCACGCCACCGCTTAGATTTTTTGAAATTAGGAACTTATTTGCAACACATTACTTAGTTGTTTGCTCAAAATAAATTCTTTTTTCTTACCTGTCAGATGTTGATATAATTTTATCATACGAACCGCCAAGTCATAACTTTTAGTCATTGTGATATTATTTTTCTTTTTCAAAGCTAAATCAGTTAAAAATTTACAAAAAATATATCACACATCACATATCACACATCAACCTATTTTTTCTTAAAAAACTTACCTGCGCCTTGCATCACGTTCATTTTCTTAATCACTTTCTTCATTTCTACAAATTGTTTGATAAGATTATTCACTTGTTGCACGCTTGTACCGCTTCCATCTGCTATACGCTTGCGCCTATTGCCACTTGTCTGCCCAGCAATAACCAAATCAGGGTTTTTACGTTCTTTCATACTCATAGATTGAATAATTGCCTCTATTGGTTTGAAAGAATCTTCAGGAATTTCAACGTCTTTCATAGCTTTTCCCATTCCGGGAATCATTCCAATAAGGTCTTTAATATTACCCATTTTCTTGATTTGCTGCAACTGCGACAAGAAATCCTCAAAATTAAATTGATTTTGTCTAATTTGTTTATTAAGACGTTCTGATTCTTTTTCATCAAAAGCATTTTGTGCTTTTTCCACAAGCGTAAGCACATCTCCCATACCCAAAATACGGCTTGCCATACGGTCTGGGTAGAAAACATCAATAGCGTCCATCTTCTCACCTGTTCCCACAAACTTGATAGGCTTATCCACCACAGTACGAATAGAAAGTGCCGCACCACCACGAGTATCACCATCTAATTTGGTGAGTACCACGCCATTAAAATCTAATTTATCATTGAAAGCCTTTGCAGTATTTACAGCATCTTGCCCTGTCATAGCATCAACCACAAATAAAATTTCATTTGGATTAACGGCTTTTTTGACTTCCGCAATCTCATTCATCATTTTTTCATCAACAGCCAAACGCCCCGCAGTATCAATAATAATGGTTTGTTTGTTGTTTTCTTTTGCAAATTTAAGGGCATTTTGTGCTATTTCAACTGCATTTTTGTTGTCTGGTTCTGAATAAACCATCACGCCAACACTATCACCTAAGACTTTCAGTTGTTCTATGGCAGCAGGACGGTAGATGTCGCAGGCAACCAAAAGTACATTTTTATTTTGTTTTTTGAGATAATTAGCAAGCTTTCCAGAGAAAGTTGTCTTTCCTGAGCCTTGTAAGCCTGCAATAAGGATAATATTGGGGTTTCCTGCAAAAGAAATATCTTTCTTTTCAGTTCCCATTAAAGTTACAAGTTCGTCATAAACAATTTTAATCAAAAGTTGCCCTGGCTCTACGGCAATGATAACTTTTTGCCCAAGAGCCTGCTCACGTATGCGGTCTGTAAAATCTTTGGCTACTTTATAATTTACGTCAGCATCAATAAGTGCCTTACGGATTTCTTTTACTGTATCAGCAACATTGATTTCATTGATTTTGCCCTTTCCTTTGAGGTTACGCAATGCGCTATCTATTTTTTCACTAAGATTTTCAAACATAAATTTACCTAACTATTTTTTCTGATTTAATTCTAATATAATTTTAGACGTAAATGTAGGAATTTTCTATCAAAAAACAATAAAAACGCATTAAATTCTTGCTAAAAATATGCTAAATTTTGATTCTATCAAATATTTAATGTAGCTTTCTATAGTATATTTTGTATGTCAGTGAATTTGTATTAAACTGTTTATTTTGAATACATTTTCAACTTTTATTTGGGAAATACTTGTTTTTGTCATAAAATAAGTGTTACTTCGTTTATAGTTCTTTGAAGAACAAGAAGATTAGTTACTAAAATCTTTGTCTTTTATTGGGTGATATTGAAACGGATAGTTTTAAAAATACGTCATATAACCATTATTTTATCAAAACATAAATAAACATTACACTTTTCTTGATATTTCATTTAGTGAATTGTATGGTTTTGAAAAAAGTAGTGATATGATAAAAATAAAAGGTTTTCCAAAAGAATGGCTGATTTAATCTTTGCATTTTAATGCTAAAATTTGTATCTTTGTAAAAATAATTAAAAACGTGGTAAGTTTTACAAATTTTATGTTGCTGTAAAAATTCCGTTGCAAATTTATACTAATTATTTTGGATAATATAACAATTTGATTATCAACAATATAAAAAATAAAATAAATTTTATATGTATTTTCTAGAGTGTGACCCTCGTGGTCGCCTGCTTCAATTATGTTTAAAGCCTGTTTTTTATTTGTCGTGTTGCTTTCGCTTGTTTGGGCGACCACAAAGGTCGCACCCTACACTTCTTTTACAATAGAACTTTTACAGTAATAATTTTATCACGTTTTTACTTTTTAAAATACCAAAATTATGTCTAAATTCTAAATAACATACGAAATACGAAAAGTTCGTACTTTTGACTTTGCACTTCTGACTTTGTACTTAGAAAACTGGCACATAAATTGTTAGATAAATTGTTAGATAAATTATTAAACAAATATTAGTGAAATTATTATCAGAAACATACTCAAAAAACATAATTTTTATGAAACCTAACTTTTTTACTCAAAATTTACGTACCGCATTTGCAAGCATAATGTTGCTTACAATGGGGATATCTTTTAGTGGCTGTTGCTCACGAAATTGGTATAAAAATGGGGAACAAGATGACGTTTACGCTGCCATAAGACCCACAGAATGTGATGTTTACGTTTCTGTAAGAAATGATGACGACGAATATATGCAATACCAAGAAGCTCCTACAACACCATACGAGCCTACAACCTACACGCCCACAATTTATACACCGCCAACGGTCATATATATACCACCGCCTGTGTATATTCCAAGACCTGTGCCTGTCTTTATTCCAAGACCCAATACGCCTGTTTATAATGAAAGCACTAATAATTGGGGAAACGGAAATACTGGTACAAATGGTAATCCAAAAGGTACTTGGACTTCTACCGCCAATCCAAATGGCGGCAGTAATGGCGGCAGTAATGGCACAAATAATGGTATGAACAACGGTTTTAATAACAATAATAATACAAATGGTTATTATCAAAATGGCGTTTATTACTATTATCCACGTATTCCTAAAGTACAATTAAATACGCCAAAAGACAACACACGCAACGGAGGAGCAGTTATTCCTGTTACGCCAAACACCAACATAACGGGCAACGTAGCTGGTGGACAAGGCGGAAATGATGCTAATTCAAGTGGAAGTACCATTTATAATGCAGAAGTGAAGGAAAAAATACGTGTGCAGGAAGGTAGAAACCGTTCAACACTCTACAATAATACGGGTTCTAACACAAATACAAACACTTCTCGTAAGGATAATAATTCTTCTAATTCAGGGAGTAACAACAGTTCTACTAATTCAGGGAAAAGCACCTATAAACATACGCCCTCAACGTCTGGTGAACAACGTGGCACAAGCACACCAAGAAGTGGAGAGGGACGTACACGTACGCCTAGATAAGGTTTTGTAATATTTTTTCTTAAAATAAGTGAGTTCAATAAGAAAAATTTGGTAAATTCATATTTGATATGTATGTTTGGTCACTATTTTTAATAATTTTTCATAAAATCAACTTTAATTTTTAAAATCAACAAAAGAAATGAAAAAAATCTTGCAACTTTCAGCAATTTTGATGTTTTGCATCACTTTTGCAGCTTCCGCACAAATAGAAGGCATTTGGGAAACAATGGACGACAAAACAAAAGAAAAAAAGTCTCACGTCAAAATCTACAAAACACAAAGCGGAAAATACGCTGGACAAGTAGTCAAAATTTTGAGAGAAGCAAAGAAAAATGCCCTCTGCAAAGACTGTGATGGCGACCGCAAAGGGAAGCCCGTACAAGATTTGATTTTTCTTATTGGTTTGCAAGTAGATGGCAAAGAATGGTCTGGTGGACGTATCCTAGACCCTGAGAATGGCAAAGAATATAAATGCAAAGCGTGGATGGGTGCAGACAACAATACGCTTAACATTCGTGGCTATTTAGGTGTTTCTATGATGGGGCGCAATCAAGTCTGGAAAAGAGTGCAATAAGTTGTGAGTTTTAAGTTATGAATTGTGAGTTAAATACAGCACATTCTTATAAAAAAGCCTATTCTAAACTATTAGAATAGGCTTTTTGTATTTAACTTATAATTCATATTTTATGCAAAAACCAGTTAAACTCCAAATGTAAACCAATTAATTATTTTTCTTATTATGCTAAGGTTATAAAAACGAGCAAAAATACTAATCATTTCTTTATTGGGAAGCGGGTTTTGCTCCAAAATATATGAATTAGTAGTTAGTGGTTTTTTATGACTATATTTTCGTGTTCTGGGTGCGTGTGTACCTGCGCCATCATTTCCAATGTTATGAATTTTTGTTTTGATAGGATACAAGCAAAAAACATCATATTTAAAATGCGTATAACCCCAGCGGATAGCCCAAGAATTATTGATTTTTTTTTGCTGTTTTAGTAGCATTACGGTCATATCATCACCGCCCAAATGGAATTTTTTTTGAGCTTCTTTATCTTTTATAAATTCTTCAAAATCAAGAACTTGCCAATCATTTTTTTGCCATTTATGTAGCCAAGTTGCCCAACCCCACGAGCAAGCACGAGGACAAAGATAAGTGCTTTTTTCCAAGAAAGATTTAGGAATATCAATGGGCGGATTATAACCAGAAATAGAATATATTTTTTTATTATCTTCATAAAGCACCAAAGCGTCATTCATATATTGCAAAAAATCAGGAGAAGAAACCAAATCATCTTCCAAAAAAATAGCTTTACCATATTTTTCTAAAACTTCTGTTGCGCCTTCTATGATGGATTTAGCCAACCCAAAGTTAGTTTTTCTAAAAATAAGCGTAACACTCAAAAAGTCTGTAGAATTATTGAGTGTTTGCAAATAGGCTTTAATGAAAGCCGTTTTTTGTTTCTCTAAATCATTTTTTGGTGCATCAGCATAAATAATAAGAGGCGTTTGTGTGGCTAAGGTATTTTGTCGCAAAGCACTTATTGTTTGTTGCAAGTGCCACAAACGGTTATAACAAAAAACTACCACAGGAACATATGCAGGGGCATAATTAGACATAAAAAACAAGTTCTATTTGCCTGCCTTCTTCCAAAAAATGCACTTCATCAGCCAAATGACGCATCAAAAAAACACCTCGCCCACCTACTTTTTCAATGTTTTCTTGGTTAGTTGGGTCGGGCAAAGAGTGATAATCAAAGCCATTTCCTTCATCTTTCACAGAAAATTTGACATAATTATCTCCAAAAGACAGTTTTAACTCTACATTTTTCTGTGAATTAGACTTATTTCCGTGAATAATGGCATTATTGACACATTCTATCACAGAAATAATGATATTGCCATAAATATCTTCACTAATATGATATTGTTCTTTTACGTTATCAATAAAACTCTCTATAATGCGCAGATTTTCTGGCAAAGAAGGTATTTGAAGCGTGATAACATCTATATTTTTCTGTGTTTCTATAATATTTTTCATAATTGAGCAATGCAATTGGAGGCATCAAATTTATTGCGCTGATTTTTAGTTACTATTTTTAATGTGTGTTTTTTATATATTTCTTACGTGAAAGCTAGCAATTTTGTTTACATAAAGGAAAAAAACATACAAAAATATTCACAAAACTACAAAATTATAACATAAATTCACTTTTTTTCTATTTATTTTAAAACTTATTTTTATTTTTATTTGAAAAATAAAAATAAAATAGTATATTTACGCAGTCTTTAAAATCAAAAGAAACTTAAAGATAAGTTTTAGAGTTCACAATTATCTCTCACTTCAAATAAAAAATAATATGTTTGACAACATCAAAGAAATTCAGGACGGAAAAATCAAAGAAGCCGTTATCAGCGCACTTTCTGGCGCACCAATTTCTAACCTAGAAGTACTTGTAGCTGATACTGAAGTAACGGTTAGAGGTGATGTGTCTTCTGCAAGTGATAAAGCAGTTGTGCTTGATAGAGTGCAAGGCGTTGAAGGAATTAGCAAAATTGTTGCTGGTATCAATGTAGCAGAAGAAACAGCAGCACACAGCGGCGAAACTTACACTGTAAAACCAGGTGATTCTATGTGGGCTATTGCTCAACAATACCTTGGAAATGGCAACGACTGGATGAAAATCTACGAAGCAAATAAAGAACTTATTGGCGGGCAGCCTGACCTTATCCACCCAGGATATGTGCTTAAAATCCCTGCAAAAGCATAATTTATTTTGAATTGTGAATTGTGAATTGTGAATTTTGAATGAATACAAATAGACAATGTCTTGTGTTCATTCAAAATTCACAATTTTTTTGTTACAATTTTGAACTAATAGTAATACTATTTTTGTTAATATAGAATTAACTATAATAAAGTAAAACAACTAAGTAACACATTGAAAATAACCTCCTAGTTTTATTTTTTATTCTAGGTGGCGTGAACGCCACCTCTTTATATCAAAGGCAAAAATAGCTCTTATGTATAGCGGTGGCGTTCACGCCACCGTAACTTAAAAATTAGACTTTTTGAAATTAGGATTTTATTTGCAAGACGTTACTAACTAATAAAGTTTTAAATTCGTACCTCTTATTTCGTACCTCTTCCTATGGATTATCAAATCATTTTTTCCCTTTTGAGCCTTATTGGTTTAGAAATCATTTTGGGCGTAGATAACGTCATTTTTATTTCTATTTTGGCAAACAAATTGCCACAAACACAACAAAAACGAGCCAGACTTATTGGGCTAATCTTGGCGGGAGTGCTAAGAATTGGTTTACTTCTAGTAATTTCTTTGATAATTAAGTTGGAAAAAGACCTTTTTGTTATTTTTGGCAATGGCTTTTCAGGAAAAGACATTATACTTATTGCAGGAGGGCTATTTTTGATTTATAAAAGTACCGTAGAGATTTACCATAAAATGGAAGGAGAAAGTGGAGATGACTCAAAAGACATAAAAGTAACGACTTTTACGCAGGTAATTATACAAATTCTGATAATGGATATGGTTTTTTCTATTGATTCTATCATTACTGCCGTTGGAATGGTGAAAGAAGTTTGGATAATGTACGTGGCAGTCGTGGTTACAGTAGTAATTATGTTGTTTTCTGCGGAAACTATTAGTGATTTTGTCAATAAACACCCTGCATTTAAGATATTAGCACTTTCTTTCTTACTGATTATTGGATTTTCATTGCTTGTGGAGGGTTTTGGCAGCGAAATTCCGAAAGGATATATTTATTTTTCAATGGCGTTCTCGCTGGTGGTAGATATTTTGCAAATGAGAATAAAAAAATCAAAAGAAAGCCCTGTCGTTACACACGAGCATTATAGGCGTGGAGAAGAAAATTATTCAAAAGATATTTTTTAAATAGTTATGAATTATAAGTTATGAGTTAAATACATTGTACTTTATATTTAACTCATAACTTACAATTCATGCTCACAACTATTGTATGTTCACTCTCACGCCCAAAAAACCTCTAATTCCCTGTGTAGGTGCATAAATATAATTAGGGTCAAAACTCACGCCATACGGATTTGTTGGTGTGGCAAGAACTTGCCCATTTGCGCCAAATTGCACATTTTTATCAAATGGGTCTTTTGCACCAGCAATAATAAAAGGATTATTTTCTCTGAAAGGAGTCCAATTAAGCAGATTTTTCACGCCTGCATAAATTTCAATATTTTTAAATTTGTTGTAAGAAAATTGAATATTTTGCGTACTCCACCAAGGCGAGTTTTGCTGACGTGGGTCAAGTCCGCCCAGCGTAGGCAAACGCATAGGACTATAAATATTGCCTGTATAGTCAATAACAAGGTTTATTTTAGGGATTTTGTAGGTTACAGCCCAAACTCCTGTAAAATTTTCTGTCAAAATTTGCCTTTCAGTTTCTCCGTTTGTGGTAATAGTATTTGCCATCAAAGTACCGCCTGTAATGATTTTCAAACCGTCCAGTTTGCCCTCAAATTCCACATCAATATTTAGGCTAACTCCTTTACTTTCAGCATATCCAGAAAGATTATCATAAATAATTTTGTTGGGGTCAATGTCATAATTTCCAATAATTCTGTTATTAAAAAACGTATAAAAAGCACTTGCATCAAGTCCAATATAGGTTTCATTTTGGAGATTTATTTTTTTGATATAATTAAGATTTATGTTGTAAGATTTTTCAGGATTTAGTTTGTTTTTTATTTCTACTTCTCTTGCGCCTGTGAGGGCTGCGTGGTCTTCTGTAAAAAGATTTACAACCCTAAAACCCGTTCCTGCGTTCAAACGAATGATATTTCTGTTATTGATAGAATATTTGTAGGCAAGGCGTGGCGTAAAAATATTTCCGTGATAAGAATTATAATCATATCTAAAACCTGTCAAAAATTTATGTTTTGGAGAAATTTTTAATTCATTTTGTACAAATATTCCTGGCAACCACGTTTTTTGTGGCTGATTTGTTTGATTTAAAATGTCGTTTGAAGCGGTTGCAGGGGTATTATCATCATAATATGTATAACGCAAAGCCGCACCAATCAAAAAATCATTTCTTCCTATTGTCTTATCCCAAACAAGTTGAGAAAAACCAATATGTTGTTTGGCAATATAAGAAGTTTTACCATAACGACTATCTTGGTCGTGTAAGTTATAAGAAAAAGATAATATTATTTTCTCTTTTGTGGGAAGTTGGTAGTTACCCAAAAGCTCGTAACGGTTGGTATAAATGCTTTCTCCGTAAATGCTATCTCCGCCCCTAAATTGTTTTGTCCATCTGGTATCTCCACCCCAACGGTCTTCATAAAAATACCGCCCAGCAATACTAAAAATGCGGTTTTCTTTCCTTTGAATATTATATTTCTGGAAAAATGAAACCCTGTGTTGGAGTGTCATATCCGTAAAATTATCCTTATTTTTATCAACAATATTCTGAAAATTAAAATAATTGATACCAGTTAAAACGCTGATTTTCTTGTTGATATTCGTTTTTAGGCTCAAATCTGCGCTTAATTCCTGCCAAGATGTTGCCATAATATCCGCAGAAAAAAGTGAGGCGTTTTGCGGTTTTTTGGTAATAATATTGATGATTCCGCCTACCGCCTCACTTCCATACAAAGACGAGGCAGGACCTTTGACTATTTCCACACGTTCCACCAAACTATTAGGAATGCCAGACAAGCCATAAACCGTTGACAGACTGCTCACAATAGGCATTCCATCTATCAAAACCATTGTATAAGGTCCTTCTAAGCCGTTTATATGAATGTCGCCCGTATTGCAGACGTTGCAATTTAGTTGTGGGCGCACACCATTGACATTTTGGAGCGCATCAAAAATGCTTGGCGTGGGGTTTTTCTTAAAAAAAGTAGGTGAATAAACCTC
The DNA here is from genome assembly GCA_043764015.1 of Raineyaceae bacterium. GTDB lineage: Bacteria > Bacteroidota > Bacteroidia > Cytophagales > Thermonemataceae > JANYGM01. The sequence continues at coordinate 9,485 of JAYUKY010000100.1, forward strand.
TACAGGAACAGGGCTTTCTAGCCTAGAAACCTCTTTTTGCGTACCCGTAACAACAACATCATCTAAATCAGCGTCCTCTTTTAGTTCAATTAAAATAGGTTTTTCAGTAGTGGAAAGTGTATCTTTTGCCATTATCTGGTGCGTTTCTGGCTGAAAACCAACTGCATTGATAACGAGTTTTGGTAGTTTTTTTTCTTCTAAATCAATAGAAAATATACCTAATTCATTAGAAATTACGCCAGTAGTTGTCCCAAAAATCTTTATTGTAGCATAAGGAATAGGTTTTTGATTTTGCTTTTCAATGATTTTTCCCTTAATATTTTGAGCAGATATTTTGTTATGAAATATTACTGTTGATAGAATAACAAACAATAATTTTAAAGATATTTTCATTATTATGGTGATTGATTTTATAATTTAAGTTTACACTATCTTTTAATTTATGCAAAAGTAATATAAAAATATTATAAGTCCAAATTTATTTTTAGGCAAGTCTAAAAAATTATAAAATGCTATACCTTTAAAAACAGTTTTTTGTGTTGGAAATTTGTGTTATATTTGTGTAGAATAACCATTTAAACACCAAAATTATGGCATTTTCAGCATATAAAACACTAGAATTGGTACAAGATAAGTATCCACAAATAGAAGTTAGAAACCAAAAATTTATTCCTAATGATTTGGATGAATTTGTTGTAAAACCATCTTTAATAGAAGAAATAGACCTTAATTTGCTCACTTACCGTAGCAACGAATTTTATGCTACAGAAAACCTTGTTTCTCCCATTTTGAGAGCAGCGTGGAGAAAATATATGACAGAAATAAATATGTGGACACATCAAGCTATTAAATATGATGAGGATTTGAGTGGAACGCCTGATTTTATGTTTACTCATCTCAAAAAAGAACAATATGAAGTAATGTCTTATCCTATTATCACGACAGTAGAAGCAAAAGCAGAAAATTTTGTAGAGGGTTGGGCGCAATGTATTACACAAATGCTTGCTTGTCAGAAACTTAACACAAAACCAAATGTAGTTATTTTTGGGATTGTTACGACTGGCAAACAGTGGGAATTTGCTAAATTAGAAGGAAATATCGTTACAAAAAACATTGTCGGTTGTGATATTTACGGTTTACCAAAACTACTCGCTATGTTGGATTACTTACTGGGAGAAGCTAAAAAGCAATTATAAAATTTTATTGATTTATAACAGTTTGAATATTTTTCAGACTGTTTTTTTTGTGTTGAAAATTTGTACTATATTGCACAAAAATACTACTTTTATGGAAATACTAACATTAGAGCAAATCAAAACAGAATATCCTGATGAATGGGTACTTCTTGGAAATCCTGAAATTGTAGGTGCAACTGTACTTGCTGGCACAGTTGTTTTCCATAGCAAAGATAAAAGAGAAATAGCCTACAGTAATATTGATTGGCGTAAGCATTTTGATAATGCTATTACAATTTTCACAGGTTTACAGACTACAAAACGTAAATTTTGGCTATGAAATATTCTTTTGAATTGACAGAAACAGTTAATTTGATTATTATAATAGCACAAATAGATGGTTATGATGTACGCTTGGCATTAGATACAGGCGCATCTGATAGTGTTATTGATTTGACTGCTTTGATGATTGCAGGTTATCACAAAAGTAATGTTTCAGAGATTGTTGAGTTAGAAACCGCAAAAGGAAGTATTGATGCAGATATTTATGTAATTAGAGAAATGAAAGCATTAGGAATAACAAACAATAATTTCAAAATTTGTTCGTATGATTTCCTTATAAATGGCGTACTTACTGAAATAGATGGTGTTTTAGGTCTAGATTTTTTCAAAAATAGAAAAATTTGCATAGATTTTGTTACATTTGAAATTACAATTACTTAGCAATACAATAATCAAAACTAATCAAAAAATAATTTAATTAAAAACCAGTATGAAAAACAATATTCCTAGCATTGCTATCAGCATTGCCATCATCATTACGGCACTTATTTTGGGTCGTGCTTTGCAAAACCGCAACAAAAAAACAACAGATAATTTGAGCGTTACGGGTGGTTCTGCTCGTGATTTCGTTTCTGATTTGATTGTTTGGAACGCAAGTTTTTCAAGGAAAAATTTGGAACTAAAAGATGCCTACAAAGCATTAGAAGAAGATAAAACACGCATAAAATCATATCTTGTGGAGAAAGGTGTGCCAGAAACATCTATCATTTTTTCTGCAGTTTCTACGCAAAAAGATTTCCAAGACGTTACTAATGATGAAGGTAGGAGAATTAGTAGCCGTTTTGTGGGTTACATTTTGCAACAAAATGTGAGTGTAGAGTCAAAAGAAGTGGATAAAGTTGAAATAATTTCTCGTCAGATTACAGAACTTATCAATAGCGGCATTGAGCTAACTTCAACGATGCCACAATATTTTTATACACAACTTGCCTCATTAAAAATTCAAATGCTGGAAGAAGCCTCAAAAGATGCTAAATTGCGTGCAGAAAAAATCTCTTCAAATGCAGGTGGAGATTTGGGAAAACTTCAAAACTCACAAATGGGTATTTTCCAAATAACAGCACAAAATTCGTCAGAAGGCTACAGTTATGGCGGTGCTTTCAACACAGATTCTAAGAAAAAAACGGCAACAATCACCGTAAAACTACAATATCAACTAGATTAGGTACGAGGTTTGAGGTACGAGGTACGAGAAGTTTTTGTCGTAATTTTCACATAAAAAATTCTATTTATTTCGTACCTCGTACCTCAAACTTCACACCTCAAAAAAGATGGTTTCAACAAAATTACAGAGTAAAAAACTGGGAAGTTATCCTTATTTTAGTGTTGTTTTGAGCATTACTATTGCACTTTTTGTGATAGGGATTTTTAGTGTGCTGATGCTTGTCGCAAGGCAATTTAGTCAAGTCATTAAAGAAAATCTAGAAATTCAAATAATGCTTAATAATGGCTTAAATGATGCTGCACGACCACAATTAGAGCAAATTTTACTTCAAAAACCTTATATACAAGAAGGCAAATTACGTTTTATTAGCAAAGAAGATGCTGCCAAAGAACTGGTTGGGCAACTAGAAGGAGAGAATTTTATGGAACTTTTAGGTACAAATCCGCTCAAAAATCAGTACATTATCAACATAAAATCAGAGTTTTATGAAAAAGATAAACTTTTAGAAATTGAAAAAGATTTGCGTAAAACTGCTAATATTGATGACGTTTCTTATGCAAAAACAAGTATCACCCAAACAAATAATAATATTGCTACTATAAGTTTTGTTTTGTTCACTTTTGCACTGATTATGCTTATTGTAGTGGTGATTTTGATACATAATACTATCCGTTTAGCACTTTTTTCGCAACGCCTTATTATACGTAGTATGCAACTCGTAGGTGCAACAGCAGGTTTTGTGCGTGCGCCTTTCTTGCATACAGCCGCATTACAGGGCATTTTTAGCGGACTTTTAGCAAGTGGTTTGCTTTTTGGAATTCTTACTTATCTTCAAAAAGAAGTGGCAGAACTTAGCACACTTATTCATTTGCCAAGCTTGTTTATTATTTTTGCGGCTTTGGTGGTTTTAGGGCTGATTATTAGTGTTTTTAGCTCCTATAGAGCCGTAAGCCACTATTTAGGAATGTCTTTAGATGACCTTTATTGATGTGTGATATGTGATGTGTGATATATGATGTAAACACATTGTTTGTCGTTAAAAGATACATCATATACACACATCATATATCACACATAACATATCACATATCAAAAAAATGCGTATTCTTACAGGTATTCAAAGTTCAGGGAAACCACATTTGGGCAATATTTTAGGGGCTATTGCGCCTGCTATCCAGATGTCTGTTGTGCCTGAAAATGAATCTTTTTTCTTTATTGCGGATTTTCATTCGCTTACTACTATCAAAGATGCGCAAGAGCGTATCCAAAATGTGCGTTCTGTGGCGGCTGCGTGGCTTGCCTGCGGTTTTGATGTAGAAAAAAATTATTTCTACCGCCAATCTCGTATTCCAGAGGTGTGCGAACTAACGTGGTTTTTGAACTGTTTTACGCCTTTTCCTACACTTGCCAACGCTCATTCTTTCAAAGATAAATCAGAAAATTTAGCTGACGTAAATGCAGGACTTTTTGATTATCCTGTGCTTATGGCGGCAGATATTTTGCTTTATGATGCCCAAATTGTGCCTGTTGGGAAAGACCAAGTCCAACACCTAGAAATCACACGTGATATAGCTGAAAAGGTCAATTATCACTATCAAAAAGAGATTTTTGTTGTGCCAAATGTGCGCATAGACGAAACCGTAATGACAATTCCTGGTATAGACGGGAGAAAAATGAGTAAATCTTATAAAAATACAATTGATATTTTTGTTTCTGAAAAAGAGCTTAAAAAGCAAATAATGAGTATCGTAACGGATAGTACACCCTTAGAAGCTCCCAAAGACCCAAATACTTGTAATGCGTTCAAAATTTATTCTCTTGTTGCAGATACTACACAAATAGAACAAATGTGTCAGAACTATTTAGGGGGCAATTATGGGTATGGTCATATCAAAACTGCTATTTTAGAACTAATCTTGGAAAAGTACAATAAAGAACGAACTTTGTATAATGCTTATATGGCTAATCCTTTGGAATTAGACAGTATTTTAGCCATTGGTGAAACAAAAGCTAAAAAAATAGCACAAACCACGCTCTCACGTGTGCGTGAAGTGTTGGGATTTTAAGGAATTGTAATAATTGTGAAGGATATACTGTGAACGGCTTGGATTTCAGAAAATGTATTAAAGTCCAGCGGACTGGCATATTTATAGAAAGACAATATATTCTGTATTCAGCCCCAGCGGGGCGGCATATTTATAGAAAAATTATGTCAAAAAATATATTGGTTTTAACGGAGTGATACTTTTATAAATATGTCGTCCCGCTGGGACTGGCTTGGATTTTTCCGAAATCCCCCCATTTACAGTATAAATTTGTATTTTGTAGAGGCGTACCCTTGTGGTCGCCCTGATTGCGAAAGCAACACGACAAACAGCACAGCAAACCAATCATAAAAAATAAATTTAAACCTATTCAAACAGGGCGACTACAAGGGTCGCACCCTACAAAAATGCAAATAGAAGAAGTTACAAATCTCACACAAGAGAAGGATTTTTTTGACCTTCCACAAAAAATGTACGCCAAAACGCCCCAATGGGTACGCCCAATGGATAACGACATACAAGGAGTTTTTGATAAAAAAGCTAATCCAGCTTTCAAAAGTGGCGAATGTACTCGTTTTTTATTACGCAAAGATAGCACACCAAACAGCGAAATTATTGGTCGTGTAGCAGTTTTTGTGAGTGAGAAGACCAAAAATAAAAATAATGACCAGCCGACAGGCGGAATGGGCTTTTTTGAATGTATCAATGATGAAAGAGCTGCTTTTATGTTGTTTGATGCCTGCAAAAAATGGCTCACAGAACGTAATTGTGAGGCAATGGACGGAAATATTAACTTTGGAGGACGTGATAAATTCTGGGGGCTTTTGGTAGAAGGTTTTGAGCGAGAAGCTAATTATCAGCAAAATTATAACTTTCCATATTATCAGCAGTTTTTTGAAAATTATGGTTTTCAGGTTTATTTTAATCAATATACCTATTTTAGAAAGGTTTATGGTTTGAGTCAGGTCGTTCACGACAAAGCTAATAGGATTTTTGAAGATAAAAACTACACTTTTGAAAATATTAGCCTTAAAAATCTACCAAAATATGCGGAAGATTTTAGGACAATTTATAATAATAGTTTTGCGTTGGCAGAAGGACTAAATCCAATGACAAAGCTAGAAGCAGATAAGATAATGAAAAAAATGAAGCCTATTATTGATGAAAGATTGATTACTTTTGGCTATCATTTGGGTGTTCCTGTGGCTTTTGGCGTGTTTTTGCCAGAACTTAACCAGATTTTCAAATATCTCAACGGAAAATTAGATTGGATAGGAAAGCTAAAATTCGTTTACTATCGTTTCAGAAAAGTATGCAAACGTGTTCTTGGTGTGGCGTTTGGCGTGGCAAAATCTCATCACGGAAAAGGCTTAGATGCGGCACTTTCTGTGTGTTTGGAAAGAGAAACGCAAAAACGTAATTTTCCTTATACTGACCTAGAACTCAACTGGATAGGTGATTTTAATCCACCAATGATAAAGCTAATGCAAAATCTGGAGTTTACTATTTGCAAAAAACATATCACTTACCGCAAACTTTTTGACGAAAATAAGGTTTTTGTTAGACACGCTATCAGAAGTTATAGCTAATGAATTGTGAATTTTAAATTGTGAATTGTGAATGGAATACAATCACAATAAAAAAACGACAAAAAATAATTCACAATTCACAATTCAACACTCACAATTAAAAAATAATGATACAAATTTTAGTTGGCACAAACCGCCAAAACTCACTTTCAGAAGAAATAGCCAAGTATTATCAACAACTTTTGCTACAAAAAAATCAAGAAAGTAATATCGTTTCCCTCAAAAATCTTCCAGAAGATTTTACTGCTTCTGCTTTGTATGGAAATGCTAATAAAAACGCTGCTTTTAATGTTTTACGAGATGAAATAGTAAATGCTACTAAAATAGTGGTGATTGTTCCTGAATATAATGGTTCATTTCCTGGCGTTTTGAAGGCTTTTATTGATGGTTTGCCGTTTCCTGCGGCACTTTCAGACAAAAAAATTGCTCTCGTGGGCTTATCCGCAGGCGTACAAGGTGGCGCACTTGCCCTTAGCCATTTAGGAGATATTTTTGCTTATCTCAATGCCAACGTATTAGGTACACGAGTAAAACTTATTCAAATACAGAAATTTTATAAGGATAATGTCGTAACTAATGAAATGTATAATCAGCTTTTGAATGAACAAATAGACAAGTTTATAGCGTTTTAAGGAATTGTCAATGAATACAAAAAATATTCTATAAAAAATTAAAAGCCTGCAATATTGTGGACTTTTAATTTTTTTTAGTATATTTGGTTTTATGTTGTTGTTTTGTATTCATTTACAATTCACAACTTAAAATTCACAATTCAAAAATACTTATCCTTTGAACTTACTTATTTTATGAAAAAAATTCTTGTACCTACTGATTTCTCGCCACAGGCGACTGCTGCCCTCAATTTTGCAGTACAAATTGCACGCAAACAAAATGCGGAAGTATTACTTTATCACGTGATAGAGTCATATCTTACGACTGTTCATTATATGTCTGGGCTGGTAGAAACGTCCCAATCTGCAGAAGAAACTGCTTTTATGTTGGCTCTTGGTCTTCAAGCAAAACAAAAATTGGCAAATATTGCCGCTGATGAAAAATACGCTGACGTAACAATCACTTGCTACATTCAAGAAGGGAATTTTTACAAAAATATTGCTGAAAAGATTGCTGATAAAGATGTTGATTTGATTGTAATGGGTTCTCACGGTACAAACGCAACACAAGAATATGCAGGCAGTAATGCTGATAAAGTGGTGCGTTTTGCGCATTGTCCTGTCGTTACGATAAAGGCTGAAATGAATTTGGAAGATATCAAACACGTTGTCTTTGCTACGAGTTTGGAGGAAGAAAATAACAAAGTAGTTGCGTATTTAGCTGATTTTGTGGCAGTTGTGGGTGCAAAATTGCATATTTTGCGTGTCAATCACCCAGGTCACGTAATGCCACAAAGAGAAGTGCATACGAAAGGAAAGGTAATGGCAGACAGAAATTACTTGAAAGATTACGAAATCAATACTTATGCAGATAAAACCATTGAAGACGGTATTTTGCACTTTGCAGAAGATAACCATATTGAGATGATTATGCTTGGTACGCATAGTAGAAGCGGTATCAGCAGGATTTTACATAGAGGCGGAAGTGTCGCAGAAGGACTTGTAACACATTCTAATATGCTTGTGTGGACTTGCTCACTTACAAAATAAATTTCGTGAATTGTGAATGAATACAAAATGTTTATAATCATTTGATTATACATAATTTGGGATTAAATCAAAACATAAATAATAAAGTCTAATTGCCACGAATACACGAATAAATACAATTATTCCTGTATTCGTGGCAATTAAATTAGACGTATTTTTGTTTATGATACACTAATTATAAAAATATATTAAAAAGTCAATGCAATACAACATCATCAACAAATCTCACCAAAAACAACTCAAAATCATTCTTAATGAACTTGTTGATACTTATAACCAGCCTGATTTCATTGAAAATGACCCTATTTCTATTCCACATCTTTTTACCAAAAAGCAAGATATTGAAATAATGGGTTTTTGGGCGGCTATGTTGGCGTGGGGACAGCGCAAAACTATCATTAATAAATCAAAAGAACTTATTAGTTTGATGGATAATGCACCATACGACTTTATCAAAAATCATCAAGAAAACGACCTAAAACGCTTTTTAAACTTCAAACACCGCACTTTTAATGCAACTGATACGCTTTATTTTTTAGATTTTTTTAAGCGTTTTTATGCTGAAAATGAAAGTTTAGAAAATGCCTTTTCCAAACATCTTTCTCCAAAAAATGAAACTATAGAAAATGCTTTGATTGGTTTTCATAATACTTTTTTTGATGATGAAAATGGTACATTAAGCGTTCCTATACGTACACGCAAACACGTAGGAACGCCACTAAGAAAGTCTGCTTGCAAGAAAGTTTGTATGTTTTTGCGTTGGATGGTGCGCAAAGATGATAAAAAAGTAGATTTTGGGATTTGGCAAAATATCAGCCCTGCACAACTTATTTGCCCTTGTGATGTTCACGTGGATAGGCAGGCACGCAAACTAGGGCTTATTACACGCCCACAAACAGACTGGAAAACCGCCCTAGAACTGACCCAAAACTTAAAAATCTTTGACCAAAACGACCCAGTAAAATATGATTTTGCACTTTTTGGTTTGGGCGTGAATTTTAGTGAGTAGTGTTTAGTGTTGTTTGTCGTAATAATGTATTTCACTACACACTACACACTATTTCACTACACACTAGAAGACACTATTTCACTCTTCATTATTCAAAAAAGGTTTTTCATAGCTTGGGCGTACACATTTCCAGATGTAATCTTCATATTTTTTTCCGTCAAGCATAGCAAATAAAATTTTATTATGTGGAAATTGTAAAAAATGTTCTGATGCTAGTTTTCTATCTTCTTTTGTGAGTTTGTAGTCTTCTGTTGCTTTTTTGATGGGTGCATTGTCAAAGATTTGGCGGGCATTCTTCTCCATTTCTTCATATTTTGACAAGATTTCTAAACGTGTGTTTTTCACCCAAGCAAAAAATTCGTCTGGCACACGCTCCAAAATCTCATCAAAATTAGCATTATTTTTCATATTTTCCCAAATAGAAATATTAGAAACCCTCGTAATGATGCGGTGAAGGCGTACATATTCTGCAAACTTCACTTTCACACGAAAACCACTCGCAAATTTCACTACAAAACCCTCTTGTGTGCTATTTTCTAAAGATTTTAAGGTTTCCAAATCATTGATACCATCATATTTTTTGACCAAAGGAAAGCCAATATCCACCAAAGGAAGTTCTATGCCTGTTTTTGTATCTATCATTGCCAACAAAACAAGTGCCTCTGTTTTGCCATAATCAACCACAATTCTATTTTCAGGATAAATAATTTCAAAAAGATACGTAATATTTTTATCTAATTTAGCATAAGTATGCTGGTACTTTTCTTTTAACATTTCATTTGCCTTAATAGATTGTTCACTATTAAAAGACCCTCTTGATGCCATAAAAGGCTGTATAACTCCTTCTGTATCAATAAGATTGTCATCAAAATACAAAATCCCTAATGAGCCGTCCATTTTTTCATAGACTTCAAAAGTTTCATTAGGGATTTCGTTTGGCTGATGTTCAGACAAATTAAAAAATTTTTTGAAAGGACGTGCCACTACTTCATCTAAATCATTCATAATAAGCCCTCTACACATTTTTGTATAATCATTCCAATACGCCTCATATTGCGTAGCTTGTGTATAATTATAGATAAAAAGTGGCTTTTCTGGGTGTTTATTGCGGAAAATATACCTGTTTCTGATATGCTCTTCCAAAATTTCTTTATTGATTTCTATGTTATTATTGCTTTCTTTTGACATATTTTTGATATTTACTGTCGCTTGGCTCTAGCCCAACGCCATTAAGTTAAGGAATTCCTTGTGGGATATCTGTTGTATTTATTTTTATTTGATTATCTATTGGTTAAAAAACGTAATTTTCATAGCCTCTTTTTTCATAAGCCTTAAAACTCCGTTTATTTCTGTTAATGAACTTGGAAAAGTACCATTTTGAAGCTTTCAAAAAATGGTATTTTTTTATTGTTTTTACTAAAAAGCAGCTTTATAGTTTGGCTCTGTTTAATGCCTTTTATGTCTACATTTCTTAAAATCCTTTCTATATATGATTTTTTATCATTACTAAATTCTCTGTAAACCATTTTTCAATCTTTTTAATGACATTAAGTGTGCCATTCAATAAGCTCAATTACTTATTTAGTAAGCTGACTGTCAAGACATTGAAATAGCCTAACCAAATGAGTCCTCAAAGTACCAGTTCCTACATTACGGTTGATTTAATAACCGCTGTTCTCTTTTTTCTTGTTTTTGAAGGATTTTCAACTCATTTTTTGGAAATTTTGATGGCTTCTTTTTCCGCATCTATCTGACTGATAATCTGCAAATTATAGAAAATAAGATTACACCAAATATCTTGAAGCACTATTTTTGGGAAATTCCCAGAAAAATAACCAAGCATCTGGATTACTTTTTATACAAGAAAAACACGTTTCAACACCCCAGCGTAAACGGTAAATCTCTTCTAAATCACTGATAGAGAACTTTTCATCTGAATTCCTAAATCTAAAGTATAAGTTGCTGTAAAAGTTCCGTTGCAAAAATGTATTCATAATTGTAGGAACACGCTGTGGCGTGTTCCAAATCTAGGTAAACCTTCACAAATAGGAATATCGTTCAGCGCAGGAACACACCGTGGCATGTTCCTACATAAAATCTGCAACGGAACTTTTACAGTAACAGGTATAATAAATTTACTTTGGTTTGTATTTAGACAATGGGCATACCCCATAGCCTAGGCTGTTCAGAAGGCTACAATAGACTTCCCCCTGTTTTTGGATAATATTCAAGTGCAAAATCAAGCACCTGAATATTTTTCCTCCTTCAGCTAAAGCAGACGGCAAAGAAAAGAAAGTCAACAGAAATATCTTTTTTCTATGTTTTTTATTCTTATTGCCGTCTACTTTAGCTGACGGTGCAGGGAATTTTGAGTGCCTAACTTTGCACTAATTTATGTCAAAAAATGGGGGAAGTTGCCCCTACTCTTCTGAACAGCCTACCCCATAGTCGTTAGGTTAAGGCACTTAAATATCTCTGCACCGTCAGCTAAAGCAGACGGTAAAGGAAATAAAAAACAGAAATATTCCTTTGAAGTGCTTTCAAGTTTATTCTGCCGTCTGCTTTAGCTAACGGTGCAAAAACTTCAAGTGCCAAAACGGAAGTAAACCAGACTAGGCTGACGGCTATGTGGTACGCCCCTACAAAAATCCATATAAATATATTATTAAAATATAACTCATTGATTATCAATATATAAAAACTCTACTAATTGACAATTCGTAATTGATTTACCAATCCATTTTAAAGTCTTGTGTTGTACCGTCTGGGCTTGTGAGGCGGTAATAACGCACATCTTTAATTTCCATTTCTTGTATGATGTATTTTCCTTCCTTATTTGGAATGGTACAAACAAATCTTTCTGTATAAGGTCCGTTTGCATTTTTACTTTCCAAAATTGTTAGTTTTACCTCTATTTTATTGCCAAAAGCTCTCAAAAATAATGTTTTAATACCATTATAATCTTTAGGATTGGGATAAATTGTTTTAACAGAAATATAATCACAAACGGGTCTTTTGCTAAAATCAACCCAATGTTCTGCATTTTCATAGGTTTTAGTTTTCCCGTTAGTAAATGTAAGCTGAATTTTGTTGCCTATAATTTCACTTAAAACCGCTTTTTGCTTATCTGGAAGGACTATTTTATAGCCTTTCTTTTTAAATTTTGATTCGTGAGGCTCATCTATTACCGTAATTAAGTCTAAAAAGTCATCTTCTTTATAGATTTTGCTATCTATCAAAAGACGTGCATCTGTGCCGAGTGGCGTAGGAATCCAGACGAGCTTTTCTCTGATGCCTGTCGTTTTGTCAATGTAGTAATATTGTTGTGCTTGCGCCCGCAAAAGTGTGCATAAATACACACAAACACACATAAAAAGATTTAAAAGTGGTTTTTTCATTTTATTTTGATGACTTATTTTGATGACTTATTTTGAGATTATTTTTTACAAAAATGTAAAACTATCTTATCAACACTATGGACAGTTTTTTCAATAAAATATAAATTACTGATAATCAAATGTTTAATATCCGCAGGGTATAAAACCCTGCGCTATTGATAATGAACATAAATCCTTGATAATCAGTAATGCAGGACTTTATACCCTGCGGATAAGAACGGCTTTTTGGCTTAACTATTTGAAAACTATCCATAGTATTACTTATAAAAACTATCATTATTTTATGAAACTGCAGTTTTGGTTGATGAAAACATATTTTGGATTAGTAAAAATCATTTTGATTATTTTTATATTTATATTTTTTCCACTCTCAAAAGGTGTTTCCCACCCAAAAAATCAGTATTCAAAAACTCATAAACCATATCTTTGGCTACTTCTATGCTCACAAAACGAGCAGGAATACACAAAATATTAGCGTCATTGTGTTGTCTTGCAAGTTCCGAGATTTCTTTTGTCCAGCAAAGTGCTGCCCTAATGCCTTCGTGTTTGTTTGCGGTGATAGCCACACCATTTCCAGAGCCACATATAAGAATACCAAAATCAGCTTTTTTATCTTGTACGGATTGTGCAACAGGGTGCGCAAAGTCAGGATAATCAGTTGATTCTCCGCTATCTGTACCAAAATTTTCTACTTCCGCACTTCTATTTTTAAGAAATTCTATAATGATTTTTTTGTACTCATACCCTGCGTGGTCTGCGCCAATAGCTATTTTTAAATTATTTATCATTTTGAATTGTAAATTGTGAATTTTATTTATGCCATAGACACAAATATACAAAATATTTAGTTTTTGGTATGATTTTAGTAAGTTTATTTCAGAAAATAAGAAAAAAAATAGGTTTTTCTAACTAAATTTTGTTATTTTGTTTGTTTGAATAAAATGTACAACATCTGTAAAAGAAATCTTAAAGAAAATCCTTAAGCACCCCTTACAAAACCTAATAAAAAACTTATGAAAAAAATAATAAATATATCTTTCTTACTTTTATTTTTCTTTACTTTTTCTGCTACTTTTTCTACTGAAATACTTGCGCAAAAGGTAGAATGGGCAACAAAAGTGTTAAGTGTTTCCTCCGAGAAAAAAAACACGAAAGACCCCAATCAGTATACGGCACGTCAGGCGTTAGGCAAACCAACACTTTTGCCAAATACCCGTTTTAGCCCTGCTGCGTGGTCGCCAGCCACAGAAGATAACACAAAGCCCGAATTTATTAAAGTAAATTTTGTGCCTACCAATGCTCGCCAGATTGTCGTGGCAGAAAGCTATAATAGTGGTGCAATAGCCCAAATAGTCGCTTATAATCAACAAGATAAGGCTGTTTTTACTTGGAATAATGAAAAATTAGGGCAAGAAAACAGAAACGGACAAATGCTTTATGTAAAACTAGATAGTGTAAAACGTATTTATTCTGTCAAAATAACCCTTCAAACGGATAGAATACCAGGTTTTAACCAAATTGATGCCATTGGACTATCTGAAAATGATGCGCCTATAACATTTCCTATCAACATACAAACGGCTCTTTCTATTAAAAATAAACCAGAAAAATTAGGAAATAGTATCAATTCTCAATATCCTGCTTTTGCACCAAATATTACGCCTGATGGCAAAAGATTGTACTTTTCACGCTCCGACCACCCAGAAAATATGCCATTTAAAGACAGTTCTGGACGAACTATTTACAAACAAGATATTTGGTTTGCAGACTTGCAAAATGCTGATAATGGTGTATTTAGCAAAGCACAAAACATAGGCGCACCACTCAACACAAGTGGTCATAATACGTCTTTTTCTATTGCTGATGATGGAAATTCAATGCTTCTCAATAATAAATATATGCCTGACGGTAGTTTAGAGCGTGGTTTGTCTATTACGTATAAAGAAAATGGCGTTTGGGGGAAACCAAAAGAAGTAATTATTGAGAGTTTGGAAAACTTTTCTGATTTTTCAGAATTTTGCCTTTCTCCTGACGGAAAAACTATTATTGCAGCTATTCAGCCCACAGATTCTCAAGGGGGAAAAGATTTGTATGTTTGCCTTAAAAAAACGGCTACTACTTGGGGAAAACCCATAAATATTGGAAAAAATGTCAATACGGCAGAAAATGAAAGTTCTCCATTTTTGGCATCTGACAACAAAACGCTTTATTTTGCATCTTTGGGGCATAGAGGTTATGGTAATTATGATATTTTTGCTACAAGACGTTTAGATGAAAGTTGGTTGTCTTGGAGTGAGCCTGAAAATGTGGGTCAGAGCATCAATACAGCAAGTGCAGAGATGTATTTTAGCATTATGTCGTCTGGTGAATATGCTTATTTCGTTTCTGATAAAAATATCTCTCGTGTGCGCCTAATAGACCCTTTGAAGCCTGCTGTGCCACTTTTGATAGTGAAAACAGTAGATGCAAAAACTAATTTGCCACTTTTTGCAAAGGTCAATATTATTGGTTTGGAAGATAACAAAGAAGTAAAAGGAATTGAAAATCCACCCAATTCTAACGAACATAAAATTGTATTAAAACAAGAAAAAAAGTACAGAATTACGGCTGAATTTGATGGTTATTTTGCTACTACAAAAGACGTTAATATCCCTAAAATAAGTCAATACAAAGAATTTACTGATACTTTATTCCTTACGCCTGTGGCTAGTGGTGAAAAAATCCGTTTGGATTTTATTTATTTTTCACGAGCAAGCGCAGAGCTTTTGCCAGAATCTTTCCCAGAACTAGATAGATTAGCGGAGATTTTAGAGAAAAATGCTACCACAAGTATTTTGTTAGAAGGACACACAGAGCCTTTTGGTAATCCGAAAGGACTGCGAAAACTAGCTAAAGAACGTGTCGTTTCTGTGAGGCATTATCTTGTTAGCAAAAAAAGAATTCCAGAAAAACGCATCAAAATTGAAGGTTATGGCGGCGACAGACCTATTACGAGAAAAGATGACGAAAAAAGTCGTCAGCTAAATAGACGTGTGGAAGTGAAAGTTTTATAATTTTTTTATTTTTAATGAAACATAAAAATGTGTAGAAGTGCGTTTAAACGCATTTCTACACATTTTTTATTCGCTATTTTCTAACAGTCTGGTTTTGCGTGTTTGCCTTGTGATTTTAGACCTGTTTTGAGCAAATGGGTCTTTTTTGTCGTTGTTGATGAATGGGCAGCGTTTGCCTATTTTGGTGATGTTCTTGTTCATAGTAATTGTGATTTGTGAATTATCTGTTTATTGTTTTACGAATAGTTTTTTATAGAAGTCAAAATGAAAGGCAATAAAAAAACACCCTAAAATCATTGATTTTGGGCGTTTGCAATATTTTGATAAAATCTAATAAATAAAAAAACTCTAAAAATAATTTTCTAAAATTGTTGAAAACTACACGAATGATTTTTTTTATATTTATCTATATGCTTGCCCTTATGATTTCTGATATATTTTTTCATATCATTTTGAATACCAAAGCTACTCCATAAGCCTACTGCGCATAATCCAAAGCAAGATGCTTTGCAAAGCTCTTGATGCTTTGTGGCTGGTGCAGTGGTGATATAACGAGAAATAAGAAGCATTTTTTTAGATAAAATTCTTGTTTTTTTGAGATTTGTTTGATTTTAGTTGATAACTACTTGCAAATGAAAGCATCTTTTTTGGTATTACCAAACTTTTTTCAGGTTATTTTTCAATTTTCCTCTAAATTTATAACAAATATTCTAGTCAAAATTTTATATTTGTACCTCTTACTTCTTCCTAAGCAAGTAATGTTAAACAATTAGATAACGACATTGATAACTTGTATTACAGTCCAGCGGACTGATATATTTATAGAAAACAGTTAAAAAATGTATTTCGCTCTAGTGGAGCGCAATATTTATAAAACTAGCACTTACTAGTGCCGCCGCTGGAGCGAAATACAATGATATTTCTATAAATATACAGTTGCGCTGGAACTAATACAAAATATCAATGTCTTTGTCTAAATTAGCTAATTGTAAGTATTGCTGCAAAAGTATTACATCTTTGATGCTATTGTGGTTTTAACCGACTAAACACTTAGATAAAAATATTTTTTAGGAATTTTTATTAAAAAACCTTATCTTTCCTAAAATTTTGCGTTATTTTTGTGCAACATAAAAAGTAATAAAAATATTATTCAAAATTTTGAATAGATGAAATACAATACGCCCGAATATATAAAAGTAATATGAAAAATAATATTAAATATAACCTTACTATCATAGTTTTTTTGATAACTTTTAGCCTACTTTCTTTGAATGCTAGCCAAAGTTTTGCTCAAAGTCTTTCAAACAAACCTGAAGAATTTATTATACAACTTGACCAAATAATGACAGGAAGCCGTTTAGAGCCTGTTATGCAAGCAAGTAGCAACTTTAAAAGTGCGTGGGATAGCAAAAGATTTAATGAAAAACAGCAACAAAGTTTGATGTTTTCTATTAGGAAAATTGTGGATAAGCGTTTGCGTGTGGCGGGTGAGTTGACCACTTTCCTAAACACAGTTACGGCTGCGCTAGAGCAAAAAGGCGCAACAGACGAGATTGTTAGTGTTACGGAAAAAGCCTTTACAATCTATTCTCCCGCACAAATGATAGATTATATCAATACTTTGCATAGTTTTGTGGTCAAATCTCAATTATATGGCTCTATTTATGGGCGTGTTCACGCTTTTGGAAATGATTATCAACTTGTTTTTGTAGATACTTTGACAAATAGAAAAGCTGGTTGGTGGGCTGATTGGGCAGAAGCAGACATTACAGACAAAGACGGCAACGTCAATCCTTATCCTTTTGCTCGTGTGGAAGGTGCTGCTATTTTGGTTAATAAAACCAGCCTTTGCTGGGCTAATCAAAGTGATTCTATCACGCTTGAAAATACAAAAGGAGCTTATATTTTTGATAGAAAAGTCTTTGTAGGCAATAAAGGGCATTTTGAATGGGATAATATCAACCTGCGTACGCCCACAAACGACAGCCCAGATGCCAAAACTATGCCCAAAATCTTTGCTGATTTTGAAAAATATAGCTTTATCCCTGAAGAACAAAAACTTAGCGCAGAAAATGTAACCCTTACTTACGAAAAGAAAATTACTAAACCTGCAAAAGGGAGCTTTAAATACGTGGCAGAAGCGCGAAAAAACACCAAAGATACAAGATTTCCACAATTTAGGTCTTATGCTGAAAACGCTGAAATAGAAAATGTTGGTAACGAAACACACAAATTACATTATCAGGGTGGTTTTTCTGTGCGTGGCTGGAAACTTTATGGCACTTCTTCCAAAAATATGGCAACTATTGACTTAGTACAAGAGGGACAAAAGAAATTTCAAACACGCTCAAATGAATTTTATTTGGGAGATGACGAAATAACCGCTAATGACGCTTCCTTTTCGTTTTATATTTCTGGGCAAGATTCTCTTTCTCATTCTGACGTAACACTTCACTACAGTCTTAGTAAAGTGGCTGGTGATAGTATGCCCGACCACGTTTTTAAACTTTTCAAAGAGAAAACACATCACGAAATCCCCTTTATAGACAACTACCACAAAATGTATATTATGGCAGATATGGCAATCTATAATTCTGCTAAAAATAATATGGATTTTTATATGCTTGGTGGCGGGGGCAAAAGTCCTGCACTTTTTGAGTCGTATAGTTATTATAGTGATGTGCGTTATGAAGATATGCAAGGACTGAATAATTACCACCCTTTACAGCTTTTAGAAAGCGTTGCTAAAAAATATGGCACTCGCAATGCACAAGGAGATATGGTTTTTCAACTTGATGCTGCGGCTGATGTTTATAAAAAAGATATGAAAATACTGACAGCGCAAGTACGTGCACTCTCGCAGGAAGGCTATGTGAGGTATGATGAAAGCAAAAATGAAGTTATAATATTAAACAGAACTAGCCATAATGACGCTTCGTATTTCTATAAAATTGCTATGGAAAGAAAGAAAGATTACCCAAAAAAGAAACTTCCAAAAGGCTTACAAGAGTACGCAGACCACGACTTTGATGATATGGTCATAGAGTCGCTTGCGCCACGTGAGGCAAGTAAAGACAGTAGCAAGTCTGATACAGTAAAATTTAAGTTTGCTAGAGAAACAATGTATTTTGGTAAATTGGAAAGTAAATCTATAGTTATCACTAAAAGAGCTTTTCGTGCAATACCTGATAGTATTTTACGAGATACAACTATTACTTTTGGTGATACTTTGATTATCAAAAACTTTGTTTTAAATAAAAAAATAATTATACAAGAAGAGTTTGAAAGGCTAAAATACAACCCAAAACAATACATAATGACAGAAATAGAGGGTTATTTTATCAATACAAAACGCTCAAAAGGAAAAGTAATGCCTAACGCCTCTGTTGATGCCAATGGTGGCGGTATGCTTATTCGTGGAATTGAAGCTTTTAGTATTAGTAAAAAGCTCAATGTCAATATTTTACCACGAGAGAAAGAAATTCGTATCTTTGAAAATAGGTCTATTTTGATGGAACACGGCGAGGTTACGGTAGGGAATTTCCGCTTTATTGGACGAAATTTTGTGTTGCCCTATGACGAATTTAAACTTACTATGGGCGAAATTGATACAGTTTTGTTTTCTGTTCCTGACAAAGATAACCCTAAAAAGCGCATTGATTTAGGGGCTGAAATTCGTATGAATGATGGCTCTCTTCAAATAAATAATCCTAACAACAAATCTGGGCTGAAAACTGGGCTTATTGCCGGTGCGGAGAAAAAAGGAGATACGTATGAAATGTATCCAAAACTTTCTGTAGAAACAGGAGGGAAGATTTATTTTGACCAATTTTACCGCCAAAAAAGTGCTTACCATAAGCCACAAGCATATTTTGAAATCCCTAAATTGGAGCTAGACAGTCTTACGAGTTCTGCGCCAAAATTTACAGGGACATTTTATTCTAATATGTTGCCGCCTATCAAAGAAGACCTTATACCAATTTTTGATGCCAATTATAATGGAATTGAAGAGAAATATTCTTTGGGTTTTGTTCACAGACCCAAAAAACCAATTAAATTATATGCCACAGACGGCACAATCACGGCAGATTCTTTGGTAATGTATAAAACTTCGCTCACAGCATCAGGTAGAAATACAGAAATAAAACACCTTACTTATAGCGTAAAAGCAAATAAAATAGTGCTTACTCCTGATTCTGCCTTTGCTTATAACGCAGAACTTAACGCAAAGCAAGGAAGAGTAAAAAATACAGATTATCCACACGCTTTTGGTAAAAATTTGAAATTACATTGGAGTACGGGTTATAGGAAAGATACTTTATTTGTTCCACAAGATAGTTTGGTGGTTTCTAACAAAGTAAATGAACCAATGACTGTTTTTAATGCAGATAATCCTGCGGCTGCCAACGGCAAAATAGCCATTACGCCACGTGCTTTATGGCTTACAGGTATGCTTGTGCGCAAAGATTTTTTTATGTTTGCGCCAGAAGGTATGACCATTACAAATGATAGAATTTTTACGCCAAATACGGCTGATAATGCCGTTGATTTTAAGATAAATTCTCTAAATGCAGACCCTTTTGATACAACTTCTGCCAATCTTTACATAGAACACCCGCCAATTATTCAGGGAAATGCGGTTGCCGTTGATTTTGACCTCAAAAGAGGCATTGCCAAAATCACGCCAAACGACACTATTGCAAAATCTGACCCAACTTATGCTTTCATTACGTTTCCTTATGCAAAGTTTAAAACATCTATCAAACAAGCAACGTGGGACGTAAATAAGAAAATGATTACTATGAAAGGGGATTCCTCATCTGTGTTTTATTCTACCAAATTCCAAGAAGAAACAGGAAGTAATGCCAAAGATTTAGAATTTATTTCAACTGGTGGCACTTACGACATCAAAGATTTGGAAAATCCTATATTGGAGCTTACTGGTGTGCCTTATATTATTTCTGCTGATTCTCGTATTTTGCCAGACAAAGGCAAAATTGAAATTTTGAAAGGCTCTGAAGTGCAAGAACTTAGAAATGCTAAACTTGTTATTGATACACTCAATAAATACCATAAATTGATTGATGGAACAATAAAAATCCATAATAGATTAGAATACGAAGGAGATGCCACTTATCAATATACCAACGTGGATAGCTCTAAAACTAATATTAAATTTGATAAATTTGAGTTTATTAGAGAGTTGCGTGTGGATAGTAGCAAACGTAAGCGCAGACGTGATTTGCCCGACAGCGTTGCCTACACACGTGGAAATGGTGAAGTAGCTGATACTGAACGCTTTTTCGTTACGAAAAGTATTCTTTTTAAGGGAAAAGTAGAAATGCTTGCTTTTAAGAAAGATTTGAAAGTTGATGGCTACATAAAGGCGGAACTTGCCAAACACAAGGAATTTAATAGCACTTGGATACCGTACAAGCGTGATGCAGGTGATGTTTATATTGAATTAGAAGAAAAAACGCAGGGAGAAGCTGATGTGGTTACCTCTGGGCTACATTTTAATAAAGATGAAGGCAAAATTTATCCTACGTTTTTATCAATAAAGCCTAATCAAAGTGATGATGATATTTTCTTGGCGAAAGGTGTACTTAAATATCTCCCAAAAGAAGATGAATTTAAGATTACTGATAAGAAAAAACTAGACAGCACGCAAACAAATTATGAAGGAAATGTGTTTGTTTTTGATGACAAAAAAGATTTTATGCAAATGGAAGGCGCAATAAATCTGACTGATGCAGAAACACAAAAATACATCAGAACGGCTGGGAATGCAAAAGTAAATATTGCTAAACACAAGTACGACATCAATACAATGATGGTTTTTGATTTTAAAAATCCTAAAATTGCATTTACGACTGCTGGACAACTTTTTAAGATAAACAGACCATCTGACGCTGAAAATGCTATCAATGATAGTTTGCCTATTCAACCCAAAATGGCTGAATTTATTGGAAATGAAAAAACATTAAGCTACGAAAAAGATAGAAAAGGCATTTATAAGCCACTTTTTATGGCTGATAAAAAACTTAAGAAAAGTTTGGTACTATCTAACGTGCATTTCAAATGGTCTGATTCTACTAAGGCGTTTTATAGCGTGGGCAAGATTGGCGTTGCGAGTATGTATGACAGAGATGTCAATGCTATGCTAAACGGATTTGTAGAAATCAAAAAAACTGCAGGAGGAGATATTGTGAGCGTTTATTTGGAAGCTGGGGAAGGAAATTGGCTTTATTTCAATACTGAAGGTGGAATTTTGAAAGGCTCAGGCTCTCAAAATGCTATTTTGAAAGCGTTTGCAAAAGGAAAACCTTCTAAAAAAGCTGGTGAACTTTCTGTAAGTGCCGCAGAAGAAGGTGCAGAAACAGAGTTTAGACGTGCTTTTAAGAAAAATTATATCTTAAATGGTGCAACTGACCCAGAAGAAGCAAAAGAAGAGCAAGAACGCAAAGAACGTGAGAAAAAAGAAGAAGAAGAAAAATTAGAACAAGAGAAAAAAGAAAAAGAAGAAGAGAAAAAAGAAAAAGAAGAAAACCCAGATGCAGAAGAAACAGAAATACCTGCTAATGAAACTCCTTTGCAAAAGAAAAAACGTGAGAAAGATGCAAAAGCTAAAAAAGCTAAACTAGAAAAAGAAGAAAAAGCTAAACTTGCAAAAGAAGCAAAAGATAAGAAAAAGAACAAAGATAAGCCAAAAGAAGAAATAGAAGAAGAAGAAGAGAAAAAAGAAGAGGAAGAAGAAAAAGAAGAAAAACCTAAGGACAAACCAAAAGAAGAAAAACCTAAGGAAGAGAAACCAAAAGAAAAAGAGAAACCAAAAGTTGATGAAGAAAAAGAAGAAGAGGAAGAAGAACCTGTGATTGAAACGCCTGCGCAAAAGAAAAAACGTGAGGTAGCAGAAAAAATACAGAAAGCAAAAGAGGCAAAAGAAGAAAAAGCTAGGCTTGCAAAAGAAGCAAAAGACAAGAAAAACAAACCTAAAGAAGAGCCAAAAGAAGAGGAAAAACCAAAAGAAGAAAAACCTAAGGACAAACCAAAAGAAGAAGAAAAACCAAAAGATAAGCCAAAAGAAGAAAAACCTAAGGACAAACCAAAAGAAGAAAAGAAAAAAGAAGAGCCAAAAGAAGAGGAAGAAGAAAAAGAAGAGGAAAATCTTGACCCAAAGGCAAAAGCTAAAGCAGAAAAAGATAAAAAAGACAAAGCAGAAAAAGCCAAAAAAGAAGCAGAAAAGAAGAAAAAAGAAGAAGAAAAGAAAAAGAAAGACAAAAAAGAGGGTAAGAAAGATGAAAAACCAAAAGAAGAAGAAAAAGAAGATGAAGGCGGTTTTTAGTTTTGGTATTAACTCTCCAAAAGTTTTAAACTTTTGGAGAGTTGAAAAAATTGTTACTGTAAAAGTTCCGTTGCAAAAAATGTTTTACCTTTGGTTTTTATAAAGAAAAATACAAGTGGTTAAAATGACGTGGCATAAATTA
>JAYUKY010000101.1:0-32396 GCA_043764015.1 Raineyaceae bacterium
TATATCAAAAGCAAAAAATAGTTTTTATGTATAGCGGTGGCGTTCACGCCACCGCTTAGATTTTTTGAAATTAGGAACTTATTTGCAACACATTACTTATCTAAAAGACACATCAATAAATTTATAAAAATTAGTTTATCTTAATTTTTTAGCTTACTTTTGTGTATATTAGAAAAATAGGTTACAAACAATAGTAAATATATTGATTCAATACAATGAGCAAAAACATCTACAAAAACTTTTTTATTTTATTTTTTATTCTGTTAAATGGCGTTTGTATGTCTAGTTTTGCTCAAAAAATTACTATCAAAGGCAAAATAACAGACGTAGTAACCAAAGAAGTTTTACCTTTCGTAAACGTATATATAAGAAATGCTGATGGAACGCTCAAAGGCGTTGTTTCTGATGATGATGGCAAATATACCATAGAAGTTCCTAACAAAAAAGATACACTTTTTGCGGTTTTTATGGGCTACCAAATAGGCAAAAAAGTAATCAATTTGGGGCTTTTGCAAACCATTGATTTCAAACTTATTCCTGATGATGAGTCTATAGGTGAGGTAGTGGTGAGTGGTAGAAAAAAAGATAACCCTGCCTGGGCAATCATTAGAAATGCCGTAAAAAATAAAGCTAAAAACTCTCCTGCCAACCTTGATGCTTATCAATATGATATGTACAACCGCTTGGAAGGCTATATCCGCCCCAACGGAAAAGGAATTAGTAAGATGAAACTTTTGAAAGAAATGCAAAAAGTTTCATCAAAATATCCCCAACTAAAAGATGAGAAAGGGCTTCCACTTGTGCCTATTATTGTGAGTGAAGGCGTAGGAACGAAATATGTTAGCAAAAAACCAAAAAGAGACAGAGAAATTATCACTAATTCCAATATAAATGGTATTGGTATAGAAAATACGGAAGGTTTAGGAGATATTTTAACAAAAAGTAGCGTTGCAAATTTTAATTTCTATAATAATGAAGTAATTATTTTTCAGAAATATTTTCTCTCGCCTGTGGCTGATGGCTGGCGTGTAATGTATGATTATGATTTGTTGGATAGTGTAATGGTTGATAAAGATTTTTGTTACAAACTGAATATCGTACCAAAAAATTCTTCTGATTTGGCGTTTGTAGGCACACTTTGGATAACTAAAAAAGATTTTGCCATCAAAAAAATAGAGGCACGAGCCAGCGACAACGCCAACATCAACTTTGTGAGCGGTATCAAAATAAATCAAACTTTTACACAAGTAGAAACAGGCGTTTGGTTGCCTCAAAGCATTGATTTTGAGATGCAAGTCAAAGATATTTCTGATTTAATCCCAGAAATGTATATGAAAACACATATTGATAATAAAAACTATATTATCAATAAACAAAAGGAAATAGATTTTTATGACGAAAAAGCATCAGATGCCAAGACTATTGCTACAAAAGATACTACTTTTTGGAAAGAATTTCGTAAAGATAGTAGTCTCATAAACCAACTAAATATTACTTCTTTGATTGATAGTATGAAAGCAATTCCTGCGGTGCGTTCCTACACACGTACACTTACAGTGCTTGCTTCTGGGTATTTTGAAGGCAAAAAGATAGAAATTGGGCATTGGGCGAGGTTTTATGCTTGGAATACTATTGAAGGTCACCGTTTGGGTTTTGGATTTCGTACTAGCTCACTTTGGAGCAGGAAAATCCGTTTTGATACACGTATTGCTTATGGTACAAACGACCAAAAAATAAAATATAATGCCCATTTGCGGTATATTTTTGCGTATGGCAAAAAATATGCAGCCATTGGAATACGCCGTTTGGAGGATATTGAGCCACTTATTCAGCTAAATCTTTACGAAAATTTGCCACAGCTTTTCCTTGCTGCCAACCGTTTTGGAGATATATCAAATATACGCCCTTTTTTCAAACAAGAAACCACTATTTATGCGGAAAAACGTATCAATTTTGATTTTTTGCAAAAAGTGACGTTCTCTCACCGTGTGCTAAAACCTCTCTATAACTTTGGTTATTATGCACAAGAAGGAATTACAGAAATTTCTACAGACTTAACTTCATCAGAAATTACTTTGCAAAGCGTTTATCAAAAAGGCTCAAGCAGAACGCAACTTGACCCAGATACAGAAGTTAATTTGTCGGGAGTTTCTAGACCAAAATTCAGTTTGATAGGCGTTATTGGACTAAAAGATGTTTTTGGAAGTCAGTTTGAATACCAAAAAATATTTTTGGATATTTCTCAAAGAAATATGCGTACTGGGTCGTTGGGGTCTGCTGATTATAATTTTAGCGTTGGGCATATATTTTCACCTGTACCTTATCCACTACTCAAAACGCATTTAGGGAACAATACGCCATTTTTTGTGAACAGAGCTTTTAATATGATGCAAGGTTTTGAGTTTGTGAGTAGTTCTTATGCTTCACTTAGTTATACACAGTTTTTTGGTGGATTTATTTTAGACCGTATTCCTTTGATGAAGACTATCAATAAAAAACTTAAATGGCGGTTGCTGACAAGTTTCAATGTGCTATATGGCACAATGAACGAGAAAAGTCTGCGTCTTTTGCCTACACAAACTGCTAGTGGTGAGCCTATTACTCCTTTTTATGTGCTTTCTCCTAACAAACCTTATATGGAAATTGGCTATGGAATAGACAATATTTTCAAATTTTTTAGGGTAGATTTTATTCACCGCCTGAATTATTT
The DNA here is from genome assembly GCA_043764015.1 of Raineyaceae bacterium. GTDB lineage: Bacteria > Bacteroidota > Bacteroidia > Cytophagales > Thermonemataceae > JANYGM01. The sequence goes on from JAYUKY010000101.1 coordinate 2,711, forward strand.
GGAAAATCCTGGCGCAAAATCTTTTGGTGTGAAGTTTTTGGCACAAATAAAATTATAAAAATAGTAGCTATTTTTTTGTTAAAAAATTCTTATCCTTCAACTTGTCGTTAAAAAAGTGCTTTTTGATTTGTATTTTTGCATAATAGTTTATATTTGATTATCTTTACGGATAAAATAAACACGTTTTCATTTATGCGACCACTAGCACTGATTTTTATATTGCTTTTCTGTTTTTTTGTTTCTAATGACTTAAAAGCCACACACTTGCGAGCAGGGCAGATTTCTGCCAGCCGTACAGACCCAATAGCACTCACCTACCGCATTACGCTCACGCTTTACCGTGACAAGTGCGCCCAATGTGTGGAACTAGCTTCTACGGCACGTATTTTTATTAGAGAATTAAATGTAGAACTTACTGCAAGCCTTGTTTTACCTCTTAATGAAGTCGGAAACAACACACAAGAAGGAAAATATCAGTTTAATTATACTTTTTCAGGAGCTGGTACTTTTACTATTACTTACTCCGACCCGTACAGAAATGACGTTATAAATATGTCTAACTCGTTAGGAACGGAGTTTTATGTAGAGTCTCAAATAATTATAAATCCATTTTTGGGACGAAATAGTACACCTATTTTGCAGGCTTTGCCCATAGACTTTGCAGGTTTGGGAAGAAAATTTTTGCATAATCCTGGTGCTTACGACCCAGATGGTGATAGCCTTTCATATAGTTTTGTTACACCAAGACAAGGATTTAACATAAATGTAGCAGGTTATCAGCCACTTAGTGCTTATATGACCAACGCAGAAAACGGTGGTTCACCTAGCTTTGTTATCAATCCCTCCACAGGAACTGTTACTTGGGACAGCCCTAATACCGTTGGAAATTTTAATTTTGCTATCAGAGTACAAGAATGGCGTAAAAACGTACAAGGAAACTATATTTCTCTGGGTTATGTGGTACGTGATATGCAGGTGCGTGTAAGTAATTCTGCTAATAAACGTCCTATTTTGCAGCTTCCTCCTAATTTGTGCGTGGTGGTTGGTAATAGTTTAGATGAAAATATTACTGCCACAGACCCAGATAACAACCAAGTAATAATTACTACTACGAGTCAATTATATGATCCTTCTTTTCCAACTCCAAGAGCTGTTTTCTCTCCTAATCCGCCTATATTACAGCCTACTACGCCACTTCCAGCCAAATTAAACTTTAAATGGTCTCCCTCTTGTGACCACATACGAGAACGCCCTTATCAAGTGCTTTTCAAGGCAGAAGATAATCCTACGGGGGGCAATACGCCACTTGTAGATATTCAGATTTGGGAAGTAAAGGTTTTAGGACCAAAAATACTCAATGTAACCGCCACACCAAATAATCTTCCAAATGAAGATAATATTATCCTTAATTGGACAGCTTATTCTTGTGCGACTCGTGCAGACCGCCTAATTATTTGGAGAAAAGAAAACTGTAGCCCTGATGCGCTAGCAACTTGTGAAACTGGTGTACCCAAAAATGCTGGATATACTGCTATTGCACGTATTTTGCCTAATCTCACTACCTACACAGACCGTACTGTACGTGCAGGAGTGCGTTATACGTACCGCATTTCTGCTACTTTTGCGCCTCCTTCTGGTGGCGAAAGTGTGTCTTCTGACCCTATTTGCGCTGGTCTTGATATTGATACACCACTTTTTACCAAAGTAGATATTACTGAAACTTCTGCCACAACAGGCAAAATAAATGTGGCTTTTGTACAGCCTTGGCAATTTGGAACGCCTAACAATCCGCCTACTGCGCCTTATGGTTACAAATTATTTAGGGCTGAAGGACTAACTGGAGGTTCTTTTACAGAAATTCAGACTTATCTTAATGTTGTACCTGCGGATTTAACTGTGCTGACTTTTACTGATAATAATCTAAACACGCTCAATAATGCGTATAGATACCGTTTAGCGTTTTTCTCTAGTGCAACAGATGAAACAAATAAGGTTTTTAGAGATTCTTCTGATGTGGCAAGTACCGTAAAACTCTCTAATAATCCGCCTTCTGGCTGTATTAAGGTAGATTGGACGTATAATGTTGGTTGGAGTAACCAACTCACTAAACACGACATTTTTCGTAGTAATGATGGTGCTACTTTTAATGTGATAGGAACACCAACAGACGTAATCTTGGCAGGAACTAATAACGGTAATTATACTGATACAGGTCTTACACAAGGGCAAAACTACACTTACCGTATTTTGACACGTGGGAGCTATCAAAATCCTGATTTTACGGCTCGTTATCCAGTTTTAGAGCCTTTTTTGAATAATTCTCAAACCATAACGGCTACACCAAAAGACATCACACCACCTTGTCCGCCTGCTTTAAGTATTCCTGCACCTGATTGTACGCTTTTTGGCGTTAAATGTGGTACAAATAGCGTTGTTGCACCGCCTTTTAGCAATTTTCTTACTTGGAAAAACCCAGAAGGCGACAATGGTAGCCAAAATGGTCGTTGTGGTGATAATAGTGCGGGTTGTGAGTTTGAAGCGGATAATATAAAAGAATATAGAATTTATTATAAAGCAAATCAATCACTTGATTATCAGTTGCTTACAACTATTTCAAACAAACTAATACTTACTTATTCTCATAATAATTTGCTTTCTTTTGTGGGTTGTTATGCCGTTACGTCTGTGGATAACGCAGGCAATGAAAGTGCCAAAAGTAACGAGGTTTGTATAGATAATTGTGAGAATTTTGTTTTGCCAAATGTTTTTACACCAAGTGCCAAAGATGGCAAAAATGACGTTTTTGCACCTTGTGAGCCTGCTTTATTTATTGAAAGCACAGATTTTGAAGTATATAATATTTGGGGAAGAAGAATCTATAACAGCAATCAAGACCCAAAAATAAATTGGAACGGCAAAACGAACGCAGGTACTTTGGTAGCAACGGGTATATATTATTACGTAGCAAAAGTGAAGTTTTTTAGTGCTATTGGTACAAATGAAAAAACATACAAAGGCTGGATAAATGTATTAAAATAAATATCATAGACTCCCAAAAAATAAAGTGAGTTCACTTAAAATACGTTATAATTTTTGATAATCAGCTAAATCTATGCTATATTGCCAAAAGAAAAACCATTATTTTGCCTATTTATATGAAAAATCTGTCTTTACGCACCAAATACCATCTAGTTTTATTTTGTTTATTTATCTGTATGAGTGCAGATTTGGGGTATTTGTTGCTTTTTGATGATATAAATATACTTTTTGAAGTATTTATGTTATTCAATACAATGGCTTTTATCATTTTGTTAGCATATTTTGTTAGCTATTATCTCTTAGAGCCACTAGACGAGATAAACCGCTTTGCACAAAGTTTGAGTGAACCAGGTCTTGTGGCACTTATGAGAGATGATTATCCAGAGGAAATAGAAAGAATAATGCTTCAGTTGCGTAAAATTGATGAAAATATAGAAGATGCAGAACTTTTTGTGAACAAGATTGGTGAGCGAGATTTTTCTGCGGATATGGGTTCATTGCAATATAATGAAGGTTTAGGCACGGCACTCTCACGAATGCGTGACCAACTTCAAAGCATAGCAGATGAAGAGGCAAAACGAAATTGGTCTGTCAATGGAGTGGCTATTTTCTCTGATTTATTGAGAGATAACCAAAATGCAGAGATTGCAGAGATTTCTTTTTTGTTTATCAAAAAGATAATAACGTATGTAGATGCCTTGCAAGGGGCTATTTATCTTATCAATGACACTAATCCACAAAAAGAATTTATAGAAACCATTGGAGGCTATGCCAATGAACGCCGTAAATATCTCCAAAAAGAAATTTCAATGGGTGAGGGACTTGTAGGACGTTGTGTTTTGGAGAATGATAGTATTTATATTGATGATTTGCCCACAGATTATATACATATTTCTTCTGGTTTGGGGAATGCAAAGCCAAAAAGTTTGCTACTTGCCCCTATCCGAGTGAATGAAAAAGTGTATGGCGTAGCTGAAATAGCCTCTTTTCATAAACTTGAAGCTTATCAACAAGAGTTTATAAAAACTATTTGTCAAAGTTTTGGTGCAACAGTTGCCAACGCAAAAATAAATGTCAATACAAAACAACTTTTGAAAAATTCAGGTAATATTGCCACACAATTACAAGAAAAAGAAGCAGAACTTTTGAAAGAGAAAACGTTACTTTTAACTACAAAAACTCAATTAGAAGCAGAAATAAGCCAAATCAATCATAATAATAGTATTAATAATTCCTTGCTTACAGGTCTTTTGCAAACACACGCCAAGCTAGAAATCTCTTTGGAAGGAATTATCACAAGTGCAAGTAATTTATACTTAGAAACAACTGGTTACGCTGATATAGAGGTTGTCGGTTATAATGAACGCATTACAATCCCCACAGACGAGATAAAAGCTTATGAAAGCGTTTGGAAAAAGGTACTTTTTGGGCAACCTCACACAGGCGAGTTTAAGCGCATAGCCAAAGATGGTAGTGCAATTTTGCTCAAAGGAACTTATTTACCTGCTTTTGACGAACAAAAAAAACTCTCTAAGGTGGTATTATTGGCAAGGGTGAAATAAAAATAAAAATAAAAAATCCCTTTCTTTGTTTACAAGAAAAGGGATTTTTTAATATTATCTCAATGTTAAAATTATTACTTTTCTATTAAAACGGGTTACTTTTTCTCTTTTACTGGTATATAAATACGTAAATTTGCTGAAGATAATCTTACATAAAAACTTTTTTAAATAATAAATATTAAACAATAAATACAACAATGAAAACCATTACAAAAAAAATAATACTACTTTTATTTTTCTTGCTGATAATTGCAGGGGAAAGTTGGGGGCAATACATTGTAAATTTTGAAGCTGAAACAAAAGCAGCTTATGCTTCTGGAGCAGTTACTTTAAATGGTATTAGTTGGGATATGACAGAGGCGCTAATTGGTGATGCGGCAGATGACTTCAAAAATGCGCTAAAATCTGCTAGAATGCGTGGTAGGAATGGTTCTGTAATGTCTATGATACAAGATAAATCTAATGGTATTGGTGATGTTACTTTTCAATATAGAACTTATGGCACTGATGCAACACAACAACCTTGGGCAGTTGAGTACTCATTAAATAGTGGTGGTTCTTGGACACAGATAGGAGCTGATATTACAGCAACAGGTACGGTACAGAATTTTTCTGCTTCTGTTAATCAAACAGGTAACAATATTAGGTTAAGAATTCGCCTTACAACAACTCCAGGTACAACTGGTAATAGAAGAATGAATATTGATGATATCAATATTACTAACTATACTATTGCAGCCCCAGAAATCAACCTACAAGGAAATGCCACTAACATTACTGATGGAGACATAACACCAAGTGGTACAGACCATACTGATTTTGAAAATGTTACAACTGCTACTACATTTAATAGAACATTCACTATACAAAATACTGGAACAGCTACACTCAATATCACCACACCAATAACGCTCACAGGTGCAGGTTTTTCAGTAGTTACACAACCTACTACAATGGTTATTGCTGGTGGTTCTACTACTTTTGTTATCCGTTTTACGGCTGGTGCTGTGGGTGCGGTTACAGGAAATATAAGCATCACCAATGATGACTCAAACGAAAATCCTTATAATTTTGATATTTTGGCAAATAGTATTGCTGTTCCTGCGCCTATTTTTTCATTTGCGACTGCAACAGCAACTATTGCAGAAAATGGGGTCTCAATAAATGTCACAGTAAATCAAAGTATTACTAACATTTGTAGTGTAAATGTAGCTCTCACAGGCGGTACAGCCGTACAAGGAACTGATTTTACTTTTACTTCCCCAACGACCCTAAATTTCAATGGTGTTATTACTTCTCAAGTCATTAATATTCCTATCATCAATAATGCCATTATTGATGGAAGCAGAACTTTTATTCTTACCTTACAAACGGCTACATTAGGTTGTGCTATTGGAACTCCCACAAGTATTACTGTTACCATTACTGATGATGAGGTTGCACCTATTGTAGGTACTATTTTTGAAAAAGGAGACATTGCTATTGTGGCGTTTAATACTAATGATAACCTTTGCAGTAGTGATCAAAGTGATTTCATTACTTTTATTTGTTTTAAAGATATTATAACAGGTACTACTTTTGATATGACAGATAATGGTTGGCAACGTGTCAATGCTAATCAGTGGGGAGATAGTGAAGGCGCAGTAAGATGCGTTTATAATGGTGGTGCAACTATTGTAGCAGGCACAAAAATTACGTTTAGATTGCCTAGTATAGGTCTTGTACCAGTTGCTACTAATTGGTCTTTTGCGGATTTGGGAAGCGGTGCTACAGTCAATATGAGTAGTGGAGGTGACCAACTCCATTTTATGCAAGGCGGTGCTTGGAATAATCCTATGGGAGCGCAAAATGCTACTTATGCAGGTGGAATTATTCTTTTTGGTTTTAATAGTGAAAATACTTGGACTGATTTTATAGATGATTCTAATAACTCTGGTATCTATCCTAATACGAGATGTTTTATTACAAGTATTTCAGCTGGAAACTATACTCGTTATACTGGTATTGCTACTGCTACAACCAAAAGAGATTGGATAGATAGAATTTCTAATGTTGCTAATTGGACTACTTATGCTAATTGTACAGATTATAATGCTGCGTCTTCTCCTAGTTTTGTGATAACAACAGGTACATTAGTTGGTGGCAAATGGATAGGAGATATTAGTAATAATTGGTTTGATTGTAAAAATTGGGACGACTATCTTATCCCAACATCAACAACTAACGTAAGTATTGCGCTCACCACAGATAACAGCCCAGAAATAAGAAGTACTGCTACTTATGCATCAGAGTTTAGCGGAATAGCACAATGTAACAATATTACACTTGCTAATTCTACCACAAAAACACTATCTTTTTTTGCAACAGGTACACATAATTTAGAAGTTTATGGCAACTGGGACAACCAAAAAGGAACAGCCAACTTCACAGAAGGAAATGGTACAGTAACTTTTAAGGGAACAGCTCCTCAAACAATCTCCACAACAGGCGGAAGCGAAACTTTTGCTAACGTCATTCTCAATAATAATACTGGTTTGAGCCTTAGCAATACGAATATGTTGCTTTCTTCTAATCTTACCTTTACAAATGGTATTCTTACCGCAAACTATGCCACAACTGAAAGAGTTGAGTTTTTGGCTGGCTCATCTGTCACAGGCGTTAGTGGAAATAAATATGTGAATGGTTGGGTAAGAAAAGTAGGAAATACTAACTTCACCTTCCCTGTCGGAAATAGTGGTTATTACGCTCCTATTGGCATAAGTTCTCTTTCAGGAACAGCAACAGACCATTTTACTGCCAAGTACACAAAAGTAGCTCCAAATCCATATAATATAGCTTCTAAAGTCCCTGCATTAGACCACATTGATAATTGTGAATATTGGGATTTAAACAGAACTGCTGGAGCTTCTGATGCCAATGTTACTCTTCATTATGCTGATATTCGTAGTTGTGGCGTGACGGCAGGGCAAGAGTCAGATATGCGTGTAGCACATTGGAATGGCACGCTTTGGGAAGATTTTGGAAATACCAATACCAATACAGGTGCGCAGACTATCACAAGTGGTGTTGTGTCCTCATTTAGTCCGTTTACGCTTAGTAGTATCAGTATTTTTAACCCACTTCCAATAGAGCTGGTTTCTTTTGATGCTAAAATCAACCAAAATAACCAAGCACAATTAGACTGGATTACGGTGAGTGAGCTAAACGCAAAAGGTTTTGAGATTGAAAAGTCTTTTGATGGCAAATCTTTTGAAAAAATTGGTTATCAAAATGCGCTGGGTGGCGTTGATATTGTGAAAAATTATCAATTCTTTGATAAAAACTTCAAAGATGCGGCTTATTACCGCCTCAAAATGATTGATAATGATAAATCTTTCAAATATTCTAGAATTATTTATCTCAATAATCAAAAAACAAATAATTACGAACTTACTATAATCCCAAATCCTACACAAGGAGAAGTAAAACTTGTTTTAGGTAATGCTTTGCCAACTGAAAACGTAACTTTGAAAGTTTTTAGCATCACAGGAAAAGAAGTAATTAGTCTATTTGGAAATGTTTTGGAAGTAGAAAAACAACTTTCAAATCATACAACTCAACTTCCTGCAGGTATGTATGTGGTACGTATGCAAATAGGAGAACAAATTTTGCAAACAAAACTTATCAAAAACTAAGTAACTGTGAATTAAGAATGAATACAAAAAAAGCCTATCCAAAAGTTGGAAAGGCTTTTTTGTTGGCTAAATTCTATTCAAATATTTTCAAATAATAAAAAAATACCTATATTTGTTCTAAAATTACCCAAAATAACAATTAAACGTAAAATTATGACGAGCGGACAAGAAATTTTAGGACACCGTATTTTGTCGTTTACACGCCAAACAAATACTTTGAGCGTGTTTCTGGCAGAGCATCTTCTTTTAGGACGCAAAGCCGCCATTATTGAAATCAATAAACAAGAAAAAGATAAAAATAACGCTGATTTTGATAAGAATTTAGATAAAATTGTAAGCGCACAAGCACGCCTACAACACCCTAACATCTCCCTTTTATATCAGTATCAACCTGCAAATGAAGATAATAATGCTATTATTATTCGTGAATGGGTGGAAGGACAGACATTAACACAAGTATTGCAAAGCGCAAATAATGCACCTGTGAGCCAAGAACGAGCAAAAAATATTTTTTTGCAACTCCTTGATGCGCTTGCTTATGCGCATCATAAAGGCATTATTCACGCCAATTTGAGTGCTGAAAATATCATTATTGACAAAAATGATAAAGTGAAAATTACAGATTTTGGATTGTCGGAGGCACAAACAAGTGCTTACCAAAGCCCTGAAGTAATCAAAAAAGATGTTTTAGATAAAAGAAGTGATATTTATAGCTTAGGAGCTATATTTTTTCATCTTCTCACAGGAAAAATACCTGCTACAGATGCACTTGACATCAAAAAAAGCAATTCAAAAATAGATAAAAAAATAGCACAAATTATTTTAAAATCTACATTATCAGATAGTTACAAACGCTACCAAACTTGTGAAGAAATACGTAACGAATTTTTTAGGACTGAAAATACTTCAAAAACTAACTACAAAGGTACTATAATTATGCTGGGTGTGGGTGCTGCCGCTGTTGGTGGTGCGGTTTGGTTTGGTAAAAATATGCTTAATCAGCAAGAAAAAGCTATCAATAACGTCCCACTTGTTATCAAACCAAAAGAAAAAATTGATTCTTCTGCTTATTATCAAAAAATTTTGGATGAACAAAACAAAAATAATAAAGACAACAAAGAAAAACTAGAAAAAGCTAAAAAAGATAGCCTCAAAAAGCTAGACCCAGAAGAAGTACGCAAAGATAGCCTTGAAAAACTAGAGAAATTTGAGAAAGAAGCTCTTGAAAAACGCATCAAGTTGCGCAAAGAAAATCTTATGAAAAATTTGCTTATTGATGGGCAATTTATCAGCAATACCGCAGGAGAATACAAGGTGAAAGTAGAGATTTTCAACAGAAATACTGATGCAGAATTTACTGACCTCAAAGTTGTGGTTTCGTACTTTAATGGTGCAGGTGATGTGATAGAAAAAGAAGAGAAATTTATTGAAAAAATTGGTAAAAATGCAGGTGCAGAAATTGAAATTACCAAAAAAGTCAATGCAACAAGATTTAGTTGCAAACTTTTGGACGTAAAAGTTATTGACGAACTGCCTACAGAAATGCCAAAAGAAATGCTGAAAGATAAATAATTTAGAATACGCAGGATTTTTTGTGAAGTCAGATATTTTCCCACTTGACTTCACAAAAATTCTTACTTCATACTTGTTCCTACTCTACCGTTTTGGAAATTTGACTTTCTAATTCTTTGATTTTTTCCTTGTCTGCAGCTTGTTTTTCTATCAGATTTTGGATAATTTTCTGATTTTCTGCTTCTGCTTGCTTTGCCTCTGTAATATCTTTAGAAAAAACAGAAAGCCCTATTACGTTTTCTGTTTCGTCAAAAATAGGATTAAACGAATATTCACGGAAATTTATTTTGCGCCCATCTTGGCGTTTTTGTATTTTCTGAAAACGCTCCCCTTTCAAAGCCCTATCATAATATTTTTTCCATTCTTGGTGGATAGTTTCTGGGATAAAATCAAAAACACTCACACCTTCTACGCAGTTATATTCTTTTCTACGTTTCTTATAAACATCATTAAAAACGGTCAAGCGGTAGTTTTTATCAATAGCCACAATAGAATCTTCTGTATTGTTTATGAGAGAATTAAGATTTGCTTCTTTGATTTTTATAGCCATTTCCGTTGTGTGTTGTTGCGTTACGTTGGTGATAAAAACAGACGCACCAATAACCCTTTGGCGTTCATTATAAATAGGATTATAAAGGACTTGATAATAAAATTGTTCTCCTTTTACACTCACCTCCGCATACGTACTAAAACGCTCTCCTACAAATGCACGCTTAAATTCTGCCTCCATTTCCGTAAAAGTACGACCAGGAAAGGCATCTTCAATAGTTTTTCCTATATCCAAATACACACCTATTGACTCAAAAAGGCGTTTCATAGCATTATTGATAACCAGAATTTGGTTTTGCTGATTAAACGCCATAATAGCATCACTTGCATTATCCAAAAGGGCTTTCATATTACCCTCTTTTTCTGCAGTTTCTCGTTGTGAGCGTTGCATTTCCTCTTGCGTTGCCTGCAATTCTTCCATATTTTGGCGACTTTCTTCCTCTTGCTCACGCATTTGGGCAGTAGTACTACGAGATTCATCTAGAAGTAGTTGCGTACGTCTGTTAATTTTGATAGAAGCAAAAGTAGCTGCAATATTGTCTGCCACTTGCAAAATAAAATCACGTTTATAAGGCTCAATATCAGAAAAAGACGCAAGTTCTAAAACTCCTTGCACTTCATCATTGAGTTTTAGAGGAACAATAAATAAAAAACGAGGGTTTGCACCACCTAAACCAGTTCTAATTTCTATATAATTATTGGGTATTTCAGTAAGATAAATAGGTTTTCCCTCTCTCCACACACGTCCTACAAGGCTTTGCCCTTTCATTATTTGGCGTTCCATAAATTTCTTTTTGTCATAAGCATAGCAGGCGGAAAGTTCCATAAATTCTTCTTTGATTTCATTTTTTTTATCACTCAAAATAAAAATCCCAGACTGATTTATTTCTGTATAACGTACCAATTTTGCTACTAATTCTTCTGAAAGTTTTTCAATATTGCTACTTTCACGGCGCAAAATATCTCCAAAAAGTGCCAAACCAATGTTTGTCCAAGAACGAACTCTATCTTGTTCAGATACTTTCAAAAGCCCTTCACGCATAGCTGTAACAGATTCTCCAAAATTTCCTTTTCCCTCAAAAGCCCGCATTTCTGCATTAAAATTACCTTCTCCAACGCTTAAAGCATATTTTTTAATAGCATTTAAGTTTCTGCCCAGCAAACCAAAATGTTCTGCAATAGTATTTAGTTCTTGCGTTTGGGTATAAATAGATGTCGGAATCTCGCCTGTAGCAAATTTTTCAGATTGTTGTGCAATTTTTTCAATATCAGAAATAACATAACGAATAAGAAAATTTGCCGCAAAAATCAGTAACGTAATCAAAGCAATAAAAATAAATATACTAAGCACCAAAAATATAATATTTTGAAAAGAAATATCTGCCGTAACCTCTGAAATAGCACGCTGATTGAACGTAATCAACTGTTTCCCATAATCATCTAGCTCATTTTGAATTTTGATAATATCATTACTAATAAGAAACGCTAAATCTTCATTATATGCAATCATAGGCTTATCTGCGCTTACAGTACCTTCCTCTTGAATAGCATTCCCTAAACTATCTTTCTCAGCTACGTTATTTTCTTGAATACCTTTTTGATAAAGATATTGGCGGTTATCTGCAATATTGAGGTTAATAGCCTTGGGAATAAGGGTTTTTAGTTTTTCTGTACGGTCTGTAATAGCTTTATAAACGACAATCATATCTGGTTCTGTGCGGTTTGCCATCACCAGTGCTAAAGAATCAAGATAAGGCAAGGTTTTGCCACGCCACAAAGTAGAAATTTCTTTGTTGGTTGTTTCGTAAACGTATTTTTGCTCTGGTTTATTGATAGGATAAACATTTGATTGGAGCGCAGAAACTGTTTGATTAAATGCTTGTAATGTGGCAAGCATATAAGTACGCACAGGCTCATATTTGGCAGAAAGTTCTTGATTTGCTGCAAGCGTATTAGAAAGCCGGCTCACCAAAATCACCGTAAAAGCTACAAATATAACTCCTATGGCAACTATTCCCAAAATAATACGCCCTTTAATAGAGCCTAAACCAAAAAAAATACTTTTTTTGATTTTTTCGCTAAATGTTTTATTTTTATTTTCTTGCATTGCTGAATAGAACAATTTATATGTAGGGTGCGACCCTTGTGGTCGCCCTGTCGTCAAACTAGCAGTTGCTAGTGTATTTTTTATGAATTGTGTTTGGCTTATCTATTTGTCGTATTGTTTGTCGTATTGCTTTCGCAGGTTTGGGCGACCACAAGGGTCGCACCCTACATTTTTTTTGATAGCAAAAATAATCTTTTTAGTTGAATAGACAAGCCACTTATCAAAACATTATTCAAAACATTGTTTTTACATTTTTTTATTGACTATAAAAACCGTATCTTTGCACCTGCAATTTGATGCTAAATTGCTGAAAATCATATAAAAACACAAAATACAGTAGTGATATTGCAATATTTATGAGAAAGAGTTTTAATAAAAAAGAATTTGGTTTAGCTAACAAAAATACTTCCCAATTCAAAGGTTCAGAAGGTAGCAAAAAATTTGCGGCAAAGCCTTACGACAAAAAACCTTACGAGAAAAAAGCGTTTGGAGATGATGCTTTTGAGAAAAAATCCTATCCACAAAAGCCGTTTGAGAAAAAACCTTACGAAAAAAAAGCGTTTGGTGAGAAATCTTTTGAGAAAAAATCCTATCCACAAAAGCCGTTTGAGAAAAAACCTTACGAAAAAAAGGCGTTTGGTGATAAATCTTTTGAGAAAAAACCTTACGAAAAAAAGGCGTTTGGGGAGAAATCTTTTGAGAAAAAACCTTACGAAAAAAAGGCATTTGGAGACAAATCTTTTGAGAAAAAACCTTACGAAAAAAAGGCGTTTGGGGAGAAATCTTTTGAGAAAAAACCTTACGAAAAAAAGGCGTTTGGGGAGAAATCTTTTGAGAAAAAACCTTACGAAAAAAAGGCGTTTGGAGAGAAATCTTTTGAAAAAAAGCCTTACGAGAAAAAGGCGTTTGGTGAGAAATCTTTTGAGAAAAAACCTTACGAGAAAAAGGCATTTGGTGACAAATCTTTTGAGCAAAAACTGGAAAAAAAGTCATTTGGAGATAAATCTTTTGAGAAAAAACCTTACGAAAAAAAAGCATTTGGTGACAAATCTTTTGAGAAAAAACCTTACGAAAAAAAGGTTTATGCAAAAAAAACTGATGAAGAAAAATCTGCTGAAAGACTTAGAGAAGAGAAATTTGGTGTTTTTGCTAAGAAAACAACCTCAACTCCCTCAAAAAACGAACATGAAAACAGCAATACAAGCGTTGATGTGCGCCTAAACCGCTACATTGCCAATGCGGGCGTATGCTCACGTAGGGAAGCGGATATGCTCATTGAATCTGGGCGTATTTCTGTGAATGGCGAGATTTTGAAGGAAATGGGCTACAAAGTTAAAGCGAGTGATGTAGTAGAATTTGATGGCAAAAAGTTGCGTAGAGAGAAATTGGTGTATGTTTTGCTGAATAAACCAAAAAATTATATCACCACAACAGATGACCCAGAAGAACGCCGTACCGTAATGAGTCTTATAGAAAAAGCCTGTCCACAACGCATCTACCCAGTTGGGCGTTTAGACCGCAATACAACAGGTTTGCTACTTTTTACAAATGATGGAGAATTGGCAGACTCTTTGGCGCACCCTTCTAACAATATCAAAAAAGTGTATCAGGCACTTTTGGATAAAGCTATCAATGAAGATGATTTAAACGCTATTGCTGTGGGCGTTACGCTAGAAGACGGGCTTGCACCTGTGGATAAAGTGGCACTTTTGATGCCTGATATTGTGGGTTTGGAGATACATTTGGGCAGAAACCGCATTGTAAGAAGGATTTTTGAGCATTTGGGCTATGAAGTCGTGAAACTTGACCGTACCGTTTATGCAGGGCTGACCAAAAAAGACCTTCCACGTGGAGAATACCGCTTTTTGACAGAACAAGAAATCATTAACTTGAAACATTTAGGGAAATAAAAATTTAGTAAAGAAAAACCTACAAGAAATTGTAGGTTTTTTCTTTAAAATAGTTACATTTACGCCATAATCAACACAAAATAAGATGACAAAAGAAATTAAATACATAGAAAAGGTAGAAATAAAAGGACTTTGGAACAAATTTGATATTGAATGGAATTTGAACAAAGATGTAAATATATTGGCTGGCGGAAACGGTAGCGGGAAAAGTACAATATTGAAGTTTATGTATGGTTTTATAACAAGTAATCTCCCAGCTCAAACAGATACTATTTTTATTGGGCATATGAACATATATCTTGATAATAAGGAAGCCGTTTTCTTTCATCAAATGACGTTTAAAAATAAGGATATTAGTGAAGTAATTAAAATAGATGATAAAGCAGTAACAGAAGCACTAGGAAAGGGATTTAAAAAAAGTGAAACCACAAGTTTTGGATTAACTTTAAGTTCTAAAAGAGAAAAAATAGAGGAAATCAATAAAAATATTTGTATAGACTTCATTAGTACATTTAATTCACAACTAAAATCATCAGAAGAAATAAAAAAACTTGATATTAAAATAGAAACAGATTTAGATTTAGAAATTTATAAACTTCAAAAATATTACATAGAATACCAACTTAACATATCTAGAAAAATCATTGCCAACACAAGTAAAAATCCTAAAAAAGAAATTACTAAAATAAGAGAGCCCCAAAATGACTTTCTTGCTATAATAGATGGGTGTTTTGCAGAAACAAATAAGAAAATCAATAGAGAAAAAAATGAAATTTCATTTTTGGTTGATGATACTGAAATAACGGCTTATCAGCTTTCTTCTGGTGAAAAGCAACTGCTTATTATTTTACTAAAAACGCTTATTCAAGATAATAAACAGTCTATTTTGTTTTTAGATGAACCTGAAATTTCTTTACATATTGATTGGCAAAAGCAACTGATTGGTTTTATACGACAACTTAATCCAAATGTGCAGATAATAATGGCTACGCATTCTCCTGCTATGATTATGAACGGTTGGTTGGATAAAGTGTTTAATGTGAGTGATTTGATTGTTCCAAAATCTAAATTGTCGTAAATGTCTGACTTAAAAGATAATTTGAACTCTGATTATTTGGGCGCAGGCAACACTTTGCAATCAAAATTAAAGCCTAAAAAAGTAACTGTTTATGTTGAAAGTGAAGAAGATATTGCCTTTTGGGGCAATATTTTTGATAAATATGTAACCAAAAACAGGATATTTGACATACAATTACCTTCTCACGAAACTACGTTAGAAAGAGGTAAAAGTAAGGTTTTAGAATACTGTAATACTGTTGATGATATGGAAAATAATCCTACTGACCTCGTAACAGGCGCATTAGGAGAAAATTTGCTGTGTTGTGTAGATAGTGATTATGATTATTTGCTTTACGGATTTCATAGCAAAAAAAATACAGCTTATAAAATCCAAACATCTAAAAATATAAATGAGAATAAGTATATACTTCAAACTTATGCTTACTCTATTGAAAATCTAAAATGTTTCTCAAAAAGTTTGCATACAGTTTGCAGAAACACCACACTTAATGATGATAGAAAAGTTGATTTTGAAGACTTTATGCAAAACTATTCTAATATTATTTATGAACTTTTTTT
This sequence comes from Raineyaceae bacterium, assembly GCA_043764015.1. GTDB lineage: Bacteria > Bacteroidota > Bacteroidia > Cytophagales > Thermonemataceae > JANYGM01. The sequence goes on from JAYUKY010000101.1 coordinate 18,762, forward strand.
GTGGAATTTGTACTTTTATAGCAAAGGAGAAGAGGCTGATTTTAGTTTAGAAGAGTTTTGTAGCAAAATAAAAATCTTACAATCACCAGAAATAAATAACCTTTTAGCTACGTTGCAGGATATAAAATTGGTTGTAAATACCACATTAACAGATTTTCAAACAAAATATCCAACTTATATTCATAAAATCAAGGCTTTTGGAAAAAAATTAGAAAAAAAAAGTTTGAATGAAAATAATGCTTATCTGTTTGTTCAAGGGCATACAATTTTTGATAATGTTGTTTTAATGCTCTTAAAGCCACTTTGTCAAACGCTCAAACACGAACACCAAGCCCAAATTAGGGCTTCTAAAAAGCACCAAAAAGATATAAATAACGAACTAATCCATTACGAAAAAAAAGTAGGCAAAATTGAAACAATGTTAAAAGCTAATACAGAATTTAAAGATTGTCCACAATTCATTCAAATTCAGCAAGATATAGAAAAAATATATCCAAAAAATGCTTCTATTTAACTTTTAGGATGTTTATCACTTAAAATCCTATGGCAAAAAATACCCAAACCTTAAAAATGGAACTCGCTAGCAGATAAAATTTGTTTTAGCAAAAAATAAAGCATAAAATACAATGAAAGAAATAGATGATAATCAACTTGTTGTGGAAACAGTTGTAGAGAATGAAATAGAGAATTTTCTGCAAAAGCACCCACTTTTGGTGGCTGCATTGCCCAAAATCCAAGAAATTATTATGCAGTATTTTGAAAATGCCGTTTTTGAGCAATCTATAAATATTGATGTAGAAGAATATCATACTTCACTTGTGGTAAAAATTTTTACAGGTGTAGAAAGTGTAACTATGTTTCAGCGAAATAAAATTATGTTTCACGACCCAGCACTTATAGAAATAATTAAAGTGCCTGCTGTAATCTATTTTCTAACACTTGATTTTCAAAGTAAAAGCAATATTTGAAATATACGAAGAAGCAAATTCATAGAAAAATCCCCATTTATGCAAATAATCAAAAAATACTTTCCAGACCTTTCAGAAGAGCAAAACACCCAATTTGAGCAATTAGAAGGGCTTTACAAACATTGGAATACACAAATAAATGTTATTTCTCGTAAAGATATTGACACGCTTTATGAACGCCACGTCTTGCACTCACTCGGAATTGCGAAAGTTATACAGTTTTCAGACCAGACAGAAGTGCTTGATATAGGCACAGGGGGCGGTTTTCCGACTATTCCGTTGGCTATTATGTTCCCCAATGTTAAATTCCACGCTGTAGATTCCGTTGGAAAGAAAATAAAGGTCGTAGAAGCCGTTGTGGAGGGTTTGGGGCTTACAAATGTGCGCACTACACACGCAAGAGCAGAAACACTTAATAATGATTATTATGATTTTGTGGTAAGTCGTGCCGTTACGAGTAGCCTAGAATTTCAGGGTTGGGTGCGTGGCAAAATTAGTAAAAACAACTATAATCCGCTCAAAAATGGCATTTTGCACCTCAAAGGTGGAGATTTGAAAGAAGAATTAGCAGCCCTAAAGCGCCCGTTCAAAACATTTGAATTGAGTAAATTTTTTGATGAAGAATTTTTTGAAACAAAAAAAGTAATACATATCACATAAGATAATGAACAGACAAAAAGTAAATCATCACCTTAATTTGAGAATATTTGATGCAAATATATGAATAATAAGTGATGTAAATTAGCGTAATAATTATAGCGTTTAAATTGTAAAATACCAAAAAAATGATAATTTTTCTTGGTATTTTACAATTTTTTTTTTACATTTAACCGTTAATATTTATTTTTATTTTTATCCAATAGGTATTTTCAAATAAACTGAAATCAACTAAAATCAACTCTAAAACTACTATTTTTATGGACAAAAAATTGATTGCACTCGTTACGGGAGCTACAGGCGGGCTGGGGTCGGCAATGTGCCAAATGCTTCAAAAAGACGGTTACCACGTCATTGCGCATTACCGCAACCAAGAAAAAGCAGACCAATGGGTGGTAGAAATGAAAGAACAAGGCTTTGTTTTTGATATGGCAAAAGCTGATGTAAGTGATTTTGAAGAAACTGCTACAATGATGAAAGACATTGAAGCTAGATTTGGATATGTTGATGTACTTGTCAATAACGCAGGTATTACTAGAGACCGCCCATTCCACAAAATGACGTTCCAAGAGTGGGACGAAGTTATTCACGCTAATTTATATAGTGTTTTTAACTGTACTCGCAACGTGATTGATGGAATGAGAGAACGTGGTTTTGGAAGGATTATCAATATTTCTTCTGTAAATGGGCAACGTGGACAGTTTGGGCAAGCTAATTATTCTGCCGCAAAAGCTGGCATGCACGGCTTTACTAAAACATTGGCTATGGAAGTGGCAAGCAAAGGAATTACAGTAAATACTATTTCTCCTGGTTATATTGGGACAGATATGGTTATGGCGGTGCGTGAAGACGTAAGAAATGCTATTGTGGCACAAATTCCTGTTGGAAGATTAGGCGGAACAGAAGAAATAGCACATCTGGTGTCGTTTTTAGCAAGTAAACAAGCTAGTTTTATTACTGGTGCTAATTATGCTATCAATGGTGGGCAACACGTTTATTAATTATGAATTGTGAGTTATGAGTTATGAGTTAAAAATACATTTTGCTCATAATTAAAACTTTTTTATTTGTATTCATTCACAATTCACAATTTATAATTCACAATTAAGACAAACTTTTATCTTAATATTCTGTTAATAAAAACAAGTACAAAATTATATTTTGTACTTGTTTTGTTTTACAAAATAAACTATATTTGCGTTCTGATTTAGCTTATTACAAATCTTATAAATTAACTATCCACTTTTATCCCACTCTAATGAAAAAAATATCTCTACTTTTGTGCTTTATGATGCTCACAAGCCTCCTGAAAGCACAAACAGATTTCCGACAAATATCCGTAGATTACATCAAAGAAACAAAAAACCTCTCGTTTGTTTCTGCACAATGGCTCATAACAGATCAAATCTATGACAAAAATACGCAAACAACTTTCCTTTATTTGCGCCAAATGCACGCTGGAAAAGAAATTTTTAACGTAAATGTTAATTTTTCTATCAAAAATAATAAAGTATTACACATGGCTGGCACACCAAAAAAAGATTATTCTGTGCGCTCTGCTACATCTGGAATGTCTGCTGAAAGTGCTATACGTGCCGCTGCAACAGGATTAAATCTAAAAATCACTTCTCCGCTTATTTCTAGTAATTCTGCTAATGCAAAAGGCGTTAGCATAACTAAATTTAGTAAAGCTGGGATTTCACAAGAGGAAATTCCTGTGAAAGAAATGTATTACCTTAATTCTAAAAGTGAATTAGTTTCTGTTTGGAACTTGTCTATTTATGAAAATTCTGGTGATAATTGGTGGGATTTGCTTGTAGATGCACAATCAGGACAAATTATCAATAAAGCTAATTGGGTTACGCATTGTAATTTTGGTTTGCACGAAAAGAAACAGAATAATGATAATTGTGAAGGCAAACACATACACACACCTAGCAATTTGGTAGAAAAAATTACGGCTTGTCCAGAAGACAAAGTTGCTAAAAAACCTGTTTTAAATACTATTCCTCGTGTGGGTGGAAACCAATACAATGTGTTTCCACTGCCTATAGAAGCTCCTTCTTATGGTGCACGTTCTATTGTGCAAGACCCAGAAAATACGCTTGCTTCTCCTTTTGGCTGGCACGATACTAATGGTGTAACTGGTGCAGAATTTACCATCACACGTGGGAATAATGTTTATGCTTACCGTGATGCAGATGCTAACCTTAATGTTCCTGACCCAGGTTCTAGCCCTGATGGTGGTGCTTCACTTAATTTTGATTTTCCCTTTCCAACGACACAAGAACCAGAAACTTACGTGCCTGCTTCTACAACAAACTTATTTTATTGGAATAATAAAGTACACGACTTTTACTACCGTTATGGTTTTGATGATGCAAGTGGTAATTTTCAAGTAAATAATTATGGGCGTGGTGGTGCAGGAAATGACCCTGTTAATGCAGAAAGCCAAGATGGAAGTGGCACAAATAATGCTAATTTTGGTACGCCACCTGATGGCAGCAGCCCACGTATGCAAATGTATTTATGGGACGATGGTAGTCCTTTTAACTTTCTTACAGTAAACTCTCCTGCCCCTCTTGCTGGCGGGTATACTTCTGGTACTACATCTGCACCAGCACCTACAGGATTTGGCTTACAAATAACTGCTACCACTAATATTACAGGTAATATACAGCTTATTAATGATGGTAGTGCCGACCCTACATTAGGGTGTGCACCCTCTCCAGCAGGTTCTTTGAATGGAAAAATAGCTCTTATTGATAGAGGTTCTCCTGTGGCTAGTCCAGGTCTTGGTACTTTTGTATTGAAAGCAAAAAACGCTCAAGATGCCGGTGCTATTGGTGTTATTATTGTAAATAATGTGGCTGGTGCACCTGCAGGTATGACAGGAACAGATGCAACTATTACTATACCTGTTGTAATGATAAGTCAAGCAGACGGTCAAACTTTCAAAACATCACTTTCGGCAAATACGGTAATTTCTGCAACATTTAAGGCAACACGACCAGCTGGAGCTTTACCAAAACGTGATTCTTCTTTTGATAATGGAATAGTTGCTCACGAGTATGGTCACGGTATTTCTACACGCCTTACTGGCGGACCAGCTAATTCTAGTTGTTTGCAAAATGCTGAACAAATGGGAGAAGGATGGAGTGATTTCTTTGGTTTAGTGATGACAATGTTACCCTCTCATACAGGCGCAACCCCACGTGGAATAGGTACTTATGCTAGTTATGAGCCTACAACAGGTGGTGGTATTCGCCCTGCGCCTTATACAACCAATACGGCTGTCAATTCTTATACATATGCTAGTATGGCAACTCCTGCTATTGCTCAATCACCTTCACCACATAGTGTTGGCTTTCTATGGTGTACTATGCTTTGGGAGGTGAACTGGGGTATGATAGGCAGATATGGCTTTGATAGTGATTTGCAAAATGGTAATGGCGGAAACAATAAAACTATTCAATTAGTAATTTTAGGATTAAAACTGCAACCTTGCTCACCTGGTTTTATAGATGGTAGAGATGCTTTGCTTGCTGCTGATACACAACTTTTTGGTGGTGCTAATCACGATATTATTTGGATAGCTTTCTCTAAACGTGGCTTAGGGCTAGATGCTTTTCAAGGTTCTTCTAGTGATAGAAGTGATGGTGTAGCAGATACAACAGTGCCTCCACAGTTTATTCCAGGTGGTTGTGGAGCGTATGGCGGAAAAATAACGTTGCCAGTAGGGTTCTCTAACGGAATATGTGAAGGTGACAAGCTTGCTAATGGAGCTTCGTTTGGCAAAGTGTTTGAAAGACCAGTCAAAACACCTTCTACTACAGATTATGATTATAATTATCTTCTTACAAAAAATGGTAATATACTTCAATTTAATGCAACAGGCATTTTTGACTTTGCTAACCTCACAGAAGGAACTTATACTATTGCAGGAATATCTTATAAAAAAGCTAATACACAAACAATTAGTAGCTATCTTACTTCACGTATAGGGACAACTATTGTAGCAACTAAAGCAGATATTACTGCACAAAATACTTGTGCAGTAATTACTACACAAAGTACACTCAGTACAGAAATAATTATCACTATACAAACTAGGGCTAATTGTGCTGTTACTGCTGTAGACCCACAATTCAGACAATCTGTAAAAGTTTTCCCTAATCCTACATCTCAAAATATCAATGTAGAATTTACGAATTTGCCTAATGAAACTTTGCAAATTGTAATGTATAATATGCAAGGAATGGAGGTTTTAGCGCAAAAAGTAAATACTACAACTAATGTTTCTTTGGAAAACATCTCTCTTAAAACACTCCCAAAAGGTGTTTATGTGATGAAAATTCAAATGAAAGATAAATTTGTAATGGAGAAAATAATTGTAAATTAAATAATTTTTCTTTTTTGATAAAGAGTGAAAAAATAGTCTATAATTGGCAAATTGCTAATTATAGACTATTTTTTATTGTGAAAAATCTATAAAATCTAAGCAATTATGGTGTTATATTTTGAAAATAAATGAAAAAAACCTATATTTGCATAGATTTAAAAAACAGAATAATTATTATACTAAAAAATTACACTAAATGACTAATAATCATATTATTGCAATAGAAAAAAAAGGTGAAAAACTTTCTAGATTGCAAACGCAATTTAATAGCTATACTCAAAAAATTGATGCAATGAAGCAATTCATTACACAAGCCAAAACTAATCTTGATTTTGGTAGAAACCTTTATAATGATAAAATAACACCAGTTTATATAAAAATGAGAACTGTTGATATTGATATAATTTATACATTAGACAAACATTTTGAAGACCTAAAAGCAACCAAAACCTTCAAAAAAAATATTTCTTATTATATCGTGGCTGAAGTTCCTGCCATGATTGAAGCAACAGATGAACAAAAATTAAAGGATATTTATGTCAAACATAATGGGCAAAGTTATGAGGATGAAATGGAAGAGAAAAACTCAGAAGCAAATGATATGATGAAAAATATGTTTGGTTTTGATATGAATGACCCAGAAAAAATGGCGGAATTTATGAACAAACAAAAAGGTGGTTCTTTCCAAGATTTTATGAATAGTATGCTTGGTGGTATGAATGGTATGGGAAATGATAATAATGACCAAAAATCTGCCAAAAATGAAAATCACGAGCAAAGACAAGCTAAGAAAAAAACGGCTGCACAAGTCGCAAAAGAATTAAAAGAAGAGCAAGAAGCCAAAAATATTGGACAAGCAAGTCGCAAAATTTATACGGAACTTGTCAAACAATTTCATCCAGACAAAGAACCTGACGAGCAAGAACGTGAACGCAAAACAGAAATAATGAAACGCATTACTATTGCGTATGAAAAAAATGACCTTTTTGATTTGCTCAAATTACAACTAGAATACCTGCAAATTGATAAAGACCATATCAATAAATTAGCAGACGACAAGCTGAAATATTATAATAAAATCCTTAAAGAACAGCTTGAGGAGCTACAAGATGAACTTTCAGAAGTTACGGAAAGTGGCAACCCTTTTGAAATGTCATTTTTTGATAAATATTGTAGAGGAACGCAGGCGGACATCACCAAAAGAATAGAAAAAGAACGCAAAGCAGTCAATAAAGGACTCAAACATATTGAAGAAAGGCTTTCTTTTATGTATGATAAAGAATCTGCAACGTATATTGTGGCTGATTTTAAGAAAGAACATCAAAGAGAAACAAAAATGATGACTAGAGGTGGTATGTTTGGATTTGGATTTTAATAAGGATTTTAATGGGCAAAAATAAATTAGCAAAATATGCACTCAACAAAGATAATGATATTGTTTTTGAAGAAAAAAAAATGTTTTATAGCATTTGTAAGGGTAATTGGGGCAAAGATTTTTTCAAAAATGATAACCCAATTGTCTTAGAACTTGCCTGTGGAAATGGTGAATATACCACAGGACTTGCAGCACTATTCCCAGAAAAAAACTTTATAGGCATAGATATAAAGGGTGCAAGGCTTGCAGCAGGAAGCAAAATTGCACAAGAAAAAAATCTGCAAAATGTGGCTTTTTTGAGAACTTATATACAAAATTTGGAAGACTTTTTTGAGAAAAACGAAGTTTCCGAAATTTGGATTATTCAGCCTGACCCTCGTCCTCGTGGGCGTGATACGCATAGAAGGCTTACACACCCAAGATTTTTAGGGATTTATAAGAATATTTGCAAGGAAGATGGTATTATCCGTTTCAAAACAGATAATCCACCACTTTTTGAATATACTTTGGAGGTTTTGGCAACAGAAAAAATCAAAAATTTAGTTTCAACAACTGATTTATACTCCTCAGAGCTTGAAAAAGAACATTTTGGCATCAAAACCAAATACGAAATTGCCTTTGCCAAGAAGGGTTTTACTACTAATTATTTGAGATTTCAGTTTGAGAGTTAGTTTTTTAACACTAAGAACATTTAGAAATACACACTAAGTAACATGTTGTAAATAAGTTCCTAAGTTCAAAAAAACTAATTCTTAGGCTACGGTGGCGTTCACGCCACCTAGAATAAAAAAATAAAACTAGGAGTTTATTTGCAATGTATTCCTAAGTAAGCACTAAGAAATACAGAAGAGAAATATAAAGGAAAATACATAAATGATAGAATATTGCTTTTTTCTTGCTTTATTGCTTTTTTCTTCTGCGTGTTCTGCGCAAAAAGAAGATAAAAATATACAAAAAGATAGTATTTCAGAGAAAAAAGAACTAATTGAAAAGGAAATTGTTTATAAATTTATTCAATATGATAAAAATAAAATACAGTTTTCAGCTAATTTGAGCCGTTTTTATGAAAAATTAGACAGTCTAAAAAAGTATCAAAATAAAAAAATAAATATCATTCATATTGGAGATTCTCATATCCAACCTGATATTTTGACAGGCAAAATACGTCATCTAATCCTAAAAGATAGTATTTTAGGTAAGAACAGGGCAGGAAGAGGTTATTTTTTTCCTGCAATTTTGGCAAATGCAGGCTACGACCCAATCAGCATAGAAACAACTTTTGATGGAAAATGGAGCGGTTGTAGAAACCTCTCCAAAACTCGCATAGGGACGCCTGCTTGTGCGTGGGGACTTGCAGGAATAACCGCAACAACAGAAGAGATTTGTGCCACCGTAAATATGCGTCCTCGTGAAGTAGAAAATATAAAACACCTTACTTCAACGGTACGTATTTATTATCAGACAAGTGATAGTACCAGTTTTTATCCGCTTTTGTGGACAGAAAATGGCTTTATAAAACCTACCAATATTTTTGCGGAAGGCTATGCAGAATTTAGTCTAAAAAAACTTACTCATAAGATTAGTTTGGCGTTTTCCAAACATTCTGAAAATCAAAATCATTTTACATTACAAGGGATTAGTTTTGATAATGATGCCCAAAAAGGCATTAGTTATCATTCCGTTGGCGTAAATGGTGCAGAAGTTGGCTCTTTTGTTAATTCTCCTCTATTTATTCCTCATTTGCAAACACTTACACCTGATTTGGTAATTATTTCGTTGGGGACAAACAATGGCTATAAATATGACTATAATGAAACTGATTTTGTAACTGATTTTGAAAAATTATTAAAAAATATCCAACAAAATTGTCCAAATGTTAGCATTTTGCTCACGACACCTGCAGACACTTACTTTCAAGGCGCAAAAAATCCTAATAAAAATACAGAAAAAATGCAAAAACAACTTTATATTTTAGCAGAAAAATATAAAGTTGCTCTTTGGGACTTGTACGATATTATGGGCGGTTTGGGTGCTATAGCTAAATGGCAAAATGTAGGACTTGCACATTCTGATAAGGTACATTACAAACAAAAAGGCTACCAATTACAAGGAAAATTACTTTTTGAGGCTTTGCTGAAGTAATTCGGTAATCCTACGGATTCTCAACAAACTGCTACGAATTCTCAATGAAACCTAGCGGATTCTCAATGACTATTGACAAACCAATTTTTTAGATGTACCTTTACACCACACAAAGCAAAAGAAATTTATTAAGCACAAGTAAATAGTAAGGTAAAAAGTGAACAACAATTGAAATTTAATTAGGGGTGAAAGATTAGTTAATTAGAAATTTATTAAGCACAAGTAAATAGTAAGGTAAAAAGTGAACAACAATTGAAATTTAATTAGGGGTGAAAGATTAGTTAATTTAATTATGTAAAGTGTTTTCCAATTTATTTTGGGAAGCACTTTTTTGGTTTAAAATTCTTTAAAAACTATAAAAACCTTACCAACATAATGTTGATAAGGTTTTTTATTAGGGATTTTATTGTTCTTCTTCTGGATCTTCTGATTCTTCTTCCTCTTCTTCAACTTCTTCCTCTTCCTCAGCCTCTTCTTCTGCAACTTCTTCCTCTTCTGGCTGTTCCTCCTCTTCATCTTCCTCCTCTTCCTCTTCCTCTTCCTCTTCAACTTCTTCCTCTTCTTCCTCTTCACCTTCTTCCTCTAACTCTTCATCTTCTAGCTCTTCATCTTCTAGCTCTTCATCTTCTTCATCTTCTTCATCTTCTTCACCTTCTTCAAATTCGTAGTCATCTTCTTCATCAAACTCCGTATCTTCATAATCTTCGTCCTCGTCTTCTGCTGATGCCTCAAATTCATCATCTTCATCTTCTATGTCTTCATCATCTTCCCATTCCTCATCTTCACCTTCTTCCAACTCATAATCTTCCATAATTCCTGCAAAGACTTCATCATTTTCTTCAAATTCTTGGTGGTCGTCATCTTCAAATTCATACGCAAACACATCTTCAGGAATATGTGCATAATCTCTTGGGTGATAGACTTTTACATCTGATTTTTTGACACCTTTTCCTTTGTTCACAACAGATTTGGCAGACTTTACCCACGCTTTTTGCGCATTAGGAAGTTTTTTATTTTTCTTGATTATCCAACAATCTGCAGTCCATTGCACATTCATCAAATAATTGTAAGGAATGTAGCAATAACCCTTTTCTCCCCACGTTTCACCCCAGGAATTGCGCACAATAAACATTTTGTCTTTGTCAGAGTAACCCACACAAAGCATTGCGTGGCAACCGTGTTTTTTTGCGCCAGCTTCATCAGGAGAAGGCATAGAAACAATACCATTCGCTTTTGTTTTGCCAAAACTCTCAAAAGTTTTAGTTCCAAAAACAATAGGGTAGCCATCTGCAAGCGTTTTTTTCCAAGCATCAAGTTTTACAGGAACAAACATTACTTCATCTACCAAAAACCTTTTAGCTTCTTTATAGGCTTCTTTTGGAGGCTGTTTAACGACTTGCTCTTTTGGACCAAACGCCCACGTTTGCTCCGAACAAGCACCAATTTTTTTCAGGCTGTCCATAGCATATTGAATGTGGCTACCAGAGTCTTCTTTTTCTCTTTTGGTATAAACTCGGGCATTGTAATAGACAAAAAGGCGGCTAATATCGTAGCTTTCTTTCTTAAATCTTTTGAAAAGATACTCATACGCACCCACAACGGCATTTGCGGTACAGCTACTGGTTTGATGTTGGTTTTCAACCTTTGTCATAAAAGGTCTTAAATCCACAGTAGCAGGCAAAACGGACTTTTTTGTGCTTGCTTTGTAGGCTTTTGCTTTTGAGCTAGGTTTGGCAAATTTATAGCCACCTGCAAATTCAGTTTTTCCCATTGAAATTGTTTTTTGATTTTATTGATATAGTTAAGATTATAAATAGTTAGAATTAGTTGCTATTTATAGTCTCAAATGTAAGAAAAAAAAGAGAAAAACAAAGTTTTAAGTAAAAAAATTTGTTTTTACCAAATATTTTCACAAATTGCTATCCTCAGAAGACTTACAATATCAAACAACATAAAAACAACTTTAAAATTATGGACAAAAAGATTACACTTTCGCTACTGCTTTGTGTTATTTTCTTTCAAAATATGGCTGCACAAAGCATTGATAATCTTTTATCACAGCTAAATCAAGCTAAAAATGCAAATATTAGACTAGAACTTTTAGAAGAAATTGGGCTTACTTATCAAAAACAAACTGCACACAAAAAAGCGGTTGAATACCTAGAGCAAGCACAAAATTTGCAAAAAACACTACGTACTCCTCCACAAAAACAAATCAATACTTTACAAAGTTTGGGACTTTCGCATATACAAAACAAAGATTGGGCAAAGGCAGAAAATACCTACACAAATATCCTTAATTTTCAACAAGAATTAGGGCAAAAACGTGAAATGGTGGCTACACTCAACCGTACCGCTGATTTGTACAACAAAGACAACAAAACACCGCAAGCTATTGCGCAATGTCAGAAAGCTCTTCTTATCAATAGAGAACTTGGAGATGGTGAGGGTGAGGCAAATACCTATAATAATTTGGGGTTTTTGTACCGACAAATGAAAAAAAACACAGATTCTGATAATGCTTTTGGAAATGCTTTGAGTATTTTTAATAAATTAAGCAAAACGGATTCTCCTAATAAAGCCTTGATGCTCACTAATGCAGGCGTTACGCAGACGTATTTGGGCGAGTTTGATAAAGCCGCCAACTTTTATAATAGTGCTTTGCAAGAGGCTGAAAAGAGAAATGACCCGCTTGCTCGTGCAAACGTCTATAACTATCTTGCTGCTAATAATTTTGTGAGTGAAAAAAACCCACAAGCTATCCAAAATGCGCAAAAAGCCGTAGAATTAGCCAAAGGAAAAACTGACGGAGAAGAGATTTTGATGTCTAGCTACAAGATTTTAGCAGAAGTTTATCAAAAAGAAAAAGATTTTGCAGAATATCAAAAATATAACAAACTTTATCAAGAAACAAAAGACAAACTTGCCAAACAAGAAATCAATAACCAACAACAAATTCTACAAAATCAAATTGATATTGAAAAGAAAGAAAATGAAGTAAAAGAACTTATTTCGGACAACGAAAAGAAAGAACTTGCCCTAAAACAAGCGGAACTAGAGAAATTGAAGGCAAAACAAGAAATTGCCTTAGGAAAACAAAAACAAGAGCTTCTCGTCTCAAAAGTCAAAAATACACAATTAGAACAAACAAGAACACAACAACTTTTAGCCATTTCTAAAAGTGATGCAGAAGCAAGCAGGCAACGTCAGGCAGTTTCTTTGCTAGAAAAAGACAAAGAACTCCAAAATCTTAGTTCACAACAAAAAGAAGTTCAACAACAATTAAAAGATGTTGAAAAAGCAAAAGAAGTAGAAAAATTAGAAAAAGATAAGAAATTTCAGGAGTCAAGAGCGGAAGAAGAAGCCAAATTTAGCAGTTATCTTACTTGGGGTGGCATTGTGGTAGGTTCGTTGCTTGCTATTATCATTGCCTTTATTGCGTTTGCACTTATCCAAAATAAAAAGAAAAATGGACAACTAGCACGCAGAAACGCAGAAATTGAAAAACAAAGTATTGCCATTCTCAAACAAAGTGAGGAAATACAAGTACAAAGTACGTCTTTGCAAAAACAAAATGACGAAATAAAAATGCAAAGTAAGGCTATTGCACTCAAAAACAACCAAATTCAAGAAAAAAACAAAGATTTGGAACAAAGTGCCATAGAAATCAATGAGAAAAACAACGAACTTCAAGCACAATCAGAAGAATTACATCAAAATCAAGAGGAGATTTTAGCGCAAAGAGATTTCATTGAGCGCAAAAATGAAGAACTTAGTATGCAAAATGAAAATATTGCACAAAGTATAAATGTAGCACGTACCATTCAGAACGCTATTTTGCCTTACAAAAGACAAATGGACGGACTTTTAGGAGAGCATTTTATCATTTATAGACCTAAAAACGTGGTTTCTGGTGATTTCTATTGGATGGGTGTTATTGGACGTAAAGTGTTTGTTGCTGCCGTTGATTGCACAGGACACGGTGTTCCTGGTGCATTTATGAGCCTTATTGGGAAAACATTGTTGGATAAAATGATTGATATGTACAAAATGGTAAGTCCTGCGGAAATTTTGGAACGTATGCACTGGGA
>JAYUKY010000102.1:0-32276 GCA_043764015.1 Raineyaceae bacterium
AGCCAATTTTGGAAATCATTTTACAGCACTAGAGCTAGAAAATGCTCTAGAAAAAGTAAGTTTACAGACACTAAAAGACTGGAAAATAAGTAACAAAAATAAAAGAGAAACACAACAAAAAATACATAAGAAGACTCCAAAAAGTGGGGGAATTTTCCCCTAGTCTTCTGAACAGCCTACCTGATGGGATTACTTGGACTGCACGCACATCACTTGCTTCTCCTTTGTGGGAATCTGTTACCTTTGATAATGGGTTGTTTGTAGCAGTAGCACCCAACAGGGTAATGACAAGTCCTAATGGAATCACTTGGACATTGAGAACGCCAGCATCAGGTAATAACTGGTATGGGGTAACGTATGGCAATGGTTTATTTGTGGCAGTTTCAACAAATGGCACAAACAGAGTAATGACAAGTCCTAATGGTATTACTTGGACTTCTCGTACTGCTGCCGCTGCTAATTCTTGGCAAAAAATTACGTTTGGCAATGGTTTATTTGTGGCAGTTTCTGCTGATGGTACAAATAGGGTAATGACGAGTGCTGATGGAATTACTTGGACTTCTCGCAATGCTTCTGTGAATAATGGTTGGCGTGCTGTTGTTTATGGTTATGATTTTTTGGGTAATTCTCAATTTGTGGCACTTGCTGGTGATGGTGTTGGCAATAGAGTAATGTCAAGCACTAATGGTATCAATTGGACTACACGTGCTTCCACTTCTGATATTGATTGGAAAGGTCTTGGATATGGAAATGGTAGATTTGTGGCGGTGGCTTATAGTCAAATAGGTATTATGACTTCCGACTTCGCTATTCCTGAAATCAACCTACAAGGTAACAACGTCAGCATAGCAGATGGAGATGTTACGCCAAGTACTGCAGATAATACAAATTTTGGCGTTACAGGCACAGGAGGAACTATAATCCGTACTTTTACTATCCAAAATACAGGTACAGATATTTTAAATATTACAAGTATAGTTTCTAATAACACTAAATTCGTAGTAAGTGGTGCGCCCACTACTGTAGCCGCAAGCAGTTCTGCAACTTTCGTAGTTACTTACACGCCCACAGGTATCACCACAGATAACGCCACTATTACCGTCAATAATAATGATAATGATGAAGCAGTATATGATTTTGCTATCACAGGCAGACAAATCAGCACTTTACCTACAAGCGTGAGAGGAAATATGATGAGTTTTAATAACAATCATGTAAGCGTTCCAAACAATGCAGCATTTCAATTTGCAGATGGCACAATTGAATTTTGGGTAAAACCTACATTCTCAACAAGCCCAGGCTATAATCCTTGTCTAATTTCTAATAGGAATGGAGGAGGAGCAGCAGGAACACGTTATAGTTATCATATGCAAGGAGGAAAAACAGGCATAGATTTGTATAATGGTAGTGGTGTAACTGGATGGGCATCTACTTTTAATACAAACCAATGGTATCATATAGCCATTGTAGAAAGTGGCACAACAGTAGAAGTATTTGTAAATGGAATAAGTCTTGGTACACGAACTACAGGTTCATCAGCTGTCACAGGCGTACCATTTAATATTGGTTCTGCAGGTGGTGCCAATATAGAGCCTTTTGTGGGCAATATAGACGAAGTACGTGTATGGAATATTGCCCGCACTCAAGCCCAAATCCGTGAAAATATGCATCTTACGCTTGCAGGCACAGAAACAGGACTTGTGGCATATTATCAATTCAATGAAACCTCAGGCGTTGCTATTGAGGCTATTAATGGTAACAATGGCACATTACAAAATGGCGCAACACGTATTGTATCAGAGGTTGCAGTAGCACAAGGTACTTCAGATAGGAGAACAGTAAGTGCTTCACTGGTAAATTTTACAAATGCTAACGTTGCAGTAAACTTTACTACTGCTCCTGCTGATGAATTTGTGGCATATCAATTAAGAGGCAATCCTTTTAATGGTGTAGGTCAGCTCAATCCAGGCACAAATACAAGTTCTTGCTATTGGATAATTAGAAAATTTGGAGCAGGAGCTGTGGGATATGATGGTATGAATTTTACTTTACCAAGTAATAATATTATTTCTCCTGCTGATGTTGGTACACCAAATAATCTCAAACTTCATAAACGCAATGATGATGCTACGTCAGCATTTCCTGGTTCTTTTGCAAGCGCAACAAATGCCAATAATACAACCAAAGTGATTCAATTCACAGGTTTTCCTTTTCAAAATTCTTTTAGTCAGTTTGAAATTAGTAGTAGCTTTTCACCTTTACCTATTACCTTATTAAGTTTTGGAGGGAAAAGAACAGATGAAAGTAATGTTTTATTAGAATGGAAAACTGTTAGTGAACTCAATAACGAAGGTTTTGATATTGAAATCAGTAAAAATGTAACAGATTTTACTAAAATTGGTTTTGTTGATGGAAAAGGCAATGCAGAAGGTAATACCAACGACATCAATAATTATGAGTTTAATCTAAAAAACAATGATGATATGTATTACCGTTTGAAACAACGAGATTTTGAGGGTAAGTCTTCTTATTCTAACATAATTTTTGTAAAAGGAAATGAAAGTTTCATCAAAATATATCCAAATCCAACTACCAAAAACCTCTACATTGACCTAAATAATTGGAAAAATAGTGATGGAACTTATTTTAAACTATTTGATTTTCAAGGAAAATTTATAGTTGGAGATAACATCAAGTCAAACAAAACCACTTTAAATATTGAAAATCTACAAAAAGGAATGTACCTGTTACAAATAATTGAAAACAAAAAAAGAGCAACGCACAAAATAGTTGTTTATTAGGCGCAATACCATCAGCTAAAGCAGACAGCAAATAAAACCTATTCAAACAGAAATATCTTTTGAATAGGTTTTATTGCTGTCAGGCATTTGTTTTGGCTGACGGTGCAAAAACACTAGCAATAAGAGAACACAACGAAAATCTGGAATTTGATTGTTTTGATGCTACTTTTCTGGATTTTAAATAAAAAAAAGCATTATTTTATTTGTAAAATACTTTCTTTTTTGTTTATTTACGAAAATATTGCTAGGAAATTGCAGTATTAGCCTTTTTACAATTAAAATTAACTCAAAAAAGACATAAATATGGCATCTCACCTCCAATATGTAAAAGAAGTAGAAGAAGCATTCCGCAAAGTGGGACTTGACCCACAGACGGCAAAGGCATCTTTACCTGGTTCGTGGTCGTTTAGTCGTGGTTCTATTACGGTGATGGTTACACTCAATACCTCGCCTAGCTCTACGGGTGAACAACGCACCATCACAATGTCCTCACGTCTTATGGATATGCCTACACGTAAGAAAAGTGAGCTTTACCGCCGTTTGCTTGACCTTAATCATTCCTTTGTGGGTGAGCGTTTTGAGATTTTTGATGAGGCAATTTATCTCACGACTGCCCGTTACTTAGAAAATATCACAGCAGAAGAAATAGCTACTATGATGACTGATTTGAGTGAAACAGCAGACTTTTTTGATAATAAATTGATTGCAGAATTTAAAAACGCTTAAATAATTGTGAATTGTAAATTGTAAATTGTGAATGAAATACAATCTTTACGACATGATTTTTAGTAAAAAATAAAAAGTCGTAGCATCCTTTTGTTGCGACTTTTTTCATAAAAATCTTTTATTGCATCTTAAAAATCAAATAAAAACTAAACAAAATGGCATCTCAACTAAAAAATTTGAGCGAATATTCTTCAAAAAATATTACTGATATTTCTGATAAAAAATTTGCTATTGTGGTAGCAGAATGGAATACAGCTATTACGGAAGCTTTGCTAAATGGCGCATACGAAACGCTACTTAAACATCACGTAAAAGAAGAAAATATTATCATAAAAACCGTTCCTGGTAGTTTTGAACTTACTTTGGGTGCGCAACTGATGGCTCCGTATGTTCACGTTGTCATTTGTTTGGGTTGTGTGATACAAGGAGAAACACGTCATTTTGATTTTATTTGTGATGCCGTAGCCAATGGCATTACCAATGTTGGGCTGAAGTTTAATTTGCCTGTTATTTTTGGCGTGCTTACCCCAGACAACCAACAACAAGCTGAAGATAGAGCAGGCGGAAAACACGGAAATAAAGGTGTAGAAGCAGCTATTACTGCAATAAAGATGTTAGGATTTTAATTACTGTTAAAATAAATACAAAGAAATGCTTACTTTTACAGACCAACTCAATGAGATAATTTCACTAAAAAACTATCCAAAACGTATTATTTCGCTTGTTCCCTCACAAACTGAACTACTTTTTGATTTGGGTTTGACTGAAAGCATTGTCGGAATTACGAAGTTTTGCATTCACCCAAAAGAACAGATAAAAAATACAAATAATTCTCATATAAAAATAATTGGAGGTACAAAAAACTTTAATTTTGAGCAAATAAAAGCACTTTCTCCAGATTTGATTATAGGAAACAAAGAAGAAAACTACGAAACAGGGATTTTGGAACTAAAAAAGCATTTTCCTGTCTTTATGACTGATATTTATGATTTGAATGATGCTTTGCAGATGATAAAATCTGTTGGAAATATCACCAATACCACAGAAAAAGCCACTGATATTTGTAGCGAAATTTCTAAAGAATTTACAGATTTTTTAGCACAAAAATCACAAGATAAAAACCAAAAATCAAAGAAAAAAGTAGCTTATTTTATCTGGAATAAGCCAATGATGATAGCCACGACCAACACTTTTATTGACAATATGCTTCAACTTATTGGCTTTGAAAACGCTTTTTCTGACCTTGTGCGTTATCCTTGCGTGAGTGAGGAAGATATTATAAAAGCAAGCCCTGATGTGATTTTTTTGTCGTCAGAGCCATTCCCATTCAAAGAAAAGCATATTAGTTATTTTAAAAATATTTGTCCTCACGCACATATACAAGTCGTTGATGGTGAGCTTTTTTCGTGGTATGGAAGCCGTTTGAAATATGCAGCAAAGTATTTTAAAGAACTAAGTAATTGTGAATTTTAAATTGTGAATTGTGAATGAATACAAAACAATTTAAATTAAATCAACTCACAACTCACAACTCAAAATTCATAACTCAAAAAATGGCTTATTATTTTCTAAATGAGGCTTTGTACTTTCCGCCTGTAAGCAAAACCAACCGTGATGGTGTGCTTGCTATTGGGGGGGATTTGTCCATCCAAAGGTTACTTTTAGCCTATTATTCAGGGATTTTTCCTTGGTTTTCAGAGGGAGAGCCTATTATTTGGTGGTCGCCTGACCCTCGTTTTGTGCTTTATCCCAATGATTTGAAAGTATCTAAAAGTATGAAGCAAATCTTTAAAAAAAATGAATTTGAAGTTACTTTTGATAAAGATTTTTTGGCAGTTATCAGTAATTGTCAGCAGAAAAAGCGCAAAGGACAATATGGTACGTGGATAACGGCAGATATTATTACTGCTTACCATAATTTGCACAAAGAAGGCATTGCACACTCTGTAGAAGTTTGGAAAGAGGGCAAACTTGTGGGCGGATTGTATGGAATAGCACTAGGAAACTGTTTTTTTGGAGAATCAATGTTTGCACACGTCAGCAATGCCTCCAAAGTTGGTTTTATTACTTTGGTACAAAAACTTACTCAAAAAAATATACATCTTATTGATTGTCAGATACATACAGAGCATTTAGAAAGTCTTGGTGGTGCTTTTATTTCACGTAAACAATTTATTAAAGAAATAGAAGAAAACACAAAAAATGATACGCTAAAAGGAAATTGGAGCGAACTTTTAGCTTAAAATTGATATTAAAAACCATTTAACCAACAAAATCACTAATTTTGCTGAAAAATACTGATGGATTGTGAATTTTACTACAAAAATTGTATTTATTTCACACTTCACACTTCACACTTCACACTTCAAAAAAATGATTCTTTCAGGAAAAGAGATACAAAATAGGCTTGATAAAGATATTTTCATAACGCCTTATTCCCCCGCACAACTCAACCCCAATAGCTATAATCTGCGTTTACACGAAGATTTGCTTGTTTATGACGAAGCTGTTTTGGATATGAAAAAGCCAAATAGTTATTCTCAAATCACTATTCCACCAGAGGGAATTGTGTTAGAAACAGGCAAACTCTATCTTGGACGCACTATTGAGCATACACGTACAGAGGCGTATGTACCTATGCTAGAGGGAAGGTCGTCTGTGGGTCGTTTGGGGCTATTTATACACGTTACGGCAGGTTTTGGTGATGTTGGATTTTCTGGTTTTTGGACTTTGGAGATTTTTTGTGTGCAACCTATCCGCATCTATGCAGGCGTAGAAATTTGCCAAATTTATTATCATAGCATTGAGGGTGAGTATGATAAATACGAATCTTCAAAATATAATAATAATAATAGTGTGCAACCTAGTTTAATGTATAAAGATTTTTTGAAGTAATAACTTAAGAGCCATCGTTTGTATCTTCACAAATAACACCTGTATTGTTTATGAATACACAAGTAATGACTAAGTTACAAGATTTTTACTGTAATTTATGAATTTTTGTTGTAAAAAAATTGTATTTATTTCGTACCTCGTACCTCAAACTTCATACCTCAAAAGATGCTCACAGAAATTCTAGATTTAAAAGAACAGGCAATAGAAGCCATAAAATCCGTTTATGACCCAGAAATCCCTGTTGATGTATGGGAACTAGGGCTTATATATGATTTGAAAGTGTTTCCTATCAATAATATTTATGTCCAAATGACGCTTACTTCTCCCAATTGTCCTTCTGCTGAGCAATTACCAGAGGAAGTAAAAGAAAAATTAAAAGGCATTGTAGGCGTAAATGAGGTAGAATTAGAGCTAACTTTTGAGCCTCCCTACACACAAGATATGATGAGTGAGGTAGCAAAATTAGAATTAGGATTTATGTAAAATAAGACCTTGAATGTTTTAAAGCCTTCAAGGTCTTACCAATTATTTTTTTACTGCTAATTGTCCACAAGCGGCATCAATATCTTTGCCTCTGCTACGCCTAACATTTACATTTAATCCTTTATTTTCCAGGTAGTTAGCAAATTTCTCTAATGTATCAGCATCAGTATTGACAAAATCAGCATCAGAAATAGGATTATATTCTATGATATTGATGTTACAAGGCATTTTTTTTGCAAAACGGTACAATTCTTCTGCATCTTTTTGCGTATCATTAAAATTATAAAAAACAATATATTCAAAAGTAATCCTATTTTTTGTTTTTTCATAAAAATACAAAAGTGCCTCTGTGAGTGCTTCCAACGAATTACTTTCGTTGATGGGCATTATTTGGTTACGTTTTTCGTCATTGGCAGCGTGCAAAGAAACCGCTAAATTGAACTTTACATCATCATCAGCCAATTTTTTTATCATTTTAGCAATACCAGCCGTAGAAACCGTAATGCGTTTGCTTGCCATTCCTAGCCCTTCCGTAGAAGTGATTTTTTGGATAGCTTCCATTACGTTATTATAATTGAGCAAAGGCTCACCCATTCCCATAAAAACTATGTTAGAAAGTGGTATTTGATAGTTTTCTTCTGCTTGCTGTGCAATACTAACGACTTGGTCGTAAATTTCTGCGGCATCAAGATTGCGTTCACGTTTCATATAACCAGTTGCACAAAACTTGCATGTAAGCGAACAACCCACCTGCGAGGACACGCAAGCCGTCATACGTGAGCTTGTGGGGATAAGTACGCCTTCAATGAGATGTTTGTCGTGGAGTTGAAATGCTGATTTTATGGTTCTGTCGGCACTTATTTGTACTTTGTAGGTAGAAATGCTGTTGATAACAAAATTTTGTTTTAAAATATCTCTAGTTTTAAGTGAAAGATTGCTCATTATGTCAAAGTTTTGGGCTGATTTTTGCCAAAGCCATTCATAAATTTGTTTTGCCCTAAATTTTTTCTCTCCTTTTTCCAAAAGATTGCTCTCAAGCTCCAAAAGAGATAGTTTTCTTATGTCTATTTTTGTAGCAGTAATGCTTTGTGTGTCTATTTCGCTGATTTCCATTGTATTCTGTTGTATTCTGTTGTATTATTTTCTGATTGAAGTGCAAATTTACACAAATTTCTCTGGAAATATACAAAATGCCACGAATACACAAACAAAAACATTCGTGTATTCGTGGCAGAAGAGCATAAACTAAAAATTATTTTTTTGCATAAATAGTTTTTATTATTTTCTTGCTTTTTACTCTTCTAAAACCATTGATACCCAACGGAATCCAGCCCAAAATAGGGATAAAATAGGCCAAAATCATAGGATTTTGAAAAATTATGCGCAACGTAGAAAGAAAACCAAGTTTTAGTTTTGAGGTATAATCTTTCTTTTTGAGGCGTACTCTATCAAATTCTTTACACAAAAGCGGCCACCCAAAAGGCAAAGTATAAGGAAACATTTTGATATTTCGCCAAATTCCCTTAAAGAAAGAACTCCATTGATACGGATTTTTGCCATATTTTTCTGCGCCTGCGGTAAGTTCTGACTGCATCTGCACTTGTATTTTTTCTGCTATTGCCGTAAAATCTTCATATGTAAGTTCCTCAAAAGGCTTATCTGTCATATCAGAAGGACGTATGCGCTTGCCCATTACATACGTAAGACGTGCAGGAAAACCCATATAAAATACCCAAGGAAAAAGCAACACAAAAATAGTAATAAACCCAACAGGCAAAAACGGTATGCCAATAAAATTTATTATTTTATTTACAAGTGGAAAAGTATAGGTATAAGGATTGATAAACTCCCCATTAACAGTAGAAAAAGGAATAATATCAGTTTGGTATTTTAGGCTCATACGCACCATAGAAGTAGAAACCTTCTGAAATTGGTATCTTTTATCAAAACCTTTTCCAATTCCTGGTACACCTTCTGGATAAACCATAATATTGAAGTCATTTTGATGCATCATAGTATCAAAATTAAGGCTGGAAGCATCAATACTTGAGCCTACATTTTTCCAAAAATAATTGATTTGGTAGGTATTCATTAGCACAGATGCCGACAACATAGGAGAAGTAATAGGTCTTATGGCATTTGGTCCATAATCACAAAGTTTGTGAATACGGTAGGCAAGCACCATAGCGTCCCAAGGAAAAGCCATTCCAGAGTGATTACTAGCAAAAATAAGCGGAATATCAGGATTATTTCTTTGGGGATAATCTTCAAAACCAACCATTTCTGAACGAAAATAAGCATCATCAAGCAAAGTCATCACATCTTGGCAGAAAAGTTTGCTGACAGTTACGTCTTCAAAATGGTCTGTGAGAATGTGCATATTCTCTTTTATTTCGTCATTATAATATTTGTCTAATAAATCTCGCATAAATTATTTAAGTTGCTAATTAAGTTGTTATAAGTTGTTATAAGTTGTTATAAGTTGTTTTTAATATTTTTATTCGTACCTCATACTTCAAATTTCCTACCTCAACATCACCTTCCTCCAATATATTTTTCTCTAAAATATTCTTCATATTCTTCTCCATACGCTCCAATTCTATCTATTATGTTAGAAATTTCATTTTTTGAAAGGTCTGTAAGTTCTCTAATATGTTTGAGATAAAGCCAATTTTCTACACGAGTAAAGCTAATTCCAAATAAGATATGCCCTATTTCTAGTGCATCAGTGGCGACTTCTCCCATTTTTCCGTTGGGAACTTCAATAAGTGGGCAAAACACTTGAAAATAATTCTCCTTATTAGTTTCATCATAAAAAACATCAATCCAAATAGAAGCATTACCTTTGCTGAGATTCCATTGCCCATCTTCTACAATGTCATCTTCGTCCATTCCACGACATTCAACAGGGTCAATACCCAAATTTTTGATAACTTCTTCTACTATTTTGTAATAATCTGTGAGTACGCTCATAGTTTAGTTGGGATATTATTTTTCTTTCAAAAATGTAAATAAATCTTGGATAAATCAAATTTCTTGCAAACTTTTTTGTTATTATCTTTGAAAACCTACTAAATTTGTTTCCTATCTTGTTTATAATTTAAAAAAAAGAAATTCAAATGAATATTTCACCTATAAATATCACGCCACTTGCTTTGGAAGAAGTCAGAAAAATAATGGCAAATAAAGGTATTCCTGCTGGTTATAGCCTGCGTGTTGGTGTACGTGGAGGCGGCTGTGGTGCATCTTTTATGTTAGGTTTTGATACAGAAAAAGCTTTTGACCAAATTTATACGTATGAGGATATTTTAGTTTTGATAGATAAAAGACAGCTAATGTATGTTTTGGGCATTCTGATAGACTATGAGCAAACCGCAGAAGGTATAGGATTTACTTTTGCTAAACAATAAAAAAACGCCCCGAAAGTTAGAACTTTCAGGGCATTTTTTATGCTAAATTAGCCAAATCAGGGAATTTTTCCAAAAGTTTTTTCAAAATATTATCTGTTTGGGTTTCTTTTTCTTGATGTTTCAATTCTTTTTCTATGTGTTTTAGTTCTTTTTCTTTGAGTAAATCAATTTCCTTTTTGAGTTCTGCAGTAGTTGCTTCAACAGGTTTCAGGGCGGCTTGTCTGTCCCAAAAAATATAACTAATAAAGCCCAACATAGCGGCAATAAGTATGCCTATAAGCCCCATTAAGCCTATCATTAGATTAGTGAGCATCTCAAAACGTTTATCTATTGATTTCTCAAGCGTATCAAGACGTTTATCAACGGATTTTTTCAAGCCATCTATTTTAGTAGTAGTAACAGCTTGTTGTTTGGAAAGTTCTGCTATCTGTTCGCCTTGTTTAGAGAGTTGCTTAGAAATATCTAACAATATTTCTCTATCACTTTGAGCAAATAACACAAATGGAAGCAGTATTAGCAATATTAAAAGTATTTTTTTCATCTTTTTGTGTCCTTAACAATGCAAAGATAAACTAAAATTTTAAAACTTCAAAAATTAAGAATTTAATCATTTTTCTCAATAAAATCAAAAACCTCTTCTGCAATCCATTCGTAGTAGGGGCTATCCAAATGCACTTTATCAGGCAGAATTTGTGCTAAACTAAGTTTTTTTTCTTTCATTTTATTGATAATGGCTTTGTGTGTGTCCAAAAAATATACTTTATGCTCTTTCGCAACTGCCTTAATTACAGGAATATAACCTGCAATAATAGCATTTTGGGGCGTATCTGTGGGTGTTGGTGTGAGAAATAATACCAACATTTTTTCTTTTTTAGCTCTTTTGACTATTTCCGTAAGATTTTTTTTGAGCATTACTTGTGTAAAGCTACTGTAAGCATCATTTATACCAAATTTTAGGACAAGCAAATCAGGTTTTTTGGGTGAAATAAGGTCATCAAAATTAGTTAGTGCTTGGTCAGAACGCCAGCCATTATGCCCTTCATTCACTACTTCCAGCAATATTTTAGGATATTTTGCACCAAACATTGCCGCAAGTTCTTGCGGATAAGGTTTATCAACTTGTTTGGAAGAAAGGACAGAAAAGCCATAAGTAATACTATTTCCAAAACACACGATTTTGATAGAATCTTGCCCTAAAATGGCTCTTTCTTTGAGTGCCTTGAGAGATGTAAGTTTTTGCTTTTCCTCATTATAAAATACAATATTATTCATAAAACTATCAATTTTGACTATTTTTTGAGGAATAGTATCTTTTGTATTTGATTGATTATTCACTTGATTATTAGGGATTTTGCAAGCACTCAACAAAATAAAAAGAAAATTGAAAAAAGTTTGCATAAATGTAGTCAATTACGGATTAACAATTACGAATTACGGAAAAGCACATAAAAAGTAGTAGCAAAAAATACCTCACACCTCACACCTCAAAATTACTTCTTAAATGCTTTTATTTG
Source organism: Raineyaceae bacterium (assembly GCA_043764015.1). Lineage (GTDB taxonomy): Bacteria > Bacteroidota > Bacteroidia > Cytophagales > Thermonemataceae > JANYGM01. The sequence goes on from JAYUKY010000102.1 coordinate 11,830, forward strand.
TGCGTTTAGGCTAATAAGTTGATTGTCCGAAATTTGGGCATATTGTTGTATTTGTTGTATCAAAAGAAATAATTTTTGAACATCTTCTTGTGTTTTGGCTGCTTTTTGTGCTATTTTCTCTACATAATCAAGATTTGGTTCATTGATGTTAATAGATAATTTGGTACGAATGTAAGTAAAAAGAAAATTTATCTTTTTTAAGGCAAGATTTTTGTGGTCTTTATTTTGAAAATAAAGCACGCCAATAGTGTCTGCAAACTCTAAAGTAGTATTCTTTGGTGGAATAATAATAGGAATTGGGCGTTGTTTGCGTTTTGCCATAAAAAAAATAAGAAGCAAAATAGTTGCTACAAGTACATTAAAAGCCCAATCAATGGCTTCTTTTGACTTAATGACACGCAAAAGAGAGGATTCTTTTTGCGTTACGGGGTCATATTTACTATATTTGTAATATTCGTCCCAAAGTGTGTGCTGATTTGGCAAAAAAGACCAAGATTTTGCCACAAATTCTGCATTATTTCTGCTCACAATGTTATAATTAGTGAAAGCAATAGGAGAACTACTCACCCAAAAATGCCCTTTCCCAAATTTTATGGACATATAAACAGGCTCATTATGCTGATTAGTGGCGAGTATAGCCGTCTTTGACTTATCAAAATCTACAAAATAATGATTAACGGAATTATTTTTGTAGAGATAATTTTTCTGTGCTTTGAGGTTTTTAGACGTAAAATTAAGCTCAATAGAATCTCTCCCATTAAACGAAATATGCGACGAGGTGCGTAGGGCAAGTTTTGTACCAAAATCTCCTTCAAACATTTCCGCAGCCACAAAAACATTGCCACCATTTTCAACAAAATCAAAAAGCATACGAGTATCTTCTGTTGTTGGGTTAAAAAGCTCGGAAACAAACAAATAATTGATATTTTCACCTACCAAACGTGTTGCAATAGCTTGCTGATAAACTGTTTGAGAAATTTTTTCTACTTTTTGTCCTACAAAAACATCACCCAAAAGCTCATAAAGCAAAAAACCACCATACGGAATTTTATCTCTGTTGGAGTATGAAATACGCCAGTCAATAGGCTTTTTTTTACTGCTTTCCACGTATATAAGCACGCCAACAAGCAGAAAAATCATAAAAATATAAAGAAAATTTTTTCTCATTTCAAATACCACATTTTATTAAATTTTTTCTCAAATATAAAGAAAAATGATACAAAAACACATTTTATGGATAATTTTTTGTCGTTTTTCCTAAGTTCAAGCTATTTTTCTACCTTGAAAACAAAATCCACTTCAAAACAGTTTTGAGGTGGGTTTTGTGTTTTTCAAATGTTAATACTTTTCATTCTCATTATCTTTTGGAGGGATTATTTTCTTTATTTCTATCTCTGTTGTATTTGTTTTATCTTCTTCTAAATATTCTTTATGACGTCGTTTCACGGGGTCGGGGTTGCGTTTTTTCTTTTTGATAAGTTTTTTGGGGCGTTCTTTGTAAGCCCACGCAAAAAGCAAAGGAAATATTAAAAGTGTTAATACTGTGGCACTTATCATTCCACCAATTACGACAATGGCTAACGGTTTTTGTGTTTCAGAGCCAATTCCTGTGGAAAGTGCAGCAGGCAAAAGTCCAATAGCAGCCATTAGGGCAGTCATTACGACAGCACGAGTGCGTGAACTAACGCCATTTATCAGCGCATCTTGCAAACTCATTCCATCAAGCAAATTCTTCTTAAAAACAGAAATCAAAATCACCCCATTTTGAATACAAACCCCAAAAAGTGCAATAAAACCAATTCCAGCAGAGATACTAAAAATTACACCCGTAATATGCAACGCCAAAACACCACCCATCATTGCAAAAGGCACATTTAGGAGTACCAAAACAGCATCTTTCAAATTGCCAAAGGCCGCATAAAGTAAAATAAAAATTCCTAACAAACACAAAGGAACAACATTTGCAAGCGTTTTGGAGGCTCGTTGTTGGTTTTCAAACTCGCCTACCCACTCTATACGAGCATTCTTTGGTAACGCTTTTCCTACTTTTTCCTGCGCTTCCGCAATGGTGCTACCCATATCACGCCCACGTATGGAGAATTTTACACCAATAAAACGACTATTTGCTTCTCTATACACAAATGCTGCACCTGTTTTTTTGTCAATAACAGAAATTTCTTTTAAAGGAACTTTATTACCCTTCAAACTAGGCACTTTTAGGTTAGCAATATCATCTTCAGTTTTGCGAGAATCAGCCTGATAACGCAAACGAACATCAAATTTGCGTTCTCCTTCATAAAATTGTGTTGCCGTTTTACCACCAATAGCCATTTCAATAACAGCTTCCGCATCTGCAATAGAAATGCCATAACGTGCCATTTTGTCTTGGTCAAGGGTGATATTTAGTTCTGGTTGCCCAATATTTCGCAAAACACCCAAATCCTTAATTCCATCAACTGTGCGCAGTTGTTTGGTAACTTCATCAGCCATTTGGTCAATTTTTTCCAAATCTCGCCCAAAAATCTTCACCCCAAAAGATGCTTTAAAGCCTGCAACAGCTTCTGCTACATTATCTATGATTGGTTGAGAGTAATTAAATATAATTCCAGGATACTGACGCATTTTTTTGTCCATTTCGTCTATGAGTTGGTCATAAGAAATCTTGCGTTTCCAGTCTTTTTTTGGTTTAAGATTTACTTGAATTTGAGCGAAATAAAAGCCATTTGGGTCTGTTCCGTCATTTGAACGCCCAATTTGGGAAAGTGCGCCACTTACTTCATCAAAAGTCTGCAATTCTCTTCTAAATTTTTTGATAAGAGCTGATGTTTCAGGCAGGGAATGGCTCATAGGCATCTCTGCCGTTATCCAAAGTGCGCCTTCATTCAAAGTTGGTAAAAATTCTGTTCCCAAAAAAGTAAACGAATACAAACTGATTCCCATCACCACAAAAGCCGTAATAATGCTTTTTTTAGCGTGATTATACGTAAAAGCAAAGCCATTATTGACAATTCTATCAAAGAAATTCACAATAGGATTATTGCGTTCTTTTACATTTTTATTAAGCAGATAGCTCGCAAGCACAGGCACAAGCGTAAGTGTGTAGATGAGCGCACCCAAAAGCGCAAAACTAAGCGTATAAGCCAAAGGAGAGAACATTTTGCCCTCAACTTTTTGGAACGCAAAAATAGGAATAAGACTCGTGATAATGATAAGTTTTGCAAAGAAAATAGCTTTTCCCATCTCTATACTGGTTTTTTTGACAAGCCCCAGCTTTGACATTCTATTAAACGGCAACATTCCAACATCGTGAGCTTTGTGCGCCAAGACGACAAAAAGCCCCTCTACCATCACCACAGCCCCATCTATGATAATTCCGAAATCAATAGCACCCATAGAAAGCAAATTAGCAGACATTCCCATTAAACGCAAGCACATAAAGGCAAAAAGCAAGGCAAGCGGAATAATCATTACTACAATCAGCGTTGTACGCCAATCAGCCATAAAAATAAGCACTATAACGGTTACAAAAATCACGCCTTCTAACAAGTTATGCGTTACTGTTTCTTGACAATAAGCCATCAAAACATCTCTATCATAAAACGTAACCATTTTTACGTCAGAAGGTAATATTTTTTTGTTTAATTCGTTGATTTTGAGCTTTACACGAGCCAAAACATCTGTTGGATTTTCTCCTTTACGCATCACCACAATTCCCTCAACTACATCATCATTGTCGTTTAAGCCCACCTGACCCACTTTTGGGAGTGCGCCTTCTTGCACTTTTGCGACATTTCGCACCAAAATAGGCACATCATTGATAGTTGAAATAATGATATTTTCTATATCTCCAATGCTTTTCAGAAGTCCAATACCACGCACCACAAACGCCTGACCATTTTTTTCTATGACATCACCGCCTACGTTTATGTTACTTTTTTTAACGGCTTCATACACTTCTAAGGGTGTTATATTGTATTTTGCAATCAAAATAGGATTTACTTGTATCTCAAAAATCTTATCAGAACCGCCAAAAGACACAATATCAGCCACACCTGCCACGCTACGCAAATTACGGTCAATTACCCAGTTTTGGATAGTGAGCAAATCAGACACTTTGCGTCCTTTACCTGTCAAAGTATAACGAAAAATCTCGCCTGTAGGTCCGTAGGGCGGTTGTACTTCTGGCTCAATGCCCTCTGGAAGACTTACATTTTTGAGCATATTATTAACTTGTTGCCTTGCAAAAAAGTCCTCTACGCCATCATCAAAGATGATTTTGATAACAGAAAGCCCAAACATAGATACTGACCTTACGCTGGTTTTCTTTTGAACGCTATTCAGCACCACTTCAGCAGGAACGGTGATAAAACGCTCCACTTCTTCTGCGCTACGTCCTGCCCATTGCGTTACAATGATGATTTGCGTATTGGTAACGTCTGGGAATGCCTCTAAGGGCGTTTTTGTATAGCTATAAACACCTGCAGCCACCAAAACAACAGACATTATATAAACAAATGCCTTATTTTTGAGGGAAAAAGTGATAATATTTCTTATGAGAGAATTCAAGGGAATATTTTTTTAGATATGAATTTTATTAAAAACCACCCCCAACCCCTCCTTAGGAAGGAGGGGAATTTTAAATCCCCCTCCTTTTAAGGAGGGGTTAGGGGTGGTTGTAAGATTTTTTTAATCATTTAACGCTCTATGCGCTAATAATTGATATTTTGTCATTATTTTCTCCCCTTCTTTTAGTCCACTTGCCACATATATTGTTGTTTGTGTTTCTTTGTAAGGCACTATTTCACGGATTTCTATGTCGCAATCAGCCCTATAAATCATTACAAAATAACGGTTTTCATTGAAAATAACTGCTTTTGCAGGTATTGCAAGCTGTTTTTCTGTTGTGTTTGGGTTGCGTACTACCACTTTGGCGTACATATCAGGTTTTAGCTTATAACCAGGGTTTTGTAAGATAATTCTTGCGTTCAAAACCTTGCTTTCAGGGTCAAGCGTGTTGAAAATTTTATCAACTTTTCCTTTTAAATCTGTGTCAGGATAGGCAATAGTAGAGATATTAGCATTAAAACCGACTTTCACTTGCTCAATATCACTTTCATAAATATTTGTTTTTACCCAAACATCTTCCATATTAGCAATCACAAAAATAGGTTTAATGTCTTCTGTGCGAAGTTCCATATTAAGTGCGACATCTTTTTGCACCACAAAACCCGCCTGCGGAGCTACAATGCTATAAAATGACTCATTTCCTACATTATACATACTCACCACCTCACTAGAACGAGTTAGGTTAGCTTTTGCAGTTTCAAAATCTTTTTTGGCATTGATAACCTCTAGTTCTGATACCGTTCCTGTCTTAAACAGCTCCTGCGTAACAGAATAGGTCTTTTCTGCTTGTCTTAGTTGCGCTGCAGCAGCGTTTTTTTCATTATTAAAACCTGCAATTTCTGGACTACGGATAATGGCAAGCACTTGCCCACGCTGCACATAATCACCCAAATTAGCACGTAAATCCTTCACAAAACCACCAGCCAAAGGATAAACTTTTGCAACTTTATCTTCATCAAAAGTGATTTTTCCAGAGAGAACTATCTCATTTTCAATGATTTTATTCTCAACAAGTGCAGTTTCTAAGCCTTTTTTGAGCGTATCTGTCAAACAGAATTTTTTAGCAACTTCTAACTGTTTCTCTTCTTTTTTACAAGATAAAAAAGTAAGAAAAAGTAAGAAAAATATTATATGATATGTTTTCATTTTATTGATTATTTTGAAAAATTGATTATTATTTATCTAACCCCACCTAAATCCTCCCCTGCTGGGAGGACTTTAAAGACACTTTCTGTATTGGTATTTAAGTCTCCCCAGCAGGGGGAGATTTAGAGGGGTTACATCAAAAATCCTAAACGCAACCCAAAAAGAGAATGTCGTCCAGTAAAGCTAGAATATGCTCCAGAGCCACTATACGCATTATTTATGCCTAATTGGTACTGAAATTGCAACTGAAAAACGGCACTTCCACCAGCGGCAATGTCTATGCCTGCGCTTGCGTGTCCAATTACACCTAATCTACTAAAATTAGAAGTTTCGTCTGTATAGTCGTGGAAACCGTCTTCTGCGCTGATATACACACGACTCACGTACATTGTATATGCAGGCGTGATGCCTCCAGCCGCAGAAAATTTCACTCCTTGCCCTTTGCCCAAAAACTTAGAACGGTAAATAAGTTTCAATGGAACTTCCAAATTATACACTCTAAAACGCCAACGGTTAGAGCTATCAATGTTATCTTTGCTCAAATCATCAATTTTTCGTATGCCTGCGCCACGTTGTTGAATGATAAGTCCAGTTTCAAAACCAATATTTCGTTTTTTGCTGAAATAGTTTTGATAAGCTACGCCACCGCCCAAAGAAGGCTTAAAAAAGTACGTTTCTGGCTGATTACTGAAGAAATCAATACTTGCCCAAGTAGAATTAAAAATAACTCCTACGTAAACTTTCTTCTCCAAAATATTTGTATTAAATTCTGTTGTGTCGGGCATAGGCGGACGCTTATTTTGCCCAAAAGATTTTCCTACAATGAAGATAAGAAGGAAAATAAAGAGATATTTCATATTAAAATTTGTATTTAAAATGTTAGTTTAAAATCTTGTTTTTGTATTCTTACGTTTTTTGTCAATTCTAAAAGTCAGCCCAGTTCCTACAAAATATAGTGTTCCTGTGCTTAATTGGCTTATTCCTGCATTGATGTCAATTTGCATTTTAGGACGAATAAGATAAGTAAGTCCTGCATCAAGTCCTATTTCTTTTGGACTTTCATCAGGGATATAAGCGTAATTTTCAATGAAAAAACCAACTTTTTTAGCCAATTGAAAATCCAAACAAACGGCATACATCCAAACAGATTCACCAGAAAAACCCTCCCAAATAGCTCCTACATTAGTATTTATACAAAGCCAACTTTTAGGATTGTGCGCCATATAAAGAAAAATATCGTGTCCAGAATATCTTGTTTTAAATTTTTCCTTACTGAAAAAAGGTAGCAAAATATCTGTTCCTAATGCTATTTCAGGTATCCAGCCATTTTCTTTGACAAAAGGAATCTTAAGTCCTATCAAAATGGGCGAAAATCCTTTATCCTGGTTAAATGGTGGTACAAAATCTTGTATAGAATCTTGCACAATGTATCTGATACCAATTCTTAGTTCTGCATTTTTAGAAATTCCTGTACGAAATAGTGCCGCAGGAGCTTGAATACGGCTATAACTGCCACGTTGTAGATAATCTGCGCCCATTTCTATCTGAAAACTACTCACACCGACCAAATAAGGCAAATCCGCTATTCCTGGTCTATCCACCGTAAATTCTAATTCTGTTGTTTTATTTGTTGTATCTATTTGATGATGAATATGTTGCGCATTTAAAATATGAATATTTATCAGAAATATCAGCAACAAAAACAGGTATTTATATTTTGTATTCATTCAAAATTTATAATTCAAAATTTACAATTGTTTTTTTAGAAGCTCAAAACCTCTTTTCCAACCGTAAAATTAAGTTTATTGACCGTTTGGCGGTATTCTTGTTGTAGCGTAATGTATTGCAATTTATTATCCACATAAATACGCCTCAAATCAATGTATTGCAACAAATTGATGTTCTTTTTGTCATAATTTTGGTCTGCATTTTTGTTAAGTTCCTCCATTTGCAGAAAAAACTCTGGCGTAAGATTCTGAAAACCTGATTTTATGTTTGTCCATTGTGAAAAAGCGGTTACAACTTCATTTCTGACCTTATTTTCTACTTCTAATTGTGTTGCTTGTGCTTTATTTATTTGTGCTTTTGCTTTTTTGATATTTCCTTGATTGCGGTCAAAAAATGGCAAACCAAACTCCAAAACAAGCCCCTGATACGGTCTGACGTAATTACTACCTTTATCAGAAGGCTGATAACCAAGTTTTATATCAGGAATTGCTTCTGCTCGTTGTCTTTTGAGATTTCCCTCTTGATATTTGATTTCAAATTGGGCAAGTTGTACGTCAGAACGCTGCAAAGTGGCATCTGATACAAGCGTTTGCACCAGCAAAGTTTCATCTTTCAGCAAAAGAGGTTTATCCGAAACCTTAACATAAACATTTTCTTTGAGATTTAGGAGTTGCCTTAAATCACTCATCACCTCCAAAACATCATTCTGATTGCTTAATGCTTGAGATTTGACACCAATTCTTTCAGATTTCAGGCGCAAAACCTCGTTACTAGAAATAGCTCCAGATTTGAGTTTTGTTTCACAATTTTCAATCAAAATATCATATTTTTTGACTGTTTCAGCATAAAGTGATTCCTTTTGCTCCAATGCGTCCAGTTGAATGTATTTTTGCCCCAATTCAAAGACCAAACCACGCAATACATCTTGTAATTGCAGTTTATTACGTTCTCTATCTAGTTTTGCCATACGCACCGCCCACGTATGTTTCCCAGAAACAGAAAAAACTTGCTCTATTTGTATCAGAAACTGATTTTGAAAGTTAAAATACTCGTTGCGAGAAATGCTATACAAGTCCTGATTCCAGACAAAAGTAGGATTTCGCCACAATTTTGCCTGCACAATATCCGCTTCCGCAATGGAAATATCATAATAAGAAGAAAGAATTTTAAGATTATCTCTCAAAAGGATTGTTTTTGCTTCTTCGTATTGTAGCGTAAGCGTGTCTGTCTGCGCAACGCACCAACTTACACGAAAAACACACAATAGCGCAACCAGCAAGGCTTTTTTTAGCATTGTCGTAATTTTTAGAATAAAAAAGGAATATTAGTAGCCCTAAACCCTTAAAATGGACTTTAAAGGGAAAAGAAAGGGAATGTTAAAAGAGGGGGAATTTATATGCGCCAGCAACAAATACGGCTATAAAGCCTAATATAAGTGCTAAAACTTTCATAAAAAGAGAAACGGAAATATCTATTAAAAATATTTCTTACTGAAAAATCAGCGTAATCATAAAAATCACTTTTAAAGAAAAATGGAGTATAATCTTTTTGAGAATTTTGTTCAAAGTTCCCACTAATGCGTATTCCTGCACCTATACGCCTATTGGCGGTGCTAAAAACATCATTCTTTTTTTGGCTAAGATTGGTCTGAAATTGCGCCTGCTGTGTATTTTCAGTATGCTGAATGCTTATTGTATTTTGGTTATAACTATCATTATTCACTTTTTGCTGAAAAGAAACAGACGAAAAAGTAAATAAAAATAAGAATAAAATCCTTTGAAACCAAAATGTAGTTTTTGCAATCATTGCACAAATATAGCTTTTTATTTTTCTTAACACAAAAATGATAAAATTATTTTTGTGTTAAGAAAAGTCTCTTAAACAGTTTCTTCTACATTGATAACTTCAGGCATAGGAAGTAGCATACTGTTTTTGAAAGTGGCAAGTACCACCATTGATTGCATACTATTTATTTCATCTATTTCGCTCACATTCAGCATTAAGGCTTGATAAGACACAATATCTTTGGCAAGTATTTTGAGTAAAAAATCCGACTGACCAGTCATATGATAACATTCCACAATGTTTTCTATTTGCATAATTTGACTTACAAAAGAGTCAATAACAGCTTTTTTGTGGCTTTGGAGGCTTACTTGCACGAAAGTCGTTACACCAAGACCAATTTTTTCAGCGTTCAAAATGGCGTGATAGCTTTCTATAAAGCCGTTTTGCTCTAGTCTTCTCACACGTTCTAGTGTAGGCGCAGGCGAGAGGTCAATTTCTTTGGCAAGTTGTGTGTTGGTAATTTTTGCGTCAAGTTGCAAAAAGCGCAGTATTTTATAGTCTGTTGGGTCTAATTTCCAAGTTTTTTTTTCTGACATTGTGGTATTATTTTGATGTTTTAGGTATAGATTTAAGTAATTATAACAGTTTTATCATATAATTATTGTGCAAAAGTAAGCATTTTAATAAATAATTTAAAATTTTTGTTATTATTTGTTTGTTATCATTTGGAAACATTGGTATTTTTGCTGTCATTTTGATTATTTTTGTAGGCAAAATAATATCAAGATAGAGTTCAAAATAGAGTTCAAAACAAATATTTTAAAAAATATTTTGTATTCTTAATAATAAATTTAGTATATTGCAAAGTGAAAAATAATAACGAACAACAATTTGAGTATAAATCAGTAGAACAACTGAAAACCGTACTCACAAAACAAGCTAAAAGCTGGGTTTTTGACGAAATAGACGAAAGTAGCACAGAATTTGCGCACTTTTATTTTACAGGCACACACGAAGGCAAAGAAGTTATCTTTGATGCGGCTCTATATCCGTTGGAGCTTCATTTTCATAGCCTTCTGTTTGATATGTCAGAAGAAAAACTTTTGAAACTTTATCCTAAATATAAAGGTTTAGATGGTGATATGCCTGACGGAATGACAGAAGAAATGGAGGAAGAAATAGAGGAAAAGCGTGCAGAACTAATGGAGGAGCTAGAAGATGAAGTAAAAGTAACTGAATTTGTTGAGGTTACGGTAGAAAATCCTACGTATATTTTGCTTGATGTCTGTCTGAATTTGCCAGAAGTAACACCAAAAGCCATTGATAATTTTGTCAAACATTATGTAGAAAAAACTTTTAAAACTGACGAAACGGCATATTCTTTCAGCCTTGATTTGGAAGATGATGAAGACTAAATAATTGTGAATTGTGAATTGCGAATTGTGAGTTGTGAATGAAATACATTGTTACGTGTTTTTAATCCACAAATCATAACAAAAAATTCATAATTTATAATAACTAAAATAAAAACTAGAATAAATAATTTTAAATAGTTTTAAATTAGAAAATACTTTACAACTATGAGTATCCACAAGATAAAAACAAAACTAATCCTTTCCTACTCCTTCCTAATATTGGCTGGAGTAGTTTTGGGTGGGATTTTCCTTTACTTTTTCTTCTATATTGAAGGCTATTATGTTTATAGAAAGGAAGTTGATAATCTCAAATACCTTACTTCTAATGCGCAAAATTTGCAAAAAGATTTCCTAAGTCTTGATGCAAATAGTGAGAATTTTATGCGTACCCAAAAAAGTAAAACTATTACAGCTTTTGACATCAACAAAAAAGCTATCAATGAGATGCTCAAAGAGCTTGAAATTGACCCAATTACACCATCATTAGGGCTTTCTGAAAATTCTAAAAGAAGTACAGAACTGCTTGCAAAGTATCATACCACTTTTGATGTGTTGAAAGATAAGGTTTTGCAACGTGGCTATAGAGATATTGGACTTGAAGGCAAAATGCGTGATGTAGCACACGAGCTAGAAGGACTGAAAGGCAAAGTGCGTGAGGTAGATATTTTGACCCTGCGCAGACACGAGAAAAATTTTATTATCAGAAAAGAGCTAAGGTTTACTGATTATTTAGATAAAGCTTGCGAGGATATTGTACAAAACCTAAATGATTCTTTGAGTAAAAGTACAAAAACAGAAATTGCAAGTGCCGTAGAGAGTTATAGAGTGATGTTTAAGCAAATGGTTGCTATTGAAAAAGAAATTGGTTTTACACAAGAAGCGGGCATACGTGGGCAACTGACAAATATCGTAAAGAAAATCAATGATGAAGTTGAAGCTATTGATATAGTTCTTACTTTGCACACAGACCAAATTAAAGGGCAAGCGTGGCTTATTATTATTTCTGCAACGCTTATAATGCTCATTACAGCATCTATTTTTGCAGTTTATTTTGCTAATAGTGTTTCTAAACCAATTGAATTACTTGACCGCATCACGCAGTCTGTTGTGAAAGGACTAAGAAATCAGGAACAATTTTTGGAAAGAATTACCTCGGATGATGAAGTGGGTAATCTTGCTAAAAACTTCAAGGTAATGCTTTCCAAACTGAAATCTAGTATTGCGGAAGCGGAAAACAAAAATATTCAGTTGGAAGATTTTGCAAGAGAAGAAGCAAAAAGAAGCTGGTCTTCTACTGGACTTTCTACTTTTGCAGATATTTTGAGAAATAACCACGAAAACGTGGAAAAACAAGCATTTGAGATTATTGCAACGCTTGTACGCTATACAGAAAGTAATCAAGGTGGTATTTTTATTATCAATGATGAAGATGAAAATCATAAATTTTTGGAACTTAAAGGTAGCTACGCCTATGAAAGACAGAAGTTTCTGAATAAAACAATAGAATATGGTGAAGGACTTGTAGGTTCTGTTTGGAGAGAACAAGATACCCGTTTTATTACGGATATTCCGTTGAATTATGCTAATATTACCTCTGGACTTGGTCAGGCAACACCAAAATCTTTGTTGATTATTCCTATCAAAAATGATAACAAAGTGGAAGGTGTTTTGGAACTTATGTCGTTTAAAATTTATCAGCCATTTGAAATTGAGTTTATAGAAAGCCTTTCTAGGCGTATTGCGACTACTGTGGCATCAGTGAAATCAAATGAAAAAAACGCAAAATTGCTTTCTGCATCAAAAGTTTTTGCAGACCAGCTCAAAGTAAAAGAAGAAGAACTCAAAAAACAACTTCACAATTACGAGAATTGGGTGCAACAATTTGAGGCTAAACTTAATGCAGTTGCAGACGAGGCACACGTTTACCAAACTATCATCAATAAGGTATATGAAGGAATTATCCTTACAAATGAGAAGTTTATTGTTACCAAAGTCAATAATCACGTTTTAAAACGCTTTGGCTACAAACGTCAGGAACTTGAAGGGCAATCAGTTGATATTTTGATAGAAACAGACTACGCTAATATCATTGATTTGAGAGAAAAAACTTTTAAACTAAGTTACAAATCTTTCACTCAAAATGTAACAGGAAAGGTAATTGACAATGTTGGTGGTATTTGTCCTGTGCAAATGATGTCAGGAAAATTGGAAATAGAAGATAGAATTGTTTACGTATTCTTATTCAATGAAGATAGTTCTTACAAAAATATTGAAGACACAAGCAATGAACGTGAGCCAAAAAGAGATGATTTTTCAATGTTTCAATAAACAAACAAATAAATAATAATAATAAACAAAGTTTATAGATAATTATTGAAAACATAATTATCTGTAAACTTTGTTTATTAAGCCTCATTACAAGACACTCTAAAAATTATATAAAATGTATTTTACGAACCTTTTTGGAGAAATCACGCAAGAAAACGAACCAAGCGTAGCTAGTGACTTTAAGTATGTCAATGGCAACACAATGAAAATAAATACCAATAACTTACTAGACCAATATTTTACAAAAACTTCAACAGCTGAATATCTATTAGAAAAAACAAATGAAATAATTTATTTATATGAAGGTGATATGGAGAACTTTCAATGGATTGAGCCAAGCGCAGGTAATGGTACTTTTTTTAATTTATTACCAAAAAATAATAGAATAGGCATAGATATTCACCCACTTAATGACGAAATAATACAGTCTGATTATTTGCAATATAGTTTACCTAAAAACAAAAAGAGCATTGTTATTGGTAATCCTCCTTTTGGTCATAGAGGCGTAATGGCATTAAATTTCATCAATCACTCCAAAAATGCAGATTATGTTTGCTTTATCTTGCCAATGTTTTTTGAAAGTAAAGGCAAAGGTTCTGTAAAATATAGAGTCAAAGGTTTTAATTTAATTCATTCGGAAAGATTAGTAGAAAACGCTTTTTATAATCCTAATACCAATAAAAATGTAGATGTAAAATGCGTTTTTCAAATTTGGAGTAAAAACCACAAAACTAATGATGAGGAATTTAGTTGGTATAAAAATAAAAAAAATGAGCCTTTTGGAGATTTATTAAAAATCTATACAGTTTCATTAGCAAAAAAAAGAGAATGTGGCAAAAGATGGATTTATGAGGAAAAAGCTGATTATTATCTTTCATCAACTTTTTATGGTAGTATTTCAGTTGTAGATACCTTTGAAGAGGTAAAATATAAATCAGGTATTGCTATTGTTCTAATAACCCAAGATGAGATTATAAGAAATAAAATTAAAGATTTACTACAAAATTTGGATTGGACTAAATATGGTAGTCTCGCCACTAACGCCTGCTATCATCTTGGAAAGTCTAATATATTCAGTGCCATACAAGACAATATTGATAAAATTAAATAACTATTAAAAATGAATTTAGAGGAAAAATTTGCTGAAATAATTGAACGAAAGCATAATGAGTTAAATTTAGGTAAAGATTATACCGAAATATTTTCTAAAATTAGGGATTTTGAAGGTAATGCAGTTGGACAAATTGGAGAAGAATATATGAAACTGATAGTTGCAGAAGTAACAGATATAGTTGAAGATGGTGTCATACATAATGAGTATGATATTTTAACACAATCAGGAAAGTATATTGAAATAAAAACAGCTAGAAAAGGACGAACTGGCAATACTTTTCAGTTTAATGGCATCAATCCAAAATATAACTATGACTACCTAATATGTTTAGGTATTTGTGAAGATAAGCTACTTTACAGGTTATTTTTGAAATCAGAAACAAAATATATTCATAAAGAAAGAAATCATTTTATTGTTCAAGGAGACTATAAAAGACAACTTGTTGAAATGAATCCAGGTAATAGCGTTAATTTTAAGCTTACAATTAAGATGAGTGATTTATTTGATATTTCAGGGCTTTTAGATGAATTAAAAGGATTATTTCAATAAAGGTAAATAAAAATAAAAATAAAAAAGCCCACTAAAATATTTTAGCGGGCTTTTTGTTTACTTATTATTTATTTTTTGCTTCTTTTTTCAGCTAATAACAACGCTTCATACGCATTGATAACGCCACCAGAAACCGACAATTCTCCAAATTTTACAGCGTCACCTTTGCCTGGTCTTTTTACATCTACATCTTTGTATTTTACAGAAGATTCCATTAAAATTTCTTTTAGTTCTACTGCAGTAAGTTTTGGATAACGGCTCAAAACAAGTGCTGCTACACCAACCGCCGCAGGGCAAGCCATACTTGTACCGCTAGCATTTCCATATTTTGCGTCAGGAATGGTAGAATATAATTGCACACCAGGAGAAAATATATCTACTTTTGTTTGTCCAAAATTAGAGAAACTTGCAGGAAGATTTTTATCTTCAGTTTGCCAGCTAGATGCACCAATTTCCAGCCAGTTTGTAGCTTTTCCGCCACTCAAATAATATGCATTTGGAAAATTGTTATTATCTTTATTATCCAAATCCTTACCATCATTTCCTGCTGCGTGTATCAGCAAAACGCCTTTCTTTTCAGCGTATTTTACGGCTTCATCTACATAAGATTTTTGAGGAGAATAACCTTTTCCAAAACTCATATTTACAATTTGTGCGCCATTATCAACAGCATAAAAAATAGCATTAGCAATATCTTTATCACGTTCATCTCCGTCAGGAACGGCACGCAAAGACATAATAACTACGTTATCTGCCACACCATCAATTCCTTGACCATTTTGGCGCACAGCCGCAATAATACCTGCTACGTGTGTACCGTGAAATGCTTCTGGACCCTCTACGTTGTTATTTCCATAACCTTTTTCTTGCAAATTATCAGGGTTATCACCCACAACAGTAGAACTATTGAAAGTATCATCATATTTGTAATCTTTTTCGCTAGAAGCACCTTTTGCGACTTCTGCATCAAGCACTTCATTCAATTGTTTTTCAGAAGTAATACCGTTTGCTACAAACTGTGAATATATCATTTTAGCAGTTTCAAGCTCTTTATTACCTTTTACATCTAATGCTTTTACTTTGTCTTCTGTAAGTTCTTTTGTATTAAGTGCTTTTTGCAGGGTTTCTACGCTTGTTTTATATGCTGTTTTATACATTTCTGCTTGTTCAGCAGGCATTCCGCCGCTCCCTTCACCTTTTGCTTTACCTTTTTCAAATTCACCTTTTACTTTAAGATAAAGTTTGTAATCTGCGCTTGCTTTGTCGCTTTCTGATGCGTTGGCAAACTTTTTGCCTAAACGTACATATTCACGTGTAACTTCAAGAGTTTGAGAGTTTACGTTAGTTTTGCCGTCTTTGCTACCCAAAAAATTCCATCCGTTGATGTCATCAATATAACCATTTTTGTCGTCATCAATGCCGTTTCCTGCTTTTTCTTTCTTATTTACCCACATCACTTTTTTAAGGTCTGGGTGGTCTGGCTCAACACCAGAATCAATTACGGCAACAATAACAGGCTTTTTCTTATTGGCTTTTTTCTTTTTGAGAAGTTCTGTGTAGGCTTTTTCTGCGCTCACGCCACGAGTTTTATCTGCTTTTTCGTCAAGGTTAAACCAATTTTTTGGTGCTTCTTGTGCGTTTGCATTGCTTATAACAGTAAAATTGAAAGCTGCAAGCGCACAAAAACCTAGGACATATTTTTTATTAAACATAAGAGTTTGTTTTATTAAATGATTTTATTTAGACAAAAATAAACAAAAATCTCACCAAAAAAAATAAAAACGCAAAAAAAATCACCCCAAAGAGGTGAGTTTTTCCCATATGCTTATTAAAATCAACTTAATTTACTAAACTTATTCCCTTTATCTTCTTACGAAAATTTCTTTTTTGGTTATTGCTAACCTTTATTTTTTACTTATTTTTTAATAGGAGCAAAAGCTCTCATATAGTCTTTTACTGTTCCTACGACTGTGTTATAAACGTTTGAGGTTGTGTTTGAAAACTCTTTAAATGGCTTTACAATAGTGCTAGACCATTCTTGGTACATTGTATTCCATTTGTCGTTGAGTTGTTCTACTTTTTCTTTTGAGGCATTATCAAAGCCTGTATATTGTGTAGTGATGTCTTGGAAAATATCTGACCACGCTTTGTTCATATTTTGGGTTGTTTTGACAAACTTCTCAAAATGTTGTTTCATATCATCAGAAAGTGGCTTTTGATTTAATTGTAATACAAAATCTTCCATTATTTGGGTTTGTTTTGCCTGCCAATTTTCATAAATCCCACCAATTTCTTCTATCATTCTCTCTGAAATGCCATCATTTACGAGTACTTTTTGCATCATTTCAGACGCTTGCATAAAATTTTCTAGCAATTTCGTATGCCCAGTTACCCACAATGCTATTATTTCTTTAGAACTATCCATTTAGTTTTATGCTTATCTTATTTCTTTCTTTTTGATGTTACAAAGGTAATTCATTTTTTAGGAATAATATAATTTTTTAAAGATTATTTTTCAAAAAAATAGCTTAATTTTAGTAAAATGATACTTTTTCATTTTAAAATTGCACTTTTTCAAGATAATTAAAAAGAATCCTTAAAGTAATAAAAATAGAGTTTTGAAGGTTTTTCTTTATTTTTATTTGGTGAATAATCTACTTTTTTTGTATAAAATTTGTTTTTTAAAGCTAAAAGTTACTTATTATTCTGAAAATTATTTTTTTACCATATATGCACATAGAAAACATAAAAACACAAAAAAACAGTACGAAAAATATTTGTACTGTTTTTTGTATTTTATTTGTATTTCGTACTTCAATTTCGTACTTCAAAGATTATCTATTTACGATAACAGTATAAGAACGTCCATTTTTTTCAAAAGTTACTGTAATTTGTCTGTCGCAAGCACCAACACCATAATCAATTGTACGGCTTGCGTCTGTGCTAGCGAAAGTTACAACGCCACTTACAGGCTTTAAGAAACCTTGTAAAAAGCACAATGTTTTGATAACAACGGGTTTTGTAGGTGAAATAGTAACTGTAAAAGCTACATTTTTGCGTGTAATACCACTTCCTGCTGTTCCGTTTGTGTTACCGTTGGTGATAGTAAACTCATCATCATAAGCATCTAGTGGCGTTGCTGACCCTATGCTCCACTCACGTATGCGGTTTGCCTCCCATTGGAAAACATCACCAGTTGAAGAGGTACGTTTTCCGCCAATTATTTCAATTCTGTGTTTTGGGTTGCCAGTTGCACCTGTGATGTTGGTAACACGTCTTGTGCCTTCTAGTTTGTTGAACTTAGTTGAGTCAAGTTTAGAACTTACAAAATAATTACTAGGAATCATTGTAATCACGCTTCCTGCATCCATATATCTGCCTGTGTAGGTTACATTGATGATACCTTTGCGAATACGTCCGTCTCTGCCCCTGCAACCTGTGCCAAAATCTATGACAATACTACCAACTGTAGGTGCGGTTGCTGTGAGCGTAACCGTTGGGCAACCTGTTCTTGTAATTGCTTGTCCTGATGCAGTAAAAACGCCTCTTTCGCTCATTGAAGATTGTGAAGACGCATCTACGTCATCAAATTCTGTTTCTGTGTCTGCGTGGTCTACAACGCTTTCACCATCAGCAAGGTAAGAAAAATCATCAGCGGCTTTTTTACAAGAGCCAAAAGAAATGCCCAAAATGAGCGTAAGAGCTGCAAAGCGAGTTGCTAAATGGAAAGATAACTTTTTCATAAAAATTAGGATTTAGGATTTTTGTAGAAATTAGTTTTTATTTTTTGTTGAATTTTGAAGATTAGAGCAATATCTTTGCCAAGGGTTTAAAAGGGTTAGAAAATATTTTAGAATATTTTCAGATTTTTTTAATTTTGATACAACTTTTTTTCAGCAATGAAACTCTATGTATTAAAAGCAACAAAAACGACAATTTCAAGCAGCTATTTCAACGACAAAATGCTATATTCAGAAAATTTGGTGACACAGGCGCAACAAGGCGACAAACAAGCATTTAATCAGCTTGCAAATGCTTGGTATCCAAGAATTTATAATTTTGCGTATAAATATTTTGCAGATGAAGAACTTGCTATGGAAGTAACGCAAAAGACTTTTATCTCTGTGTATCAGCACTTTGAGAGTTTGCAGGATACAGAAAAATTTAAGCCTTGGATTTATAGAATTGCACATAACATGTGCCATAATGAACACAAAAAAAATAAAAAAACATCTTTTTTAGGACTTTTCAAAACCAATAAAGATAATGATGACGAAATGGAATATTTACCCATTTCTGACGAACAAAACCGTTCAAATCCTTCTAATTATGTTGAAAATGTAGAAAATACGGCACTTTTGGAGAAAGCACTCGCCAAAATAAACCCAGACCAAAAAGCAGTAGTTATTATGAAAGAATATGAAGGATTGAAGTTTTCAGAAATTGCAGAGATTTTGCAAATCTCGGAAAGTACTGCAAAAGCACGCCTTTATTACGGGCTTGATGCACTAAGGAAAATTTTTGAAGGCTGGAACTTGTCAAAAGAACAAATGCTTTACTCTTAATGTATGAAAAACTTTTGGAAAGTTTCAAACTTTCCAAAAGTTAAACAAAATATTAAATCAATAAAAAAATGAAACCAGATAAAAATATCCTAATTGATTATCTCTATGGCGAGATTTCTGACGAAAAACGCCTAGAAATTGAGTTGTATTTTGTCCAAAATCCAACAGAAAAAATCCAGTTGGAAGCACTCAAAAATACACAAAATATCCTACAAAAACTTAAAGACAAAACGCCTAATCAGCCGCTTGTTTTGATGGATTTGGATAATTTGACTACTAAAAAGACCACTAAAAAGACCACTAAAAATGGTTATCAAAATATCAAACAAAACATCAACGCAACGCAAAATCAAACGCAAAGTCAGCCGTTTTTTAATGCTTTTACACGTAATTTTATGGGTGTGGCGGCTTGTTTGGGCTTTTTGTTCCTGTCTGCATATCTCACTGGGTTTAGCGTAAAACAAACTGATAAAGGTTTTGAAGTTGCTTTTGGTAGAAATAACCAAAATCAAAACCTGAATTTAGATAAAAATCAGCAACAAAAACCGCAAATGCAGCTAACAGACGACAAAATTAACCAAATTGTTAAAAATGATAATCAGAAAGATAACCAAACTGATTATCAGAAAGATACCAAGTTTATGGAGAATTTTATCAGCCAAAAAATGAAAGAAAAAGAACAATTTTATAATCAAGAACTAAGCACTTTGAAAAATAAAGTGAATAATCAAGATTTTAATGCGCTTGTAAGCAGTTCAAAGGGAAATACAAATGGTGGCACTTTTAGCAATAAAGAAGTACAAGAAATGCTTAAACAAGTGCGTGAGCAGGATTTTGAAATGATGCGAGGATTTATTTCTGCCAACAATGCACAACAAAGCGAGTACGTAAATAATGCCTTCAAATCATTTGCTGAATATTGGGAAGGCAAACATCAGCAAGATTTATCTGCCATAGGAACATCTATTGCCACTTTTAAAGACGAGGCAAAAGAGAAATTTAAGGAAAATGATGTCATTTTGACAAGGCTAACACAGAGATAATTTTGAGGTGTGAGGTATTTTGGTTCTATTAAGATTTATACGGAAATCATATTTTCTTAAATTGTTACTTTGTATTTAGCCCCAGCGGGGCGAGATATTTATAGCAAATAATAAATATGCCGCCCCGCTGGGGCTAAATACATTTTTC
>JAYUKY010000103.1:0-32155 GCA_043764015.1 Raineyaceae bacterium
ATTGGGGTTTTAGTCTGAATTGTGTTGAATGTAGCATAATAGAAGAAACCCCACCTAAATCCTCCCCTGCTGGGAGGACTTTAAAGACACTTTTTTAAAATTATAAGACTTTCGCAGGAGGTCTATTTATTGATTAAACAACTCATCAATAAAAAGAAAAAAATAAGGCCAAAAACTAAATCAAATAAAGTTTTAGCCTAAACCAAAAATAAAAAAATCCCTTTGATAATTTCAAAGGGATTTTTTGTAATAAAATAGGATTTTTCTCTTATAAAATTGTATTTTCTTACAAATTTGATAAATTGCATAAAATATACAAACTCAAAATATGCAAGACCAAACTATTTATAAACCGCAAAATCATATCCGTATTGTTACGGCTGCCTCTCTTTTTGACGGACACGATGCCGCAATAAATATTATGAGGCGCATTATTCAGGCTTCTGGCGCAGAAGTCATACATCTTGGGCATAACCGCAGCGTGATGGAAATTGTAGATTGTGCCATACAAGAAGATGCGCAGGCTATTGCACTCACCAGCTATCAAGGTGGACACGTGGAGTACCTCAAATATATGTATGATTTGCTCAAAGAACGCAATGCAAATATCAAAATTTTTGGCGGTGGCGGTGGCACTATTTTGCCGACTGAAATAGCGGAATTGCACGCTTACGGCATCAATAAAATCTATTCTCCTGATGATGGAAGGGCTATGGGACTGCAAGGAATGATAAATGATTTGATGACCCAAGCGGATTTTCCTACTTTCAAAGATGAAAAAAATAACCTAAAACAACTCGTAAAAGATGCAAAAGCTAAAAATGAGTTGGCTATTGGTCGTTTGATTTCTGTGGCTGAAAATCATCCAGAACTTTACAAAACGCTTAATGTTAAAAAAGAAATTGACAAACAAGCTAAAATCCCCGTTTTAGGCATCACAGGCACAGGTGGCGCAGGTAAATCTTCTTTAGTTGATGAATTGGTACGTAGATTTTTAATTAACTTTGAAAACAAAAGTATAGCCGTTGTTTCTGTTGACCCTTCTAAACGAAAAACTGGTGGCGCACTACTTGGCGACCGTATTCGTATGAATTCCATTTCTAATGGGCGTGTTTATATGCGTAGTCTGGCGACAAGACAGTCAAATTTGGCACTTAGTCAGTACGTACAAGATGCCATTGATATTTGTAAACTGGCAAATTTTGATTTGATTATTGTAGAAACCTCTGGAATTGGGCAATCTGACACAGAAATTGTAGAACATTCTGACGTTTGTATGTACGTGATGACCTCTGAATATGGCGCAGCAACGCAATTAGAGAAAATTGATATGTTAGATTTTGCTGATATTATTGCTATCAATAAATTTGATAAACGTGGCTCACTTGACGCTATGCGTGATGTCAAAAAGCAATACAGACGAAATAATAGCCTTTGGGACGCTCCAGAAGAGGATTTGCCTATCTATGGAACTATTGCCTCACAGTTCAACGACCCAGGAATGAATACGCTTTATAGGAAAGTGATGGACAAAATTGTGGAAAAAACCGCTGTAACTGCCCTAACGTCTGATTTTAATGTTTCTGAAAAAGCATCAGAAAAAATTTACATTATTCCGCCTGAAAAAATCCGTTATTTATCTGAAATAGTGGAAAGTAGCGCAGAATACGACAATTTTATCACCAAACAAAGCACCATTGCCCGCAAAATGTACCAACTCAAGGGCACTATTGAGATGCTTCGTACTAATATTGGCAAAAAAACCATTGAAATTATAGAGAAATCTGATAATTTGGTGTATGCCGTTGAAAATGTCCAAGATGAACCTGCATATCTCACTGATTTAGTTGATATTTACAACCAATTAGAGAAAAAACTTGACTTGGAATGCAAAGAAATGCTAATGGAATGGGAAGCCACCAAAAAGCGTTATCGTGCCGACAAATACCAGTTTCAAGTACGAGATAAAATAATTGAACAAGATTTGTTTAGTGTTTCTTTGTCAAATACGAAAATCCCAAAAGTTGCTTTGCCAAAATACGAAGATTGGGGAGATATTTTGAGGTGGCTTTTGAGTGAAAATGCACCAGGATTTTTCCCGTATGCGAGTGGTGTTTTCCCTCTAAAACGTGAAGGAGAAGACCCTACACGTATGTTTGCGGGTGAGGGCGGACCAGAGCGCACCAACAAACGCTTTCATTACGTATCAAAAGGAATGCCTGCAAAACGCCTTTCTACGGCTTTTGATAGTGTTACTTTATATGGAGAAAACCCTGACCATAGACTTGATATTTATGGAAAAATAGGCAATTCTGGCGTGAATGTTGCCACGCTTGATGATGCCAAAAAACTGTATTCTGGCTTTGATTTATGCAATCCAACTACTTCAGTATCAATGACAATCAACGGACCTGCGCCAATGATTTTAGCATTTTTTATGAATGTCGCTATTGACCAACAATGCGAAATTTATATCAAAAAGAACGGTTTGGAAGATGAAATCAATAAGAAAATAACGGCTATTTATAAGAAAAAGGGCGTTGTTCGTCCCACTTACAACGAGGATATTCCAGAGGGAAATGATGGTTTGGGTTTGATGCTTTTGGGCGTTACTGGTGAAGATGTTTTGCCTGCTGACGTGTACCAAAAAATCAAAACTTATGCCATTTCACAGGTGCGTGGGACGGTTCAGGCGGATATTTTGAAGGAAGACCAAGCGCAAAATACGTGTATTTTCTCTACGGAATTTGCCCTGCGTATGATGGGCGACATTCAGCAGTATTTTATTGAGAAAAAAGTGCGTAATTTCTATTCTGTGAGTATTTCTGGCTATCATATTGCGGAAGCGGGTGCAAATCCTATCACGCAACTTGCCTTAACTCTTTCAAATGGCTTTACTTTTGTGGAATATTATTTGAGTAGGGGAATGAATATTGATGATTTTGCACCAAATTTGTCGTTTTTCTTTTCTAATGGAATGGATCCAGAATATGCGGTTTTGGGGCGTGTGGCAAGGCGTATTTGGGCAAAAGCAATGAAATACAAGTACCACGCCAACGACCGTTCTCAAAAACTAAAATACCATATTCAAACTTCTGGGCGCAGTTTGCACGCTCAAGAAATTACTTTTAACGACATCAGAACTACTTTGCAAGCACTTTATGCCATTTATGATAACTGCAATTCTTTGCATACCAACGCCTATGACGAGGCTATCACAACGCCCACAGAAGAGAGCGTTAGGCGTGCAATGGCTATACAACTTGTTATCAATCACGAGCTTGGACTTGCCAAAAATGAAAATCCTTTGCAGGGCGCATTTATTATTGAGGAACTTACTGATTTGGTAGAACAGGCAGTTTTGAATGAATTTAAGTCTATTTCGGAGCGTGGAGGGGTTTTGGGTGCAATGGAGCGTATGTATCAGCGTAGCAAAATACAAGAAGAAAGTATGCATTATGAAATGAAAAAGCATACAGGGGAGTTGCCTTTAATTGGTGTAAATACATTTTTAGACCCACAAGGCTCACCAACTATCATACCTTTGGAGGTTATTCGTAGCACGACAGAGGAGAAAGAATTTCAAATTTCTATGCGTGATGCGTTCCACAAACGTAATGAAGCGGTTTCTGCTGATATTCTCAAAAAATTGCAAGAAACAGCAATAAATAATGGAAATATTTTTGAGATGCTGATGGAATGTGCTAAAATATGCAGTTTGGGGCAGATGTCAAATGCGCTTTACTCTGTTGGTGGACAATACAGAAGGAATATGTAAGTATTTTGTTAGATAGAAAAATGTATCAAAACCTGAAAGGGTTCAACAATCATAGCCTCATGCGAAACGTGGGGAATCTAGATAAATAAACTTTAAATTTCAAATTTATGAAAAAGAAAATCATTCTTAGTTGTGTGTTAAGCCTAGTTTTTGGCGCACAACTTTTTGCGCAAGACAAAAATACTTTGCTTGCAAATACTGAAAAAAGCACTTCTGTTGCTACTTTTCCAGTAAAAACGCCTATTTATTTTGTTGATGGCGTGCGGCTAAAACAAACACTTTCATCAATGTTTGGCGCAAACCCATTATCTTCAATGAATCCTAATGATATTGAAAAAATTGAAGTGATTAAAGGAGAAAATGCAGTTGCTAAATATGGTACAGATGCCGTTAATGGTGTTGTGCTTGTAACGACAAAGAATAAATAAAACGCTAATCTTGTGCTAATATTATCTAAATGTTAAAAAATAATTAAGTTAAGAAGACTTCTTTCGTAGGCTTAATTATTTTGTGTAGATGTATTGTAAACTACTGAAAATCAAGTTTTTTGGTAGCCTATATTTTGAATATTTGGTTAAAATATCTTTTAGCCAAATATTTTATTGAAAAAAAACTGAAAAAACTTTGTAAAAAGTTTTTTTTTAGTAAAAATGTGTTTATATTGCAGACTAAAACTAAACCAAAATTTTTAAAATCATGACAAAAAAGCTACTTACTAGTTTTGTCCTCACCATTATATTTGCAATGCAAGTATATGCGCAGGGCAGGACAGTATCCGGAAAAGTCACCGACAAAAAAGGTGAAGCCATACCAGGGGCAAATATTGTTGTTAAAGGCAATACTGCCATTGCAACAGTATCAAGTGATAATGGTACTTACAGCCTTGCTAATGTGCCAGACAACGCAACGGTTATTATTACGGCCTCTCTCTATATAGAAATTGAGATAGCAACAGGTACAAACTCAGTTGTAAACGTTACAATGAATGGGGACGACGAACTAGAAGCAGTAACAGTTACTGCTTATGGTGATGCGGGAAAAAGAGGGATCACCAGCTCATCTTCAGTAGTTAACGGCTCTGTATTTAGTAAATTACCAATGCAAAGTGCAGACCGCGCTATGCAAGGACGCCTAGCTGGAGTTCAAGTAAACTCCTCAACTGGACAGCCAGGGGGTGCCCTAAACGTAAGAGTAAGAGGTGTAAGCTCTATTACTGCTGGAAATGCACCACTTTACATTATTGATGGTGTGCAAATTACTAACAGAGAAACCGCTAGAATAGGTAATATAAGCTCTTCAAATCCTCTGGCTTCAATAAATCCTGCGGATATTGAAAGTATTGAAGTTTTGAAAGATGCAGCCTCTGCTGCTATTTATGGCGCACAAGCGGCTAACGGTATAGTACTTGTTACAACTAAAAGAGGTAAAAGCGGAGCAACAAAGATAGATTTTAACATCCAAGAAGGATTTGTTCAGCCAATGAGGCTCTACAATGTCCTTAATGCACGCCAATTAGCAACTATTGCCCCAGAAGGGTACTTGAATGATGGTGCTTCACCAGCAAGTGCGACAACGCAGTCTGCCAATATATTTGGAAACCCAAACGACCCAAACTTAACGGATTTCAACTGGAGAGATGCTACATTTAGAACAGCTAGACTGAGTACTTATGATATGTCATTTGCAGGTGGTGATGATAAAACAACTTTTTACATAGCGGGTTCTTATAATAAGACAGATGCGCAAGTGATAGCTTCTGATTGGAATAGAGGTACACTAAAAGCAAATTTTACAAATAAAACTTCTGATAGATTATCACTGGGTTTGAATCTATCGTTGGCAGTACAGAACCAAAAAGGTGCTATAAATGGGGGAAACTTCATTAGCTCGCCATTTTTTGCTGCATTTTTAACACGACCAAACCAAAGTCCATACCTACCTGGTGGAACACTTGAAAACCCCAGTGCTGGTGGGTTTAATACTGCTGTTAGTTATTTTGGATTTCCTTTTAATCAACTGCAGTTTGCGGAGCAAGCCGTATCCAAGAGTAATAGTGTTTTCATAGTGTCAAACATGAATGCAACTTATAGTATCTCCAAATCATTAAAAGCAATTGGCTACATTGGCGTAGACTTCTCTCAAAATAGAGACGAGGCATACCGCCCTAGAACAATAGCAGGTTCTACTGCTGCTAATGGTGGGACGCTAACTTTAATAAACGCTAGAAACGTGGGATACAACTCAAATGTGGGTATCAACTATAACAAGGTTTTTGATAAAAAACATACTGTATCTATTATTTCAGGTGCGGAAATTAAGTACGAGCAATTTGAAACTGTATCTGCTACTAGTTTTAACTTCGTAAGACCTTCACTTTACCAACTTGGGCTTGGAAGTACGTTACGCCCACCAGGGCAACAATTTACCGAATACAAGAGAGCTGGGATATTTGCACAAGCTAAGTATGATTATAAGGGTAAATATTTTATAGATGGAACATTAAGACGTGATGGGTCTTCTAGGTTCGGTCTTGATAGTCGTTGGGGTAGCTTTTATGCTATTGCAGGTGCTTGGGCGTTATCAGAAGAAACTTTCATAAAAGAAGGTGTTCCAGCTATCTCAAACTTGAAATTGAGGGCTTCGTATGGTCGTGTTGGAAACTCTAATGTTGGTGATTTCTCTTATTTAGGTACCTATTCTGGAGCTTCTCCATCAGGAAATTCATTTGCTTACCTTGGACAACCAGCTCTCAATGTTGCAAGACTAGATAATAACTTGTTGGGATGGGAGTCTAGCTATAATACTAATATCGCATTGGATTTGGGACTTTTGCGAAACAGATTTACTATAAGTGTAGATGTTTGGAGAAGAAATAATAAAGATCTTCTTTTGGATAATCCCCTTGCGGCAGATGCGGGTATTCGTTCTCCAGAGATTACTCAAAATATTGGGGAAATGAGAAATCAAGGCATTGACCTAGAAATAGGAGCCACTGTCATTGAGGGTAAAAAATTCAAGTGGATAACTAGCTTCAATAATTCTTGGCTTTCTAACAAGGTAATAAGCTTGGGAGAAGGTATAAATTATAGCCTACCTTTGAATGCTTTTGTAGGGGAGCCTATTAATCCTATATTAGCGCAACAGTTTATTGGAGTAAATCCGGCAACAGGTAGACCTATGTACGAGGACAAAGATGGTAATATGACCTACGCACCAAGTCAAAATTATAATAAGTTAGATGATTTAACTCAAAGGGGAGACTATAAAATAATGGGAAGCAGACTTCCGAAATATTTTGGTGGATGGACAAATACATTTACTTATGCGGGACTCTCACTAGATATACTCTGGCAATACCAAGTGGGTAACGATGTTTTGATAGCGGATTTTGATAATATTTTGAATGGTACTGCTGGTGATGCAAATCAGGATGTGAGAATCTTGGATAGATGGACAAAACCTGGTGATGTTACCAATATTCCTAGATTATCTCAAACTGGTACAATAGATGGTGTATTATTGAGTCCAAATAGTCAGTTCTCAACTAGGTTTTTGTCAGATGCTTCTTATTTACGCTTAAAGCAGGTTACTTTACGCTATGATTTATCCTCGGACATCTTGAAAGATAGTAAAATATTCAGAAGTGCTAGCGTATACGTCCAAGCAATCAACTTATATACTTACACCAACTTCGCTGGTATAGATCCTGAAGTGAGTGGGAACACTTCAAATGGAAGTACTTACAACAATTTCCCAAGCGGAAGACAGTTTACTATTGGTGTTTCCTTTGGACTATAATAACTTTAAAAAACTAATATTATGTTTAACAATAAAATAAGTAATTTCTTTTTGATACTTGCCTTCATTATTGCAACAATAAGCAGTTGCAAAAGAGGGCTGTTAGAAACTGCTCCAAGAGATCAGCTAACATCTGCTATTGCGCTTTCAGATTTTTCTGGGGTGACAAGTGTGCTCAATTCTGCTTACAGAAAAACTTTTGGCTTTATTTACTATGGACAGAGGCTTATAGTTGCAGGAGAAGTACTTTCAGATAATGCTATTATATTTAACAACACTGGTCGTTATGTACCAGAATCAGTAAATGCAAGATTTGAACATTTTGGTATTTGGACTGATTTCCAAGGTTCTACAGAAGGTGCAGCGGCTAATGCTTGGACAGTAATTAATGATTGTAATGTTGTTATTAAGTTTGCTCCCATTGCGCCAGATGGCACAAATGCGGATAAAGCGAGGGTTGTTGCAGAGGCAAAATTTCTACGTGCTCTTGCTTATCATAACCTGGCTAAAGTGTATGGTTATGAACCAAATGCACGCATGACTGAAGTTGGCAATGTTTTCAATTTAGCTGTTCCTATAAGGACAACTCCAACTGAGGTACTCTCTGATGCCAAGGGTGTTGTAAGAGCCACGAATGTTGAAGTATATACCTTGATAAAAAAAGATTTACTTGATGCCATTGGTGTATTAGGCTATTCTACATCAGCCACTAGAAATAAAGCCAGTAGAAATGCAGCTGAGGCACTTTTAGCACGTGTTTATTTATACGAGGGTAATTGGGTAGAAGCAACTAAATACGCTAATGGCGTAATATCTAACTCAGGTGGCTCAGTATTAATGACTCCAGCAAACCTAATAGCTTCTCATACAGCATCAACTACTTTCAATCCAGAGTCCTTATTTGAGCTAGAGATTAGAAGTTCTGACTGGGGTGGTGGTGAAGGTACAAATAATGCTTTAGCTTCAATGTTCAATAGTCAGTCAGGTGGAATTAGAGCTTTGACGGCTTCTGACGAATTATTAGCTTCATATGAAGCGGGAGATGTTAGAAGAGGCGTTTGGGTAAATGGTCCTGGGTTACCACTTAAAGTAGAATGTAAAAAATGGAGTCGTAAGCATGATAATGCACAAGGTATAGATTGGATTCCTGTATTAAGACTTTCAGAAATGCATCTTATTATTGCGGAAGCGGCGTCAGAGACTGGAGGAGATGCCATAGCAGTTGCTACTGTGAATGCATTAAGAGCGCAAAGAGGCTTGCCAGCTTTGACTGCTGCCAATAGTACTGGACAAAACTTGAAAAATGCTATACTTAGAGAGAGAAGAGTTGAGTTTGCCGCTGAAGGACATCGTTGGTTTGATTTAAAGCGTAAAGGCATTGATATACAAAAACCCTTAGTAAGTGTTACAGCAGGTGCTCCTGCTACCATACCAGCTACTAGTTTTTTGATGTTGGCGAATATTCCCCAAGATGAGATTAACATCAATCCTGCTTTAAAGCAAAACCCAGGTTACTAGTCAAAAGTTTAGTTAAATTTTAAAGTTAGGGAGGTAATAGTTATTTTATCTCCTTAACCTTAAGAAAATCATATTATCATTAAAAAAATAAGAAAATGAAAAAAATATCTTCCCTTGTTATCCTTGTAGTGAGTATGTTTGTAATAACATCTTGCTTCAAGAAAAATGGTCTTGATACTATTTTTGAGGATACTCTAATAGAGTTTGACTCAAGGTCTATCTCCACATCAGCTAGAGCATATGATAGAGTAGCTAATGGAGTAAATATAAAAGACAGTGTCCGTGTTAATTTGATTGGGGCTCAACGCACCACAGCAGTTACTGCGACTTATGACGTAGTTCTCGTGCCACAAGCTGAGCTTTTGAAGGACGGTATTACTGAAACTATTGCAGACGTTCATTTTGTTAAGGGTACAGGTACGGTTACTATACCAGCGGGTTCTAGTTTTGGTTACGTTAAGTTTGAAATAATAGATGATGCTCTACAAATAGGCAAAAAATATAGTATGAAATTTAAGTTGACCACTTCCACTATAAAAATTGCTAAGAATTATGAAACAATAACAATTCCTTTTAGCCCCCTATGTGGCTATGATAGAAATGTATTTGTAGGTAGTTTTAGTACTGTGGAAACTGGTTATCCACCAGTTTATACTGTTACATCTGCAGCAACAGCAGGCAATCCTAATGGTATTACTATCACTAATTTCTGGGATGATGGTGGTGTTATAAATTATGTATTAGATGGCGCAACTGCTACACTAAGTATACCAAACCAAACGAGTACTACTAATACATCAGGCGTTATAACCGTATTTAGTACTCCAAG
The DNA here is from genome assembly GCA_043764015.1 of Raineyaceae bacterium. Classification (GTDB taxonomy): domain Bacteria; phylum Bacteroidota; class Bacteroidia; order Cytophagales; family Thermonemataceae; genus JANYGM01. The sequence continues at coordinate 9,924 of JAYUKY010000103.1, forward strand.
TACTACTTCTAGCATTAATTTTTGTACGGGTAGAATGGTGAGTCCATTTACTGTGGTTGGTTTCACACCTCAAACACATACTTATACTAAACTATAATTACATTAATAATCATAAAAAGTAAGGCAGTTATTTTCTAATTATAAACTGCTTTACTTTTCTAATCTTTTGTTATTTGAGTATAACTTTACAAACAAAATTTTGTGTGTCAGGTATTATTGATATAGTTACACAGACAACAAACAAAATATTTATACATTCAAAATTTTTTAGAAATGAAAAATTATCTAATTACTTTGCTTTTTTACTTTGTAGCTTCACATTTATGGGCGCAGAGTAAGCCATTAACAAAAATCTCTAAACATAATCATAGTGAAAGTTGCACTATGAAAGTGTATGAATATACTACGCCTTCAGGTGAGAGAAAACAAAGTGCAGGCTGTGTTGTTACGACAGAAGATGACATTGCACAAATGAAATTGGCTATAAATATTTATAAGGGACTTCCTGATGTGATTACAACAACAACACATAGAGCACTTGCCACTATCAATGTTGTCTACAATAACTTTGGGGCGGCACCTCAAGCACTTGCGGCATTTCAGTATGCGGTTGATATTTGGTCGTCTCAACTAAATTCAGCGGTTACTATTGAAATGATAGCTAATTGGGCACCTCTCGGTGCAGGAGTTTTAGGTTCAGCAGGTACAACCGCAAGATACCAAAACTTTATAAATGCACCATTTCCTAATATTGGTTATCCTGCTGCGCTTGCTAATGCTGTTGCAGGTGTTGATTTGAATACAAGTCTACACGACATCAATGCGAATTTTAATAGCAATTTTCCTACGTGGTATTTTGGCACAGATGCTAATCCCGCACCTAATCAGTATGATTTTGTTTCCGTTGTATTACACGAGTTGGGGCATGGGTTAGGTTTCCAAGGAACAGGTTTTTATAATACAGTTTCTTTAGAAGGAAGTTTGAACTCATCTGTTTTTGATAAGTTCATAAAGGTAGCTGGGGTATCTATTCTCACACTCCCTAATCCCTCTTTGCAGTTAGGTACTGCAATTGTTGGTGGTGCTTTGGCTTTTGATGGGCCAGAAACGACTGTTGCAAATTTTGGTGTGAGTGCGCCTACACATGCACCAACGGTTTATGCTGGAGGCTCCAGTTATTCACATTGGTCTGAAGGTGAGTATCTTGCTGGTGATGTTAACTCTTTGATGACACCAAGTATAGGACCTGGTGAAGCAAACCATGAAATAGGTGCTATCACGAGGGCTGCTTTTAGAGATATGGGCTGGATTATTAATAATGGAACAACAATAACTGTAACTCCAACCGTAACTGTATCAAGTGTGGCTACTAGTTGTGCTGGACAAAGCAGAACATTTACTGCAACTTCTACTGGTGGTGGTGCTAAACCTGCTTACCAATGGATAACATCAAACGGTACTACTGATGTCGTTGTAGGGAAAGGAAGTAGTTATACCACCTCAAATATACTGAATGGCACTCAGGTGAAGGTAAGAATGGTTTCTGTTAATCCTAATGCTTCTCCAATATCAGTAACTTCTACTCCTATTGTAGCGGTTGTGGTACCAACAGATGCACCTACTGTTGCTGTAACTGCTAGTGCTACTATAATTCAGATAGGACAAAGTGTAACATTTACTTCTACTTTTACGTCTGGGGGTACTAGTCCTGTATTTGTATGGCTTCGTAATGATGTTTCTGTTCAGTCAGGTACGTCTAGTACTTATACAGCGAACAATTTTTCAGATGGAGACAACGTAAGAGTTGTAATGACTTCCAATTCGCAATGTACAAATGTTGGTTCTGCTACATCTAATAGAATAGTTATTAGCCTGGCTGTAGTTTCTGCACAAGATACTGAAATTAAAAAACTAATTAAAGTTTATCCTAATCCATTTGTTGATGCTTTTCAAATTGATAAGAGTGCTCTGGGCCAAGGAGAAGCTAGTTTGGCTATTTATGACATTTTAGGAAGAAAAATCATGAATTGGAAGATTGTAGAACAAAATTCACTAACTGATTTAACAAAATTAGTGAACGGATGTTATGTGCTTGAGATACAGCAATCAGATAAAATAGTTCAGGTAAAAATAATCAAACAATAAATATACAAAAATGAAACACTTTCTTCTCTTAGTCACTGCAATAATACTGCTTAGTGCAGGTAGAATAATAGGGCAAGTTGGTAATATCACAGATTTTGGTGGGAAACCAATGAATGCGTCACGTTATGGACAAGATATTCAAGGCTCTCCATTTCTTAGCCCTAGTTATCAGTTAGGTGATATAATGTTGTCTAAAAAGACTGTTAGCGGGCAGAAACTGATGTATGATATGCATACAGATGAGTTACTTATTAAAAATGATGAGAGTATTTTGATTGCCAATAGTGCAACCATAAAGGGTTTTGTTATTAATGTGTTAGACAACACAACTAGTGAAAGTACTAGATACACATTTAAGAATGGCTTTAAAAATATTGGAAAATATGACGAAAATGCTTTTTTTTGTATGTATTTTGACTCTGAAAAGGTAAAAGTAGTATCTAAAAAATACGTTGAGAAAGTAGATCAAGCGGCTAGTTATGGAGCTACAAGCAAAACAACAGTTTTTAACAATTACGAGGATTTCTTTTTAATTGAGAATAATGTTGTTACACCTTTCAAAAAAGGAAAAGGACTGCTCAAAGCCATCAAAGATGATGGGAAATTAAAAAAATATGCGCAAATAAATAAAATAGATATTTCAACACCAGCGGGTATTGCCAAAATAATGAACCAATACTTAGCTAAATAATTATTACCCAAACAATAATCATTCAATAAATTAATATTTCTTATGTATAACAAAAGAACCATCCAAACATTACTCTTAGTAATGCTTTTCCCAGCCTTATTTCAAAGCTGTGACAAAAAACCAGAAGCAGTAGTACCTACTTTTGGAAATGAATTCAAAGATACGCCTTGGCTTAACATTCAAATGACCTTCGCAGAACCAAGAGGGTTGTACACTCCACCACCTGTACCCGCTGCGGCAAGTGCTCCAGTAGGTACTTTACCAACACAGCCTGCAGCTTACATTCCTCACCCAATTTATAATTTAGATTTATTACTGTTTAGATTAGTACCATCTACTACTGACCCTGCTCAAATGGTTAGAACACTTGTTGATTATGTTCCAGCAGATGCGGATATTACAAAACTTGATAACAAGGTTGTGATCACTTCTTCTTCAGTAGAGCAGGTGAATATGCTTAATAGTAATCTTCCTGATGGGAATTATGTGTTGGTGGTTCGCTACCCTGTAAGTTACCGTAACTTAAGAAATGCTGTTCCTAGTGTAAGATACACATCTACTAGACCATTAGTACCAACTGTATTACCTACAGCTAATAATCCATCAGGATTTCCAAGTATTCCAGCTATCGTAGTACCAGTGGCTTTACCGCCTGCACCACCTGCTACTGTTGTAGGAATACCTGTTGCTCCTGCCTTTAATCAGACAGCTGCTCAATCATTTACAATAAAATTCTGGGGTGTTGGGGAGTATCAAACACATACAATTAGTGGTTCTTTTGCTGCAGATTTGCCTACTACTATTGTTGGTGGTGATTATTCAGCAAGAGAAAAAGAGTATAAAATCACTAAGGCTGGTTTAAAATATACTATACAATAATAGTGCTGAATGAACTTAGTTTATGTAAAAGCAGAAATCCTCCAAATTTGGAGGATTTCCGTTTTATGGCAGGCTTTTAAATTTAATAAGCATAAGGCTTGGGTTATTGTATCCCTTTGTTAAATTTTTTCCATTAAATGTTTTGCTAAACTCTTTTAAATATTTATTGTTTGTGTATTTTGTTGTGTCTATTGCTGGCACTTTGCATCCAAGTGTTGCTACAAAATAATCTTCTTTTGCGCCAATAATTAAGGGTACGAATCTCTCAAAACTTACATCATTTATGGTTTTATCTGCGGGGAAAACAGTTGTTTTTTTTGTCAGTTTATTATACAATGCAATTAAAGGTTTTTTCTTATACTGAAAGGTAAAATGTATAAACTGTTTGTTCTCAGAATAATACTTAATACTGTGCATTTTATCAGGGTTTACAGGCAGGCTTTGGTCGCCATAAATAATTGCCTTAAGTTCTGGTTGTGTTATTTTTTTATCTCCAAAATCAATAATGCGGTAAGGAATAACTGTTTGCTCTTTGACTAAAAATATAGTATCACAAAGAGAATGACGAAATAATATGCCCTCATCTACCACTTGAAACGGTTGTATTAGAAATTGCCTATGAATAGCATAAGAAGGTAAATAGGTTTTTTCTTTAGATTGATTATTTGCTTTTATAATTAAACCAAATTCTTTGCTTGTGAAAGCAGACAATCCTTTAGTATATTCAAAATGCTCTGAATCAAAATTTGCTTTTTTACGTTTCAAAAATTCACCTTTATAGGAATATACAGCAATATAAGGGGAATTTGATATTCTTATTTCCTTTTTTTCTTTATCAATGGCAGCATCAGAAATAGAGGTGATTTCCTTTCCGCTTCCTCTGCCTATTTGTATGGAATTTAGATGCTTACCTCTTTCATCAAAAATCATTATTCCGCCAAAAACATCTCTATCTAGGCAAAAAATAAGGTTGTCATCAAAAAATACTTTAGAAATATGCCAAAGATTAGCATTTGCAGAAGTATCTATGGTTTGTAGTGAAATGAATTTAACATCTTCTACCAAGTTGCTATACAGAAGATTTGTTTTTATTTCTTTCTCATCAATAGCAATACGAATAACTTGCTCTTTACTATTTTGTTTGCAGCTTTCAATGCCTATGAATGTTGTAAGAAGGAACATTATTGAGAATAAGGAATATTGTTTTTTATACATTTTTTTAATTTGAAGTCAATATTTTTTATAATTTTGTACTGTATGAATGCAAAAGTACAATTATTATCATTAAAATTCTAGATTTCGCAAATGAAAGTCAAATATTTATTTTTTATTGGGATTACGTTGGTAGTTTTATTAGTTTTTTTTCAGGATTTTCTTGGGAGAAAATCAAAAGATGATTATGGCGCAGACCTCAAAAAAGCACGTACCAAACGTGATGAGTTTTTTAAGAATGATAAAAAATCTCCATTAAAAGATAAAACTGGTTTTGTAGCACTCAACTATTATGAGCCAAATGAGCAGTTTCGTATCAAGGCAAATGTGGAGTTTTTACCAAAATCTGCGCCTTTTGCTATTACTACCACGTCTGGAGAGGCGCAAAATTATGAAAAATTTGGTTTTGCGGTTTTTACCTATCAGGACATCAAAAGAAAACTACTTTTACTTAAAAAAACTGGTGATAAATCCTTGTTTTTGCCTTTTGCAGACCTTACCAACGGACAGACAACCTACAACGGTGGGCGTTATCTGGATGTAGAAATGCCACGCACAGATGAGGTTTTTATAGATTTTAATCTTGCTTTTAATCCTTTTTGTGTGTATGATGATGGTTTTGTTTGTCCTATTCCGCCAAAGGAAAACTATTTGGATTTTTTGGTAGAGGCAGGAGAGAAGAAGTTTAAAGACTAGTATTGAGTGTGTAGTGATGAGTGAAAATACAAGTTTGATATATCTATTTGGGGGTTGTCGTTACGAAATCTTTTAAATAATAAGGCTCAAAATAATTTAAGTCTTCAAAAAGTTGCTTATTGAATTTTTGATTGGCTAAAAAACCTATTTCTTTTGCACTAGGCGTGATATTTTCAAGGAAAAAAGCATTTTTTTGATGTGCAAAACTTGCTTTGCACTTGCTTGCGCCGTCTCCAAAAAATACTACTTTATTATTCTCTAAAATATCAACAAAAGAATTATTATCAATGATTTTAGCGGAAATAGGCAAAATTTCTTTTAAAAAATCATTTGATAAATTATCAGAAATATTATTATTTATTACATTTGTATTTTTGCTGAAAACACTACAATAAACCTCCATACGTCTAGCATCAAGCATAGGACAAAATAATACATCATTTTCTAACGAAATAGTGGCAATTTGTAACGCCATAGCTTCTAGTGTACTAACTGCAATTAGTTCGCAACCAATGGCATACGCCAAACCTTTTGCCGTAGAAACACCAATACGAAGCCCTGTATAAGAACCTGGTCCTTTTGAAACTGCCACTGCTTTTATATCAGAAAACTGGTAGCCAGTTTGTTTAATAAGTTTTTCAATAAGTACAGTAAGTTCCCCTGAATGGCTTTGAGCAGTAAAAAGCTCAAAACAACCTAATAATTTATTATTAGCATCTACGCTAATTTCGTGCAACGCCACAGAACAAACGGGCGTAGAAGTTTCTATACTTAAAATCATTTTTTGAATTTTTTGTTAGAATCACAGATTTTTTAAATGGATTACACTAATTGCACGGATTTTTAATAAGTGGTTATTATTTCATAGAAACCACTAATTTTCCAAAGATTTTGCCATTTCTCATATCCTCAAAAGCACTAATAATTTCACTAAAAGGACGCACAGAATCAATAATTGGAATTATCTTGTGGTCTTCTACAAATGTAAGCATTTCAGCAAATTCATCATCATTGCCCATTGTAGAGCCTTTTATAGTATATTGCCCAAAGAAAATACGTGGCATATCTAGTTTTTGTGGACTTCCAAGTGTTGCACCATAAAATACAAGCGTTCCTGCGGGGCGCAAACTACGCAAAAGCAAGTTAAAATCATCTCCACCTGCACTATCAATAATTACATCAAAACCGTTATTTTGTGCTATTTCAGGGAATTTAAGGAGTTCTTTGTGCCAATTTGGAGTTTTATAGTTTGCACCCAAGATATCTAAATTTTTCATAAAATCAAGTTTTTTATCATCTCCAGACGTTACATACACACTTGCGCCAACTGCTTGCGCCATCTGTGCTACCATTTGCGCTACACCTCCGCCAATACCTGTTACAAGCACTTTATCATTCTTTTTGATGTTTCCACGTTTGAAAACTGCCCTAAAAGCTGTAAGACCCGCCAAAGGAAGTGCCGCTGCTTGCTCGTGGGTAAGAAAAGTCGGTTTTAAATGCAGTCTATCAGCATCAATAATGATAAATTCACTAAAAGTGCCGTTTGAGGGCATTCCAAGAATATTATAAGTGCTTGATTGTACTTCTGGATTGTCGCCCCAGTTGCGGTTAGGGTTAAAAATAACCTCTTTATTTTGCCATTCTGCACTGACATTTGCCCCAATTTTTACCACAGTTCCGCAGGCATCAGCCCCCAAAACACAGTTATAAGTCATTCCAGGGTACATTCCTATTCTTGCCCATTCATCTCGCCTATTGAGCGCAGCCACACTAATACGCACAAGTACCTGCCCACTCGTAGGTGTAGGTGTAGGAATTTCTTGTAATTGAATGGTATTTATTTCTGTTAAAACAAGTGCTTTCATTCTCAAAGTTTAGTTTAATTTTAATAATGCAAATGTAGTAAAAAAGTGTATACAATTGAATTTTAATTGCCACAGATGCACAGATAAATACAACGTGAATTGATGCTTTATTAAAAATCCTAAAAAAAATGTCTATATTTGTGTTTCTTAAAACAACCAATTAACAATTCTAAAATATCCAATCAAATGAAATTATATCTTATAAATATTTTTGCGGGTACTGATGCAACCCCAGATGATGATGAAAACCTGTTTTTAGGTGTTTTTGATAGCAAAGCTGCCTATACAAAAGCTATCAAGGAATTTGGAGAAAATGCTGATGCAAAACTTACCAAAGATGATTATGAGGTCATTGAGTGTGAGCTAAATAAGTCAGAATTTTAGAAACTAAAAACACAGAAAATGCAAATTAATGCCACTATTACAGGTATAAAATATCAGAGTTATCTCACTAATGATTTAGAAAAAATAATGTTAGAGAATTTTGATATAAATACTTGTCCGACTTCTTGCATTATTGAAGATAAAAAGGTGAATTTTGCTATCTCAAAATGGGTTTCTCCTAAGCGTACACGCTCCTATCCGTATGAGAGAGTTTATAATACGTTGTCAAATGGTAAGAAAATAACAGTTATTCCTATCGTGAAAGATGAAGGTTTTGATGGAGATAGAGATTTTATTCAATGGGATACTATTTCTTTGATGTCTTTACTTGATGTTTATGTGGTTTTGGCGTATTATAACACAGCAGAAAAAAGCAAAAGATATAAAAATAAAATCACTAATCAAAAGTTTGATAATCAATATATTATCAATAAAATAAATGAAATTTCTGCTTATCATAGTTCTGCATTGCATTGGAATTTGAAAGAATTAAATGATAATTTTAGTGATATTATTGACAATGTGAAAAGTAATTATGCTGAAATTGGTAAGAAAACGGGCGTAAAAATGCACAATGAGCAAGGTATAGATAGTTTTCAGGAAGTTATTAAAAACAGTTTGGAGGAGTTTATGGTATTTTCTCGCAAAAAAGCAAAAGATGCTCAAAGTAGAGAATTTGTAACTTTACAACCAAAAGAAAGCCTACAAACTTTGACAAAATCTAAAATAACCATTACTAATTACTTAGGTGGGCAATATTTTTTGACTGTTGATGAAATTTTAATTGAAAAAGATAATATCAAACTCATAGAAGCCAAGCACTCAAAATCAAGCATTTTACCAAGTAAAAGTGATATAAAAGATGGACTTTTAAAAATGATTTTGTATAGCAATTTTCAGAATATTGAAATAGAAGAAAAATCTTATAATGCAAGTCCTATTTTACTTTTAACTTCTGCAAAAATCAACTCTGAAATCAGTTCTAAGCATAAAAAAAGTGAAATAGAAGAATTTTATAAGAAAAATAATATAAAAATAGTACAACGGAATTTTATAGAACTACTTTTTGAAGAAGCAAATATTAATAATTTTTTAGTTATTTTAAACAAAGGATAAGTAATGATAAAAAGCCCTTTACGCTATCCAGGTGGCAAAAGTAGAGCCATAGAAAAAATAATTCCTCTTGTTCCTGCTTTTGAGGAGTTTAGAGAGCCTTTTGTGGGTGGCGGCTCTGTTTTTTTGACACTCAAACAACTTTATCCAGATAAAAAATTTTGGATAAATGATTTGTATTTTGAATTATATAAATTTTGGGAATATGTGCAGAAAGATTTGGAAAGTGTTATAAATCAAGTGAATACATGGAAAAAAGAATATCAAAACGGTAAAGAATTACACCAATTTTTAGGTAAAAATATAGCTGATTTTGATGATATAAAAAAAGCAAGTGCATTTTTTGTTTTTAATAGAATTACGTTTTCAGGGACGACAGAAGCAGGCGGATTTTCGGAGCAAGCATTTCAAAACCGTTTTACTACTACAAGTATTGAACGCTTAGAGCTTCTAAATCAAGTAGTTAGAGAAATAGAAATTACTAATAATGATTATAAAGAAGTCGTGGAAAAAGAAGGTGAAAATGTATTTATTTTCTTAGACCCACCCTATCTTTCTGCTACAAAATCAGCTCTTTATGGAAAAAAAGGCATATTACACAAAGATTTTGACCACGAAAGATTTTCAGAAATAATGAAAAAATGTACTCATAATTGGCTAATTACGTATGATAATTGTGAATATATCAAAGATTTGTTTTCTTTTGCGCATATTACAGAATGGGATTTGATGTATGGAATGCGTAATCAAACCAAAACTTCAGACCAATTAGGAAAGGAAATATTTATCTCAAATTACGTAATTCCTTCATTATCAAATAATAAAAAACAAATAATTTCTAAACAAACAACACTACAATTAGAATTTTAAAGTTGATTTTTAGAAATCTATTGAAAATAATTTTACAAAAAAATGAAACAAATCATCTCTGAAATAGACATAATAGACATTGATACGGAAGCTTGTGAGCTTCCTCGTATTTCTGTGAGCAAAAATACGGGCAAGACACGCAAAATGTATATTGAAAGTTACGGCTGTCAGATGAATTTTGCTGATAGCGAGGTTGTTACAGCTATTATGCACGAAAACGGCTTTGATACCACAGACAAGCCCGAAAATGCTGATGTTATTTTCCTAAATACCTGCGCTATTCGTGATAATGCAGAGCAAAAAGTACGTTTTCGTTTGATGCACCTCAAGGGTTACAAAAAACGCAATCCGTTGCTTACTATTGGCGTGCTTGGTTGTATGGCTGAACGCCTCAAAACACAACTTTTAGAGGAAGAAAAAATGGTAGACATTGTCGCAGGACCTGATTCTTACCGTGATTTGCCCAATCTTGTGGGGAAAGTTGATGATGGAGAAAAAGGTGTAAATGTCTTTCTTTCTAGGGAAGAAACGTATGCAGATATTGCGCCTGTACGCCTACATTCCAACGGAATTAGTGCTTTTGTGTCTATTATGAGAGGTTGTGATAATATGTGTTCGTTTTGCGTTGTGCCTTACACACGTGGGCGTGAGCGTAGCAGAAGCGTTTATTCTATCCTCAAAGAAGTGCAGGAACTTATTGATAATGGCTTTAAAGAAGTGGTTTTATTGGGTCAAAATGTGGATTCTTACCTTTGGACTTCTGATGAAAAAATCATTTCGTCCAAACAATATGAAAAATTCTTAAAAACAAGTGAAAATGCTAGCGTAATGCTGGAAAATACAGAAGTTGTAAATTTTGCACAACTCCTTGAAAAAGTGGCACTTATGTCGGCTGATATGCGTGTGCGTTTTTCTACATCTCACCCGAAAGATATTACAGATGAAGTGCTTTATACTATGAAAAAGTACGAAAATATCTGTAAATCAATTCATTTGCCTGTGCAAAGTGGTAATTCTCGTATTTTGAAACTAATGAACCGCACTTATGATAGAGAATGGTATTTGGAGCGTGTGGCGGCTATTAGACGCATTTTGGGAGATACTTGTGCTATTAGTTCTGATATGATTACTGGTTTTTGTACAGAAACAGAAGAGGAACACCAAGATACGCTTTCTATCATTGATTTGGTGGAATATGACTATGCTTATACGTTTTTTTACTCTGAACGTCCTGCCACGCCTGCAGAAAAAAAACTGGCTGATGATATTCCGTTGGAAACTAAAAAACGCCGTTTGGAAGAAGTTATAGCCGTTCAGAGGGCAATGTCGTATAAGAGAAATTTGTTAGATGTTGGTAAAGTGCATAAGATTTTGGTTGATGGTTTTTCTAAGAAATCAGAAGATTTTTTACAAGGAAAAACAAGTCAAAATAAAGTAGTTATTTTTGCCAAAAAACGACATCAAAAAGGAGATTATGTCAATGTTTTGGTAACAAATTGCTCTGGTGGAACGCTGCTTGGTGAAAGTGTGGAATAAAAGTAAAAAAGAATCTCCAAAAATCAATATGTGTGATATTCTAAATTAAGAAGTTGTTTAGAATTAAACAAAAAGTATAAATACCTCATTATCAATAAATTATAAGTAACCTTGCGAAAAGTAACTTTGCATCCTTTGTATATATATTCTTTGCACTTAAAAATATAGCTATAATTATTCTTATTTCAAGTTCAATATGGGTGTCATTTATAGTTTATTTATGGTTTCGTTATGCTCATATTGGTCAGTATTTTTGGAATAAGAATTATTACAGTCGGTTATTTTTAAGCATTTAATAATCTTTATAAGTAATAAGACTTATTAAAACGGATAAACCCTAAGGGTGTAACCTTTTGATATTCAAAGTTTTAACCAACTTACACCTTTAGGATTTTGTGCCATTCAATAAGCTCAATTACTTAACACAGTTAATGATATAATCAATGAAAACACAACCAATAATTTTTTGAGAAAAAGGAAGTAATAGAAACGCTCCAGAGTACTATTGCTGATGAAGTGGCAGAAGCACTAGCAAAATTGACTAAAACGACATAATTTAAAAAGCCTTTTCACGTTTGGAAAGGCTTTTTATTGTATCTTGAAGTCAAAAAATTGTATTTTTGAGCGTTTTGGAACTAAATAAATCTTATCTTTGCGAAAGAAATTAAATCACAAATATTATGAGAAATTTTGAAAACTGGGAAACGCAGGATATTGAAGTATCTTTTGATATTACGCAATCATATCAAATGCCTCTTTTGGAGGATTGGCTAAAATCTACTACTATTACACTTGAGGATTATCAAACCGCACTAGCAGAAACCATTAAAATAAAACTATTCAAAAACGCAGATTTTTGGAATGAAGATGAATTGAAGTTGCAATTTATTGCACCCTTATTATTACTCGTTGATTATGACAATATTACAGATTGCAAAGTGTTTTCACAACGCTCAATTTCTGCAACTGTAAAAGGCATAGAAATAGGCGGTAGGGTTGATTTTGTATTAGCAAAAGGCAAACAAAAACCCACGAAACCTTATTTTTTTATTCACGAGTACAAGCAAGAAACTAAAAAAGGCTCATCAGACCCCAAAGGGCAACTTCTTTCTGAAATGCTTGTAGCGCAAGTAAAAAATGAAGATAAAAATCCTATTTACGGCTGTTATGTGTTGGGTAGAAGTTGGTTTTTTGTTGTTCTCAATCATAACGAATATGCCGTAAGTAACGCCTATAATGCTTCTGATGAAAATATTTATAAAATTATTGCTATTTTAAGAAAAATAAAAGAATACATACAAGCAATGTTATAACTAAAAAAAGCCTTTCCAAGTTTGGAAAGACTTTTTTGTATTTTTGTATTTGATTTTATTCCCACTTTAGGGAGTTTTCTACTTCTTTTTATTGATTTCTGCAAGTATCTGCTTCGCTACGTCAGCGAGTTGTCCACGCTGAAAAGTACGCACAAAACGCTCTAATTCCATTTTATAAATGTCTTTGTGTTGCAATTTACCTGCGCAAAGCGTTTCCATAAACATAATTTTATCAGAAATATCATTGTCAGCGTATTTTTCTACCAATTCACAAATTTTAGCTTGTGCTTGTGGATATTCCTTGAAACGGTAATGTGTATGCGCTTGCTCATATATAGCGTGAATGGTCTTATTAAGCGTTTCTTGCTCGCTCATATAATTAGGATTTCCCCAAATCTTAGTAAAATTAGAAGTAGGAAAATCTCTATTTAGTTTCATAACTTGCTCATTCATAGCAGTTTCATTCTTTTGGTTTTTGTAAAGCATAGCAAGCAAATAAAGCACTTCTGGTGCATTTTTTGCGGTATAAAACCTCTCCAAATACTTCTTATACATTATTTCTGCTTCTTTGTACTCGTCCAACTGAAAATTATAAATTTTGCCTAGCGCATACATAGCCACCTCCAAACGTGCCAAAGAGGCTGCTTTTTCCTCTTGTGTTTTGGGTAATTTACTTATCAAATCTTTCTTTATTTTCTCTACTTTTTCGTTGATAAGGTCATTTTCTGATGTTTCTTTTGGTTGAATATTTTTGAGTGGCGTTTGTTGGGCATAATCCGCAGGGTTTACGAGTGCCACACGAGATTGCAAACGCCAGCCATCTACAAGTGGTCTATTGCCCCATTTTTTGATAAAATCCGACTTACCTTTGTTCACTGTTTGGATATTATCAAAATAAAAAGCAGCTAAACTTTGCGTGGCACTCACAAGTGTTCCACCATCTGTAAACGTGGTATTTTCACGCTTTCTGATGCGTTCTTTACGTTTTTTATCTTTTGCGAAAGTAAGTTTTACCTCTTTTGTGATAGCGTCTGTTAAATATTTATCTCTATCATTTTCAGGCATTTGCGCAAGACGTTGCAAACTATCCTCACTTTCAAAAACGGTGATATGCGTTACAAATTCTTTGAGATTTTGCGTTCTTTTAGCTATTTTTTCGTAGCGTTCTTCTGATTTTGGCAAAGCAATCATTGTAGAATCATAATAAGATTTTGCAATGACATATTTGCGCAATTTCTCATAATTTAGCTCCGCAATACGCAAAAACAGATAAGATTTTCTATTTGCATCTTTGCTTACTTCTGCGCCCAAAAGCAGGTATTCTACAGCATCATTTGTCTTTTTTCTTTTTAGCTCAAAATCAGCTAATTTATTGTAAATAATATCTTGATATTCAATGTTTTTCTCGTCATTAAGTGCTTTTTTTAGTTTTCTTTCAATGCTTTTTTCTGAACGGTTTTCAGGGCTATTTTGCAAAACGCCAAGCGTTGCTTGCATACGTAATTCATAGTTTGGATTACATTTAAGCGCCTTTTTAAAGTTTTTGTAGGCATCAGCCGGCTTTTCTTGTTGTTGATAAATTTGCCCTAAAAGAAAATAAATCCGCCCTTTTTGCTCACTTCTTTTCATACGAGGAATAGCAAGTTCTAGGCTTTTGCGAGTACGTTCCAAATCCTTTTTTTCACGGTACAAATGCGCCTGAATAAGATAAAAATCATCATAATTTGATTTTTCAATTTTCTTCTTTTTAAGTAAATTTTTGACTTCTTCTGCTTGTGCAAACTCATTACGTTCTGCATACAAAAACATCAACGTCATTAGGGCTTGCTGACGTGTTGCTTGCTCCGTAAACTTGACATTGAGGTATTTGAGCGTACTTGTGGCATTGGCAAAATCACGCAAATAAAGCCTAGACTTGCCCACAAGCAAATAAGCATCATCTATCCACTTACTTTTTGGGTGGCGTTCTATGGCAAAAGCGGCGTGTTTGATGGCTAAATCAAAATCTTTGCTCATTCCTTTCTGCTGATTTGTATCAGTAGGAATAAAAACGTGCAAAGGCTTATTAAAATCATCTTTACGGGCATCAAAGAGCTTTTTTTCAGCTTCTTTCATTTTTTCTTTTGCTAAGAAATAGCCATTATATTGTGCCGTTGTATTTTGATAGATTTTGGTGGAACAACCACACAAAAGCACTATCAACAACGAAAAAAAAAGGTTTTTTAACATAGTTTTTAATTATTTTTTTGCATACTTTGCTTTTTGTGAAGTCAGGTGTTTCCACCTGACTTCAATAATGCGCTTTTGTATTTTCCTAAAAACGAAGATTTAAAAGCACGCTTGTTGTCAGGTAGAAACACCTGACAACACAGGAAAATTATTGATAATTAAGATTTTAGTTATTTTAGTTATTCAATTTACTCCAATTCCAGTTCTTGCTCAATTAGCTTATTTTTAGTTTTTCTATCTTTTTTTGATATTTTAAATGTCAATACTTATTTCATTTTTGGGTATATCAATGCAAAATTTATGTTCTCTCAAAAAATCAAT
The DNA here is from genome assembly GCA_043764015.1 of Raineyaceae bacterium. Taxonomy (GTDB): domain Bacteria; phylum Bacteroidota; class Bacteroidia; order Cytophagales; family Thermonemataceae; genus JANYGM01. The sequence goes on from JAYUKY010000103.1 coordinate 25,178, forward strand.
ACCTATAACACCATCATAATCAGAGGTAATTCCGTGAGCCAAAAAATCATAAACTTGTACTTCAAAATTAGTTTTAATAATTCCCAAACATTCTAGTTGCTCCAAATCATAAGTTTCTACAACAATTATTCCATTTGAAGTTTCTATTTCCTGTTCTCCTTTGCTATTTTTCAGTTCATATCCAGAAAAATATAAAACATTACTATCTATTGTGGTGTGTGTTGCAGCAGTATCAAGCACAAGACGAAATTTATATTTCTTTGAAATAGAAGCATTTACAATAATTACATCTTCATCTGTTAAAAGTTCAAAAGCAAAGTTTTTCATATTTTTTTCAGTATTCCAATTTTACGAGATTGTTTTAAATTCCCTGCAAAAGCAATAGTAACTGTTTCAAAATCAGCCGTTTTATTTCTACCAATATAACAAACTTCTTTTTTATCTTTGCTATGATACACAACTATTCCACCCAAAATAGAGGTGTTTTTCATTTCAGGATTACCCAAAAGCACCCATTCATTAGGGTATTTCTCTTTGACTTCATTAAAATCCGTATATGTATTTTCCATCTTATTTAAATATTTCAAAATTATTTTTTTTACTTTTTGTTGTTGTCAAGAGGAAACACCTAACAACACAGAAATGTCCTTTTACTCCAATTCCAGTTCTTGTTCAATTAGCTTATTTTTAGTTTTTCTCTCTTTTTTATATTTTTCTGATGTTGTACTTCCACAATAAAAATTTGTATTGTCATTATTAAAGTGCATTGTTGATTCTGCCAAATATGAGCCTTGTTTTATCATTATTCCGTTAAATTTGCAATCTTCATTACCGCAATTATGCTTAGAATAATCTCCAAAATTTCTATGTTTTATTTTTTTATCTTTGAGTGTTTTCTCTTGGAAATTGTGTATATCTGTGATAAGTTGATTTTCATCAGCTTTGGTCATTTCTCGTCCCAAAACAGTCAAATCAAAATAAGTGCTAACATCTTTTAGTTGCAAAAAGTCATATGTTTTCTGAAAAAACGTATTTGCATAATCTCTAATGGCTATTTTCTCATCAAGCAAAAGTTTTTCATTTTCCAAAATAGACCTATAAAGCCCCAATACGTTAAAATCAGTATATTTTTTATGATTATCAATATAAAAAATATAGGCTGATTTGGAGAGTTGATTGAATTTTTGGTTAATTTTCATAGTTTAAAATCTCTTATTTAAAGTTGTTTTTTTGCTTCTCCCAGCAAATAATCCAAAATAGTAATGAGTTTTGCAAGTTCTGTTACACCATAAGCAGAGGTATTTTTAGTAACAATATCTCCTTCTAATTTGGCAAATTCCCAAAGTTTGCCAGTTGTAACAATTCCTAAAATAACAACATTTGGGTTAGTATTAAGTTTCTGACACGCAAGCATTTGCGCTATACATTGCGCCCAACCTTCCACAAAATTATCTGACTTTGCTTCTACTGTTGTAATGATAGGATAAGAAATGATTTCGTATTGTTTTTGGTCAAGTTGTGTAAACATAAAATCAGGCACGCCACACAAATCATCATCATATTTAATTCCTTGATGACTCCACATATTCATATCTCGCAAATACATATTAAGCCAAACATAACGTAAGATAGGTGATACAAGTGTTTCACAAGCAAGTGTTTCATTGCTACGATAGGTTTCAATATTAAGGTTTATATCCTCTTGAAAAGAGGTTTTTATATTTATTTCAGGCAAATTAGGAATAAAATTCTCTAAATTAACAATAATTTGAGGATGTTTAGCCTTCAAAATAGTTAGATCTTTATAATCTGTAAATGCCATAATTGTAGTATTTTTTAAAAAATTACCCTTTCCATTGTTATTTCGTTGCTTTGATATAATTTTTGTTTCTATGGTTAAGTCAGACCGCAATTTTTAAACTATTTAACAATTGAAATACAAAAATACGTTATTTTTTGGAATATACACGTGAGAAATACGAAAGATATTACACAAAAATTGATAAAACCCCAAAAGCACTTTTTTGAAATATAAACATAAATTTAAGGAGTTTTTAAGGGACTTTTTGTTATCTTAAGAATTGAGATTAAACAACTTTACTTTTTAAATTTATTACATATAATAGTTGTGGTAAGACTTGGTTAAATTCAACTCTATGATATCAATACTATGGACGGTTTTCAATCTTAAAAGATATATATGTTTTTTATTTTATGATTTATTTTAACATACTGAATTGTTCCGCCTATTTTCCATAATAAATGTAGAATTTGAACGATAAAGGCACTTTCTGTGGGTATGTTGTCCCAATTAATTATGTTTTAAATATTCTCAAAAATCTGGGGTGAAATATTTGGTAGGGACACCAAACGTGGGTTTAGCCTTGTTTGGTGTCCTCACCAAACAACAAAATACTGTTTTGCAACAAATTATCTAAATTTCACAAAAAACAATAAAAAATACGCTCATTTCCACATTTTTTCCTAAATTTCGTAAAAATTCAACTTAATAAAAAAAAGCTAAAAAACTTATGCCAGTTTCAAAAGAAATATACCAAAAACTTCTTCAAAATAATGAAGAATGGGTAAAAGAACGCCTCAAAACTGATGCTAACTACTTTGCAGACTTAGAAAAAGGACAAAGTCCGCATTTTCTTTGGATTGGTTGCGCTGATAGCAGAGTGCCAGCAGAAGAAATTACAGGACTTGAGCCTGGTGATGTTTTTGTACATAGAAACATTGCCAATGTGGTTTCTACCAATGATTTTAATTTGATGAGCGTTTTGCAATATGCCGTAGAAGTACTTCACGTGCAACACATTATTGTGTGTGGGCATTATGGTTGTGGGGGCGTGCTGGCATCTATGAGCAACAAAGATTTTGGTTTGGTGAATAAATGGCTTCATAACATCAAAGAAGTGTATTTTACGCATTACAAAGAACTTGATGCCATAGAAAATGAAGAGCAACGTGGGCGCAGGCTCGTAGAACTCAACGTACAAGAGCAAGTACGCAATTTGGCAGAAACTTCTATTGTGCAAAAAGCGTGGAATAAACGTGAGTTAAGCGTTCATGGCTGGGTTTTTGATATGGGAACAGGACTTATTAAGGATTTAGATGTGATGCTGGACGACCAAGAAAGCTTGCACCCTATTTTTAGATATGATTTGAAATAATTAGGAATTGTGAATTAAATTGTTATTAAGAAATAGAATATAATACTCTTGTAATCAAATAGTTATAGCATCTTTTTTTTGCAAAAGGTATCAAAAAACCGCCGTTGTTTGGTGTTTTAGCGTAGCGACACCAACAACGAATTACGTAGAACAATACGCACAAACAAAAAATACAAGCGTCCCGCTAGTTTGTTGCAGCTCTTTGTTGGTGTCGCTGCGCTAAGACACCAACAAAGGTATTTTTTAATATAGATTTTTGACAGACCCTTTACAAATAATTTAAGATGTAAATAACTGATATACAATATATTACATCAATTAAAATATCAACAAATTGAATGCATTGTTTGGAATCAGATAAGGCATTGCCTTATCTCTACAATTAGATAACGACATTGGTATTTTGTATTTTGTAGGCGTTTGATTTATCAAAACGCTGTTTTGGCACAAAACAAATGGTAGAGAGAAAAACTCACTCGCTAACTTCACAGCATAAGTGATGCGGAATACATTGCACTACACTGTCTTTTGTCACAAAACACCACTTGATAAATCAAGCGGCTACGAAGTTTTAAATACAATTTATCAATGTCGTTGCCTAAATATACATTTTGGAATGTATGGCTATGCTAAAACACCTAATAACGGCGGAACACTACAAAAAGCTAATTAGCCAAATTTAACAAATGAAAAAGAAAGAACTTGAAAATAGAATAAAGGAATTAGAACTTGAATTGAGCTACTTAAAATCTTCTAAATCTGATAAACAAGACTCACCAGAAAGTGAACAACGCTTTCGTAGTTTGGTAGAACAATCATTGTCTCCTATTTTAATTTTGAAAGGAGAAAATATGGTTTTAGATGTAGCCAATGAACCATCATTCAAAATATTAAATGTAGGAAAAGAAGCATTGGGTAAACCTTTTTTAGAAATTTTGCCCGAAATGAAAGACCAACCTTTCATGGATTTGTTGTTAGATGTATTGCACAACCACACAACGCACTACGGAAAAGAACAACCTACCCATTTTATGCGTGAAAACGGAGAAACTCAAACCGTTTATTTTAATTTTATCTATCAGCCATATAAAGAAAATGATGGCAGTATTTCTGGTATTATTGTTTTTGCAACTGACATAACAGAACAAGTCATTGCTTATAAAAAAATAAAAGAAAGTGAATTCCGTTTTCATAATATGGTTTATACTTCTCCTTCAATGATAGCTATTTTTAAAGGCAAAGAGATGATTATTGAAATTGCTAATGATGCTATTATAGAAACGTGGGGCAAGGGAAAAGATGTTATTGGCAAATCATTGTTTGAAGTGCTACCTGAAGCCTCTGAACAAGGTTTTGATAAATTGATACAAAGTGTGTATGAAACTGGTGAGCCAATACACGCCTATGAGATGCCTATCACCCTTTTACGCAACAGCAAACAACAGTTAATGCACTATAATTTTATCTACCAAGCACAGCGCAATCTGTATGGCGAAATAGAAGGCGTAGCAATACTAGCTAATGAAGTAACACCGCAAGTAGAAGCTAAAATCAAAGTAAAAGAAAGTGAAGAGCGTTTCCGTTTGTTGGCTGACAATGTACCATTGAACATATTTATCATAGAACCAACGGCAGAAGCTAATATCAGTTATTGGAATAAACATTGGTTGGATTATACAGGACAAACAATGGAAGAAGCACTTGACAGAGCTTGGGACAACATTATACACCCTGATGATGTACAGCCAATTATGGAGGTGTATGTACCCGCTTTTGAAGCACGTCTGCCTTATCACTTGCCTTGTATTCGTATTAGGCGGTATGATGGAGAATACAGGTGGTTTGCCGTGCAGGCAAATCCACGTTATTTGCCCAATGGGGAGTTTATGGGCTATATTGGCGTTGGTTTTGATGTTCACGAACAGAAACTACTTGAAATAGAATTGATTAAGGCAAAAGAATTTGCTGAAAATGCTGTTAAGTCAAAGCAACAGTTTTTATCAAATATGAGCCACGAAATAAGAACGCCCCTAAATTCTATTTTAGGCTTTGCAAATGTGTTGCTGAAAACTGATTTAGGAGAAAAACAAAAAGAATATACAAAGGCTATAAAAACAAGTGGCAATTCTCTAAATTTACTCATCAATGATATACTTGATTTGGCAAAAGTAGATGCTGGTAAAATGACATTTGAAAAACAACCATTTGATATACGCAAGTCAATAAGGGCAATGCTACATTCTTTTGATTTGAAAATAAAAGAAAAAAATTTAGCCCTTGTGAGCGAATACGCCCCAGAAATACCAGAAATGTTAGTAGGTGATTCTTCAAAACTCAATCAGATTATTTTAAATCTGATGAGTAATGCCATAAAATTTACACATAAAGGAGAAATTAGGTTAAGTGTTAAAATAAAAAAGGAAAATAAAAAAAATATTTCTATTGAATTTGCCATTACTGATACAGGAATTGGCATTGCTGACGACAAAATAAATACCGTTTTTAATCTTTTTGAACAAGCAGAAATCAATATTTCCAACTTTTATGGCGGCACAGGGCTGGGGCTTGCCATCGTGAAACAGTTAGTAGAATTTCAGGGCGGAACTATTAGTGTTCGCAGTAAGATAGGGGAAGGTTCAACATTTGGGTTTATTATGCCATTTGAGAAAACCAATGTGAAAATAGCAGAAGAAGTAGAAATATTAAAATTAGATGAAAATACCAAAAAACTGCGTATTTTAGTAGCGGAAGATGTGGTTTTAAATCAATTATTAATTAAAATTATTTTAGCTGATTTTGGATTTGAATACGAGGTCGTAAGCAATGGTAAATTTGCCATTGAAAAATTGGAAACCAATATTTATGATATTATTTTGATGGATTTGCAAATGCCCGAGATGAATGGTTTTGAAGCAACAAACCACATTCGTACCATTTTGAAACTCGACACACCCATTTTAGCATTAACCGCAGATGTAACCACCGTAGATTTAGCAAAGTGTAAAGAGGCCGGAATGAACGATTATTTAGCCAAACCAATCGACGAAAAATTATTGTATACCAAAATTGTAGCTTTAGTAAAAAAAAATATTGTAAATAAAAAACATGCTATTATTAAAAAAGTAATTTTAGGAAAAACAAGATATATTAATCTAAATTATTTAAACGAACGTACCAAATCGAATTCGGCACTTATGCTCGAAATGATCGCATTATATTTAGAGCAAACCCCGCCGCTGATAGCTTCGATGAATTTGAGTTTTCAAAATCGCGACTGGGACTTATTGCACAAATCGGTTCATAAAATTCTTCCTTCGTTTTCGATAATGGGAATTGATATTGGCTTTGAAAAAATGGCTCAAAAAATTCTAGAGTATGCACTTGCTATGCAAACCTCAGAAATTGCCGGGGCTTTAATTACCGAGCTAGGCGCAATATTAACACAATCATGCGAAGAATTGCGGGAAGAAATACTACTTATAAAAAATAAAACCAAATGACCAACACCACTACTTTACGTCTGTTTTTAGTTGATGACGATGCTGTGTTTTTAAAATTATTAGAAATCGACTTTGTACAACTTGATCATTTTACGGTTCAAACTTTTGCAACGGGCGAACTTTGCATCGAAAATTTACATCAAAAACCCGACCTAGTTATTTTAGATTATCATTTAGACGGAATTCAACAAACGGCCATGAATGGATTGCAAACACTTGACAAAATTAAAGAGTTTGACAACACCATTCCGGTTATTATGTTATCATCGCAAGACAAAATTGATGTGGCAGTAAGCTGCATG
>JAYUKY010000104.1:0-100641 GCA_043764015.1 Raineyaceae bacterium
TAAGTGCTAAGGCTATATTATTTATACATTCAAAATTAGTTAAAATACTGATAATGATATTTTTAAAATTAGTTGAATATATAATCTACCCAGTCCTAGCACTTACTATACTGTTCATACTACTATACATAGTAGTATGAACAACAAATATAAAGCTTAAGACTAGTATGACATACTTTAGTAATATATTGTAAATAAGTTCCTAAAAGCTTTTTTCTTACCACTAAGAACATTAAGAAATGCACACTAAATAGGCACTAAGAAATACAAAATTAGGAGTTTATTTACAACTCGTTACCTTATACCTATAATAGTTACAAAAGGCATTAAAAAAATACTAATAATGATTATTTGCATAGTAATTTATTGATTTAGAAGTAGTTATGTTTCCTTATTTACTTTCGTCTGATAAAATACCAAAAGCATCAAATACACTTCAAAAGGTACAAAACCTACTTTATAACGGCTCAAAGTGCCAAAATTAGGTGAAGATAGCGCAAGCATTGTCGCAAGTACAGTAATATAAATCAAAATTACAAAAATTAGGGTAGAAAAATACCTGCCATTTTGCCACCAGCGCACCAAACTAGCCACAAAAAGCCCTAAAATAAGCAAATTTTCTGCGCCTGCGAGTGCCTGCAAAAAAGTTTTACTTTCCCACAAAAATATCCTAAAAAGCCCTGAAAACATAGCCAAAGGCGTATTTTCTAACAAACTACTCCAATTTACTTTTAGGTTATTAAATTGTATGGCATCTTGTGGCTTGATTTTATAAATTTGGTCGTGGTTTTGTACCAATGCGCCCATAATATTGTCAAGTTGCAAATTCCAATGCAAAAAACCAGCGGGAAAAAGAATGATAAACATCAAAAAAACAACCATAAAATAACTCAAAGACGGATATTGTTGATAGATTTTTTTGAGAAAAACACGCTCCAAATACAAATTAATCAAAAATGACAACATACAAATCAGCAAAACCCCTGCATAATAATATTTCAATTTCCAAATGATAAGAAAACAGAACATTGCCAGCAAAATATCCTTAAAAATAGCTGAATAATTGCTTGTAAAAACTCCCCTCTCTTTCTCTTTCTCTTTCTCTTTCAAGGAGGGGCTGTGGGTGGTTATATTCACATAAATATTTCGCATAAAAATATCACCCAAAATACAAATAAAGGGTAAAAGTAATGTTTCTTTACATACTCCAGAACTCCAAAAAACAACAGAAGGAACACCCAAAAACGCTATAGCAGCCGCATTTTTGGCATTAGGGAAAATATCAGCCAACTTGTTTGCCAACATAAACACAGGAATATACGAAAAAACCGCTAAATAAATGCCTACAAGCCAATAATTATTATCAGAAAGTAAGCAAAAAACACTCAAAATGCGAGACATTAGCAAAGTGGCACTTTGCCAAATAAAATGTGAGTGCAAATACTCCACAGGAATACCTGAAAAATCACCTAAAAACAAGATTCCAAGGTACTTTTTAGGATTTTCTATTAGTATTTTTGCTATTGAACTGGCATCAGAAAAAATAATAAAAGTATCTCCATTTTGGTAATAATATTTGTATAAAAGTCCAAATAAAACGCTACATACGAGTTTTGCACCAAGACCAGCATAAAAGAAACGAAATAAAATTGCATTTTTTTGAGAACGAGCAAGAAGCACAATAAATGATGTAATAAAAATAATATTAATAAAATAAATGAGATATTCTAAGTATTGTGTCAGATTTTCGTTCATAAGCGTAAGATTTTATTGCCAATTTCGCAGTTGAGACACTTTTTAGGCTGGCAAAAGTTGTTATATTGCTCCAAAAGTGCTTGCGAGTCTAGTGCGTGTTGCGCTTTTATGCCCAAATCAGCCCATTGACGTATTATTTCGTTGTCTTCTGGTTTTATTTTCTCCATAAAAGAAATGGCTCTATCCATCAAATCTGGTCGTTTTAGTTCTTTGGAAAATAACACAAGCATTGGTACTACGGTATTTATAATGATGTTTTCTGTGCTAGATTTGCCAAATTCTGGTGTTTTTTTAGGTGATTTTTTGCCAAAATGATAATGATTTTGCCAATAATCAGACACTTGGATATGAAAAGTTTTTGCAAAATCTTTCATAGTTTCTGTACCAATAAAAAACGAAAATAAAAGGGGTGTTTTCTGCACAAAAGCTACAAATTGCGCTAATCTTAGCGTAGGGAAATTAGCTGGGCGCATCTGTGAGAATTTCCATTCAGTTTTGTCTAAACCAACTAAATTATATTTTTTCTTCAAAAATTTATATTCGTTAGCGAGGTTTTGCTGGTAATATTTATATTCATCATCATCTCCATTCTCATTATTTTTATCTTCCAAAATTTCTTCTAAAAATCCCGCCTGACCAAAAATAAGGGCTTCCATTTGGAATAAACTATCACTTTGTTTGTGGAAAAATTTGAAAGGCGTTTGCTTGGCAAGTTTCAAAAAAGCCTCACTATTTGTCTTAAAGCCAAAATTTTTAGCAAGCATTTGAAAACAGGTTTCTTCCCAATCAGTATTGTTATTGCGTAAAATTTCTTTTGCTACAAGTGCTTTATTTTCAAGGCGTTGTATAGCAGAACGGTCTAACATAGAAAAAACGGTTATCTTTGGTACATCAGCCAAGAGTTTTGCACAAGCAATACTTTCATTATTTTGGAAAAACTGTTTATATTTCTCCAAAATATTATCAGAAACCCTATTTTTGAGTGTGAGCGTAGGTATTTTGGTGTTATCTTCATATAAAATAGGATTATCATCTTCCCAAACAACGTGCAAAACAACTTTATTATATGCTTTATTTGTGCTGTGAGCGTGTTTGTGCCAGTCAGAGGATTTTAGATGGATTTCTACATCTCCACGCCATTTTTCTTCTCCAATTTGAATACTTGCATCAGAAAAATCTGCTCCAGCATCATTGTTATATGTACCTTTTTCTATAATAATAATCTCTTTTCCTTGTGTTGTAGCGAGATTTACGCTAGAAAAGTATTGATATTGCCAAACAAAATGTAAAAATTCTTCTTTCATAAACGTATTTCTGTTTTTGTGTTATAATGTGGGATTTTGCGGTATCAATTTACAAAAATAATGAAAAATAATATTATTGTATCTTATTTCTTTTTTTAACACTAAGTTCATTAAGGAATACACACTAAGTAAGCACTAAGAAATACAGAATTAGGAATTTAAAATTCACAACTCATTAGTTTTTCTTCCAAATCATTAAAATAACTATTGGTGCGCCCAAAAGTGAGGTAATGGCATTGATAGGCAAGATATAATTTTCAGACAAAATTCTGCTCAAAATATCACATAAAATAAGCAAAATAGCTCCCAAAAGCGCACAAATAGGCATCAGAACAAGATGATTAGTTGTTTTTAGCCAAGTACGTGCCAAATGTGGAACAGCCACACTAACAAAACCAATAGGACCACAAAAAGCCGTAATTGCACCTGCTAAAATACTGGTACTCAAAATGATACGTAAACGTACACTACGCACACGTACACCCATACTTTGAGCATAATTTGCACCAAGCAAAAAAGCATTTAATGGTTTTAAAATAGTAATAGCTATCAGTAAACCTACCAAAACACATATAAAAAGGACTATTACTTGATTTTTGTTCAGCCCGCTAAGGCTACCATACGTCCACGTCATATAGCTTTGCAACTCCTCTGGGCTACTAAAATACTGCCACAAACCCACCACAGACATTACTACGCTACTTGTCATCAAACCCACAATAAGTAAGGCTACATTATTTTTTAGGCGCAAAGAAAGCATTAAAATCAGTAACATTACGAGAATTGCGCCCAAAATAGCGGCTATTACGACTAGCCAACTTTGAGAAAAGCCCCAGTTTCGTACAAAAGTAAGCCCAGACGTGAGGGAAGTAAGTGTAACTACTGCCACACCAAGCCCTGCACCTGCTGAAACACCCATTTCTGATGCGCCAGCTAACGGATTTTGAAATAATGTTTGCATCTGAAGACCTGCCACAGAAAGCCCTGCACCCACCAAAATAGCAGTTAGGAGTTTTGGCAAACGCAACTGAAAAACAATATTTTCTATAATCATATTTTGCGTAATCATACTTTCTGTAAGGTTTTTGCTAAGTTCTTGGTTGTTTTTCACAAAAACCGCTAAAATATCTTCAAAAGGGATATAAACTGACCCCAAAAGTATATCAGCAACACTACAAAGCAATAAAAGAACAAGTAAAAAACTGTATTTCATTGTGTTTTGGTATAGAACATAAAAAAACTTCTTAAAAAAACAATGTCGTTTTTTCAAGAAGTTTAAAAAGATATTTATTAAAATTCCTTAGTATTGTACATCAAAAGTGCATTGAGAAAGTTGAACCTGTCCTGCTCCACCCACTTGAGTAAGTCTTGCTTCAAATTCTCCTTTGATAACTTTTAGGTTGGTATCCAAATAACCCACAAGCATTGTACTTCTTGCAGTAATAGGCGCATAAGTAGCAGTGCCATCTATATAAGAAAGTCCATTATTGATGCCATCAATATTTTTTACAGTTGAGCCTACACCTAAAGCAGGCTGTATTCTAAGTTCAATATTTTTCCCAGAAACTACCCCTGTAATGACAAGTACGTCCGTGGGCTCACCTGCGGCATCTGTTCCCTTAACGACACTAGCAGTTACGGCAGTTGCAGCAATAATAGGTTCTCCGTTAATTTTAACCATAAGTTTGCTTACATAAGGCTCTAGAGGTGTCGGAACAAATCTTTCTTTTACATTTTGACAAGAAAAAGCTACAAAAGAAATAATAATTATAGCAAAATAGCGTTTGAAACTAGGCATATTTTTGGTTATTAGTGTATAAGTTAAAGTAAATTTTATTGATTTTTTGTTATATTCTGGTCACAAATATACCAAAAAAATTGTAAAAAAATAATTTTTTACAATTTTTTTTGGTGTATTTGCAAGTTATTAGTAGGGGAAAATATTGATATTGATGCCTACAAATTGTTTGTAGTCTTCTGCCTCCTCCATAATGTCTTCATCATCTTCTGGATAATACCAATTAACGACAGTATTGCCGCCTTTGTCTTGGTATTCTTTGAGAAGTTTTACAATATCCAAGAAACATTTTGACGAACTTGTATTGTAATAAGTGAGATTAAATGTGAAATTAAGCGGTTTGTCTGTGGTAGAATACTCTTTTATCCACGTAAGGATAGGTCTGTAAAAATCCCAAGTATCTTCCAAATAAGATTCTCCTTTGATGAAACATTCTCCTGTTTCTGCGTTCAGAGAAACGTGAGGCGTGAAATAAGTGCTTTTTATTCCTTCAATTTCTAAACTTTCCATAATTGTTTTTATGTTGATTTTATTGATGATGTTTTTGTTATTTGGAATTATTATAAGTAGTTGCTTATCATTTTGTTATATTAAAAATTGCATTTAATTCACAATTCATAATTATGAATTATTATAATAATTCACAATTATTATAATCCTTTTTTGATATTTACGGCAAGTGCAAAGAACGAGTTATGCTCATCAATGTCCCTAAATTCAATGGAAATAGGCTGTGCAGAGGTGAGGGCAATCTGAATAAGCCCAATTCCTGCGCCTTTGCTGTTTTCAGAACTCATCTCGCCATTATCTCTTTGGTCAAACTTCATACGGCGCAATGCATCTCTATCCAAAGAGTTTATCATCTCACATCTGTCCCAAAGCACAGGAATCCATTTTTTATCAACAATATTACCTGCCGTTAGCGTGTAATATTCTTCATCTTCATTCAAAACAACAGAGCCAATGCGGTAGGGTTTTTCACCAAATTTTGTAACTTCTGATGAGTAAAAGAAGATATTTTGTGCAAGTTCCATAAAAATGGCATAGACTTTTTTGCCTGCTTTTGGGTCTTCTATTAGCTTAAATTGTATGTCTTTGCTGATTTCATTGATAATGACATCAGACATTGGACCTTTGTAAGACATTATCACATCACTATCATTGAGATTGAGATAATGATGGAAAAAACTGAATTTTTTGCTCATAATAGTTATGTCTATAGTTGAATAATGTATTTTTCTGTATTTTATTTTTTCTATGGCGTAATATAAATAAAAAAATGAATGGTGCAAAAAAAAGTACGAAATTTGAGGTAAGAAATTTAAAAATATTTTTGTACCTCAAACTTTGTACTTAGTTCTTATCTCCTCCAAAGTATTTTTCTTCAATAATATCAGCCATTTCTGCTACTTCCCACAAAATAACTGCCATTTCCTCTACGCTTGTAACGTATTCTGCAATGGGGCTAGCTTGTATGACTACTGCCTCACAAGGCTCACCGCTTGCTGTTTGGTCTGTGGCAATAGTAATACTTGTATAAATGCCATAACTTGCTTCTTTAAGCAAATTATAATAATCTGTTGTTTTATTGATAATACCGCAACGGCTACTGAAATAATAACAGTCTTTTCCTTTGGCACGCTCTGCAATTACCCACGCATATACGTACTGATAGCGTTTTGTGCCATCTTGAAGTTCAAAAGGTACATCTAAAGAATAGCAATTTGGCGAAATTTCTTTCACTTGCGCCATAAATTTTTTTGCAACTTCCTGAATTGCCGTATCAAAATTGAGTTTCATAATCTTTGATATAATAATTTTAAAGATATTTTGTAATGTCCTAATTCGCTACCGTACACTGTTTTGTATTATTGGTCTGTACCGTAGTGGAACGGAGGTCTGACCAAATAATACAAAACAGAAATTCCAATTTTAAAAGAGATTATGTTCAGACCTACGCTACTCTACGGTACAGACCATAATTTCTTTTAAAACTGTGTGCGGTGGCAAAATGTCCCAAACGCAATAATACGAAATAAAAACATTTATTTCGTATTATTCTTTATTTTTTAGATTATTTTCTATTTATTTTTTACAGAAAATTCTTTTATAGTTTCTATAAAGTATTTTACCTTCTCTGGGTCTGTGTCTGGGTACAAACCGTGTCCCAAATTAGCAATAAAAGGCGTATCTCCAAAATCTGCTATCATTTTTTTTGTATTTGCCTTTACTTGTTCAAAACTACCATACAAAGCGCAAGGGTCTAGGTTGCCTTGTAGCGTTTTTTTGCTTCCCAATGATGTGGCAGACTCTTGTATATCCATATTCCAATCCAGCCCAACTACCTGACAATTAAGGTTTTTCATACTTTTTAGTGCAAAAAATGCACCTTTTGCAAACACAGTTTTAGGTACTTCCGTAATGGCATCACAAATCTGGTGAATATATTTCAACGAAAATTCTTCATATTGCACCGCAGAAAGCACACCTGCCCAAGAATCAAAAACCTGTACCAAATCAACGCCAGCCACTATTTGCGCTTTTAGGTACGCTATTGTGCTATCTGTTATTTTTTGCAAAAGTTCGTGAGCTATTTCTGGTGAGGTATAAAGCATTTTTTTAGCCTTAGAAAACGTCTTTGAGCCACTTCCTTCTATCATATAGCAAAATAAAGTAAATGGCGCACCTGCAAATCCTATCAAAGGAACGCTATTATTGAGATTTTTTTTGGTAATTTTGATAGCTTCCATTACATAGCTAAGGTCGTCTGTGCCATCACAAACACGCAATTTGCGTATATCTTCAATGTTTTGAATAGTTTTTGGGAAATATGGACCTCTTTTTTCCACCATTTCGTAAGCAAGTCCCATAGCCTCTGGAATCACGAGAATATCAGAGAAAATAATAGCTGCATCAACGCCCAAAATATCTACGGGCTGTATGGTTACCTCTGCGGCACGTTCTGGCGTTTTTACAAATTCTATAAAATTAGGAAACTTCTCTCTTACGGCTCTATACTGGGGCAAAATACGCCCTGCTTGGCGCATAAGCCATACTGGGGCACGTTCTGTAGGTTCTTGGCGTGCTGCACGTAAAAGTAAATCATTTTGTAATTTTGGTTCTGTGTTTGTCATTTTTTTTTATAGAAATCTATGATTTGATAATGTAATTTGGTGTTATAATCCGCTTTTAATCCGCCTGCAAAGGTAAGTTTTTTTATCAAAAAACATTTTAAATCTCAAAAATAAATCTCAAAAATAAATCTCAAAATCAAACTAACAAAAGATTTGCATAAAATCTAAAAAATCCGTATTTTTGTGCCTAATATTAACTACCAGTAACTACAAAATGACATTTATTTACATACATTTACTCATCAATGAACGAAGTAAATCCACTTGAAACGTTTATGGCGTGGGCAGTGCCACCTATTTACCTATTTTTTATTGCTTTAGAATTTTTTGTAGGGCATTTTATCAATCATAAGGAAGTTTATAACCTCAAAGATACGCTTATTAGTACACTTATGGGACTTTTGAATGTGGTTTTGGATTTAGTGATGCGTTTTGTCATTGGGCTTGCAGCACTTACTTATTTTTATAATCTTGCACCTTTTCAATGGCAACAAAATGCAACTTATTGGGTTACATTGGTATTTATTCAGGATTTTGCGTATTATGCCCTGCATGTGGGGGAGCATTATTGTAGGCTTTTCTGGGCGGTACATAATATACATCATTCTTCTGAAAAATTTAATTTTACGGTGGCTATCCGTTCTTCTGTTTTTCAGCCGCTTTATAAGTTCTTTTATTACATTCCGTTGGCACTTTTGGGTTTTAAGCCTTTGGATATATTGCTTGTATATGCTTTGAGCCAAACTTATGGTTTTTTTGTACATACGACAAGCGTGGGCAAACTGGGCTTTTTGGAGTGGTTTATGGTTACGCCTTCTCATCATAAAGTACACCACGCCACAAATGAAGAGTATTTAGACAAAAATATGAGTATGGTTTTTATTATTTGGGATAGAATTTTTGGGACATTTAAAGAAGAGAAAGAAGGTGTTGAAATTAGTTTTGGATTGTCCAAAAACCTTACTTCTTTTCACCCAAAAGAGGTTATTTTCCACGAATGGGCGGCTATGTGGCAAGATGTCAAACACGCTCCTACGTTTTCTGACAAATTAAAATACATTTTTGCTCGTCCTGGTTGGAAACACCAACCAAAGGAAGAGGTACGAAATAAGAAGTACGAAGTACGAATTTAAAGTATTCATTATTAAGTTATTGTAAAAATAAAAAGATGAGATTATTTAATTTCTGTTCCCAAAATTAATAGAAAAAGAATGTTTAGCTTAAAAATAATTTATTGAAATATTTTCTTTTTGGTTTGATTTTTGTAGATTTTTTTTTAGTTTTGCCTTACTTGCACCCTAAGGGTGGAAATTACCAAAATAATCATTTCATTTACCTAAATTCTAATAAATACCGTTATGGGAAAATCACAAGATGCCAAAAAAGAAGTCAAAAAAGAGCCTGCAAAGACTACAAAAGAGAAAAAAGCAGCAAAAGTAGAGAAAAAAGCAAGCAAAAAATACGAATAAATTGTGAATTTTTTTTGTGAAGTCAAGTGTTTCCACCTGACTTCAAATGCGCTTTTGAATGTTGGTTTTTGTAGTTTTTTTACTCAATCCAATAGCTAAAAGCGCATTTTGTTGTTAGGTGGAAATACCTAACAATATAGAAATAAAGCACTTTTACCCGCTTTTGCCAAGCCTAAGTTGGATGTTTGTTTTTTTAAAATTGCTTTTCAAGCGTTTCTCCGTTTAATTTATATACGCTTCCATCTGTCATTCCAAACCATAATTTACCATTTTTATCTTCATAAATTGAGAGCGCAAAATCACTCGTCAGTCCTATCTTGGTGTAATTTTTCATAGCTTTTCCATCAAATTTCCATATACCACCATCTCTATCTCCAAACCAAATATTTCCTTTGTTATCTTCAGAGATTGTAAAAACGTGTTCCAATGTTCCTTGAAGTGATTTGAATTTTCCATTTCGTTTACTATTGGGGTCAATAAGAGAATTAGACAAATCATTTTTGTTATTTTATTCATTTTATATTTTTCTAATATGACACGCAACGTGTTAATACACGCAACTGCGTACTTTCTACAAACATAATGAAAGTAAATTTATTATAAAAATAATATAAAGATTTGTTTTCATTTATCACTTTTCTACCCCACTTTTGCCAAGTCCAAGTTGGTGGATGTTTTTATTTTTTAGTAGTTGAAATTAGTTTATTATCATCATAAATTTCCGTTTTTAGAACAACACCTGTCTCAGAATAAGATGTCCATTCGCCTTGCTTTTTACCTTGCAACCAAAACATATCTTCTTTTAATTGTCCATTGTCATAATAAGCTCTTGATATACCATTTGGTATATCTAATATGTATGACTCTTCGTATTTTAATATGCCATTATCGTGAAAGTATTGCCATAATCCGTGACCTTTTCCATCTTTCCAATAGGAATTATAACGTAATTTACCATTTTCTAACCATTCTTGCCATTGACCATTCGCTATACCATTTTTAACAGTTATCCAAGTTTTGGATTTTCCATTTGGATAGTTTTCAATTAAAAAACCTGTATATGGTTTTCCTTCAACCGTAGTTAATTCAATTCCATTTATTGTTGTTTTTTTGGTTTTAGAAACATCAATAAATGATTGTCCGTTTACTGAAAATGCTACAAAAAAGACTATAAATACTGAAATAATTGTTCTCATTTTATGTTAGATTTAGTTGTTAAATAATTTTTCAATTTGCAAGTATTTAGTTTCTAGATAGTAAATGCTCCAAATGCCATCTTGTTCATTTTTTTTTGTTTTCTCTTGTAAAAAAGAAGTACTTACCATCTTGAGAAAATCTAGCACCTGCTTCCTCGGCTTTTTCAATTCTCCAAAAAACCTTTCTACCCCACTATTTCTGCTAGTCCACGCAAATCCACAGGCACGAGTTTAGACACGCCAGGGTCTTCTGGGTACATTGTTACACCATACATAATGTCCGTAGATGCCATTGTGCGCTTGTTGTGTGTAACAATAATAAATTGTGACTCTGCAGAAAATTTACGTATAATATTGTTAAATTTATCCACGTTGGCATCATCTAAGGGTGCATCAACCTCATCAAAAATACAAAAAGGCGCAGGTTTTATCAGATAAATAGCAAAAAGCAAAGACGTTGCCGTAAGCGTTTTTTCTCCTCCAGAAAGCTGATTTATGCTCAAAGGGCGTTTTCCTTTGGGTTTTGCAACAATATCAATAGCAGATTCTAACGGATTATCAGGGTTTACGAGTATCAAATCACAGGTATCTTCCTCTGTAAAAAGTGACCTAAAAACCTTCTGAAAATTCTCTCTTATTTGTACAAAAGTAGTCATAAAATTACCCTTTGCAATGGTATCAATCTCCAAGATAGTTTCCAAAAGCACGTTTTTAGCCTTCAAAAGGTCATCACGTTGCGCAATAATAAAATCATTACGTTCTTTGACTTCGTTGTATGCCTCCAACGCCATAGGATTTATTGCGCCAATATTATCCAAATAGCCTTTTAACTTCTGAACTTCCAAATTTAGTTCTACTTCTGTTTGTATGATTTTGATGCCACTTGCTGCCTGCATCACGTCTTCCAAATCCACGTTAAACTCCACAGAAAGGCGTTCTTTGATAGCTGCAAGGCTTAATTTGGTATCATTAAACTTATTTTGAAGTTCTGATAAAAGGCTGTCAGTAAGTTCTCTATTGCGTTGAATTTCCTTTGCTTCTTTCTCAAAAACATCAATATCACCACGAGATTTGTAATAGTCCTTTTCCGCCTCATTAACGCCCTTTTCCATAGCTGTTTTCTGCTCATACATACCTATAAGCGTGTCGTCTCCCTCGTCAGATGCGTTGTTAAGTGTCTCAATATCATCTTTAATGCGTGTTATCTCTTGCTGATTTTTGTCTAAACGTGCCTGAACGGTATCCAAATTAGCTTGTTTAAAGCTAATTTCCTGCTTTATGGCATCTAAACGGCTTTGTTGTTGCAAATAACGCACATTTTGCTGATTAAAAGCACCAGATTTTTGTGCAAGGGCTTCAGTTTCAAAGTCTTGCGTTTGTTTGATAGTATTTATCTCTGTTTGGAGCGTGTCAAGTTCTATTTTGGCAACTTTTATTTGAGGAGAAAGTTCGTCTATTTCCTCTAATAATTCCGCTAATTTACCCTCCAAATCCTCTTTTTGGGTTTGATTGGTTGTAATAAGGCTTTGCATTTGCTCCTGACGAGTACGCACAGAAATAAAACGCTCATTTATTTTAGCAAAATCTTGCTGAATTTCTCTAATTTGTTGTTTTTTGGTATTTTGGCGAAGTTCTTGAAGTTCTGTTTGTTTATTTTGAAGATGGTTATTTTTCTCTTGTAATTCTTCTTTTAAACTAATAATTTCTTTCTCCAAAAGTTCCATATTTTTGGCACGCCCAATTTTTTTTCCTTCAAAAGCACCCACAGAACCACCAGAAACGCTATATTTGCGCCTGCTGATTTGTCCGTTTTGAGTAATAAAAATAGGTTGATTGTTTTTTTTGTTATTTTCTTTACTATTTTCTGATGTATTTTCAGGTAGATTTTGAACAATAAAAACATCTTCCAAAATATGCGCCATTAAGTTTTGGTATTTTACATCAAAATCTGCTATTTCAAGTGCAAAAATGGCATTTTTTGGTTTATTTTGGTTGTTATTTGCTGAATTATTTTCTGCTTTTTTTGCTTGAAAATTATTGAAATCTTCTAAAATAAAAAAGTTAGCTTTTCCTTTTTTGGCATCACTAAGTAATTGAATTGCATTAAGTGCATCTTCTTCACTATCAACAACATAATAATTCATCAAAGGCTCAAGATAATTTTCAATAGCAATTTTATATTGTTCTTCACAACTCAAAATATCAGACAAAAAAGGCGTTTTTACATCAAAAACTATTCCATTTGGGTTATTTTGACTATTTTGACCGCTTTTTCTCAAAAATTTGATAGCTTCAGGAAAACCCTCCAAATTATCAACCAAAGATTTGGTAAGATTATATTCATTTTGCTTGGCATCAATACTTCTATTTAGCACCGTTTGCGCAGTTTTGACAATCTCTATTTCCGCTAAAACCTGCTCTATTTGCTCCTGAATAGCTATTTCTTCATTATTAAGCCTTTCCAAAGCATCTTTCGTATTTTGTAGTTCTTCTTGTACCTCAAAAAGCTCATCTTCATACTCACTAAGGTTCATAGCACGCTGTTGCGCATTACTAACGGCTTTTTCTAGTTCTTGTTTGGCAGAAGAACTTTGTGTTTGACGAATTTCGTAAGTTTTGTTTAATTCGTAGTTTTCTTGTTGTTTTTTATTGAATTGTGCCAACAAAATCCCTGTTTGTGCTTGTATAGAGGCAGTTTTTTGTTGTTGGTCTTCATATTCTTCTTTTCTTTCTGCTAAATCTTTTTTATATTCGTCTAAAATTAAAATATTTGTAAGTACATCATTATCAAGTTTTTGTATTTCTAAAACATTTTCATTTTTGCGCTGATTGTCTTGGTCTATCAAATCAAGCAGAGAAACTTGTCTATCATTTAAAAATTTTAGACGTTCGTTTTTGATTTTTTTCTCACTTTCATAATTACGAATATGCCCCACGTACTCATTTAGGGCTTTTTGGCGAGATGCCAAAAGTTGTTCTTTGGTGATAATTTCTGTTTTATCTTTTTCAATAATTGCTTCTTTTTCAGTAAGTTGTACATTTAATTGGAGTTTTTTATCATTTTCAGCATCAATTTTCTTACCTAAACTTAAAAACGTATCTCCACGTTCAGAAACACTTTTTTGAGCAAGCAAAATGCTTGCTTGCTTGTATTCCTCACGAGTTTTGTAGTATTTTTCAGTCTTTTTAGCTTGTTTTTCAAGTGCTTTTAGATTTTTATCAATTTCAAACAACAAATCTTCCACACGAGCCAAATCTTGGGACGCATCATCAAGTTTTTTGAGGGTTTCTTTCTTTCTAATCTTAAATTTTGAGATGCCAGCGGCTTCTTCAAACAAGTTTCTACGAGAATTTTCTTTGTCGTTAAGAATTTCATCAACCATTTTTAGCTCAATAATAGCATAACTATCAGAGCCAATTCCTGTATCCAAAAACAAGTTAGTAATGTCTTTTAAGCGGCAACTGACGTTATTGAGCATATATTCACTCTCGCCTGTGCGGTACAAACGGCGTGTGATTGTAACTTCCGAGTATTCTGTAGCAAGTAAATTTTTGGTATTTTTGAAAGTGAGAGAAACCTCTGCCATTTGCAGAGGTTTTCTCTTGCGAGTACCATTAAAAATGATGCTTTCCATCTTGTCGGAGCGCAAAGCCTTTGTTTTTTGCTCACCCAATACCCAACGTATGGCATCTACTACATTTGATTTTCCGCAACCATTTTGCCCCACAATGCCTGTTACGCCCTCATCAAAATTGATAGTAACTTTGTCGCCAAAACTCTTAAATCCTTTTATTTCTAGCTTTGTGAGTAGCATTTTTTGTTGTTGAGGTTGATTTTATTTTTAAAATTGGAGTGCAAAAATAAGATTTTTTTGGAGATTTTTGCTACTAAAATCACAAAAAAATACGTTGTAAATATTTTACAACGTATTTTCCATATTTCTTTATAATTTTTACAACGCTAAAGTATCTAAAAGTGTAGCTTGTATTTTCTGAAAATCAAGGTCATCTAAAACGCCAGATTTTTGCTCCACTCTTTCAACAGAAATAGTTCTTATTTGATGACATAAAGCATTAGAATCTTCAGTCAGCCCATTATTTTCAGTAGGAAGTATTTTTGTAATGTAGGAAGGGTAATTAGATTTTAGTTGAGTTGTTGTAAATGGTACTACAATCAGCAAACCAAGTTTACTAAACTCTTTGATTACCACACAAGGACGTTTATTACCTTGTTCGTGTCCTTTGACTTCTCCTCTTGCTACGCTACCCAAATTCACCTGAATAACATCACCATTTTTATAATTTTCTATACTCATTTGATATTTAAAGGTTTATCCAATCTTCCAAGCCTAAATCTGCTAATTCTTTTTGTTCTTTGATAAAATCAACTTCAAAATCAACACTTTCTTCTTCTATTTTTTTGCTACGTGGCACTAAATAGCCTAATTGCATAGCAAGAGCGGTATATTCTTGTGCTACATCAACTACTAAAAAACATAATTCATTTATTTTCTCGTCAGAGAGAACCATTTTACTTTCACTAATGATATCTGTTGCCAAAATCACCCATTCTATGTGCAAAGACGCATTTACAAACGCCCTAATTTTTTCTGAAAAAGCATCATTAATATATTGTAGTGATGCCTTAAACACGTTGTAGTCAATATCTAACATTCCAAAACCTGCTACATTTGTGCTATTCTCTATTTGATTATTTTTCAATTGCATTCCTATCACGCCTTCTGCTACTCGTTTATTACAACGCAGAGCAAACAAAATATTTTCTGTTAGCGTTTCTAATTGTGGATTTTCGCTAAACTCTTCTATTTGAGGCGTAATATCTTTTATTACTTCCAAAATATTGTTATCAGAATTAACTGAAAGCCATTTTAGGGCTTTTATTCTAAGATTAAAAACTTGCGCAAGCATTTCCTCTGATTGTCTTTCTATTTTTTTATCAGAAAGCAAAAGTGTTTTTATATCATTAGAAAGCAATTCTATGGCATTTTGCAATGGGATTTCAAGTTGAGAATAAAGGTTATTTCTCAACTGAAACATTAAAATATTTTCTTTTGCTATGGCAACCATTTTTTTGATATTTAATTTTAGACAAAGATACAATTTTTTGGAGATTTTTTGAAATAGTTTTAATCTAAGTTGGATAAGAATTAAGCCAATCTCCTTGCTCTAATTTAAGTTCTATTTCATCATAAATAGCATTTCCTATCATTTTTGCAAAAATTTCTATTTCAGAAGTTGTAGGCAATTGATGATATAACTTCTTGATAGTGTGATTTTTATCTTCAAAAGAAATTGTATAAAAATATTCTTCAAAAGCAAAATCAACACGAACATCTACATCAAAAACATTCATTCCTGCTTTTTTAAAGCCATTAAGCCAAAATATCAATTCTAATTTATGAATATTATTTGTTTCAGCTTCAATTTGCATCAAAAATCCATCTATTTCTTTGTATCTAAAATAAGAAAATGATATTTCAGTAAAAAAATCTCTAAATTTATTAACTACTTTTTCTATTTCTGTTACAAAAGAATTATCTTTTGTAAGGTTCGTTACAAGATTTTCTACAATTTCCTTCGTTCTTTTCGTGGTTTCTTCTTGCGTTTGCAGGCTGATTTTGAGCAAAGCTAATTTTTTATCCAAATCATCTTCTTCATCAATATTTTTGCCTTGAATAGCATCATTTACAAGTTCCAAAGATGCATAAAGCAAATCCAACATAAAGCCAAAATACAAATTTTTATCACCATTATAACATTGAATATCAGCTAAATGCTTAAAATAAACATCTCTTTTATCTGTTTTTATGATAATGGGCGGATAGCCAAAAGCTACCAAAATAATATTCATCAAAATCCGCCCAGTTCTGCCGTTTCCGTCATAAAAAGGGTGAATATTTACATAGCGCAAATGAAACTCAAAAGCAAGCAACACAGGATTTAAGGCTACTTTTTGATTACTTTTAATTTTGTCTATTTCTGCATTAAGCCAATTTGTAAGGTTGTGCATAGCTTCTTTTACCTCACTAACAGGCACAAAAGTGAATTTTTCACCTCTATAATTCATAACCTCATTATTTAATATTTTCCATTTCCCTATTTTGTTTTGATTTTCTGGATTTTCTTCATACATAATGGCTTTGTGGAGTTCTAATATTCTTTTTTCAGAGATATTTACCTCCCATTTTGCCATTTTTAAGACATCTAAAACCATATTGTCGTGTCCACTCATCTCAAAAACGTCTTTTAACGGCTTTCCCTGCACATCTATCACGCCTATCATCACGTTGCGAGTTTCGTCTTTGGTGAGTGTGCCACCTTCCATTTTATTGGAATGATAATTCCACTCTAAACGGAATTTATAGTTAATTTTTTTGAGAATATCAACAGGAATTTTCCCAAAAGCATCTATTTGCGCTTTCAGGGTATCTATTTTGGTTATTTTATCTTCTATTGTCATTATGTTTTATTGATTATCATTCAAAAACGCTCTTAAAATTTTTCTATCATCAAAATCATATTTAACTCCGTTGATTTCTTGGTAAGTTTCGTGTCCCTTTCCTGCTACAAGAATAATATCATTTTTTGTAGCTATTTTTGTGGCGTGTTGTATGGCATCTTTCCTGTTTTCAATCACAATAACCTTCTTTTTATCAATAGGAGAGAGGTTTTCTTGCATATCAGCCAAAATTTGCATTGGGTCTTCATCACGAGGATTATCAGAAGTGAGAATAACCATATTACTCATCTGACAAGCTATTTTAGCCATTTCTGGTCTTTTTGTTTTATCTCTATTGCCACCACAGCCCACCACCGTAATAATCAGTTGGTTATCTTCTCTCAAATCTTTGATAGTTTGCAACACGTTTTGGAGCGCATCAGGTGTATGTGCGTAGTCCACAATGGCAGTAGGAGCATTATTTTGATGATTTTGGTCAAAATTCCCACTTGGGAAAACTTGCTCAAATCTTCCCTGTGCAGGAAGCAGCTTAGAAAGCACTTCTAACACATTTTCCTCTTCCTCACCCAAAAGCATAGCCACACCCAACGCACCAATCAAATTATAAGCATTAAATCTACCAATAAGCCTACACCAAACCTGTTTTTGGTTGATTTCTAGCTGCATTCCTTGCAAAGTATTATCCATTAGCTTTGCCTTAAAATCAGCCATATTATACAAACCAAAGCTATATTTTTGTGCTTTTGTGTTTTGTAGCATTACTGCGCCACGTTTGTCGTCTGCATTGGTGAGGGCAAAAGCCGTTTTTGGCAAGTCATCAAAAAGACGTTTTTTAGCTTTAATATATTCATCAAAAGTCTTATGAAAATCCAAATGGTCGTGGGTAATATTCGTAAAAACTGCTCCAGCAAACGTAATTCCAGCTATTCTGCGTTGTACAATGGCGTGAGAACTTGCCTCCATAAAGCAATGCGTACAACCTGCAGCCACCATTTTAGCAAGCAAAGCATTGAGTTGTGGCGCATCTGGTGTGGTATGTGTCGCAAAAATCACCTCTTCATTGATTTGATTTTGTATGGTAGAAAGCAAACCTGTACTATACCCAAGTTCTCTAAAAAGGTTGAAAAGTAGTGTTACGGAGGTTGTTTTGCCGTTTGTACCTGTAACTGCCACAAGTTTTAGTTTTTCAGAAGGATTATCATAAAAATTAGCAGCAGCTACGCCCAATGCTTCTGCACTATCTTGCACTTGTATATATGTAATTTTTTGATTATCAGCAAAATCAGCTGGTAAATCTTCACAAATAATAGCAGTTGCGCCAAGTGCTATGGCTTTTGAGATGTAGGTGTGTCCGTCTGTTTGTGTGCCACGAGTAGCCACAAAAAGACTATTTTTCTGCACTTGCCTAGAATCTTGACAAATACTAGAAATATCCATTTCCGTATTTGGGAGCGTATTTTTAGGAGAAATTTTTTGGAGAATTTCTGAAAGAGATTTCATTGAATAATTGTAGGTAACTTTGTTGCAATGATAGATGAATATTAGGAAAAATGGGCTTATTTGTGTATTTTTGTTTTTCCGCAAAACCACAATAAAAATGAAATCACTCAAATAAGCACACAAAGATACATATTTTGAATGAAAGTAAAAATTATGTACTTTTGAATTTCAAAACTTATTTTATTGGAAAATGGATATCCGCCGTTGTTGATGTTCTAGCGTTAGCGACATCAACAACAGTAGAATATCTTACTTATCTAAATCTCGGTTGTGAAAATTTAGTTTTTTCTTTTGAATTTTTCTTTTACATTTGTCAAAAAAACTTCCTCAATATTCAACATCAAAATTAACATCAAAACAAATGATAAATAAAGTAATCACTGATTTAGATGCTGCCATTGCACAAATAAAAGATGGTGCTATACTAATGCTAGGCGGTTTTGGCTTATGTGGCATTCCTGAAAACTGTATTACGGCACTTTTGCGTAGTGGGGTGAAAAATCTTACTTGTATCTCTAATAATGCAGGCGTAGATGAATTTGGTATAGGTTTGATGCTAAAAACGAAGCAAGTAAAAAAAATGATTTCTTCTTATGTGGGTGAAAATGCTGAATTTGAAAGACAACTTTTATCAGGAGAATTAGAGGTGGAACTTTTGCCACAAGGTACGCTTGCAGAACGCATACGTGCTGGTGGCGCAGGTATTCCTGCGTTTTTTACGCCTGCAGGTGTGGGTACAGAAGTGGCTATAGGCAAAGAAACAAGAGATTTTTATGGTAAAACGTACCTAATGGAACATTGGTTGCGTGCTGATTTTGCACTTGTGAAAGCGTGGAAAGGGGACACCGCAGGCAATCTTATTTTTAAAGGAACAGCACGAAATTTTAATCCTATGATGGCTACTGCAGGCAAAATAACTATTGCAGAAGTAGAAGAACTTGTGCCTGTAGGTGAGCTAGACCCTAACCACATTCATACAGCAGGGATTTATGTGCAACATATTTATCAAGGAAAAGATTACGAAAAACGCATAGAACAACGTACAATCACAAAATAATTGTGAATTGTGAATTATAAATTGTAAATTATAAATTATAAATTGTAAATTATATTTTATGCAATATTATAAGTATTTTTAGCATTGAAAATACATAATCATCTGATTACGAACATCTTGTATTTATTCACAATTCACAATTAAAAATTCACAATTACTTGGCATCTAACAAATTTTTCAATTTGTGGTATTCTTCTTTATCCAAAATATCTAATTTGTTTCCTGTGGCAAGTGCAATCATTTCTCTCGCTTTTTCTACACGCCTCAACATATTGATAATGATGCTATTACTATGATTTAGGAACTGATAAACATCTTTTTCACAAACAGGAATTTTATAGCCTTTTTGACTACTTGCTATCAAAATTCCTTCATCTCTTAGTTTAGCTATGACGTTGGAACGAAAAAAATGCTCACTTATATCACTTTCCTGCGCCAAATGACTAATAATTTCTTTGGTTGGTACAGATTTGTTCAAATCAATTCTTAGATTAAATAACAAAATATTCAAAAACGCTAATTGCTGTTTTTCTTCCTCCAAAGTAGATTTTCTTTTGTCGTTAATGTACGTAGAAATGAGTTTTAGGGCAGCGTAAGCAATATCTGGGTCGTAATTTTCTTCTTTTTGAGTGGGTGCATATTCTAGGATAGGTTTGTCGTCTGGGAAAAACTTTGTACCTACCAAATTTTTGGAAAGCATTTTCTCAAACACTTGAAAATCAGGGCTTTTTTTATGTTTGTCGTGTATGCAGGCAAGCGTACCAGCCACAAAATCAGCTACTTGCAAAATATTATGCGTTTTACTACTTGCAAACTGAAAACTTGCATTAGAAGGTGCAAACAAATCAGGTTTTATATGATTTAGTTGTAGGTATTTGGTAAATTCTTTCACAAAAAACTGGCTTCCGTTCTCGTCTGCGCATACTTCTACATCTGCGGTACGGTAAAGTTCTTTATAAAGCAAGCCACAGAGAAATTTGTAAAAAGATTTTTTATACTGAAACCCTTCCCCATAAAGGCGTTGTTTGTCAATGACAACGGCATAAATTTGAAAATCAAGCTCCAACAAATCAGCTAAAATACGTTTTCTTAGTTCGTCATCTTGCCCAACTTTTGCTGATTTTATTTCACTTTGTGGCTTTTTTTGAAAGTATTTCTTTCTAATTTCGTCTATTTTTAGTGTTAATTGTGCTTGTTTTTCTTTCTCCACAATGATAGCTGCCAAAATAAAATGGGTACTTTCATTATCAAAATCAAAAGAATTATTGCCTGCTTGATTAACAAAAACCATTTTGTTTCTTCTCTGATTTTTGGGTTGATTTTCCATTTTTGATTGTTTTAGTTTTTTATTTGTAAGAATCACAGATTTAAAACGGATTAGAAGATGACACAGATTTACGCTCTAATTTACCTTAAAAATCCGTGTCATCTGTATAATCAGTAAAAATCTGTGATTCAGACAACCTTATTTACACCAAATTAGGAATAACAATATTGATAGTTGTTCCTGTGTTTGCCTTAGAAGTTATATTGATAGTTCCTCCTAGTTTATCAACAGTTTCTTTCACAATATAAAGCCCTAAACCAGAACCATTTAGCTGCTCATTTCCTCTATAAAACATCTCATAAATACGTGGCAAATGCTCTTGCTCAATTCCTAAGCCATTATCTTTAATTTCTATGGAAGTAGTTGTTTTTTCTATCAATATAGTTACTTCAATATAAGAATTTTTCTTTGTATGGTCTGCATAACGTATAGCGTTAGAAATGAGATTATTAAAAATAATACTAAGCCTGCTCATATCAGAAAAAAAGGCGTTTTTGCGTTCAATATGAATGATTTTTTCTATTTTTTTAGCATTATCCATATAACTATGATGCTCAAAAATCTCATCAAACATTCTCCTAAAATTGATTTCTTCCCTTTTGGTTTCTATACGAGTATTGCGGGAATAGTCCAAAATATCTTGTATAAATTTGTCCAAACGCCGCACACTTTTCTCCAAAAGTGCCAAATATTCCCTTAATTCTGCTATATTTTCTGTATAAGTACAAAGATTAAGCAAGCCAAGCATTGAAGAAATAGGCGCACGCAAGTCGTGAGAGGCACTATACACAAATCTATCAAGCTCCGCATTAGTTTTGGTAAGCTCATTGTTGAGGCTAGAAAGATTTTCATTTATTTGTGTGAGTTCTTCTTCATTATGTGCCAGTTGCTCTTCTCTGTTAGCCAATATTTGGTTAAGATTTTCTTGTTCACTAAGAATATCACGCAAATTATTTTCTGCTTTTTTGCGCTCCGTAATGTCTGTACAAGCACCTATGTAAAGCGTATCTCCATTTTCTTTGCGTTGTGGCACAGACCTAAAATGTAGCCAACGCATATTAGTTTTATCCTTGTCGTCAGGTTTATAATAACGAGTTTCAAACTCAAAAACCTTAAAATCTTCAAAAGAACGTCTTTCTTCACGTTGAAGGTATTTGAGGTCTTCGTGATGTATATTGTCATACATTAGCTTAAAATCATTTTGCAAATCTTCTGCAGAAATGCCCAATAAATCCATAATATTTTTGCTTGCATATTGAAAAAAATATTTTTGATTTACATCAATACAAACCTGATAAATAGCTACGTGAGAAAGATTATTATTGATAGAAACCAATTTTATTTCATTTTCTATTAGCTTTAACTCGCTGATTTTTTTGTCGTTGATGTCTATGCTTACACCAGAAAAGCCACACAAACGCCCACGTTTTGTGTAGATTGGTCTGCCTCGTGTAAGCACCCATTTATATGAGCCGTTAGGTTGTTTTTGCCTAATTTCCATTTCATAATTTCCTTTTGTCAAAATAGCATTATCTACTCTTTTGTTAATTTCAGCCATATCATCTGGATGTATCAAAGTAGTAACTATTTCTTCTTGGCTGGGCGGATTTTGATTACTATCTAAACCAAACAACGCATAATTTTGCTTATCCCAATAGACTTTATTTAGGTCATAATCTACATACCAACTGCCCAAACGAGAAAATTCTTGTGTATGTTCTAGTGTTTGTGTTATTTTCTGGATTTGTTGTTCTAGCTCTACTATTGGTGTCATATCTTCTTGAAAAGCAACAACATAAATCACTTTTCCAAGTTCATTTTTGATGCTATAAAGCGTTGTTTTTGCCCAAATAAGCTTCCTGCCTGTACTTGTTTTGATATGGTATTTTGAAGTAGGAATTTGTACAGTTTCTCCCTCAAACGCTCGTTTAACGAGGTGTTGTTGTTTGGCACGTGCTATTTGTGTATCTTTCAGAATACAGTAATCTTTTTCAATAATAGAGAGTTTTGTTCCCATCATGTTTTCCCAAGCAGCATTAGCAAAACATATATAACCTTCATTATCAAATACTTGTATAGGCATTGGAGAAAATTCAAAAAGTGAAGGAATATTGATGCTTTTTGAACTTGTTGTAGTTGTATGATTATTAGTAGCTTTGTATGGACTGATATGTATAAAAACAATTTCGTTTTTTTCAGGAATATTGATAGCAATTACTTTGAAAAATTTGTTTTGTGTAGGATATGCCAATATGCCCTCCCATTTGTCGTGAGAGGCAAGATAAAGTGTTATTCTTTTCATTTTTTGAAGATTTGCTTGATATAAAAACTCTTCATTTGTAAAATGAATATGACAAAATTCGTCTATATATTTATTTTTGATAACATTACTTTCTAAGGACATCAACAGACAGAAATCATCACTTATCCAAGTAATAATGCCATTTTTGTCTGTTATGAGCAATGCGCCCAACCTTGAAAAAGTTTGTAAGTAAGTGGTTTCCATCAAAAATCTTATAAAATGAAATTATATTACTGTTATGTGGTTATTATTTTAGTGCTATTTTACCAACATTTAGTTGTTATTCACAAAAATATCTTTTTTTATCAATATTTTTAGTTTTTATATAGTTTTTTTGTGAAAAAGTTGAAATATAATTTTTTCTGTCTTGCGGTTATTCAAAAAATCTTATATAATCTTTACATAATCTTTACATAATCTTACATAAAGTCATCAAAAAATGAAAAAAAACTGCCTAAACAATAGAAATTTTGGAATTCCCAATTTTTAGTAATATATTTGCCAATGGTAATACTTAATTTATTATATGAAAAATTATAACGGCATATACAACCAAATGGACGACAATAACTTTATGTTGTCTTATAAAGGAAAAGTAGGCTTTGTAGAGGTTACATCTTTGCTAAAAATACTAGAAGAACGTCTAGAATCATCAGAAACAGACCCTCGCACACGCAAAAAAGTCTATAATATTGCTATGGAATGTTACCAAAACCTTAGCCATCACCTAGACAATACAACCGCGCCCTTTGGAAATAAAGGACTGGTCATCTTTGAAACCGACGACCAAAAATACACAATAGCCACAGGAAACTATATTTTTAATGAGAAAATTGATAGCCTCAAACAAAAAATTGACCATATAAATTCTCTTGATAAAGTGGCTATGAAAGAGTTTTATAGGCAAATCTTAGAAAATGAACAATATTCTGACAAAGGAACGGCTGGGCTTGGTTTTATTGATATTGCACGCAAATCTGAAAGCCAACTCGTATATAGTTTTACGCAATGTGATGAAAATATCTCTTTTTTTACATTAAGTATTGACCTAAAAAGAGTGGCACAAATTGTTGTAGTTTAGACAATTATAAACAAATAATCAAAAAACACTAATTACAAAAAAAAATTACAAAAAATAATTTAAGTGAAGATAACGTGAATATAAAATACTGTAAAATTATATTAAATTCATAACTCACAACCCAAAATTCACAATTAATCTATCATAGTTTTATGGAACATTTGCAACTAGAAGCTACACCAACAAGTGCCTACGTTAATTTTAACCCAACAACAGGCAAAATAGAAATGAGTGGACGCTCTGTGCCAGAAAACCCTTTGGAATTTTTTAATCCACTTACAAATTGGTTAGAAACCTATCACAAAGAAGTAGCACAACCGCTTTCTTTTGATGTAAAATTAGAATACTTTAATACAAGTTCATCTAAATGTTTGTTAGATGTATTCAAAAAAATACTTTTAATGCACCGTGCAGGCATTCAAACGGAAATAACTTGGTGGTGTGAAGAATTTGATGATGATATGGTAGAAGCTGGAGAAGACTATAAAGAAATGCTTAATATGCCTTTTAATATAAAAATACTTGAAGAATAAGATAATTGTGAATTGTGAATGAAATACAAAATTTACGTATTTATCAAGGAAAATAATAATAAAATAGCAATTATAACAGAAAAATACACGTAAAATCATAAAAAATTGTACGACAATTTGCCTAAAAATTGATGGAAAAAGTATATGTTAGAGAAATAGAAGAGCTAGAACGAGCGCAAGCATTTATTGCACAAGAAAATATAGAAAATCATATTTTCAGGAATGAATATGTAAAACTTGTTGATAGTTTTGAAGATGCTGTTGGGCAAATGCGCCTTATAACGAAAGTAAGCGACAAAATTCAGAAAAAATTAGATAGAGTAAATTCTGCACTTGACGTTAAAAATGCAGAACTTGACGTTAAAAATGCGCAACTCCAAACAACAATAGACGAACTTACGCAAGCACGAGCAGGCAAAATTGCAGCTACTATTGTACTTGTGATTGCCGTGATGCTGTTTTTGTTGGAAGAATTATTTATTGATAATGTCATTAAAAATCTTTTGGGGACAACCAGCCAATGGGCGAGCGTTATTACCAAATTGGTCGTTGTATTGCTTTTAAAGCCTTTGGAAGGACTTTTAGAGAACTTTATTATCAGTTATCTTTACAAAAAGAAGAAAGAAAGAGAAAAAGAAGCGGAAAAACCCAAAATAAGTGCCGTTGGTGAATTGTAATATAAATATTAGCAACTTTGGTACACAATTACGACAAAGAATGTATTTCTCAAATAAAAGTTAAAAATATATTCAAAATAAATAGTTTAATACAAATTTATACGTAAAAGCATACTATATATTAAACAAATGAACGAGCCAACCTCCACCAATCTCAATAAATTCATTAGTCAAACGGGTTTTTGCTCTCGTAGGGGCGCAGATGCACTCATAGACGAGGGGAAAGTCAAGATAAATGGCGTGGTAGCAAAACTTGGAAATAGAGTTTTTGAGGGAGATGTGGTTACAATCAACGACAAACCACTCAAAACACAGGATAAAATTATTTATATGGCTTTTAATAAGCCTGTGGGCGTTTCTTGTACTACAGATTTGAAAGACAAATATAATATTATTGATTTCCTGAAATATCCTACACGCATTTTCCCTATTGGAAGACTTGACAAACCCTCGCAAGGGCTTATTTTTCTCACCAATGATGGTGATATTGTGAATAAAATCCTGCGTGCAGGCAACAACCACGAAAAAGAATATATTGTAACTGTTGATAAACCCATTACGGCTGAATTTATCAAAAAAATGTCGGCTGGTGTGCCAATTTTAGATACCTTTACCCAAAAATGCAAAGTAACGCAAGAAAGCAAAAGCGTTTTTAGTATTACCCTAAAACAAGGCTTAAACCGCCAAATTAGGAGAATGTGTATGTATTTGGGTTATAATGTAACCAAACTTAAACGTACACGCATTATGAATATCACGTTAGAAGGCATTGTAGAAGGCAAATGGCGTTATTTTACAGAAGAGGAAATAACAACTATCAATGAACTTGTAGCCACTTCTACCAAAACTGAAGAAGGCTCTTTTTTGCCAGATGATAGCAATGAATGAGTTATAAGTTATGAGTTGAAATACATTATACTTTGCATTTCAACTCATAATTCATAACTACTTGTGTTGTTTCTGCAAAATTTGCTCCATCATTTCTATCTGAATTTGTTGTATTTCAAACATTCTTTGCCCATAGTTAAGCATTAAATGGTCTATTTTGCTATGTAGTTGGATTATTTCCGTTTCTGCTTTTAGGTTGATTTGATAGTCATTTTGCGCCCTAAAACGGTCTTTTTCTTCTTGTCTGTTTTGGCTCATCATAATCACAGGTGCTTGCAGGGCAGCCAAACACGACAAAATCAAATTAAGCAAAATAAATGGATAAGGGTCAAAACCTTTGTCATTAAAAACAAAAATATTGATATTTATCCAAACAACAATAATCATCATAAATAAAATAATAAACGTCCAACTTCCGCCAAAAGCAGCTACTTTATCAGCTATACGTTGCCCAAATGTACTATTGTCGTCATCATCATCTTTTAGGGGGCGACTGTTTTTTTCTTCATATTTTGCGACTGCATCCAGCAGTTTTTTATCTAAAGTGATTATTTCTTCTTTTTCTTGTTTCAAAATCTGCAAAATATATTCATTTCTGATGATATTCAGCCCTTCAGGAGAAACGCCTTCTGTATTTTGCCACGCAAGATTTTTCTGTTTGATGATTTCTTGAAGTGCTGATTTAATAAAAATAGGCTTTATTTCAGTATTAGCGGCATATTTTTGTTGCGTAATTGGACAGATTTTTTCCATTATTTTTGTTTGATAGTTTTTTATAACTTTCTAAAATTTTATCAAATCTACACAAAAAATGCCTTAAAAATAAATTTAAAGCATTTTATATATATTTTTTCAACAAACAAATTAAATTAAAATCCGCATTAACTTCTCCAAATCAGCTATTTCGTTTCTTTCTCCTAATTGCTCAAAAGAAAGCATTAGGTTTCTTAGCACTCTTTTGACAATATCCAAATTGGTGCAAGGCTCATAAAACATCTCTTTTTGGGGCAGATGAAGTTGTGCAATGTAGCTATCTATCTCACCACGAGAGAAAATAAGCCCACGAGAAAACGCATTGATATAAAAAGTTTTGTCTGGGCTTTTATAGGTCAGAACAAACAAATTAGGCAAATTCACGCCAAAAACGGGCATTCCTAGCTTTTGTGCAATCAGCATATACACAATACAAAGCGCAATAGGATTACCTTTCCTACTTTCTAAAACAACATTTATCATACTATTGCTAGGAGAATGAAAATTTTGGTTATTTGCACCAAACTGTAAATCCCCAAAAATAATGGCATTTAGCATACGAACTTCGTCAGTAGGAGCTAAATCAGGCGTAAATTTGCGCCAAACTTCATAATAAATTTGCTCAAAATCTTTGCGCAAATCCTCCAGAGAAAGTGTCGGATATTGATAGCTTGCAATAGCCCACATTCCACGCAAAAGGTCATTTTGGTAGCTATCTACCCACTCTTGCAGGTGCAAACTGACGGCATCAAGCTGCAAACGCTTAATAAGGTTTTCTATTCTATTTTGAAGTTTTGGATTAAGATTACTTGCCCATTCGTCTTCAAGCAGAGGAATAGCCATTTCTCCAAGTGTACTTAATTTCTCTTCTACGTGTGTAAGTATCTCATTATCATCATCTTCAAGAAGTGAAATAAGTGCTTTTATTTCTTGATTTGTCATATTTTGATGTGTGATGTATGAAGTGTAATGTGTGATGTATTTTTTGGGGATAAACAATGTATTTACATCATATATCACACATCATACATCACACATCTCTTCAAAGTCCCCAATTTTCTTTTTCTTCTTCGTTCCAAAGTTCTGGAAAATAAATGCGTTTTTGATGTCTTGGAGGCAAGTATTTAGTCCAATTAGTGCCTCCTGTGGCAGCAACGGCAACTGCTTCTTCACCTGCTTTCTTTTGTTGCGTTAGATATTTTCCTGCGGAACGCAAATGCGCCATTGCCCATTGAATATTGACCAAATTATCATATTTACGGTAGAGTTCTTTGAGTAAACCAAAATTTTCATCTTCTAGTTTAATTTCTGAAAACTTTTTCCAAAGATTTTTATTTTTATAATCATTTGCCAAATGCTGTAAACTAAGGGCATATTTGGTTTCAAAATGTTCTAATGTAATGGTGCGTTTGCCTGTGGCGGTTTCTGTTGCGCCTTGTTTCCAATAAACGTGTTCATACATTTCTGGAAGTGTGGTATTTTCGTTGATATTTTCTCTAAAATCCTTATTAACAAGGTTTTTAAAATCTGTAGAACAAACTTCTATCATTCTGAATTGTGCCGACTGAAAGCCACTAGCAGGCAACAGTGCCATTCTAAATTGCTTAAATTGCTCTACGTCCATTCCATCAACCATTACATCAAAAGATTTTACTAGTAGCTCCATATAACGGCAAATACGTTGCATTTTATCCACCAAATAGGGACTTTTGATGTCTTTTTGGTTAGCAATTTGTTCCATTTCCCACAAAATCAGTCTAAAATAAAGCTCCGTAATTTGGTGATAACCAATAAAAATAAACTCGTCAGGTATATTTGTACGAGGTTTTTGTAGTGTGAGTAGTGTATCTACGTGTATGTAATCCCAATAACGCAAATAATCAGCGTGCAAAAGTCCTTCCAAATTGGCGGAAAGGTCTTGCCCTGTGAGCGAATATTTTTCGTCTAGGGATTTGAGTTGAGCGGTTATTTTGTCGTTTTCCATTGATTTTTTAAGTTATTTTTCATAATTTTTCATAATCTTTCTTTCATTTTTTTCCACCACATAGGCACAGAAAAGACATAGAAATACATTTTTTGTTGTAATTTTAATTTTCTCTAAAATTTATATTTTTTTAGTTCTTTTTCAAAATGCTTAGAAATTTGTGTTTTGGAGATTTTGTATTTAGGTTCTAAGTAATTTATTTCATCTTCTGCAATATCATCAGTAAAAATAAGTGCCATATAAAATAGCTTTTTAGTTATTCCCTTTATGTTTTGCTCTGCAAAATCAAACATTTCTTTGATATTAAATAAATTTTTATTTATGCAATATAAATCATAATAATCTCTGTATTTTGCTCGTAAAAAAAGTGTGTTTATTTTCATAGAAGTTAGAAGTGTAGTTTTTGCCACAAAAACATTTTCTATTAAATGCTCTCTTTCTTTCAATATCTCCCAATTATTTGCAAAAAAAGTAACTTTGACATTATCAAGCAAACAATCAATTTGTGTATTTGAAACGCTCAAAAGCTGATATTTTTCAAATAAAGCAAGAGAAGCAAAAATTTCTTCTTTTTTGAGTTCTTTTTCCCAAGTAAAAAAATCCAAATCTTCACTCAAACGGTGTGAAATATGCAAACTAAGCCCAGAACCACCCACCAAAGTAAAATCAGCTAACCAATTATTTTGAGCTAAATCTTCTAAAACTTTGCTAGTTGCGGGTAATAAAGCCTTTAATTGCATTATAACGGTTGTTTTGTTGTTGTTTTTGTTTGATAAATTTCTTAGGATTTTTTATTTCAAAGTAAATAACCGCCAAAAAATAATTCAGTTGAGGATAGCGCAAATCAGTCAAAATACGCCTTTCCCACACATTTTGAATGATTTGCTTATCAAAAAATACAAACAAATCATTCAAAAATGGAATATCAGCATAAAGCAAAGTATGTTCTATGACAATTTCGTCAGGTAAAAGTTTATTATTATCATACGACCAAAAAATGCCCTGCTTCTGCAATTCCTTGACGAAATCTAGATATTTTTTCATAATTTTGAAGCTATCTCTTCGTAGCGAGTAACTTTCCGAAAGTTGGAAACTTTCGGAAAGTTTTATGTCCTATTTTCGTATCTCTTCCAAATACGCCAGCCAATCTTCTAGCATTTTCCCTTTCATCACACGAGGGAATTTATTCTGTCCGCCTTCTTTGCCTTTTCTGCGCATCCAACCAGCAAAAACATCATCAGCAAGCACCTTAACGAATATTTCTTTGAGTGCGGCAGTGCGTTCTGTGCGGTAATCATCATTGAGTTCTGCTAATTTTTTGTCAATTTTCTCCTTCAAAATCACCGCATCAACGCTATCATCTGTGCCAATGTACCAATGATGTGCAAACAAATTCTCATAACTAATACCCGCTACCGTAAATTCATTTATATCAATTTTTAGTTCTTCAGAAACACTTCTAACGGCTCTATTCATATTATCAACAGAAAGATGTTCTCCACACAAGCTCAAAAAGTGCTTTGTACGCCCAGAAATAATGATTTCGGAGCGTTGTCTGTCCACAAGCCTAATAGTGTCGCCTATAAGGTAGCGCCACGCACCAGCGCAAGTAGAAAGCAAAATGGCATAATCTTTATTTTCCTCAATTTCGTCTATCATAAAAGTCTGTGCGTTCTCTCTCATTTCGCCATTTTCGTCAAAATTCTCTTCATTAAAAGGCACAAACTCGTGGAAAATACCATTATTTAAGACAATTTGCATTGTAGCAATTTCATTTCCTACATTTGGGCGAGTTTGGTAGGCAATAAATCCTTCAGACGCTAGATAAGTTTCCAAATAAATAAGTGGATGTGCCACAAGTTTGCTAAAACTGCTTTTATAAGGCTCAAATGCCACGCCACCGTGTGCGTAGATGCTTAGGTTAGGCCAAATTTCGTGAATATTTTTGACTTTATAATGTGCTATAATTTGCTCCAGTAGCATTTGTATCCACGCAGGCACGCCAGCAATAAAGCCAATATCCCATTTTGGAGCTTGCAAAACTATTTCGTGGAGTTTGTCATTCCAATCAGAATTTTTGGCAATTTTCTTGCCTGGTTTATAAAATCTTTGCGCCCAAAAAGGCAGTTGCCCAGTCGTAATACCACTTAAATCACCTTCATACGAGATACCATTATATTTTAGGTCTGTACTTCCGCCCAACATCAAAGTACCTGCCTCATAAACATCACTAGGCATTTCTGGGAAATTGACAAGGCTCAAAACTTGCCTTAAACCCGTTTTACGCATAGCTTTGAGCATATTTTTGGTAACGGGAATGTATTTTGAAGCGGCTTCTGACGTACCAGAACTCAAAGCAAAATATTTGACTTTCCCACGCCAACAAACATTACTTTCCCCTGCTTTTGCCCTGTGCCACCAATTTTTAAACATACTGTTGTAGTTGTGTGTAGGCACAAGTTTTTTGTAAGCTTCATAAAACTTACGGCTATTTTTTGGCTCTGTTTGTATAAGCCTTATTACCTCCTCAAAGTCGTAAGTAGTTCCAAAATCTGTATCTTTTGCGTGTGTGAGCAGGCGCAAAAGTTCTGTTTTTTGTAGTATAAATGGTGATAATTTTGCTTGTGCCTTAAATTTGCGTAATTTTATACCTTCTTTAAGTATTCTTCCAAGTAATGCCATAAATAATTCTGAATTGTGAATTGTGAATTGTAAATTGTAAGTTAATACAATATAAATCAACTACTTATATTATGAAGAGCTATAATTTTTAGTTAGTTTCTTTCCTAATTTTTACCAATATTGATAAAAATTTTGTTCTTTTCAAAGAAAATCAGCTAAAAAATATCATTTATTTGAAAAGTTATATAAAATATTGAAATAATGCAATTTATATTTTTACTGCTTTCTAACAACAAACCTTCAAATTCTATAAGATTTTGAAGGTTTGTTGAAGATTTGTTATTAGAAATCTATTCTATAACAATTTTTTTCACGCTACGTTTTTCACCTAATTTTATCTCTACAAAATACAAACCAGCAGGCAGTTTTTGAGGTAAAACCACTTCTGTTTGTTGTGTGGAGATATTTTGGGTAATTATTTTCTGACCAAAAACGCTATAAATACTGATATTATTTTCCTTATTTTGGTTGATATTTTTTTCTAAGGAAATAACGAACTCTTCTTTGCAAGGATTTGGATAAATGCTGATTTCTTTGTCATTTTGCGTATCTGTGGCACTTATGGCATCATTAAAAAGCGTAATACTTGCTTTTTGACTTTTATATTTATCTATTTGAAAAATAGTAG
This sequence comes from Raineyaceae bacterium, assembly GCA_043764015.1. Taxonomy (GTDB): domain Bacteria; phylum Bacteroidota; class Bacteroidia; order Cytophagales; family Thermonemataceae; genus JANYGM01. The sequence continues at coordinate 32,550 of JAYUKY010000104.1, forward strand.
TTTGTTTGTTGGCTTGTATCTGATAACTTACAGAGGTATTGAAATTTGTTGCACTTACAGCTATAAAAATTTGATTTTTTCCTGTTTGTTTTGTAATTTTTTCAGGTAATAATATGCCATCTTTGATAAGTTGATAATCAATAGTTGAACTTGGCAACCTATCACGCCATTCTATCACCACGCCATTATTTGCGTTGGTTGTAAGACTCGTAATTTCTAAAAAAACACCTTCTGGGACTTCTCCTGTGGGGTTGATTGTTCTCTCACAAGCACCTACATCTATGGTTGTGCCACGAGGGAAAAAACGTTGGTCAAATTTTGGCAAATTGCTCGTATTACCACCAACAACAGGCGTTCTGCCTATCAAAATACTGTTTGGGTCTGGTTTAAAAGTTTTTGAAAAACCACCATTGTCTTGTGGCGTAACAAATCCATTGATGGTTGTAGTTGTTTGTAGATTAGAATTGAGTATTGATAAGGGTGTTAATGTTGTATTAAAGACAAGTACGTTATTATCTGTTTGATAAATATTATTTCCTGCTTGCGTTTTAAAACCCTGTTCAGAAACAAAGTCTTTGGAACTTGGAAAAGCTGTTGTTTTATTTTCTATGGCAACATTATAATCTAAATAGCAATCAGAAGCATTGCCTGCATATACTGCACCTCCAGAAGAAGTATTTAGTGTTCCATTGGGAATACTACTAAACGGTCTTCTGGCTATGTTCCCCACAAAAGTATTACTGATAATTTTAACAATTGGATTAGAACCAGGATTAGCTGTGTATATACCACCGCCTTCGTATGCTTCATTTTTCCAAAAAGTGCAATTTATGATAGTGAAGGGGTTTGTTGTGCTTGTACTAAAATTAGTTAGAAAAATAGCACCACCACTATTACTGCCTGAAGCCGTTTTATTTCCCTCAAAGTAACATCTTTCTATACTAGAAACATTAAAAAAAGAACTCACGTAAATGCCACCACCAGCACTTGCATTAGTTGCTGTGGTTGAATTATTTATAAATTTGCAGTCTGCAACAGTTAATTCCTTAGATTGTGAAGAAATAGCACCTCCTGTATCTCCTCCTCCAAAAGCAAAAAGAAAATTACTCCCAGTAGCTTTATTTGTATCAAAAATACACCATTGTATAGTTGTATTTTTAGCTTGTGTATAGATAGCACCACCAGCTTTGGCAGTATTGTTTTTAAACTCACAATCTTTCACAATCAAATCATTAGTAATATCTTCAAAAGAAATAACGCCATTTCCCAAAGAAAGATTATTTTCAAAAATGCAATCTCTTAATGTTAATTTTCCTTTTTCTATTCGGATAACAATACCATCTCCTGTGGCTGTATTATCTGCCAAAAAATCACGAAAATCACAATCATTAAACCTTATATCACAGTTATTACTTGTGTTTCTCGCATTAAAAACTCGTTTATCTGTATTAGTCAAAATACCTATAAAAACTACATTACTAAATATTATTTTTAAGCCTGAAGGAGTTAGTAGATTTACTTCAAATAATGAATTACTAAGAGAGTTACTATAAGTAATAATTGTTTTATTGATTAATTTTAATCCTACAATTATAAGACTTTTGGTAATGGTAATTCCATCATTTAGTATAATTGTGTTTACTGTATTGTCAATCACAATAGTATCACCTTCTTGCGCAATATCCACAGTAGCACGTAAACTATTGGGAATGAAGGGTAAACTTCCAAAAGTATTATCATTTCCATTAGTTACAAGCCTTTTTATAGCTTGCATTTCCAAAGAAACAAAGCTAAAAAAAAGTAAAAAAATGATAAATAGGTGGTTTTTGTATAGGTTTTTCATAAAGGTATTGATGGAAGTTTATTGAAAATTTTATAATATAACATCTTTTGCTTTGATTGTCGTAGCATTACTGCCATTCATAAACACCATTTCTGCTTTGATTACTTGCCCTACTCGGTTAGAAATCCCTACTGGTGCAGTTGCATAGATTTTGACATTTGTAGCTGGGATATTATCTAGTAGAATTGATGTTATAGTTTCTGTGCTACCGCTAGGCACAATAACATTGCAAATAATGTTCCCTTGTGGGTTAAAATTAGGATATTTGTACCTCAAACTTTCCAAATCAATAGCTATTTTTACATTGAAAACACCAGTTTCAATGCTAGAAATAGCATTTATTTCTACTATTTCGCCCAAAGTGAGTTTTGCAGTTTGCGCATCTGTATAAAGCGTGTCATTTACGCTGTTTATGGCGTATGCACGCACAAAGTACGCACTATCAGAAGAGGGCGTGAGAAAATCCGTATTAAAGGCTTTGGGGGCATCTAGCAGACCATTTTTAGAAAACCTATCTTTGGAAAGAAGTGGCACAGGGCGCACAGACGACCACACGTGTCCGTATTCCACGATATTATTATTAGGATTTACATCTACAAATTCTGCATTGAAAATGATTTTTTTCTCTGTATTTTTAATTTCTGTTTCATTATTTTTAAAGATAAAAGCTCGCTCATATTGCTTACAAGCAGGAAAAACAAAGAGAATAACTAAAATAAAAGTTGAAAAGAGTAAAGTATAATTGTTTAAATATTTATTCATTTGTAGTAATAATTTTATAATAATGATGCAAGATAATACAAAAATTTCATATTATTAAATTCCCTGATTTTTAAACGTCATTTATTTCAGTTGGTAAAGGTACATTTTCCTCCAAATATTGATAAAAACAATGTGCTAAGTACGGTGCAAGAGAAACGCCTTTGCTTCCCAAACCATTAAAAACACCAATAAGTGGGTTTGCGTGATGTAAACCCATTATTGGACGGCGGTTTTTGGTCGCAGGACGCACTCCAGCCACTTGCCCAACTATTTCAAATGGCACAGAAAGTATTTGCGTGGCTTTTTCTGTAAGTTCTTGTATTGCTTTTGCGCTTATTTCCCAGTCTAAAGGCTGCCAACTATACGTAGAAGCCACTCTAATGGTTTGGTTTTGCTGAATAGGCACAAGAGAAACACCCAAATTGATAATATCAGTACTATAATTGGTATTTTTATTAGTATCTTGTAAAAGTTTTATCTCCAAAATCTCGCCTTTCACAGGTGAAAAAGGCAAATGCTTCAAAAACGGGTTTTGAGTAGCATTTGCACCTTCACAAAAGATAATTTTTTTAGCTGAAAATTCCTTCCAAACCACTTTATCCGCCTCAAAAACAACATCTTGATACAAAAAATTAGCATTGATATACGCATTTTTTGTTATTAAAAAATCCTTGTACGCACGCAAAAGCGTAGGCAAATCCACGTAACCAGCTTGTTTTGTGGCTATTCCACCAAACGGATTTTTTATGAGATTTTCATAACTCTGATTATCAGGGTTTTTATCTAAATAAATAGCAAATTCTGGTAATTCAGCACGCAAAAGCCATTCATTTTGTTCTTCTACACTTCTGAAAGGTCTGTAAATCAGTTTATTATGAAAAAATTTAGTATTTAGTTTTTCTTCTAAATCAGTATAGAACTTCTCCAAAAAAGGAAATAAACTATCCGCTAACCACGTTTTATGCAATTTCTTGCCTGTAAGCGGATTATAAATGCCTGCTGCCACTTTTGAGCTACAAAATCCTGTTTCATCATTGACAACAAGCACCGTTTTTTGGTGATTTAAAAGGGTTTCCGCAAGAACCGTGCCTGCAATTCCTTGCCCAATAATAAGATAATCTAACATTTTCTGAGTTTTTAAGAAATATTTTGCAATACAATAAATTGATTATCAGCATTTTGTATTTACCTCGTACTTCAAACTTCGTACCTCGTACCTCAAATTTTCTCTTGCGCCATAATCATTTGTGTAAGCGTAACAAATTGTGCTACAGAAAGTTGTTCTGCACGTTTGTCTAAAATCTCTAATTTATTAAATTCTGGTGAAATAATGGCTGATTTTAGGGCATTACGCAGAGTTTTGCGGCGTTGATTGAAAGCAAGTTTTACAATTTCTTTAAACTTTTTTTCATCACAATCTAGCTTTTCAATGTTGTTTCTTTTGAGAGAAATAACCCCTGATTTAACTTTTGGTGGTGGCGTAAATACGTGAGGTTCAACTGTAAACAAATATTTTATCTCATAAAAAGCCTGCAAAAAAACGCTCAAAATTCCGTAGGCTTTTTTTCCAGGTGCAGAGGCTATGCGTTCCGCCACTTCTTTTTGAAGCATACAAACTACTTCTGTTACCAACTCCTTGTTTTCCAACACTTTAAAAAATATTTGAGAAGAAATATTATAAGGGAAATTCCCAATAATAGCAAATTTTTCAGCAGTATTTTCAGCAAAAATATTATTCAAATCTAACTGCAAAAAATCACCTTCCAAAATCTTATTTTCTTTGTAAAGTTCTGGGTAAAAATCTTTAAGATATGCAATGGATTCTGTATCAATATCAATCAAAAAAGTTTCATATTCTTTGTGTTCTGTAAGAAATTCTGTGAGAACGCCAGTACCTGCGCCAATCTCCAAAACTTTTTTACTTTCGCCAGAAAGTGCCTCTACAATGTCTTTGGCAATGTTTTTGTCGTTGAGAAAATGTTGTCCAAGATGTTTTTTAGGTTTTACAATCATTATTTTTAAATTGTGAATTGTGAATTGTAAATTGTGAATTGTAAATTGTGAATGAATACAAAATACAAAAAGATAGAGAAATAATTAGAAGAAATTAAACAAAAACTAGCACACTTGGTTAGAAAATTATGGCACTAAGATAAATAAAAAAGAACAAAAAAACATAAAAGAATAGGTTAATAAGTAATTTTTCATTGGACAATTACTCTTCTTTGAGGGGTAATTGTTTTTGTTTTTTAAGCATAAAAATAATAGGAATTTGAATAAGTCAAATTCCTACCTAGAACATTTTTATGATTATTTTTTAGCTAACTCACGGATAATTAAGCCTAAACCCAGCCCAATAAGTCCGCCAACAACCAAAGGTTCCCAATCTAAATTAGTTTTTGGTTTCACTTGACCAAATTGTGGATTTCTAGCATAGTAAAGCTGTTCTACTGTACTAAAATTACCTTTGCCTAAATGATTGGCTATTTGCTGTTGTGAGTAACCATATTTAAGTAGAATATCTTGATATTCGTAGTATTCATTTAAATAGGCTTTATTGTCTAGTATTTTGAAGTAAAGTTCGTTGATTCTAACTTTATCTTGCGGCATCAGCTCCATATTTTTTAAGTATTATTAGGTGGTTGGTTAGGCATCTCACTTGTGGTAGCAAGAGAATTAATAATTCCTCTTGCTTTTTGCAACATTAATTCTGCTTCATTATTCAAATTCAATAATTTTTCTTGAGAATCTTTTATTTCTGTTTTCATTGCATCAAATTCTGTTTTTATATCTGCGCTTGCCTTTTCTCCTGCTGCTTTTGCCACATTGTAACTGTTCCACGCAGTAAAACCAACCGCAAGAATAATCAGCGTACTTATTATCCCAATAGCAGTCAGCCAATTAGTTTGGATTTTTTCTAACACTTTATACTCCGTTTCTACTCTAACAATGGTCTTTTCTACGTCTATGAGCTGTTTTTTGAGTTCAATATTCTCTTTTTGAAGACTGTTATAAAGCGTAAGAATAGTATCTTTTTTTTGAGCAATTAAAGCATTACCACATACTAAACAGAAAATAAGTAAAATAAATTTCATTATGATTTTTTAGAGAGAAACAGTTTATTTTCAACAAATATACGAAAAATATTTTATTTCCTAATAATTTTCACCACCACAGAAATCAGCAAAAAAGCACCTAAAAACGCACACAAACGCCCTAAATAATCTCCATATTTGGTATAAGTCGTTTGAAAATCATTCAAATAAACAGTACCTTTGAAGGCTTTTCTATCATCATAATTACTTGCAAAAAGTACATCTCCACGTGCATCTACAAACCCAGAAATGCCCGTATTAGCAGACCTAGCCACATATTTACGTGTTTCTATGGCACGAAGACTTGCGTGAGCAAAATGTTGCCTATAACCAGAAGTATTGCCCCACCAACCATCATTAGTGATGATACAAAGCACATTAGCCCCTTTTTTGACGTACTCGCCCACAAACTCCCCATAAATAGACTCATAACAGATAATAGGCGCAATTTTTAGGTTATTTTGATAGAAAACCTCTCTTTCTTTTTGCCTTGCAAGTCCCGTAGAAACGCCCCCAATATTTATCATTACTTTTGATAAAATGCTGAATACGGCAGGATAGGGCATACTTTCCACGCCAGGAACAAGTTTTGATTTGTGATAAATAGCCACACTATCTGCTTTATCATTAAAAAAAAGTGCTGTATTGAAAGAATCATAAAATGCGCCAGCGTGTGCTGTGGCAGTTGGTGTGGCTTTTGTCTTATAAAATTCGTGGGTGATTGCACCTGAAAGCACTGCCGTTTGTGGGTAATTTTTATAAATTTGCCTTAAAGTGTCTAATGCTGGCGTAAAAGAAGTTTCTTGCTCATTATTTTGAATGATTGTATCAGATTTAATATTTTTAGTTCTCAATTTTTGATTATTAATTCCAATTTTAGTATCTTTATCAATAACTTCTTGTTTATCAATCCTTTTAGCAGACATTTTTCGTTTTATCATTAAATCTTGTTCACGACTTTGTACTTCAACTGCCGTTTCTGGGAAAACAGTTAGTTGCGTTTGTGGGCTTATTTGCGTTTGAGCGAGGTTTTTAGAGATTTGTAGTTGCTTTTGAACAGGAATAAAATTTGTGCCGTCAGAAAATTTTTCTGTGTAAGAGTCAATATTTGGCTGCACCACGACTATTTCAGCAGGCATTTTCTTATTTAACTCAAAACTATAATACAAAATATACGAAAAACCTATTGGTAAGGCAATCAGGGTGGTTGCGTACATTGCAAAAACTTTTTTGTTGTGTTGATTATTGGTTGTAAGCAGTTTGAAAAAGATAATATTTCCTAGCAAAACCCACACAGAACCGCCCAAAACGCCTGTATATTCGTACCATTGTACCCACGTATGCGTATAAGAAAAGCCGTTTCCAAGTGTGAGCCACGCCCAACTCAAATCCCAATTTAAGTGCAAATATTCAAATGCAATCCAATAAAAAATAAAAGCTAAAAGTCCTTTATCTTCTCCCAAAATGGCTTTTGTACGTCTGTAAAGCACAAACGGAATACTCATAAGCAGCGTGTTTGCTATCAGCATTGCTATTGCCCCAACTGCAGAGGCGTTCCAAACCCACCAAGTAGTGATAACATTCCACATAAAAAGTGCCAACAAGGTATAACGAAAGAAGATTTTACCCTTTTTCTTTCCTTTTTCTATGCTAATATTTTTTTCTATAAGTAATATCAAAGAAAATCCTGCAAACATTCCAACACTCAAAAAGCCAAAATACCAGCCTCCTGACATCAACAAAGCACTTATTAGAGAAAGAACTAAAAGATTTTTTATAGTAGGAACGCTAAATGTTATATTTATCATTATTTACTTTTGATAGCTTGATTTACAATAGTTATTTTGGTGCAAAAATACTATTTTTAATCAGAAAATACATCATTTGGTAGAAATTTAGAAGAATAGACCTCCTTGAAAAGTCAATAAAACCTGTATTTCACTTGTAGGAACACGCCTTGGCGTGTTCTGAATCTAGGAAAATCTTTGTTAATGGCTGATTTTCCTAGCGCAAGAACACACCTTGGCGCGTTCCTACATAGAATACAGCCTTTCCAAGGAAGTCTAATATAAATAAAATATAACTTCCAATTTTGCCACCTATTTTGTCCACAGATTTTATATGTTCACAAGGATTATGTTATGCCCTCCAAAAGTTTGGTACTAACGAAATTTTTATTGAATTTGTTTCATTTTTTGATTATCTTTGCAAAATATTTAATAGTATAGAACCATTGCAATTATAAATCTTATGATGAAATCTTATAACAAATTATCTAAAAAACATTTTTTTTACCTTTCAATTTTCAATATTTTTCTTTCTTTTTTGTTGATATTGCAGCCTGCAAACGCACAAAAAGGAAGCTTACTTATCAATAATTACACCGTTTCCAATGAGGTAAGCACAGATTTAGAGTGTAATTCTATGGTGCAATCTTCAAAAGGCGTGTTGTATTTTGCTAATACAAACGGTATTATGACTTATGATGGTACGCAATGGCAACTAAAATCTATTGGACTTACGCCTTATACGCTTGCTATTAGTACCATAGCTGGCACAGAAGGCACTATCTATGTGGGTGGAAAAGAAAATTTTGGCTATCTTAGGTTTCTGGCAAATGGTGATTTTGAGTTTGTTTCCCTTGCTAAACAAATTGCTTCTGGGCTTACTTCACAACAAAGTATTGGTATTATCTCCCAAATCAGCATATTAGACAAGGTTTATTTTTATAGCGACAAACAACTTATTTGTCATAATCCTAACACAAAAGTAACAGAAACTATCTTAGAAAATTCTCCTAAAAATATTTTTGCAGGCTTTTTTCAACACCAACAAAATGTTTTTATTAACCTCAAAAACAAAGGATTACATAAAATTGATAGCAAAAATCTCACGCACCTAGCGCAAGGAGATATTTTTAAGGAGTTAGATATTATCTCTCAATTTTCTTATGATAAAAATAACACTTGTATTAGCGTTGAAAATAATTTTTTATATCTCTTTGATGGTCAGACTTTTAAACAATTTAATATTACAAATGATGCACAGAATTATCTAAATGAACACAGCATACAAAAAATAATCCGTATTTCTGATGCGCAAATAGCCATAGGAACGCTTACAGGTGGTACTATTTTGTTGGATAATGCTGGAAAACTTTTGCAAGTCATTGATTATCAAAATGGTTTAGAAGATAACGAAATTTTGGCACTTGTGGCAGACAACCAACAAGGGCTTTGGATTTGTCATAGTACGGGCATTTCTCGTGTGCTTGTGCAACTTCCACTACTTAATTTTTCCACTTATCCTGGACTTGCAGGAAAGCCTACCGCAGTCGCAATGTATGGAGAACAACTCTTTGTAGGCACAAATGAAGGCGTTTTTTACCTCAATAATAGCAATAAAGAAGATGTTTCTTTGAAAGTTGAACAAGAAAAAAGTAAGCAACTTTATAATTATAATATCCAGCAACAACAACAAAAATACCAGCAAAATTACGTAGCTAAACAAAAAGCTCGTAATACTTTTAAAAATTTATTCAGAAAATCAAAAATTGCAGTACCTCAAAATAATTTCAAATCACAAAAACAAGCAGAAATTATTACGGTTGTGGTAGAATCAAAGGTATATTCCTATAATAATGGTAATTATTTAGTGGAAAAAATACCTTATAATTATCAAAAAATAATGGGTATTGATGCCCGTATTAGCCAGCTTATTCCACTCAAAAACAGGGTACTGGCACGCACAAATATTGGCTTATATGATATTTTTTTGGGAAATGTGGAACTTATTTTGCCAGAAGAAAATTTGACTTTTGTTGCGCCTTCTACTTCAAATGATAGTCTGCTTTATGTTGCATCAGAAAAGGGGATTTTTGCACTAACTAAAAAGGCTGATAAATGGCTGATTTTACCTGTGCTTACAGGTCTTCAAGCCAATATAAATAGTATTGTGCAACAACAAAATATTCTTTGGTTGGGTGGAAAGGGGGAAATTTTTAAGGTTTTTCTTAATAATGATGGCTCTTTTGAGAGTTTTACTAAATACGTTTGGGACAAGCAAAGCAATGCAGATATTGTCGCAAGAGAAATCAATGGAAAACTGCTTTTTTTCCATGACAAAGGCGTTTTACAACACGTGAAAATCATTGGAGATACGTTTTTACCTTATAAAGAATTTAGCCAAAATTATCTTCACCCTGATAAAATTTTCATACAGCAACCCAACCACGCTTTTTTGGAAAGCAAAAGTGGCTGGGCAAATCTCAATTTTCCAAATACGCATAATTGCTCATTTTTGAGAGTTTTTAGGAATATTGATTATATTTTTCAGGCTGATAAAGGCAATATTTGGGTCATTGCAGACGACAAAATTATCAAAATAAGTAAAAGTTCTTTCACAGAAAAAACAGCTATCTATAAACCTTTTGTCAAAAATATTTTTACCAAAACAGGGAAAACTGCCTCTTTGTATGATACAGAGCTACAAAGATATGAAGAAGCGCAAAATTTTTCTTTTGTGCTTGCGTCTCCTTTTTTTGTAGGAGAAGGAAAAACAGAGTTTCAGTACAGTTTGCAGGGAATTGATGATGCTAATTGGAGCAGTTGGAAGATGCAAAATAGTGTAGATTTTCCGTTTTTGCCAAGTGGAAAATATGAACTACACCTGCGTACACGCAATACGCTTGGGCAAGTGAGTGACATAGAAAAGTTTAAATTTTACATAAATCCTCCTTTTTGGGAAACGTGGTGGTTTTATTTACTACAAATTGTTGTGTTGTTTGGACTTTTGGCAACTTCTATTTTCTATAACCGCAGGGGCGCAGACTCCAAAACCGCTACTATTATTACGCTGGTCGTGATTATTACTATTTTTGAGTTTTTGGTGTTATTTATAGAGCCTTATTTAGATGCTTTTGCAGGTGGCGTGCCACTTTTCAAACTGCTGATGAATATTTTGCTCGCACTTTCTCTTAATCCTATTGAGAAATATGTAAGAGATTTCTTGAAAAACTCTGAACTTGTTGAAAAAGTTTCTACACAAATATCTGATAAAGTGCGTTGGAATGAACGCTTTAAATGAGGTGTGAAGTGTGAGGTAAATACATTATTTGCCATTATTGTTTGGTGTTAAAAATACACCTCACACCTCACACCTCACACCTCACACCTCACACTTCACACTTCACACTTCACATTTTACACTTTACACATCAAAAAGATGATTTTTGGAATTATAAGAGAAGGCAAAGTCCCTCACGACCACCGTACACCGCTTTTGCCAGAGCAAGCCGCAGATTTGTGCAAAAACCACCCAGAAGCAATAGTTTATGCGCAGAGTAGCCTTGTGCGTTGTATTCACGACAATGAATACGAGGCAGAAAATATAAAAATTTTAGAAGATATGAGCCATTGTGACGTGTTGATGGGCGTAAAAGAAGTGCCTATTTCACAAATTATTGAAGGGAAAACTTATATGTTTTTTTCTCATATTATAAAAAAGCAGGCTTATAACAAAAAACTTATGCAAGCTATTTTAGCGAAAAAAATCCGTATGATAGATTATGAGTGTCTGACCAATGAAAAAGGAGAAAGAATTGTGGCTTTTGGGCTTTTTGCAGGAATTGTGGGTGCATATAATGCTTTCTGGACGTATGGAGAGCGTTATAAAACTTTCCAGTTGAAGCGTGCCAATGCCTGCAAAGATTATGAAGAACTCAAAGAAGAACTACTAAAAGTCAAACTTCCTAACATAAAAATTGCTCTCACAGGGCGTGGACGTGTGGGACACGGTGCAGTACAAATATTAGAAGAAATAAATATGAAAAAAGTTTCTCCTACTGATTACCTCACCAAAACCTATAATGAGCCTGTTTTTACGGTGCTTGCCTCACACGACTATTATCACCAAAAAACAGACGAAAAAACGGAGTTTGATGCCAAAGTTTTTCATCAAAACCCTGAGCTTTTTGAGGCTAATTTCTTGCATTACGCACAGCAAACAGATATTTTAATAACAACGCATTTTTGGAATCCAAAGGCGGATATATTATTTTCTAAAAATGATATGGCAAAACCAGATTTTAGGATAAAAATTATTGCTGATATTTCGTGTGATGTGAATGGGTCTGTGCCTTGCACTATGCGTGCCTCAACCATAGATGCACCTATTTACGACTATAATCCGCATACACAGGAAGAAGCTGACCTTTTTATTGATGATAAAAATGTAACTATAATGGCAGTAGATAATTTGCCTTGTGAGTTGCCTTTTGATGCGTCTTGGGCATTTGGTATGCAACTTGTGGCGTATGTGATGCCACATTTTTTCAATGGAGATGCAGAAAAAGTGCTAGAACGTGCCACTATTGCCCAAAATGGAGATTTAATGCCTAAATATGAGTATTTGAGAGATTTTGCAAGTTAGGAAAAAATACGAAATACGAGGTACGAAATACGAATGTAAAACATTGATTATTAAGTTTTTATACAAAAATAAAGAAGACTTCACATTATATGTGAAGTCTTCTTTTATTCTGTAAGTAGCTGAATAAGACCAATTTTATATTTATTGTATTAACTCATAATTCAAAATTATTTCCTTCTAGCTACAAGTACACTTACTTTTTGTACTTCTTTCCAATGGTAGCCATAAGGGAAACCTAGTTTTTTCACTAAGCTGTCTTTCTTAAATTCTGCTGCGAGTTCTGGTTGGTATGTATAACCGCCAAAATCAGCCACAGGACGAGCATAGCCACCATAAAGTTGCACTTTCCATTTGCCACTTTCCATATAATCTTTGAAACGAACGCCAGTATCATCTTGTAAAACTGCTTTTGTTTCTTCCATTACAAGTTTCTTGATAGTCAAGAAGTTAGGATTAAACAAAATATAAGAAGCAGACTTTAAATAACCAACTTTATTGGGAAAACTACGAATAAAATTCTCCAAATTTTGTTTTTTCTTCATTTTGCTATCTTCCACGTCAGTACCAAAATAGTACAAAGTTTGTGGTTTTTTTCTATCTTTATTGATAAATTGAATAGCCAAACCATACACTTCTACGTTCTCTTTTTTGTCGTCAAGTGGCTTTAAAGTAGGTTTTCCGTCTTTATCCAAAAATAACTTATTGATACTAATTACTTTGTTGCCTGTGCGTGCCATAAACACGTTAATAATTGGTGCAACTCCTTGAGAACGGCGGTACAAATCAGAACCCATATAGCTAGTAATGAAGTAGTTACGAGCCATAACGTCTTCTAATGCGTTGCGTATATCACCCATATAAGCGGTCACATATTGTTCGTTTTTCTTTCCAAAATCATTGGGCATATGTCCCACACCTTCCAAACCAAACATCAAAAAATTATCACAATTAGGAAAAATATTATAGGCATTCAAGAAATCTGGACCACTAAAAGGATAAAAAAGCGTGTTTCCTTCTTTGTTCATATCAGAAATTTCAGCATCACGCCATTTGCGCATAGGAGCTAAATATTTGGTATCCAAACCAGCCCAGCCTTTGTTCAAAAAGTCCATTTGTTGCTTCACAACAGGCATTTTTGCTACACTACCAAACCCAGTCGTATCTTCCACAGGAAGACCCGAAATAAGCGCAGCAAGCGTTGTCGCTTTTTGGTCAATAGGAACAACTACTTCTTTTGGCTTATCAACGACTTTAGTTGTGTCTTTTTTTTCTTTATCACCATCAGTTGTATCTTTACAGGAAGTGGTGAAAATCAGCGCAATAGGCAAGCACAAAGACAATGCTTTATGTATTTTGAACATATTTTGAGAGAGTTTTTTGAGATATTTTTTAGTTTTTTGAAATATTTTACAAATCTAAGAAAAATATTAGATAAATACCAAAAATATATTATTCAAAAATAGTTTTTTAAGTTATCTTTGTGGAAAATTAACAATAAAAATCTAATTGATATGCGCCCTATAGAGATACAAAATGAAGTTCTAGCTAAGGAAATTGCATTACTAAAAGAAAGAATAACGAAAACAGAAGAAAAACAGCTCAAATATGATATAATTTTCAAGAAATTATTTGAAAAATTCCCTGATTTGTCTAGTTCTCTATAAAAGTAACCCCAATTAACACAATTTCCACGAAAAAGTTAGTAACTTTTTCGTGTAGTTTTTTAAGATATAATCATAAAAATTTTCAATAAATGGACATCAATACATTACTTCAAGAAACCATTAAAAAAGCCATTAGTGAGCTTTATAATAAAGAAATTAGCCAAATAGAATTACAACCAACACGCAAAGAATTTGAAGGCTCGCATACTTTCGTAACTTTTACGCTTGCCAAAGAACTACAGAAAAAACCTGCTGAAATAGCGCAGGAATTAGGCGAATATCTACAAAATAATCCTTCAAAAACTGGTGATATAGTGCTTAAATTCAATGCTGTGCAGGGTTTTTTGAATATTACTTTGAAAGATAGCGTTTGGTTGATGCTTTTTGGGGAGATTTTGAAAAATAACACTCAAAACAATCATTATGGGCAATTTCCGCCAAAAAACGCCAAAATGGTCGTTGAATATTGCTCACCAAATACCAATAAACCAATTCATTTGGGGCATTTGCGCAATAATTTTCTGGGTTTTTCTGTGGCACGCATCTTGGAAATGTACGGTTATGAAGTACATAAAACACAGATAATCAACGACAGAGGCATACATATATGCAAATCTATGCTTGCTTATACCAAATTTGGCAATATTAACACTGATGGCATCACTATGGATTTATTTGAAACGCCAGAAAGTGCAGGCATCAAAGGTGACCACCTTGTAGGAAAATATTATGTAAGGTTTGACAAGGAATTGAAACAAGAAACAAAGCCTTTTTTGGAGAAATTTTACCAAAATGACCTAGAAGATTGCACAGACGCAGAGAAAATTGTGGTCGCAAAAGCATTAGAAAAACATCAAATTACCATAAAAAATCTTGACATAGAAAAGCAAAATATTGTGTCAAATAATATGCTAGATAGCCTTAATGATGAGGTGAAAGCACTTTTTGAAAGTTGGAATGTGGTGGAAAATTCCGCAGAAAAAGAAATTTCTACAAAAGATTTGCTCAAACATTTGGAAGATTTGGAGGAGAAAAAACTTTGCCCAAAAGATTTCATTAAGCAAATTAGAAAAATTTCCAGATTAGAAAATGAACTGTATGAAATAAACGGGAATATTAAATTTATTGCTCAAAATAAGACTGCAATAATGAAAGAAGCTCAAGAAATGCTACGTTTGTGGGAGCAAAACGACCCTAAAACGGTAGAATTGTGGCAAAAAATGAATACTTGGGTTTATGCAGGTTTTGATGCTACTTATCAAAATATTGGTGTAAGTTTTGACTCAAAATACTACGAATCTAATACCTATATTTTGGGCAAAGATATGGTGGAAGAAGGCTTGAAAAAGGGTGTTTTTTATCAAAAAGAAGATAATTCTGTTTGGGCTGATTTGTCTGCGGAAGGGCTTGACCATAAGATAGTTTTACGTTCTGACGGCACGTCTGTTTATATCACGCAGGACTTAGGAACGGCTGATTTGCGCCACAAAGACCACCAGATGCAAGGAATGGCGTATGTGGTTGGCAACGAGCAAGACCACCATTTTAAGCAATTATTTGCTATTTTGGGCAAATTGGGCAAAGATTATGCAAAAAATTTGTATCATTTATCTTATGGAATGGTAGATTTGCCAAGTGGGAAAATGAAATCTCGTGAGGGAACGGTTGTTGATGCTGATGATATGGTGCAAGAAGTCATTAATATTGCGGAAACTCGCACAAAAGAATTAGGAAAAATTGAAAATTTAGAGGAAAAAGAAGCACAAAACCTCTATAAAATTATTGGTTTGGGCGCACTAAAATACTTTTTACTCAAAGTTGATCCAAAAAAACGTATGCTTTATAATCCTGAAGAATCTGTTGATTTTCAAGGAGATACTGCACCCGCTATCCAGTATGCGTATGTACGTACTGCTTCTATTAAGCGTAGCGCAGACTTACAAGCGCAAATGGAAGGAAAAGTTTTTGATATAAATAGTTTCAAAGAATACCAAGAATTGCAACCAGAAGAGTTGAATCTCATCAAAAAAATTGTTGATTTTCCTAGTATTATTGAGCAGGCAGCCAAAGAATATGCGCCCTCAATTGTGGCGCAATATGCCTATGAAATGACGAAATTATTTAGTTCTTTTTGGACAAATGTATCTATTCTAAAAGCTGAAAATGAAGCCGCAAAAGCGTTTAGAATTACTTTGAGTGGCGTTGTGGCTGATGTTATCAAAAAATCTATGTTTCTTTTGGGAATAGAAGTGCCTGAAAAAATGTAAAGAAGTATTACCCTTTTAATACTCCCAAAGAAGAAGAATATAAGTGCATTTTTAGAAAAACCACAAATGTATTTTAAAGTCTCCTTTGGGATTTAGTGTTAATTTGCTACCGTACACTGTTTTTTATTATTGGTCTGTACCGTAGTGGAACGGTAGGTCTGACCAGTAATAAAAAACAGGGATTTCAATTTTAAAAGAGATTATGGTCAGACCTACGCTACTCTACGGTACAGACCATAATTTCTTTTAAAATTGTGTATGGTAGCAAATAGTGTTAAAAATGCGTGAGTTTTAGATGCGTTACTGACTAATCCAAAATTGGTTTATTTTGATAGAAATCAAGCACTTTTATCCTGAAAATATACTCATATTTTGAGCGGATAAGGTCTGTTTTTGCTCTATCTACGTTGATTTTGGCAAGATTATAATCTACAGAATTGGTTGCACCTACATTAAAACGTGTTTGCGTAACTTTAAAAGCATTTTCTAAAGATTCTACCTGTGATTTTCGTGCTTCAAACGAACTAGCTGCCGCTTTCATATCATTATAAGATTGTTCTATGGTTTGACGCAATTGAATTTTAGTATTTTGAGAAATAAATTCGTTATTTTGCTCTGTAATTCTTGCTTGTCTGATGCTATTTTTCACTCGTCCAGCCGTATAAATAGGAATAGTGAGGTTAAGAGAAAAAGACGACCCTAAGTTAAAATCTAACTGATTAATAAATAAATTATCTTGTTGCGTAAAGTTGGGCGAAGCCTTATAAACTGTAATAGGTGTAGTAAGTGTAGCATCTGTAAAACCTATGACAGATGGTACAGTCGTAAATCCTTCTCCAACAACAAATCTTTGGTTTGGTGCAGCACTAGAATAAAAAGTATTTAGACCACCAGAAAGCGTTAGGGTAGGCATTTTTGCGCCTTTTGCAATATCTATGGAAATGCGGCTGCTTTTTGTGCGCAAATCAGCACTTTGTATGCTGAACTGATTTTTTTCTGCTATCAGATAAATTTCGTTTGGTGTTTTGCCCAAATTATCGTTTGTAATGGTTTCTATGCTGATTTTCTCCACCTGAAAATTCTCCACAAGTGGCATATTCATAAATTGCATAAGTTGCAATTTAGAAAAACTTACTTGATTTTGTGCTGTAATTACGGCAACTTGGTCGCTGGCAAGTTGCGCTCTAAGCGTGATTATTTGCGCTTCTGCTACTGTTCCTGCCTTCAAAAGTTTCTCTGTACGTTCTATCTGGCTGCTATCCACATTTAGTTGTGCTTTGGCAGCCTCCAGAAGTTCTTGTGAAAGAAGGACTTGCAAATATGCGTTAGCAATATTTAACGAAATATTGCGTTTAGTTTGTTCTACATCAAGCTGATTAGCTTTGTAGTTCATTTCATTTTGTTTGATGACGTTTGTCTGCTGAAAGCCGTTAAAAAGTGTAATCTGTGCATTTATTCCAAAATTATTGGAAAAAACTTGTTGTGTTACAAGTTGATTTGTAAATGGGTCAGTAGAACGCCCAGTACGGAAAGTTTCACTAGCCGTACCACTCACACTTGGCATACGACTTTCTTTTGAGGCAGAGTAAGTGCTTGAAGAGCTTTGTACGAGGAGTTCTTGTTGTTTTACGCTGATATTATTTTGCGTGCCAAATTCTACACATCTTTTCAAAGACCAAGTTTCTTGTGCTTTTAGCGGAGAAATAGCGCAAATAGTTGTTGCGAAGAGAAATATAGAAAAATATTGCTTAAAATGTTGTTTTGATTTCATAATAATAGAATATCTTTTAAAATTGGATTTATTGTCTTAAAACGTATTTTTCTAGTTTTTTGTATATTTTTCAATAAAAAAATGAAAAAAATAGCTAATTTCTTGAATTTTAGTAGTAATTTTGTGTAGTAGTGGGCGTTCTGTATCAACTCACAACTCACAACTCATAATTTACAACTTACAACTCACACTTACTTTTCTATGAAAACCAATTTTTCATCAATGGCAATTTTGTTTTTTTCTGTGTTTTTGAGCTTTCAAACCGCTTTTTCTCAAAAAACAGAAAAAAAATCTTTGGAAAGTGTCAGCCCCGTTTATAATGATTTGCGTATTTCTAATACCAAAATAGCCTTTATTGTGCAAGATGCAGACAATACAAAGCCTTTGCAAGCGCAAATAAAAGTGCGTGATGTACTTAAAAGTGAGCAAGTTGCTGATGAGAAAATCAATTCAGAAGGCAAATTTGAAATAGAACTTGCCAACGACAAACTTTTTAATTTTTCTCTTTCTTTGGATAAATACGAAGATACACTGATTACCATTGATTTAGCAAAAGAAAATACAGGAGAACTAGAAAAACTTATCCTTCTTCAACCTAAAAAAATAGTGTATGAACTTAATGTTTCTGATATGGAAACTGGTGATGGTTTGCCTTTTGGACTGACACTTACCAACCGTGACCGTAACGAAATCATACAAATTGACCCAAAAGATGGACAAAATGGCAAATATAAAGTAAAAATCAGAGAAGATGAAACCTACGAATTAGAGGTGAAAAACCCAAAAGAATACATTTTTTATGCGAATACTATTTCATCAAAAGATAAAAATAAAAATCTAGCTATCAAAATTCATACGCTTTCTGTGGGCGCAAAAATCCCACTTTATAACATCTCTTTTGAGTCTAAAAAATGGGATTTGAACTATAATTCTGGGCGTGAACTGAATAGAATTGTGAAACTTTTGACAGATAATCCTAATGTAAAAATTGAGATTGCAGCGCATACGGATAGCAAAGGGGTTGCAAATGCTAATATGGAACTTTCCAAAAAACGTGCTAATTCTGTACTTGTGTATCTGAAAGGTAAAAAAGTGCCTGTTACGCATTTTATTTGCAAAGGTTACGGACAAACAAAGCCCGTAACTTCTAATGATACAGAAGAAGGACGTGCCAAAAATAGACGTTTTGAGTTAGTGGTGCTTAGTACGAGTGCGAAATAATTTTTTAACACTAAGAACACACAGAAAAGCACAAGTAGGCACTAAGAAATACAAAGAGAATACAAATAACTTTAAAATATAAAATCAATTAACTATTAGAGTTTATGAATAACTATATTTTTAACCACCCCTAACCCCTCCTTAGAAAGTAGGGGAACTTTTTTAAAGGCATTTTTGAATTATTCATAAACTCTATTATTGGGTGGAATGATGATAAAATAAATTTGATAAAATACATCACACATCATATATCAATGAAGACAAGCATTAAACAAGTTTTTGAAAGCACCGCTTTTGACACAGATTTTACCGTAAATGGTTGGGTAAGAAACAGACGAATTAACAAGAATTTAGCCTTTATTTCTTTAAATGACGGCTCGTGTGCAGGTAATTTGCAGATTGTTGTGGATTTTGACAAAATTCCTGAAGAAAATATCAAAGGAATTGGCACTGGTGCGTGTTTGCGCATACAAGGCACACTTGTAAAGTCGGTAGGGCAGGGGCAAGACAGAGATATTGCAGCAAAAGAAGTACATATTTATGGGCTTGCCGACGGTGAAACCTATCCGTTGCAACCTCGCAAACATTCACTAGAATTTATACGTGAAAATGCCCATTTGCGCTCACGTACAACGGTTTTTAGCGCTGTTTTTAGGGTTAGACACGCTTTGGCGTATGCGGTTCATAAGTATTTTAATGACAAAGGCTTTTATTACGTCAATGCGCCTATTATTACGGCTTCTGATGCGGAAGGCGCAGGTGAGATGTTTCGTGTTACCACGCTAGACATCAATAAACCGCTTAGAAATGAAGATGGAACAGTTAATTTTAAGGAAGATTTTTTTGGAAAATCAACGCATTTAACGGTTTCTGGGCAACTGGAAGGAGAACTTATGGCTCTTGGACTTGGGAATATTTACACTTTTGGACCCACTTTTAGGGCTGAAAACTCTAATACAACACGTCATTTGGCAGAATTTTGGATGATTGAGCCTGAAATGGCATTTTTTGAGTTGGAAGATAATATGGCACTTGCAGAAGATTTTATGAAATACATCATAAAGTACGCTGTAGATAATTGTGGGGCAGATTTGCAGATTTTGCAAGAACGTCTTTTGGAAGAAGAAAAAGCTAAAAAAGAAGACGAGAGAAGTCCTATGGCACTTTTGGAGAAACTTAATTTTGTTGTGGAAAATGATTTTGAAAAAGTAACCTATACGGAAGCAATAGAAATTTTGCTTAATTCTAATCATTATAAAAAGAAAAAATTTAAGTATGATGTCAAATGGGGCATTGATTTGCAGTCTGAACATGAGCGTTTTTTAGTGGAAAAACATTTCAAAAAGCCCGTGATTATCACCAATTATCCAAAAGATATTAAGGCGTTTTATATGAAGCAAAATGACGACAATAAGACTGTACGTGCAATGGACGTGCTTTTTCCTGGAATTGGAGAGATTATTGGTGGCTCGCAACGAGAGGAAATTTTAGAAAAATTAGAAACTCGTATGAAAGAAATGCACATACCAACAGACGAAATGTGGTGGTATTTGGACACTCGCCGCTTCGGAACTGCGCCACATAGTGGTTTTGGGCTTGGTTTTGAGCGTTTGGTGCTGTTTGTGTCTGGTATGACCAATATCAGAGATGTAATACCGTTTCCACGTTCTCCAAAAAATGCTGATTTTTAATTGTTTAGCATTTTTTGGAAAAGGTACGAAAATAATAGGTGCGAATATAAAATCTTGATTATTGTGTTTAACTGTTTAACCTAGATGGTAACAAACTAACATTAAAAACTACGTAAGCAGAGCTTCTCCCATAGTTTTTAATGTTCGTTTTTAATGTTCGTTTTTAATGTTTTATGTTACTATTTTATTCTGAATTTTAGTGGAGAAGGTGGCTGATTTAGCAACGTGATGAGGTCAGAATAATAATATTTTACAATATCACCTCTGTTAAGTTTTACGTATGCTCTCACATAATAATCAGTACCAGCAACGGCACTAAAGAAGGTTTGGTTAGTAGGGTTTAAAGGGTCATTTAGTTGTATATTTAGGCTAATATTTCTTCTTTCTAGGACAAGAGGGCTAGGTGTTAGAGGCATATTGATAATATTTGTACCTGTTGGTATTATTACGCCACTACTAATACTAAGTTCACTAACATTAGGCGCTTTACAAAATAATAATCCGTATTGTCTAGTAATCAAAGGATTAGGGACTATTAACGGCTCATTGGTAATACAACTTGCCTCAAGGAAGTCTTTTATTGTTGTTGGATTTATGCTATCTCTTTTTATTAAAAAATTATCAATAATGATTCTTGGCGTTTTTGTACTAATTTTTTGTACTTCTCCATATACAATTTTATCCCCATTACGCATATAAGGGCGCACAAAATACTCTTTATCAAAAAACAAGGTGTCAATTTTACTTTCAAAATCAACATCTACATAAGGTGTTTCTGTGGTATCAGTTTCCGCAAGCCCTATTTCAGGGATTTCATCTTTAAGAGAATAACAATGTCCGTGAGCTGTTGGTGTGCCATCTTTATAGTCAATAATGTGTCCTTTGGCTTTAATAGTAGTAAAACCTACTTCAAATGAAGTATTTGCAATGCTATCTATTTTAGCATATTTGCAATTCTGCAAATATGCGCCTAAAACAAGTGAAAACAAAAAGAATGTTAGTTGTTTTTTCATAACAATTAAATAATTAGGAATTGTGAATTAGGAATTAGATACCTAATTTATTTTTTTGAGGTGTAAACAAATGTATTTAAAAAATCCGTGTCATCTGTTAATCCGTTTTAAAATCTGTGATTCAGATTATTATTTTCCTAAAACTTCACACTAAAACTAAACACTGGAGAATATTGTCCTAATCTAGTTTGTGCCAGTTGTATGCCAACATCTGCGTCCATTTTCTTATTTTTCTCCAACAATCTATTTTTTTCTATACGGTTTTTTCTGCCTTTCAAGCCTACACGCACAATATCCGTTGCCCAAATAGCACCTGCGAGTATAGCCATACCTTGCGCTAATTGGTATTGTTTATTAGCATCAGCATAAGATTTGGTAGCATCAGCATTATTAGCAGAATTAAGGTAAGTATCATAAGTTTTGTCGGCTACGCTTTGTTGAATAAAACTCCCACCTATCAAGCCATAAACTGCCACAGTAGTAAGTAACCAACGGTACTTCCACTTAAATTGCTTATATTCTCTCACATAAGGATTTCCCCAACCAGGCAAAAGTACAGACCTCCAAAGTGCGTTTTCATTTTTATAATTAAAAACGCTAGTTTCATAGTTGGCTACGAGCTTAAATTGCACGTCTTTTCCCTTAAATTCTTTATCTTCTTCTCCATATTGCCACAAAACTTGTCGGTTGTCACCTGCTAAAATATCTGCTCCAACGTGTCCTTTTGCATTTTTGATAGGACCTAAAAAAGTTTTGCCTTTATCACCAGAATAATACACATCAATATTATAAACATTGATAATTTCTCCGTTTTTAAGCTGATAAGGAACAGTAATTGTCTTATTTTTTTTATCAACTTTAATAGAATCTTGCACAAGGGATTGCGCAAAAACTATGCTAGAAGTAATAAAAACAGTAAAAAATGTTACGAGAGGCATTACAAAAATTGCTTTTTGTGCGTTTGAGATTAGTTTTTTTGTCATAAAAAATAAAAAGTTTTTATCAATTATTTATAGTTTTTGATTTCATAATTGATAATTCGTAATTGACTTTGTTTTTGTCGTACAAATCTACTAAAAAATTATTTAAGTAGCATCTTTTTAAATTGTTTTTTGTTTTAAAATCAAAAAATAAATCATCTTTTCAGCCAGCCCGTAATGCTTTGTCGTGGGCGTTTTGTTGGTAAAACTTCGTGCCAAATATCCTCACTATATAGGCATACAAGCGTGCCAGCGCAAGGAATTACATCTGTAAATAATTCATTTTGTGCCTCATTTTCTTGTTCATTTTCTTGGTGATAAATGCGTAATTGTCCGCCATCTTCTTGTGTCCAATTTTCATTAAGATAAAACACACAAGAAATGACACGAGAGAGATTTTGGGTAGAATTATTTGTTTGAAAATTTGTTTTTTTGAATTGGTCAAGATGTTTTTTATAGAATTTATCAGGTTGATATACTGCAAAATGACACTCAAAAGTCGTTTTTAAATCCTTTAAACCAAGATAAAATACTCTATTTAAGGCAGTTTTTAGATCATTTATTTTGTCAAAATAGAGTTGTTGTAAAGCTGTGAGATTTACATTATCAAACCACAACACATCATCACCTCTAATTTCTCCTTGCACTTGCCAATCTGTGCCTTTTCCTATGCCTGCACGCCTAAAATCCCCCTTTTCATATAATAATGTAAGTTCTTGCGCCATTTCTTTGACAAGCTTTTTATCTAAAAAATCAGGCATAATAGCCCATTTTCTTTCTGCTATTTGGTCTATTATTTGGTTAATTATTTCAGACATTTTTTAAATTGTGAATTTTAAATTGTGAGTTGTGAATGAATACAAGTTTACAACGAAACTTCGTGTAATTTATAAAAAAAACAGATAAATTCAGTATTTTATATTCATCAAAAACTCACAATTCATACTTCACAACTTAATGTTAAGTGATTGTTAAGCGTTTTAAGTGTCTATATTAAGATTTTGTTATGATTATTGAAAAGTTACTATTATTTATTAGTTAAATGCTACTTTTGTGTTCTTATTTCACCAAAATACCAATAATACTAAACTTTATTCTGTAAATTATTCTGTAAATATAATAAATGACTTTGTTAAAAATAAAAGAAATTTCATCTCTAAAACACTTAGAAAACCCCTTAAATAATTCATTACAAGAACCTAAAAGCACTTTTTCCTACCTTAATATTGCAGGTATTATTTTAGCTTTCGTAATGATTGCCTTTCTTTTTTGGGCATCTCTAGAAATAATGGTACGAGCCTTGCATATTGTAGGGGAAAAAGAAGCAAAATTACTTATAAAAGGTAGTTTTAACCCATTTTTAGCGGTTTTTGGCGGTATTTTGATAACAGCTATTGTACAAAGTAGTTCCCTTGTAACTTCTATGATAGTGGCAATGGTGGCATCTGGAGTACTTTCTATGGAAATAGGTATCAATATCGTAATGGGTGCAAATATTGGTACTACGCTTACGTGTATGATGGTTTCTTTGGCTTATCCAACACGCAAAAAAGAATTCAAAAAAGCCTTTGCAGGGAGTTTATTACACGTTTTCTTTAATATTTTGAGTGTGTTTTTACTGTTTCCTATTGAATATTACTTTGGTGGCTTGTCGTGGCTATCAGGTGAGGCAAGCCGTTTTTTGATAGAAATAAAAACTACTATTCCAGTTGATTTTTCTATGCACGTAAAATCATTTATAAATCCTATTGTCAATACGCTTTTATTATTTGTAGAAAATGGTTTTATCTTACTAATCATCTCATTTTTATTGTTGTTTCTTTCTTTGCGTTTGCTTTTGATGATGTTCAAAAACATTGTTATTAACCGTTTGATGACCAAATTAGAAGTTTTTTTGCTAGGAAACGAAGGTCGTTCACTTTTTTGGGGAATTTTGATAACAGCTATTGTGCGTTCTAGCTCTGTGATGACTTCGTGGGTTACTTTGCGTGTTGCCAGCAATCAAATTCCACTAAAAAGTTCTTTTGGTTTTATTTTGGGCGCAAATATAGGCACAACTATAACGGCTCTTTTAGCAACTATTGGGCTATCCAATATCAGTATTCAGATTGCTATGGCACATATTTTGTTTAATGTGTTGGGCGTTGCGCTGATGTACGCTTTGCCATTTTTAAGAAATTATTTGATTGTACTTGCTCGTTATTGTGGGCATCAAGTAGCTGAAAAACGCATTTTTGGTGTTTTGGGCATATTATTGGTGTTCTTTATTATTCCTTTTTTGCTTATTTACTTCAACTAAAATGCTGAGGATTTTTTTGTAAGTGAATTTTTGATTATAAAATTTTTTATGTAGTTTTGTAAAACATTAAAGCAAAAAAAATGAAAAAATTATTTTTAATATTACTCATTAGTATTCCTACTTTATTATGTGCGCAAATTATTGTACCCAATGCGCCACTAACAGATAGAGAACTATTACTTGAAGTCATTAAACAACAAAATAAAATTTCAGAACAACTAATAGCAACAAATGTTGAAATAAAAGGTATCAGTACAGAACAAAAAGGAACACAAAAACAGATAGATATGCTATTTTATATGATGATTGCTATGCTTTCTGGGATATTTGGTTTGATTGCTTTTGTCGTCTGGGACAGGCAAGCCTCTATAAAACCTATTTTACAAGAAAATAAAGACCTTGCCAAAGAAATAGCGCAACTCAAAGAAAGAGAATTGAAATTTGAGGAAAAAACAGAAAATCACTTCAAAAAGATAGCCCAAATAGATGCCCGCTTTGCAGGAATTTTGTAACAGAAAAATTCAAATAATTCGTTAAATATAAAGATATGGGGCATTTTGGTTGTAGCTTTTATTTTGCAGATTTGCCAAA
Organism: Raineyaceae bacterium; assembly: GCA_043764015.1. Classification (GTDB taxonomy): domain Bacteria; phylum Bacteroidota; class Bacteroidia; order Cytophagales; family Thermonemataceae; genus JANYGM01. The sequence continues at coordinate 58,176 of JAYUKY010000104.1, forward strand.
TATAGAAATTATCAAAGATAAAATCTGTAATTATTCTGGGTTAAACGTAGTTTTGGTGACTTTTCCTGAGATAGAATTACATTTTGAATTGGAACATAAATCTTTAGAAATGGATATTATGGTAGAAATATCTATAATGACAAATGAGCCTATATCAAAAATATATTTATCTTGTATTTCTGATAAAATAGATAAGCAATATTATTTTTACAGACTTATTTCGGCTGTTTTGGTTGATTTGGGAGGAATACCACCTGATGAATTCTTCCCACTTCCTGTATGGGCAAGAGTGAAATGGCAAGGACAAAAATGGTTCAAAAAAATAACAGAAAGTCCTCATTTTTTTAGTATAATGTTGGATTACAGAACTTCTTTATAAAAAAGAGTACCAAAATCTAGATTTTGGTACGCTTTTTATTGAGAAATTTAAATTATAATTATTTGATTATCAATGTTTTGCATTCATTCACAATTCACAATTAAAAATTCACAATTATTTAATTAGCTTTTACTGTATTTTTTTCAGTAGAAACGGTATCTTGGGTAGTTCTACCCACAAAACTCGTCATAGAACTATAAATATTCAGTCCATAACCTACAACCATATCAAATACACGTGCTGGCAAAATCCCTCTCAAAACAGGAATTAAATAAACAGACCAAGGCGCACGTAAAATAATATCATTGTTGCTGACTGCCTCCAAAATATCATCTGTAATGTCTTCTGGTTTTAAAAGTGGCGCAAGTAAAGGAGCTTTTACACCTGTAAACATACCTGTATCTATATAGCTAGGCGTTACTGTCGTAACGTGCAAATCAAAATTTAATTCATCATTAAGGGCTTCAAATTCCAGACGAATAGACTCTGAAAAGCCCAAAACTGCCCATTTGCTACCAGCATAAACAGACATTTTGGGGTTAGGCACAAGCCCAGCGGCAGACGCAATATTGATAATATGCCCACTTCCTTGACGTATCATTTCTCCACCAAAAACCCTCGCTACGTGCATTACACCCAACACATTGATACGAATAGTGCGCTCTATGTCTTCGTGTGTGTGTTCTGTGAAACTTTTACCAACAATAATACCCGCATTATTAAACAAAATATCAATCCTACCTACTTCTGTGAGCGTAAGCGTTGCGGCACGCCTAATGTCGTCCAAACTAGATACATCAACCAAATAAGGGTGAACAGTATAGCCTTTTTGACGCAATTCTTCTGTTACGAGGGTCAAATTTTGCTGATGAATATCCCAAATAACAAGTTCACTAGCACCTTGTTTGAGGCATTTTTCACCTAACATTTTACCTATCCCGCTTGCGCCACCCGTTACGAGGACAGTTTTATCTTTAATTTTAGTCATTTTCTTGTTTGTTTTATCTTGTGATTTATACTAATCTGCATTACACAAAGCTACTATTAAATTATCATAAAAACAAATATCCTTAAAATTTCCTATCAAAAATCCCCATAATTTACCTGCAAACAAGGTAAATGTAAGTCTTTGCGCCACATATCCACCACTTGATTACGGTCATCTAAGATAAATTGTATGAAAAACTTATTTTTGATATGTTGGTTAAAAATCTCTATTTTGACAAAGTGGTCGCCCCTGTCGTCATTGCCTTTTCTCATCAGAATAAGGTCGTAAGGCACATTGTTAGCTTTTAACCAGTTTTCTGTTTGGGGTTTGTGTGTATCTTTTCGCCCAGAAACAATAATGATTTTCACGCCTATTTGTGCATATTTGCGCACAATATCAATAATAGGTTCATTGGGCAAATCTCGCTCACAATGCTCTGCTTCATAAGGATTTCTACCGCAAATAATAGCCAGCGTGCCGTCCATATCTGCTATAATGGCTTTTGGCAAACTTTCATCTTGCTTTTGATAGATAAGATGTTTGCCAGTTTGGGTATCTTTTTCTAGTTTTGGCTTAATCCATTCGTTGTACATAGTCCTAATAACCCGCTCACCAACAGAATTAGGGCGTTTTAAGTCCCTTGCAATGGCATCTTCCAAAGAAATTTCAAAAAATTTCACAATAATTTGCACTGGTTTTCCTGTTTCTTCTTGATGTTGCGCTGCTAGCTCACGCATACGAGCCTCGTGTTTTGGGTTGAAATTTGTATCATCACAAATGACGTGTTTCCCCTCTTTAAGAGCTTCTAAAATCATTATATCACGGATTTTTAATACAAATTTTTCATTGCCTTTGCTATGTTTAGAAACATCAAGCATAGCCCGCAAATCATCTTTATTCACACGTTTATATGTGCCTGCGTCATGTGAGGCAACCATTTCTTTTGCCCACGTTGATTTTCCACTAGCGGGAAGTCCTTTCAAAAAGTAGATAGTTTTCATTTGTTTGTTACTAATTTTTTATTTTTTTCATCAAAAAATTTTTTTTTATTGATTTTGTTTTATCTTTATGATGCGTTTTGCGTTTTAGATAAGAGATGCATTCATAAAAACTTACTCCCTGAAAGGCGTTTTGGGGAGTTTTTTTACTTTTTAAGCTATTCCGTTATTAAAAAACGCCTTAATTCCGTTTATAAGTCCTAAAATCTCTTCTTTTGTGTTGAAAGTGTGCAAACAAATCCGCAAAATCTCTTCTCCTTCCTTGACTGTTGGCGCAAGGATAGGACGAACATCAAAATTTTCTTTTTGAAGAAATGCCGCAAGTGCTTTAGTACACTCATTTCCGCCTATTTGCAAAATTTGAATGGGTGTAAAACTCTCTTTCAAAATGATATTTTCAGGGAAATCAGTCTTATTTTGGTTGAAAATATTTCTGAAATTTTCTCTAAAAAAATCAATATTTTCAAATAATTTCTGCTGCAAATTAGGATTATTTTTTATCATTTCAAAAGCACATTTTACAGTTGCTAGACTGTGCAGAGTGGGAGCAGTTGTATAAATAAAACCTCTTGCAAAATTCACTAAATAATCAGTTAAGATTTTTGAGCCAACAATACACGCTCCATGTGTTCCAATAGCTTTTCCAAAGGTATAAATACGTGCAAAAACATCATTTTCAGAAATAATATTTTCCAAACCACCCCTAGCCCCTCCTTCAAAGTAGGGGAATTTAGCTCCCCTCCTTCTTAAGGAGGGGTTGGGGGTGGTTATTTCTGGAAATTTCTCACAAAAAAGCCCGTTGCCATTTTCTCCAAAAATACCAGTACTATGCGCTTCATCTACAATCAAATGTGCGCCAAACTGCTTGCAAACGGCAGAAATGCCCAAAATATCTCCAAAATCTCCGTCCATAGAATAAACAGACTCAATAATTACAAATTTTTCACCTATTTGGTTTTCTGTTGCTGATTTTTTTTCTGAAAATGCCAATTTCCTAGCCAAATCAGCCAAATCATTGTGTTTGAAGTAATAATTTTTAGCAAAACTTAGTTTTGTGCCTTCTCTTAGGCTTGCGTGAGCGAGGTCATCACAAATCAAGATATCATTTTTTTGTGAAATAGTGGCAATAAGCGCAGAATTAGCACTATAACCGGAATTAAATAACAAACAACTTTCACCACAAAACAAATCAGCCAAATAAGTTTCCAGCGCACACATATAAGGGTGTGTACCTGACACTAAACGTGAGCCAGTTGCGCCAAGTTGATAATTTTCTATTTGTGAAACTTCAGTTTCTGTATTTTTTTGGAGAGTTTTACTTTGAGAAAGTCCTAAATAATCATTAGAACAAAAATCTACCATATTTTGCGTTTTGGTGCGCAAAATGCGCAGGTTTCCAGCAGTTTTTCTTGTAAATAGTTGCTTTTCTAGGCGTGAGAGTAGTGTATTCATTATAAATTGTTCTGAAGATAGCTAAATGTAACAGCTATAAAATGAAAAAAAAGATGCCAAAAATTTGACATCTCTTTCCAGTTAAACAAAAATTGAACACTATGCAAATCCTATACGTAAATGCTTCTAAAAAAGTTTCAAAAAATTTAAAAAAAATGATTTTTCTTCAAAATAGATCAAAAAATGTTAAAAATATTTTTTATCTTATTGATAATCAAGGAGATAATTTTATTCAATTTATTCAAAACTTTTAATTATTTTCAAAACTTTTAATAAATGTTCCAACTACTAAAAAAATAACGTAAATTTGTAATAGGATTAACACAATTATTTTTCAACCTATATTTTCCTCCAACTTTTATGAACGCTACCTATATAAAACCTATTTTTGTGCTATTTTTACTATTAGGAGGATATTTTTTTAATACTGAATTTGAAAATCATACACACATCAGTAAAGATTTACAAACATATTCACACCCACAAGAAGATTCTTTGCGTTGTACAAAATGCGTGGGGCTGCATTATAGCAGAGCATTAGCTATAAAAGCACCTAAAACAAAAGGATTAGACAAAAAAAGAGGAAGTGGTTTTGAAGGCTATTGCAATGCTTATCATTGTTATCAGGGCAAATGTATGCAATGTCGTGGCTATGGTGATTGCATACGTTGTTATGGAAAAGGTATTATCAAAAAAAACAAAGAGGACTGTCCAGCCTGTGAAAATGGCAAATGTAATGTGTGTTTGGGAACAGCTTTGTGTGCCGTTTGTAAAGGTGATGGAATGAAAGTTTGTAGGCAATGCAACGGTTTGGGCAAATATATCCCAAAAGAACCAATCAAAACAGATTCTACTGATGAAGATGACCCGCTTTTTAAGAAAAAGAAAAAAGAAGACGAGTAAGTTTAATTAAATAATTAAATAATAGAGTTTTATTATTTGATTATCAAGTATTCAGCAATAAGTAAGTATTAGAAACCACCCCCACCCCCTCTTTGGGAAGGAGGGGAGTTTTATTCCCTTCCTTTCTAAGGAGGGGTTAGGGGTGGTTATGAAATACTTAATACATAACTTATTCATTATCAAGATATAAAAACTCTAATTAAGATGTTTATTTTTTGCAAAAGGTATCAAAAAAATCCGCTTTTGTTTGGTGTTTTAGCGTAGCGACACCACACTAAAACACTAACAAAGGCAGAGAATATCAGCAATAAAAATCCATCTATAAAATTTTTATAGATGGATTTTTTATTTCAAATCTCCAAAATATTAAGGGAAAATGCCCATCATTTGGTAGCTAAGCGCAATTTTGCGGATAGCAATATAAAAAGCAGCAGTACGCAAATCTGTGATACTTGGTGTTTGTATCATAGCTTCACGTATTTCGTGGTAAGCCGTAATCATAGAATCTTCCAGACCAGAACGCACAATATCTTCTTCATCTGCGCCCTGCGTAAGTTCCATACGTTCTTCTATACTGATTTTTTTGCCTGTTGCATCTTCCAAGGCATTGACAATTCTGTTGTAAGATTTTTCTTCTGCACGTTTGCCCATACGCCCAAAACGTACATTAGAAAGGTTTTTCAACCATTCAAAATAAGAAACTGTTACTCCTCCCGCATTCAAATACAAATCAGGAATAATAACCACACCTTTTTTGAGAAGTATAATCTCTGCATCTCTCGTAACAGGTCCGTTTGCTGCTTCTGCAATAACTTTTGCCTTTATTTTATCTGCATTTCCTTCGTGGATTTGGTTTTCCAAAGCTGCAGGAATAAGAATGTCGCAAGCCATTTCTAATAAATCACTAGAATTAGGGATATTAGTAGCATTTGCAAAGTTTAGGATAGATTTATTGTGTTTGCGGTGCTTAAACAGCTCTTCTATATCAAGTCCGTTAGCATCATAAACGCCACCTTCAAATTCTGCAATACCCACAACCAATGCGCCTTCTTCTTGCAAAAACTTAGCAGAATAATAACCCACATTACCAAAACCTTGAATAATAACTGTTTTGCCTTTAAGACCTGCTGAAAGTCCTATTTTCTCTGTATCTTCAGCAAAAGAGAAAAATTCTCTCAAACCAAAAAACACACCCAAACCAGTAGCTTCAGTACGTCCTCTAATACCACCAAGCCCAATAGGCTTACCAGTAACGCAACCTTGCGCACCTGTGTCGCCATGTTTGAAAGTCATATAAGTATCTGCAATCCAAGCCATTTCACGGCTTCCTGTGCCATAATCAGGTGCTGGTACGTCCATTGCAGGACCTATCAAGTTTTTCTTAATAAGTTCTGACGCAAAACGTCTAGTAACTTTTTCCAAAGTTTTCTCTGTATGCTCACGAGGGTTGATTTTCACGCCACCTTTTGCACCACCAAATGGCACGTTTACAACGGCACATTTGAAAGTCATAAGGGTTGCAAGTGCCTTTACTTCGTCTTCAGAAACAGACATACTGTAGCGAATACCGCCTTTTGTAGGCAATTTGTGATGGCTATGTTGGACACGTATGCCTTCCACATTTTTGATTTCGCCATCAATTTCTACAGGAAATTGCACCTTATAAACACTATTACAAAGCCTTATTTGCTCCAAAACCCCTGCTGGGAGGTTGGTGTGCGCTGCCGCTTTGTCGTAATAATACATCACAGTGTCTAAGAATTTTTTGCCTTCTTCTTCGTGATTATCCATATTGTTGGTTTATATAAAAAGATAAATAACTCATTATTTAGGTGCAAATATCTTAAAAAATCTTTGAATAATGATAATTTTTCTGAAAATTTTTCTATTTATTTTTGAAATATTTGGGAATTAGCTTTTGAATTTAGGAAAAACAAAATAAGCACCTAAATTTTAGGTGCTTATTGGGTAGATTTTATTGTAAAATTACTAGAAAATTTCTGCAAAACGTGGATATATTTGGGCTATTTTCTTAAAATAGGTAGCTACTTTCTTCTCGTGTTTTAGTTCTCTTTCTTTTAATAAAATTATTTCCTCTTGCAGGTCTTCTGTTTTTACTTCAACAATTTGATTTTCAGATGGTTGAACTTCTTTTGTTGACGCCACCAAATCAGCGAGTGAAACATCTAGATGGTAGGCTATTTCTTCTAGTGTGTCTATTGTAAAATTGTGCATTCCGCTCGTCCATTTTGATATTTCTGATGGATTTTTGCCCATTATTTTGGCAAATTGGGAATAAGAAAAGCCTTTTGCTTTGATTAAATCATCTATCTGACAAGCAAGTGCTATTCTTGTTGAGTTCTGTATTCTTTGAAGAGGTGGTGTTTCTGCTAATATTCGTGCAATTATTGCACTCTTCATTTTTCTTGCTGGTTTATAATGTTGTGTCATCTTCGTTAAATTGTTGATATTTTATTTGATGTAACATATTGTATATTAGGTATTTACACCTTAAATTACTTGCAAAAGGTCTATCTAAAACCTATATTAAAAACCGCTGTTGTTTGGTGTTTTAGCGCAGCGACACCGACAAAGAACTGCAACAAACAATGTATTTTTTGCTTGTGCGTATTGTTCTACGTAATTCGTTGTTGGTGTCGCTGTGCTAAAACACCAAACAACAGCGGTTTTTTTGATACCTTTTGCAGAAAAATAATGATATAACTATTTGATTATAAAAGTATTATATTCTATTTATTAACAACAAATTAAAGTTTAGGTTACCTACAAACTTGTTATTTATTAGTTCTATTTCTTTGTCTATTATTTTTTAGCCATTGCTTGTGTCTTCACAAGCAATATAGATGTTGTTTGTGAAGACACAAACAACGGCTTTTACAGATTTTTCACTCTTTTTAGGACTACTTTATCTGTATTATTAAATAGTCTTTGAAAAGATGAAATTATTTAGTTCTCGTTCCTAACAACAGTGTTAGTTTGCATTACGGTCCAGCGGACTGATATATTTATAGAAAACAAGTCAAAAATGTATTTCGCTCTAGCGGAGCGCAATATTTATAAAACTAGCCCTTGCTAGTGTCGCTCCGCTGGAGCGAAATACAAATATAACGATATTTCTATAAATATGCCGTTCCGCTGGAACTAATACAGAATAAGTGTAAATCAAAAATATTTTTTACTTGTAAGTTAAAAAAAGCACCTAAATTTAGGTGCTTTTGTGTTAATCTTAACTTTATTTTTTGGTAGAATCTTTCTTTGGCATTTCCACAGGGATTTCTGGGGCTGTTTCTCTCTTTCTATTAAATTCTTTCATCAGTTCTTTGTATTTGGTGGTCATCATATTTCTGATTTTGTCCGCCTCAACAATATTTTTAGATGTTCTCAAAGAATTTTCAATACTTTGTAGCATAACATAACTCATATAACGCTCCCTACGGTCATTGATACTTTTTTCGTACATATAATCTAGCTGTGCTTGTACTTGCTTACTAATCTCATCACAATAGGGCAAAGCCTGTTTTGTTTCACCTGCTTCCAAAAGTGCGCCCACCATTTGCGCTGTATAAAGGTCGTGTCTAAATACACTAGGAGGCATTTTTGCCAACGCAAAAAGGATAGTTTCTTTTGCTTTTTCTTTCTTGTTTTCTATTAAAAGTTGTCTTGCAAGCGTTTCAAAATTACTTCTCAAATTATAGATAAAACGGTAGTAATTCTCATCATAATAACGCTTAGGATTATCTAGTTCTCTATAATAAAATTTCTTATCAAAAGATTTTCCATTAAGCATAATTTGCTCTCCTTTCACCATATTTTTGTACATAATATCTGTGTTTACGTACTCCATTACGCCTTGCTCACCCTTATAACCCACTTGCGCAGGCACAAGGCGTTTTGCTAAACCTTCTAATTGCAAATACTCTTGCAAACCTAAATTTTGGCTCTGTCCAAGTGTTGTAGAGAAATAAATAGGGCGTTTCCAGTTGTTATTGGCAATCATATCCAAAATAAGCAAATCATCTTTATAAAAAGTGGTTCTATCAGAGTTCCAGCCCATAGCATTGCTGACAAGTGAATCTGCATCAGGCGGAATTTGTCCTTTTATTTGGTCTAATGGCGTTTCTACCAAAAGTTTTGCAGATGGAATAGTTGTAACAGTATCAATACTAATCAAGTTTTCAATGCTTTGCGTTCTTGCATAGTCATCTAAACGGAACATTTGTGTACGTGTTGTGTAGCCACCGCTACCATCTTTTGCTTCCTCTGCAAAACGCACCATCAAGCCTTGCGTAAATTTACTGCCTTCTTTGAGTAATTTAAGGTATTCTTTCAAAGGAACACCATTTTTATAGACTTTTTGTGCTTCTTCTTTTGACAAATAAGGGCTTGGATAAACAACTATTCTTTCATTTATGCCTTGTCTAAAATCTTTTTCTTCCAAAGAAATAGGCAAAGGTGCAGACTCATAAGCAGCAGTTTTCATTTGCCCTGCATACCAATCTGTTCCCAAAAGGCTCAAATTACATACTCTCACGTCTGTACGGTAGCCTTCTACTTCTTGTACATACCAAAGTGGGAAAGTATCATTGTCGCCACCAGTAAATAAAATAGCATTTGGCGCACAAGAATTAAGTAAATTTTTAGCAGAATCAACAGAATGATAACGCCCAGAACGGTTGTGGTCGTCCCAACCTTGTTGCAACATAATAATAGGAACAATACTTCCTATCACAGTAGCAATCATTGGCGCAAGTATTTCAGCTTTATTTTTATTTTTGATAAGTGTAGAAATCCATTCAGAAAGTGCCATAACGCCCAAGCCAATCCATATTGCAAAAGCATAAAAAGACCCAACATAAATATAATCTCTCTCTCGTGGCTCTGTTGGCGGAGAATTAAGATACAAAACAAGCGCAATTCCTGTCAAGAAGAAAAGCAAAGTCGTAACAATAAAAACTTTTTTATCTCTCAAAAACGTAAAGAAAAAGCCCATTACACCAAGTAGAAGAGGTAAAGCATAAAATCTATTACGTGCTTTATTTTCTGTAATACTTTTAGGAAGACCTTTATCAGAGGCAAAAGGAGAAAGAGAACCCGCGCCTTCTGCATCACTTTCACGCCCCACGAAATTCCACCCAAAATAACGCAAATACATTGTTCCGAGCTGATAGGTGAACAAAAATTGTACATTATGCTTAAAAGTCGGCTCTTCATATTCACCTGTTGCCTCATCTTTGGTAAGTCCAAGCATATTGGCGTAAAGTTCCTCGTGACCTTCTCCTCTGCTATGTAGGCGTGGGAAAAGCACATTTTTATCAAAAGTTGTTTTAGTTTTTTTGCCTATGACAATGTATTTACCTTTTTTGGCATCTTTTCTATAAATTGGGTCTGTATCTTCGTATTTAATAGGACTTGAAGTGAACTTTGGACCATAAAAAAGTGGTCTGTCGCCATACTGTTCACGTTTTAGGTAAGAAACAAAACTAACAATATCTTCTGGATTATTTTCATCAATAGGAGGATTGTATTGAGAACGTATAAGTACCATTCCATAAGATGCATAACCAATCAGAATGAATGCTACGCTCATCAGAGCAGTATTTAATAATACTTTTTTGTGTTTGATAGAATAATAAATGCTATAAACTAAGCCAGAAAGTAGCATTATTACAAAGAAAGCCAAACCAACACCAAATGGCATTCCCATTGAATTGACAAAGAAAACTTCAAAACTTCCTGCAATACTTGGAAGACCAGGAATTACGCCCAACATCACAAATAAAATAATAAAACCACTAAGTGCTAGTGCCGTAATGGTGCCTTGTAGCGTTGTAGTCTTGTATTTTTTGTAATAATAAATCATTCCTAGCGCAGGAATAGCAACCAAATTAAGCAAATGGACACCAATTGAAAGCCCAATCATATACGCAATAAGTATCAACCAACGGTTTGAACGCTGCTGGTCTGCCGCATCAATTCTGTCCCATTTGAGCATTGCCCAAAATACAAAAGCCGTAAAAAATGACGACATAGCATAAACTTCTGCCTCAACAGCTGAAAACCAAAATGAATCAGAAAATGTATAAGCTAATGCCCCTACTGCACCTGCGCCCATAAGTAAGTGCGTTTGCGACTTGCTAGGCTCAAAAGTGTTAGAATCTCCATAATTATTGGTATTGTATGTAAGTGTTGGCAACAACTTGATACCAAGCATTGTAATAGACCAAAATAAAAATAAAATAGAAAAAGAACTAAGCAATACAGAAGAAATATTGATAGCATAAGCCACGTTTTCAACATTTCCACCTGCTAAAAATGAGAACATTCTACCCAAAAGTAAGAAAAATGGTGCACCAGGAGGGTGTGGTACTTGCAGTTTGTAAGAAGCGGCTATAAATTCTCCACAATCCCAAAAACTTGCTGTAGGCTCAACTGTGAGAATATAAGTAAGTGTTGCTATGGCAAAAACAAGCCAGCCAGTAATATTATTTAGCTTTTTAAAATAAAACATCTTTTAAGGAATTGTGAATTTTTAATTGTGAATTGTGAATGAATACAACAAATCTACAAAATGAAGATTATTATATTGATATTCCAAACAACGGATTTGCTTTGTTAAAATTGCGTGCAAAGATAGGATTTTTTTGTTTAGAATAAAAAAAAATGTAGTTTTGTGGCTGATATAACTACACTCAAACTTCCCAAAAGTTAGAACCTTTTGGGAAGTTCTAAGTAATAATAACCGCTAAAAATGCAAATTTATCAAGGTATTAGTAATTTTCCGCACCTAAAACACGCAGTCGTGACAAGTGGCACGTTTGATGGCGTACACGTAGGGCATCAAAAAATATTAGAGCGCCTAAAAACTGTAGCACAACTACATCAGGGTCAGACAGTTGTGATTACTTTTTGGCCTCACCCACGCCTAGTTTTAGCACAAGACAAACAAATAAACAATGACACAAATAATCTAAATAGCAACCAAAATAAAGTAGAATTACTTAATACGTTAGAGGAAAAAGCCACGCTGCTTGCTCAAAATGGCGTTGATTATTTGGTTGTATTGCCTTTTACGCAAGAGTTTTCAGAACTTTCGCCTGATGAATTTATACAGAAAATTTATATAGATGCTATTCAAACTAAACATCTAATTATTGGCTATGACCATCATTTTGGCAAAAATAGAGAAGGAAATTTTGAGTTTTTGCAGAAAAATCTACAAGAAAATCCTGCAAAATATCCTTTCAAAATAGAGGAAATACCACGTCAAGATATTGATAACATTGGCATTAGCTCCACGAAAATTAGAAAAGCTCTGCAAAATGGCAACATAAAACTAGCTAACGAATACTTAGGGCATTATTATCAGTTAAGTGGGAAAGTGGTAAGTGGAGATAAAATTGGGCGTACCATTGGTTTTCCTACAGCTAATATTTTTGTCAATGAAACTTACAAAATTATTCCTGCTGATGGTATTTATGCTGCTTTTGCAACATTAAAAAGTAGCGGAAATAATCAAAATAATAATCAAAATACTACCCAAAAATTACAAGGAATGCTTTATATTGGCACTCGTCCAAGCATTACGCAGGGCGTTGCACAAGAAGATAAGCCCACACGTAGGATAGAACTCTATATTTTTGATTTTGATAAAGATATTTATGACGAGATTTTGACTGTTTTTTTGGTAGAAAAAACAAGAGAAGATGCTAAATTTGAAGGTTTGGAGGCTCTTAAAGCACAACTTTCACAAGATATGGAAGACACAAAAAAAGTGTTATCTTTGTTTGAATAAAGAGTTTGTCACCACATATAAAATATAGTATTTGTTGCTACATTCTCTTTTAAAAAATGATTTATAAAAATAGAAAACAAAGGCATTATAATTACTGTTTGCAAATTGGTAGGTATTTTGGTTTGGGTGATTTTAACGGTCATTACATCAAAACATAAAAAAATTAGAAAAAATTATCAAAGAATAGCTTTAATAATCTATTTTTTTGTATTTTTACGCAAAATTACCTGCGGATAAGCGGATAAATAAGAAAATAAATAAACAAAAAAACTAAATAAACAAATGAAAAACTCATTAGGATACATTGTAGGCTATTCTTGTTTGCTTACTGTTGTTTGCGGTGTGGTGCTTGCACTTGCTGCCGTAGGACTAAAAGACAAACAAGATGCTAATATTGCCTTAGAAAAAAAACAAAATATTCTCTTGGCAGCAGGCATCAAGATTAAAGATAAGATTGAGGCAGTTGCTACTTATGAAAAACAAGTAGTTTCTTATGTTATCAATGCAGAAGGGAAGAAAGTTGAAGGTAAAAAAGTAGAAGATGTGGCCATTGCAGACGAATACAAAAAACCTGAAAATGAACGCCTTTTGCCCGTTTATGAGATTACAAGCGCACAAGATAAAAATAAAATTGAGTCTGTGGTAGTGCCTGTTTATGGTTTTGGACTTTGGAATAATATTTCTGGTTTCGTTTCTTTGAAGTCGGATATGAACACTATTAAAGGTGCAAAATTTGACCACGTAGGGGAAACGCCAGGACTTGGCGCACGCATAGCATCAGACGAAATACAAAATAGATATGTTGGTAAAAAACTTTTTGAAGGCGACAAATTGATGTCTGTTGTGATGCAAAAAGGAGAAGGCATCAAATATGATAGTCCTTATCAAGTTGATGGAATGTCTGGTGCGACTATCACAGGAAAGGGACTTAATAATATGCTTACCAACTATTTTGGCTTGTATAGCAAGTATCTTAAATCAAAAAAATCTTAATGATTGTGAATTTTCCTTGCCGTTGCTTGTGTTTCCACAGGCAACATTATGAAATAAATTACTTAAAAAAATCTTATCTAAAATAAAAAATGGCAGAAGTTCTTGAACCAAAAGTAAAAGCACCATCAGAACCCGCTTTTTCTAAGAAAAACGTAAAACTACTTACAGACCCATTAGATGGGAATAACCCCGTTACAGTGCAGGTTTTGGGCATTTGCTCGGCGCTTGCCGTAACTGTACAATTAGAGCCAGCACTTTATATGGCGGCTGGTGTTACATTTGTAACAGCATTTTCTAATTTGTTTATCTCAATGCTAAAAGATACTATTCCTGCACGTATTCGTATTATTGTGCAGTTGGCAATAGTTTCTTTGTGGGTAATTTTGCTTGACCAACTTTTTAAAGCCTACGCTTTTGAAGTATCTAAAAAATTGTCTGTTTTTGTAGGACTTATCATCACCAATTGTATTGTAATGGGTCGTTTGGAGGCTTATGCAATGGCAAATAAGCCTTGGCCTTCTTTCCTTGATGGCATAGGAAACGGCTTGGGTTATGGGGTTATTCTTGTGTGTGTGGCATTTGTGCGTGAGCTTTTTGGCTCTGGTTCACTTTTTGGCTTTAAAGTTTTTGAAGCAGTCGGTATCAATTATCAAGGAAACGGCTTAATGATGCTTCCTGCGGGTGCGTGTGTGGTCGTAGGAATACTTATATGGATACAACGTGCTAGAAATGGCTATTCTGAAGAAGCATAGTTTTTCAAGGTACGAAGTTTGAAATACGAAGTACGAAATTTATTTTAGTCTTTAACATAAAAAATAATCCTCAATAATGGAAAATTTATTAAATATTGCGGTGAAATCTATTTTTATAGAAAATATGATTTTTGCCTATTTCTTAGGAATGTGTTCTTATTTGGCTGTTTCTAAAAACGTTAAAACGGCTTTTGGGCTTGGTATAGCAGTTGTTTTTGTGCTTGGCGCAACTATCCCGCTTAACTGGCTTTTGCAAACTTATGTACTCAATGCAGGTGCTATGGCGTGGTTGGGTGATAGTTTCAAAAATGTAGATTTGAGCTTCTTACAATTTATTGTGTTTATTTCTGTTATTGCGGCATTTACACAACTTACAGAAATGGCAGTAGAAAAGTTTTCACCTGCTTTGTATGGCTCTTTGGGGATATTTTTGCCACTTATTGCCGTAAATTGTTCTATTTTGGGTGGTTCTTTGTTTATGGCACCTCGTCCTTATAATTTTGCAGAAGCAACTACTTACGGTATTGCGTCAGGTATTGGCTGGATGATTGCTATTGTGGCACTTGCTGCGGTACGTGAAAAACTAAAATATTCTGATGTGCCAAAACCACTTAAAGGACTAGGAATTACCTTTATTTTGGTGGGACTTATGTCGCTTGGTTTCCTTAGTTTTATGGGATTTGCTATATAATCAGTCCGTTTGCTAAAGCAAACGGCAAATAATTAAAAACAAAAAAAGCGTATTTTTTAATACGCTTTTTTGTTGTAGATAGAGGAATTTATTTTTTTGGTGCAAGCCCAATTCTTTTTAAAATAATGTCTGAGCGGTTGTATTGCTTCACAAAGTCAATAGGAAACTCATTTGCCATAAAAGTCTTATTTTCTTTGGTGAAAGATAAAAAACTAGCTATTCCTGTCTTGCTGCCTATATAATAACCGTCTGACGTAACAAAAACATAACTATCTGCTTTGTCAGCTTCACTATAAATACGAGCAATTTCCTTATTGGTTTTCGTATTTATAACAGACAAATAACCTGCTTCATTACCTACAATAGCTATATTTTCATTGATTTTGATTTCTTTGAAAGTTGAAGTTAATGTAAGGTTAGCCAAATTTACTATTTTGACTTGCTTTCCTGTGAATAAATCATAAAAATTAGTCCCATCTCCAAAAATATTGTCGTTTTCACTCTCAGTTATAGCAATATTAATAGCATTTTTTCCGTTATAGCCTTCAAGTTTCATATTTGCACCTTTGCTAAGCAAAAACTTCACCATTTCAGGGTTATTTCTCTTTACATAAAGCATTAAGGCAGTTTTTTCAGCATCTTGACCGTATAAACCAAACATCTCATCTTTATAAATTGGATTTTGGAGATTGATATCTGCACCTTTTTCAAGTAAAAATTTGACAATCTTATCCTCCCCAATAGCTGAAAATCTAGGTAACAATCCTTCTGGAATATTATCATAATATAGTATTACATTGATATCCATTCCTTTTTGCAATAAAAACGTAAGCATTGCTAGGCGTTGTTCTGATGTGTATGCTTGTTTTTTAAGATATTTTTCTCTAAATAATGCCTTAATTGCGCTATAAGGCTTTGTTAAATCCAAACCTTTGTGAGAAAGCAGTACAAACAAATCTTTTTCTTGCTCTGGTGTTACTGAACCATCTTGATTAAATATCAAAGCAAAAAAATTATCTTCATTTTGAACTTTTACCCCTTTTTCAAGCAAATAACGGACTACTTCTGTTTGTCCAGCAAAACAGGCTACCTGCAGGGCGTTCCAGCCATCTTTTCCTTCCAAATCTGTTTCTCTAGCGTTTATGTCCATTTTTAGGTCTTCTACAAAGTATTTCACAACATCTAATTTCCCCATTCCTGTAGCCAGCAATAGAGGAGAATTGGAATAGAAATTTTTGGCGGTATCAAGCAGAAATCCTTTTGGTTTTGTATCAATTTTCTTGCTTACAAGAAATTTGATAGTTTCTAGATTGGCGTGCATTGTAGCAAAAAGCCACAAAGAAGTAGGGCTTTTGTCGTGTCCTACAAAAGTAGCGTTGATGTCGGCGTCTGCTTTGAGCATTTTTTTGATGCTTTTGATGTCATTTGCCTTGACTGCCTGTAAAAGAAGTGTATCCTTTTGGGCTTGCATAGGTTTAGTTTTTTGTGCGTAAAGGCTTAGTGATGAAATGATTATCACTAAACATAATAAGGATTTTTTTAACATAACGGTGTTATTTGAAGGTTTTTAATTAAAATGGTTTTTTACAATATAAAGCAAAAAAAACACAGAAATGCAATATATATTATATTTTTATTTTTCCAATTTAATACATAAATATTTTTATGTATTAAATTCTATTATTTTGTAATCCTAAAAATCCTAGTCTTTTTTGGGTTACTATTTTGCTACTAAACGTATTGATATTTAGGGAATTCTTTTTATTTTTTTGTTTCCTTAATATTTTTTAATATGCTTGAAATGTTCTAAAATTCTCAAAAAAACTACATTTTTAGGTAATAAAATATATTTGTCTATTATAAATCTTGAAATTTTGTATATTTGTCTATTCCCAAGATTTGTAACCTTACTTTTTTCTGTGCTATTTTGTAAGGTGAATAGTAAGATTTTTAGTTTTCAAAAAAATACACCAAAACCAACTATTCTTTAAACAATTAAAATTATGAGTTATTTTTTACGAATTTGCCTTGCGTGCTTATGTGCGCTATCGTTTACATATACACACGCAATTCCACCACCAACCCCACCTACTATTATTCAGTTGGAACTTTATAGAGTAGGAGCAGTGGCTTATAATGCAAACCCTATTGGAGTTCCAATTAATACAACTGTTAAACTTAAATTTAGCGAACAAGTTTTTAATATAGGTGGTGTGGCATTTAGTAATGGAGATGACGTAACTTCTTTTGTTAGTTTTAGCAATAGTATTACTTTTACAGCTACTATTGATGTTGATGTAACTGGACAAGTTATCACTATCATTCCCACACTAAGCCCTCAACAACTTCTTACAAATACTACTTATACTGTTGGTATTCTCGCTAATAAATTTCAGAATGCAGCAACTGATCCCAATGTAGTGCAAACGGTAGGTTTTACAACAGCTATAACCACAACTGTTACACCACCAGTAACACTATCTTTGTGTCGTAATGGCGTTGCTAAGGTTTTGGGAGATATTTTGATAACTGAAACAAGCAGGGCTTCTTTTGGAGAAGGAAATGGACAAACTTTTGAATTAGATGCGCCTAGCGGATTTGCTTTTGTGGCTGGCGTTGGTAATGTTTCTGCGACTGGTTCTGATGTTTCAGCCACCACCTTGACTGTTACGGCTAACAAAGTTACTTTACAATATGATGTAAATACAAGTTATGCTAATACAAGTGTAATTACCATAACAGGCATACAAGTTATATGGATTTCTGGTACGACGCCCCAAGACCTTAAGCGTACAGGAGGCACAGCTCCGCAAGCTGGTAATAGAGTAGCTGATGATGTTACCCACGCTACTTTTTCTAGTATTGCCCCACCAACTGCACCAAGCCCTTCAAATTACATACTTGCGAGTGGTTTTGGGATTGGTACAAACTTAGCTCCTGCCTTTACTGTGCCTAGTGGTAGTACAGCAAGATTTTATGATGCAAGTAATGTGTTAGTCCATACTTCTGGTGTTTCCGCAGGTACTATAAATGTTACACCAACACAATTGGGTTATACAGTTAATAATGTAGTTGCAACTACTACATTTTATATGACTATTGTTACTGGTACTTGTGAGAGTACAAAAACTTCTTTTACTATCACTGTGGGCAGTCTTCCAAAACTACAAAGTATAGATTTATTTAATCTTCCTGTTACGACTCTGCCACTTGCAAGTGCAGTAAATAATATCCCTATAAATACAAATATTTTAGTTAGATTTAGTGAGCAAGTATTTAATAGCCCTAGCGGAACGGCATTTGCCAATGGTGCAAATGTGTTTAGTTTAATTACTATTAACGGTGGTGCTTTCACAACCTTTACGGCTACTATCAATGTTAATGCTGGTGGGCAAACCATTACTATTACTCCAACCGCACAAACATTACTAGCAAATACAACCTATACTATTGGCATTGCTGCTAATTCATTTGAAAATGCAGCTGCTATCAAAAATGCAGCACAAACAGTTGCTTTCACTACTGCAAGTGCCATAACTACAAGTGCGCCTACATTAGAGTTATGCCAAAATGGTGCAGCCGAAATTTTAGGAAATATTGTTATTACAGAAGGTAGTTCTGCATCTTTTGGGCAAGGAAATAACCAAATTATGGAAATAATTGCACCAACAGGCTATCAATTTGTTGCGGGAACAAGTAATGTAACTTTTACTGGGCTTGATATTTCTAATGTTAATTTGTTTGTTTCTTCTACTAAAATAACTTTGTTGTATGATATTAGTGTAAATTATTTTGGTACTGATGTGATTTCTATAGAAAATTTGCAAGTAAAAAGTACAACACTTAGTAATGGTATGTTCCTACGTACAGGCGGAAATGCAATACAAGCAGGAAATAGAGTAGCAGATAATTTTTCACTTGCGACACTAACTTCTGTGGCTGCACCAACCGCACCTTTAGCTAGTATTATTGCAACTACTAATGTTTGTAGTGGGTTTGTAACTACATCAGTGTTAGGAAGTGTTACTGCGGTGCAATTAGCAGGCGGAACTATCACTTTTTATGATGCAATAACTAATTTATCTATATATTCTACAAACACAGCAGGGAATATTTCAGCATCTAATCTAGGTTATACTCTTTCTAATAATACAATACTAGGAAGTAAGCAATTTTATATGACTTTTATTTCATCTTCTTCTTGTGAGAGTGGAAAAACGTTTTTTACTATTACTATAAATCCTAATCCTACTGTTTATATTACGGCTGGTGCTACGTCTCTTTGTGCATCAGACCAAACCACTTTTGCTATTACAGGAACAGTAGGGGCAACTAATGTGTTGCAAGTGAAGTTTAATGCTGGTGCATTTTCTGCGGCTAGTGCGTATGGTACAACTTCTACTGTTTTGGGGGTTACTTATTTTACCACTTTTTCTACTCTTGCAGCAGGAAATTATCAACTACAAGCAACTTCAACATTGGCTGGTTGTCCAGATACAGATGTAGTTAGTTTTGTAGTGAAAAGTGCCCCAGTAGTTACTTTTGTTTGGGGTGCTAATCCTCTTAGTTATTTGAGTACAGTTCCATTTGTTGATTTGACAGACGGAACTGTATTTGGTGGTGCAGTAAATGCAGTTGTCAGTGGTACTACAGTTGGTACTTATTCAGGTACAGCCGTATCAGGGACTAAATTTTATCCTGGTATTGCACCTATTGGCGTACCAATTACTATTACTTATTCTTATACTGATATTGTTACGGGTTGTTCTGATAGTGCAAGTATTGTTGTTACAGTAACGCTTATTGGTTCAATTACTAATCCTGTTAATAATTTAGCATTGTCTTATTGTCAAAGTGACCCAATATCAGGAATTTTGACTCCTGTTGCTGCTGTTATAGCGCAAGGAACTGGAATACCCGCACCAGTTATAGCTATGGCACCATTTCTTAATAATCCGCCTTCTGCACCTTATGACCCGTATTTTAATTTTTATAATTCAGCTAGTGAAGGTTTTGTTTGGGATGGAACAAATTATAGGTTTAATCCAGCTACGGTATTTATTCCGACAGGTAATAGTTCTGTTACTATTAATGTTAGAATGAATGCTTGGCTTCCTTTTAGATATTATTTTACAAGTGTAACGGTTTATAGAAGTCCTGTGTTAGATATGAATGTAGTGGATAACGCCATTTTTTGTACTGGAAATGCAAATTCACTCATTGTACCAACCGTAGCAGGAATACCTACTGCAGGTATTGTAATGGAATACAAATTACAATCACAACCTGTGGGAAGTTATGCCACGTTGCCAGGAGGAATACCAAATACTATCGTACCTTCACTTTTTGGAGCAGGAGATTATGACTTACGTATTTCTTATACACAAACAGTTGCGCCATTTTGTTCAAATACATTGGTAAGGAAATTTCGTATGAAAGCGACTTCTGTACCTACTATGTCTGTGCAAAATAGCCTTGGTGTTGCTATACCTAACGGTGGAAATGCTTGTGTTGGTAGTAGTATCAATCTTATTACAACAGCACCTTTTGTGGGTGGTACTTATTCTATTTCAAAACTTTCTGGAGGAACATTACCAACAATTACTGCAACTATAGCATCAGCTAGTATTTCTTTGCCTAGTACGCCGGATGTTTATACTATTACACTTTCTTATGCTGATAATTACCCAATGCCGTTTCCTGCGGGAAGTTGTATTGGAGTGTCTGCGCCTTATGTAGTGAATATTATTGCTAATCCAACGCCTAGTTTTACTTTTGCAGCTGGAGCAACTACTTTAGCTATTTGTGAAGGAGTTAATAATTTTACACTTGTTCCTGTTGCACAAGCTATACCAGGAACTGGCTCATATAATATCAGAAAAGTAGGTTTAGCAAGTGCAGGTGGAATTTTCACTACTAATCTTATTGATGTTACAACATTTGCAGCAGGTACAACAGGCATAGGAGCAGGAGATTATGACATTACTCATATTTACACCTATAATGCGGCTAATGGTGGTTGTATTGGTGCGAGCATATCACGTACACTAAGAATAAATGCAAAACCAACCATAGATTTTTCATTTTCCGTATCAGAAATTTGCAATAATCCTACTAAAACTATTATAACTGTTACGCCTAGTTTAGGTTTTGGAGCTATTATACCAATAAATGGCAAATTACGTATTTATAATAGTGCTAATACATTACTTCTGCCTGTAGCTTCTGGAGTTTATGCTATTGACTTAAATTCTCCTGCATTTATATTAGTTTCCTCACAGATAAATCCAATAGCCATTACAGAATTTAAGGTAGAGTTTGAATACCAAGATGCCAATACTTGTATCAATATTACTACACCTAGAAAGAGTTTTTATGTAAATCCGTTGCCTGTGCCAACTATTTCGTTTACAAGTGTAAGTGATTTTTGTTTTGGTGATAATAACTCCGCTACTTTTGCACTTAATGCTACAGGTGTAGGCGTAACCTCTTTTATCCCTGCAAAAGGTTTTATGACTATAAGAAACAATGTGGGAACGACATCTTACAATAAAGTTTTGCCAAATGGTGTTAATTCCTTTAATGTTTCTACATTGTTGCCAGTATTGCCACCAGGAGAGTATTTGATAGATTATACTTATGCTGATACAAAAAGCTGTTCAGAAATGGTTACTTGTGCTACAATACTTAAAATAAATGCAAAACCTGTTCCTACTTTTGCTTTCCCATCTAATAGTACCAATTATACTATTTGTGAAACAGTTACGAGTTTGGCACTTACGCCTTCTATTCCTGTTTCTATACCTGCGGAGTATGGTGCAGATGTAAGCATTGTCAATGCAAGAGGAACTTATACTTTTACAAAAGGGGCGTTTAGCACTTCGTTTTCAGGAACAACAACAGGAATAACAGATACTTTTAACCCACTTACATTACTTGTCAATGCAGTTGGAGGCGGAATTGGTGTTTATAATGTTACTTATACCTACATTTATACTTCTGCATCTGGTTGTGTAGGGACGAGTATAGCTGTGCAAACTCTTACTATCAACCCCGCACCAGCAGTTAGTTTTGTGCTGTCTGCTACAGAAATCTGTAATGACCTCGTAAAATCAACCATAACACTTACACCTGCTTTGGTAAGTGGCACAATTATTCCTACTGACGGATTTATAAGAATTTATGCAAGCAACGGCACTACAATACTTGCTAATGTACCCAATGCCACTAACATAATTAACTTAAATGACCCATTATTTGCCTCATTAGTGGCTACTATTAGCCCAACCGCTATAACGACTTTGAAAGTGGAGTATAGATATATTGGTACTAATTCTTGTATAGGTGTTTCAGCGCAACAAAGTATTTTTATAAATCCGCTGCCTGTGCCAACTATTGTTTCTACGGGTACTACTGATTTCTGTTTTGGTGATGGCAATTCTGCTACTTTTACGCTTGCCGCAACGGGTGTTTATACCACACCTTTTACTAATGCAAGTAGTGTATTTACAGTAAGAAATAATACTGGAACAGCTACTTACACACGCATATTAGTGCCTGCTGATTTCACGCTGACGGGTACTACTTTATCTTTCAATCCTTCTGCTTTGGCGGGTATAGTTTCTGGCGAATATTTGGTTGAGTATAAATATATAAATACTAAAACTTGTGCGCTAACAGTTACTTCTGCCACAATAATTAGAATAAAAACTGTGCCTGCAGTTACTTTTAAATTCCCTTTTAATTCAGATAGTTATGCTGTTTGTCAAGATGTTACAAATCTTATACTTACACCTACACTATCTAATCCGCTTAGTTATGGAGTGGGTACTTTTGATGGTACAAAAGGGCAATATATTATTACGAAAGGTGCTTTTAGCTGGAATATTCCTTTTGGGGTGAATAGTTTTGACCCTCAAACATTGCTTTTTAATGATGTGAATGGTGGAGCTGGTGATTATATTATCAAATACAGATACACTTCCTCTGCCCCTAGTTGTGTGGGAGATAGCCCGCTACTTCCTACGCAAAAATTGACAATAAATTTGTTGCCTACTTTAACTTTTGTACTTTCTAATAATAATATTTGTAATTATATTCCTGCTGACCAATTTGTTTTGCTTACGCCAACTTGGACAAATAGCGGAGCAAACACGCTTGTACCAAATAAAGGGAAAATAAACATTTATAACTCAGCCAATGCAAAAATATCTTTGTCAAATGGCACTAATATCATTAGCCGTAATTTTATTGGTACTTTTTTTACCATAAGCCCAACTGCCCTGACAACATTTCAGATAGAATATGAGTATGAAGATAATAATCTTTGTAAAAATGTTTCTGCAAGACAATTTCTCTACATCAATCCTTTGCCATTGCCTACTATTTCATTTAGTAGTGCAAGTAGTTTCTGTTTTGGTAGTGGCGCAGTAGCTTCTTTTACAACTAATGAAACAGGTGGCGTTACTACCTTTAATACAAATAATGGAAAAATTACCATAAGAAGTAACCCTAGTAGCTCACCTGCAGCCGCTCTTTATGCGCCACTAACGCTGGGAGCAGGTATCACTTCTTTTAATGTTTCTACGCTTGTGCCTGCCTTGCCTGTGGGAGAATATTTTATTGATTATACTTATACAGATATTAAAACTTGTGCCGTAACGGTTACTTGTGCTACAACCTTGAAAATAAATAGTTTACCTACGGTTGCTTTTCAATTTGTGCCAACAACACCACCGTTTACACTTGTTGATGATTATGCTATTTGTGCTAATCTTACAAGCCTTACACTTGCGCCTACGTTATTAAATGCTAATTTGTATGGTGTAGAAAACGGTTTGAATATTGCAAAAGGGAAATATACTTTTACAAAAGGTAGTTTTATTACTACTGTATCTAATTCAAATACTTTTAATCCGCAAACATTGCTAGTAAATGCAGCAGGTGGAGGAGTAGGGACTTATACAGTTTCTTATGAATATGAAAGTGCATTAGGTTGTGTTGGGTTTAGTGTACCAATCCAAACGCTTACTATTTATCCTTTGCCAGTACCGAGCTTTAGTTTTCTTGGTGGAGATACGCAATTTTGTGCCAATGAAACAGATTTTACGCTTATCCCACTTGTGAGTGGTGTAGCACCAGTTATACCTGCAAATGGCTCTTTTATTATTACAAGAGTTGCGCCCGCTTTTACATTTATAGTTACAGGAACAAATACGGTTCTTATAGGAGACCTTGTAGGTGCAGGTACTTATAATATTGCTTACAAATACATAGATGGAGTTTTGTGTGAAAATATAAGTCCTTCACAGTCTTTTATTATAAATCCGTTGCCTATTACAACACTTACGTTTCCTGCGACTGTTGCATTTCCTTTGGGTGATAATCAGTTTTGCGCTGATGAAACCATAGCAACTGTAAATATCAATTATGTAGGCGTGATAAATCCTTTGACAAGTTTTATCACTATCAGAAAAGATGGTCTTAACATTCCGTTGGGAGCAGGTGTGAACACATTTAGCCCTCTATCACTTGCTAGTGGGGTTACTGGAACAGGCCAATACGAGATTACGCACACTTATACAGATGCAAATGGTTGTACAAATACAACTGCACCTGTTACTTTTATTATAAATCCGTTGCCTATGCCTGTGTTTTTGTTCCAAAGGTTGCCTTTATCACCTGCGGGTACGTTAGACATTTGTGCTGATGTTACTTCTGTAACGCTTATCCCAAATATTTCTAATGCTACTCCAACTAACCTATTCGTACCTTCTTTTGGTTTTTTCACTATCAAAAAAGCAGGAATAACGGTAGTCATATTGCCAAATAATGTGAATACTTTTAATCCTAATGACCCCGCAATGAACCTTATAACAAGTGCAGGTGGCATAGTAGGAAATTATGAAGTAACTTACACTTATACAGATGCGAATGGTTGCCCAAAAACAACGCCAGCAGGAGATAATCTTACTATAAACCCTTTGCCATCAGCTGATTTTACATTTGATGCAAGTTCTGTAGCTGAACTAACAGGAACGGGAACAGGAACGGTAGCAAGGGTTTGTGCGAGTTTTAGTAGTGTGAATCTTATTGTGGCATCACCTATTGGAGTAACGGGTACAACTATCTACGAAATTCAAGAGATAAATGTCATTCCCGCACCTTTGCCTTTAAGAACCTCATCTCCATCTATTACTGCTTCTTTGTTGGGAGTTTCATCAATAACAACAACAAGTATAAGAGAATTTCAGGTTGTAGTAAAATACACAAATACTAACGGTTGTACCACTATTTCAGGGTTTAAAATATTGAAAGTAATACCTTTGCCTGTACCTGCATTTCCAATACCCACACAAAGATGTGTAGGCTTGCCTGTTCTTTTTGATGCAACTAGTTCTGTTGCACAAGCGACTGACATTATTGCTGCAACAAACGGTTATCAGTGGAATTTTGATGGCACGCAACAAGTATCAACGGCAATTTTTACTAATACGGCAACATTAGTAGTTCCTTCTTTTCCAAATGTGGGTAATGTTGTGGTTTCTTTGACTATTAAATCTGTTTTGGGTTGCTCAAAAACATTTACACAAAATGTTTTTATTACGGCTATTCCTGTGGCAAGTTTCACTACTGCTAATTTTTGTGAAGGCTCATTAACCACATTTACTAGTACCTCCACTGTTTTAGCGGTAGGAGCTACTTCTATTGATACATATACTTGGGATTTTGGAGATGGTAATGTTTCTCTTCCATCTGCTTCACCAACAATTACACATTTATATGCTACACCAAATAGGTATGTTGCTACACTTACAGTAACAACAAATTCACTTTGCACTGATATTTTCATGAAAGAAGTCTTTATTTTCCCACGTATTATGCCTACTGCGGCTGTGCCATACAAAGAAAATTTTGATAATGCGACAAGTGATAAAACTTGGTTTGCTAATGGACTTATCAAAGCTAATCTTAATCCTTTGATTGATACTATTGGGTATAGTTGGAAACGTGGCGTACCAACAGGTTTAAAAATAAAAGCATCAACCACAAATGGTGGTGCATGGAGTACGACTAGCGGGCGGGCAAATACTGTAGGCGGAATTGATAGTACATTTTATCCAAATGAGCGTTCTTATGTAGAAAGTCCTTGCTTTAATTTCTCTGACCCAACCCTCACTAAACCGCTTATTTCTATGAAAGTTTGGTATGATACAGACAGAGGAAGTGACGGGGCAGTGCTTTATTCATCTATTGATGATGGGCTTACTTGGCAGGCAGTAGGAACTATCAACGAGGGCATAGAATGGTACAATACGGCTGGTATTATTGGGCAACCTGGCGGACAATCTGTTGTCAATGCTTGGACTGGCAACACTTTTACAGAGTACAAAGTTGCTAAGTTTAATCTTGACCAATTTAGGGGTTTGCCTTCTGTGCGTTTTAGAGTTGCTTTTGGTAGCAATTCTGATAATCCTGTGGGAACGGCTTTTGATGGCTTTGCCTTTGATGACGTGTTTATTGGCAATAGAAACAGGATTTCTTTGTTAGAGCATTTTACTAATGCAAGCAGTTCTGAGGCGAATACAGAAAACACTTTTATCAATAATTTCCCTCCTACGACAGCACAAAACGAAATTTATAATATTCAATATCATACCAACGTACCAGGAGCAGACCCAATGAATGCAGATAATACGGCAGTTCCAAGCGCAAGAGCTTTGTTTTATGGCGTGTCGCAAGTGCCAAGAACTGCCATTGATGGTGCAATAGAAAACCGTAAATTCTCTGAATGGGGAACGCCAGTTTATAACAAAAGAACGCTAGAAGCATCTCCTTTTGAGCTTTCTGTTGATTTTTCTTCAACAGCACAACAGCTTAGATTTAAGGCTAATGTGAAGGCTTTAGAGCCGTTTACACGCAGAGTGATTTTGCAAACTGTCGTGATAGAGCAAGAAATACTGGGAACGGCATTCACAACAGGGAATTTTGGCGGGCTTACCTTCAAAAATATCGTTAAAGGAATGATACCAAATGCTTCAGGAACGCTTATTGCGCAAACTTGGTTGCAAAATACGCAGTTTCAGACTGGTGAGCTTGTTTGGGCGAATGTACCAAAGATTTATAATGGTAATAAACTTGTTTTGGTTGTTTTTGTGCAAGATGAAGTTACAAAAGAAATCTATCAAGCTGGTTTCTTCAATATTACTACTAATATTTCTCCCCAAGACCCAACAACGGCACTAGACCCACAAACGCAAACTAATTTACTTGAAAATGAATTTGTTGTTTATCCAAATCCTGCACAAAATGAAGTGTTTATAGGTTTTAGAGATGAAACAGCAGAAGATTTTAAAGTAGTTATTTTTGATAGTTATGGCAAAAGATTAGATACTTTTTCTCTTACAAAAGGACATAAAGGACTTTTGCTGAATACAGAAAAATATGCTTCTGGTATGTATTTCGTAGAGATTATAGGCAAAAATAATATCAAAACAAGAAAAAAATTAGTTATTGCTAGATAGTTAAATTTAAAAAGAAGCCTTCACTATTAGTGAAGGCTTCTTTTTGTTTTGTGGACTTTGCGTTTTTGGTTAAAACAAACCTGATATAAAACAATCTTTTATTTTATTTGATAAGGTGCTTTTGTAGGTTCTTTTAGTCCAATTTTTATGGCTTTTTTGACTACTTCTGATTGTTTGCTAGCAGACATATAATCTGCTTTTATGGTAATATATTCTGTACGCAAATTGCCTACTTCTTTTTCTAGTTGAATAATTTTCTTCTGATTTTTTTCTGAATAATGTGTATTAGCAATATAAATAACGCCTATAAACGTAGTAAAAAGCAAATAAGGAATATAATTTGTAGAGAATTTTTTATTTAAAATAAAATCCAAATTAAGGAGTTTGTCTATGTATTGGAAAATCCCACCCTTATTTTTTAGAGAAAAATCTATCTCATTGTTGTTCAAATCATTAGAATTATCACTTTTATTATTGTTATCATTTATAATATCTTCTTTGTCTTCTTTATATGTGTTGATAGTCATAAATTATTTTTTTTAGGTATTGTTAATTATTTTAGGCAAAGATAAACGTATATTTTTAGTTTTTGATAAAAATTTACTGAAAACGAATAAAAATGTAATACTTTATATGCTAGATTTTACAGCCAAACCCCATAATTCAGTATTACTTATTTAATACTACCAAATATTCATACACTACTCCAATACAACTACGTTTATCAAATCCTTAGAAATAGATGCTATTTTTTAGCTAATTTGCATTTTTTATTATTATTTCACTTTTTTAATTAAAATATCCGTTTATTTGCATAAACTCTACAAGTTTTATAGTTCAATTTTGTTTTATTTAATCCTTTTTACTAATGAAAAAGACCCAAAACCGCATTATCTCGCCACACGCTGGCTGGAGGTTATGCCTGTATGTCGTGCTTGTAATGTTTGCCTCGTGCAAAAGCTGCAAGAAAGAAATAAACCTGCTACCTGATGAAACCCAAACAGGTGCTAATACCTTTGGCTGCCTTGTAGATGGCAAAGCGTGGATACCCAATGGAGGCTCTGGTTTTGGCACATCAAAACCAATAAGCGGAGGGTATAGTAGCCCATTACCTAATGTTTGGCTTCGTACTTACAAAGATAATGAAACAATCACGTTTTATATTCGCAATGTAAACAAAGTGGGTAACTATCCTCTTAATTTTGATACACAACCCAAACCTGCTAATCTAGACCCACAAAATTATGGAGAGTTTGTCAAATATAATGACACTATTGGAGGGGACTTCTATATGACTAACACCATATACACAGGAAGTGTGGAGATAACTAGAGCAGACCCTACAAATCTAATTCTTTCAGGTCGTTTTTCTTTTACTGGATTTGATATTAGTACAGGGAAAACTATCAAGGTAACAGATGGTAGATTTGACATAAACCAAAAAACTCAATAATTCTATGAAAAAAACGTTAATAATTTTGTTGTTTTTAAGCAATTTTGCTTTAAAAGCACAAACACTAAAAGACAAAATAGATGCCATAGTATCTCCTGAGCAAGTGAGTACAGGTATTTTGTACAATCGTATCAGTCCTATTGTGGATTTACATCTTCAAACACAAGATACTACTTCACAAGAATACTTCAAACAAGCATATTTTGAGCTATTTAATGCTAGCTACGAAATGGATAGAATGCTTCCTATTGAGCGTTTGAATGATTTTATTTATCACCAATCAACGCAAAATATCGTATCTATTGGAGCGTTATTGTATGATTTTAATTATACAGATGCTCTTTCTGTGGAAATTGTAATGGGAAAGAATTTTATTGCTCCAGAATTATTGAAAATCAATCAATTATCCGCTTTTATACCTGCTTTTCTTTCAGAAAAACCTATTTATGCAGGCATATCCACATCTTTTGTATTTCCACAAGAATTATTTTTAACCAATACAACTACGTTTATCAAATCCTTAGAAATAGATTTTGGGGATAAGATAAGTCGTAAATTTATTTTGGGTGAAACGCAGAACATCACTTTTGAAAGTGCAGGCACAAAAATTATTAGTATTGTGGCAAAACTATCAGATGGAACAAAAAAACTGTTTTGACATACTTGAAAGTTGATAATGCAAGTTCATTACGAACTATTACTCCAGTTCCGCCTTGTTTTACAGAAATAATGAATGGTTTCATTCCTTTCACACCTTATGACCCTGAGCCATTTTCTACTATAAAAGGGCGTTTGGAAATAGGCTATTATTATGCTGCTGGTAAAAATTGTAACACACAAAGAAGCCAACTAACCAAACCTATTATTATTTTAGATGGTTTTGACCCAGGAGATGAAAGGAAAATTGGGAAAATTTATGGTGAACAACTTGCCTATAATAATGTTAATAACTTTGGTGATAGTTTACGTAGGCAAGGTTATGATGTTATTATAGTCAATTTTCCAAAGTATCAAGTGGGTAGTACGCCACATCCTACTTTTCCTTGGATAAATATGCCTGTGTATAGAGATGGTGGCGCAGATTATGTAGAGCGTAACGCATTAGCAGTTATCCAACTTATCAAAGATGTCAATATGGAGCTATCACTCAACGGCAGTACAGAAAAGCTAGTAGTTGTCGGACCTTCCATGGGCGGTCTTATTAGCCGTTATGCACTTGCGTATATGGAGAAGAAAGCGCAACAATACCCCACAAATTCAAGCTGGAATCATAATACTCGCCTTTGGGTTAGTTTTGATAGTCCTCACAATGGCGCAACTATTCCCATTGGCACACAAAAAATGCTAAAAAAAGTAGGAGATGTTAAAGCCTCTGCAAAAGAAAGCCTTGATAAAAAACTTGGTTCTTTTGCTGCTAAACAAATGCTTTTGATGCACTACACAAGCCCAGTAGACAAAGAAAATAGTTATAGAAATATTTTCAAAGCAAACCTAAGTAATAATGGTTTGGCAGGTAGTGATGGTTTTCCTCAAAACTTACGCAAAGTTGCCCTTATCAATGGACAACTGCAAGGCATACAAAAATATGCAGGTGCTACAGGAGATTATATGAATATTCGTATTAAGAAAAAATTATGGATTGCGTTTTATTTCTTTTTTTTACCAGGGGCAGAACTTAAATGTTATTTTGCACCTGCTAATAATAATGTGGGTATGGTACACAAAACACAATTATATTTCTTAGGTTTTTTAGGTTTGCAAGCAGGTAGTACCAATGCTTTTGCTTATGATAGTAATGGTAGCATAGATAAAGCACCTGGTGGCTATTATAATTCTTCTCAAATTATTTTAGATGAATTTATAAGTAATGGAATTACAAATGCCATAAGCATAGAAGGCAATGTATCTTATCCTAATTTGTGTTTTATTCCAAGTAAGTCGGCACTTGCTTATAAAGGAACTAATGCAAATTTGTATGAAAATTTATCAGGTACAAACCTTATATGTAGTGGTGAAACGCCTTTTGATAATTATTTTGTGCCTAATCAAGATGAAGATCACGTAAGTATAAGTGCAGCTAGTGCGGCTTGGTTGTTTTCGGAGCTAAACAGAAGCCCACAATATACAATGCCTTTGCCTCCTACTGTATTGCCTTCTCCTATTCAGCTTGTTGCAGATGGTGCAAGTTGTGCAGGTAGCGTAATTACTTGCGAGGCAGTAGTTGCAAATAATGCAACAACTAATAATAACATTATTTGGAAAGTGCAAACAGCCAACGGTTCTTATCTGAGTTTTACAGAGTTATCTGTTCCTGCAAGCATCAACGGTGTTACGACTGCTTTCGTGCCAAATACAAACAACAAGAAAATAACTATTACAGGTGCTGTGGGCGGTCTTTTTGGTACAATAAATGTTAGTGCGCAATTAGATAGAACGGGTTGTGTAACATACGCAGAAACAAATAAAAGTGTTTATATCACGTCTGACCCTATAGTAATTACAGGATTTTCTGGGGGAAATTGTTATGATACAGACCCAAATCTTACTTTATGGACAAATGTTAGTTTTTTCACGAATCTTGATTATGAATGGGAGATTTCTGGCATTCAAGTATTTACGTATGGCATTAATTTTATAAAAGCTGCACAATATTTGTTTGCGCCTCAAAAACCTCAAACATTTTTAGTTCGTATGCGTGTAAAAGACCCTTGTGGTGCTTCTGGTTGGAGTGCTTGGGTAAGCCAATGGGTCACTACAAATAGTTGCGCTACGGATTCAAAAATAAATAATAATAAAAAAGCATCCACAACAGAAATAAGTGCCGAATATCCAATAGCAGAAAAAATTTCTGTTTCCCCAAATCCTTCTTCTAATCAAATTACAATAGATAATGTGCTTTCAGGCTCTACTGTGAAGATTTATGATAGTTTTGGTCGTTTGATGCTCACGAGCATAACTGTTGAGGGTAATAGTATAAATATTGATATATCTTCCATCAAAACGGGTATTTATGTCTTAGAAGCTATTTTGCCTAACAATATGAAAGTTAGAAAGCAAATTATGAAAGAATAAATAGTTTAAAAACTCTCCAAAAGTTTAAAACTATTGGAGAGTTAAACCACAAAAATCCTTTCCAAAGTTTGGAAAGGATTTTTTTATTTTGCTTAAAAATAATCAAAAATAAATTTTTATTTGCCAAAATAATACTTATCTTTGCAGTCCGTTTTGAAATGTGTCTATTTAAAATCCATAACTTAAATTTCATACTAAAAGCGGTAATTCAATAAAGTTTCAAATAGTTTTAACATTAAAATCTCACAAAAGTGGATCAATTAAGTTACAAGACTATCTCGGCTAATAAAGATACAGCAGATAAAAAATGGGTCGTAGTAGATGCCGACTCCGCTGTTCTTGGACGTTTTGCAAGCCAGATAGCAAGCATCATCAGAGGAAAACACAAGACAAATTACACGCCCAATGCAGATTGTGGCGACTACGTAATCATCTTGAATGCTGAAAAAGTACGTTTGACAGGAAAGAAAATGACGGATAGAGTTCACGTTCGCCACACAGGTCACCCTGGTGGACAGCGTTTTGCTACGCCTCGTGAAATTCTTGCGAAATTCCCAACTCGTTTATTGGAGCAAGCTATCAAAGGTATGCTTCCAAACAACCGTTTGGGTCGTAGATTGTTCCATAATATGTTTGTTTATGCAGGCACAGAACACCCTCACGAAGCGCAACAACCAACGCCTATCACTCTAAAATACTAATTTTCAGTTATGCAAATTATCAACACACTCGGAAGAAGAAAAACCTCAGTGGCTCGTTTGTATATGAAGCCAGGTAGCGGTATTATCACCGTTAATAAAAGAACATTTGAAGACTATTTTAAGTCTGACGTTTTGCAAACTATTGTAAATCAGCCACTTGTCTTAGTTGATGAATTTGGTAAATATGATTTGAAAGTAAACCTTGATGGTGGAGGAACGACAGGACAAGCGGAGGCTTTGCGCCTTGCTATCTCTCGTGCGCTTTGCGAAATCAATGCTGAATTTCGTCCTGCTTTGAAAAAAGAAGGTTATCTTACACGTGACCCACGTATGGTTGAGCGTAAGAAACCAGGTCGTCGTAAAGCTCGTCGTAAATTCCAATTTAGCAAGCGTTAATAGTTGCAATAATTGTGAATTTTTAATTGTGAATTGTGAATTAAATACATTTTTTGATGTTAGTTTCACAGTTTCAATTAGATTGACAAGCAACTAATTAAGACTTTCTAGAAAATTTCATTTTCAAAACATCAAAATTAGACTTAAAATGGCTCAAGTAGAATATAAAGACCTTCTAAGCGCAGGTGTTCACTTTGGACACCTTACCCGCAAGTGGGAACCTAAGATGGCTCCATATATCTTTATGGAAAAAAACGGTATCCACATCATTGACCTTAACAAAACCATTTCAGCAATGAATGAGGCTGGGGAGGCTTTGAAAAAACTTATTCGTGCAGGCAAAAAAATTATGTTTGTAGCGACTAAAAAACAAGCGCAAGAAGTCGTTTCTGACGAAGCTAAACGCTTAAAAATGCCTTACGTAACGGAGCGTTGGTTGGGCGGTATGCTTACAAATTTCCAAACGGTGAAAAAATCATTGAAAAAACTTGCCAACATTGACAAGATGGAAAAAAGTGATGCTTACCTCAATCTTGCAAAACGTGAGCGTTTGATGATGCAACGTGAGAAAGAAAAACTAGAAAAAGTATTGGGCGGTATCACAGACCTTACTCGTGCGCCTGCTGCACTTTTTATAGTGGACATCAAAAAAGAACATATTGCCGTTAAAGAAGCTATAAAATTAGGTATTCCTATTTTTGGTATGGTTGATACAAACTCTGATCCAAATCTTGTGGATTTTGCTATTCCTGCTAATGATGACGCTTTCAAATCTATTGAAATAATCACTAAATTTGTTGGTGCATCTATTGAAGAAGCATTGCACGAGAGAAAGCAAGACAAAGATGACCAGAAAATCAAAGAAGAAGAAACTAAAAAACGTGATATTGACGCTTAGCTAATTGTGAATCTTTAATTGTGAATTGTAAATTAAATACAAAATATAACAATTTATAGTTCTTCTAAAAAAGCCATTCTATTTATTTAGAATGGCTTTTTTATTATTTTAAAAATAATTGCTATTATTTTCATTTTTATTTGAAAGTACCAAATATAATACTATTTTTGCGTAGAGGTTAGTAACCTTTTAGCTATTCAATCATTTCCAACCTAATTAAATCAATTAAATATGTTTGACAACATTAAAGAAATTCAAGAGAAAAAAATCAAAGAAGCAGTAGAGGAGGCACTTTCGGAGGCTAGTATTTCTGATTTGGAAGTAACAGTAGAAGGAACAGTAGTTACTTTGCACGGTTCTGTAGAATCTAAGCAGGACAAAAAAGACGTTATTGCCCTTGCTAGTGAGGTAGATGGCGTTTCTAAAATAGTAACGGGTATCACCATTGACGAGGAAGAGGAAGAAGAGGAAGAAGAGGAAGATGAAGACGAGGACTATGAAGATGACGAAGAAGAAGAAGAAGAAGAAGAAGAAGATGAAGACGGAGAAAAAAAGAAAAAGAAAGGCAAAACCTACAAAGTGCAATCAGGTGATTCTATGTGGGCTATTGCACAAGAATATCTTGGAGATGGCAACAGATGGATGGAAATCTATAAGCTAAACAAGGAACTTATTGGCAAACAACCAGATGCCATTCACCCTGGCTACGTTTTGAAAATTCCTAAAAACTAAGTTTTAATTGTGAATTTTTAATTGTGAATCGTAAATGAATACATTTTTCTACGTTAGAAATTCCTAAAATTTAATTAAAACAAAAAATCCGTAACATTTTGTTGCGGATTTTTTGTTTTTTATGATATGATTATAAATATTTCTGTATTCATTCACAATTTAAAATTCACAATTCATAATTACTCAAATTCTACTAAGAGTTGGTTTTTATCTACTGTGTCGCCTATTTTGACACGAATAGCCTTAATAATGCCATCTGTTGGAGATTTTAGGACGTTTTCCATTTTCATAGCTTCTAATATGAAAAGTTGGTCTCCTTTTAAGATGTTTTGTCCTATTTCCACCTTAATTTGGCGGATAAGTCCTGGCATTGGTGCTTTTATTTGGTTGATTTTGGGCTTGGAGAGATTGGAAAGTCCCATTTTTTCCAAAAGTAAATCAAAACGGTCTTTTGCTTTCAATGCAACAGTTTTACCATTGATTTTTATGGTAAAAATCTTCTCTTGTTCGTCTATTTTGATTATTTGAGCAGAAAAAGACTGATTTTCATAGATAATATGGTATTTGTTTTCAGATATTTTCTGTAAGTCCCAATCAAAAATAATAGCATTTTCTTTATTTTCTTCCTCAATAAACTTTAAAACGTCTTTTCCATCTTTATTTTCTGTAGTGATTTGGTATTCTTGCTGACTTTGCGCAGAAATAATTTTTATCATTCTTTTGTTTTTTTAGTTGATTATGAAAAATATTCTCCAAAAATACACAAAGAATTAGGAATAACAAAATAAATAGGCTGATTTGTAAGATTGAGAAACGCTTTATTAGGTTTTTGGCTACTTTCGTAAAGTCAAAGGGTACTTTCGTAAAGTCTACAGTTTTTAGGTGATAGTTTGGTGTATATTTGTATCAAGATAAAGGTAGAAATATTAAAAGATAAAAAACCTAATTATCAAAAACTTACAGGAAAACTTAGTTAAAATTAAAAAACAAATCTTAAAAAAACAAAAAATATGAAAAAGCTCATTTTTGCGTCTGCGTTATTATTCTCTGTTGCTACTTTTAGCGCATTTACTTCAAAACATACTTCTAACGAAATGAGTGCAGAAGTTTCCAAAAAACCAAACGGAGAAATCTGTTTTAAAATCAAAAATGATACGGGCGCATCTGTAACATTGCACACAGGAAGTGGCACAGCACCAATGCCAAGCGGCTCTTTGAAAGAGTTTTGTATTGCAGAAGGTAAGAAGTTGAGCCTTGCGGAAAAAGGACAGCCTGGAAAAATGCTTGTAAAAGTAAGCGGTGACCTTGCAGGAAAGAAAATCAATCTTTCTTCTTTAATGTAAGAAAGGTAAAGAAAATGGATAAATAAGAAAATTTAATTTTGTAGTGGTTGGAAAGCCTTTTCTCTTTGAGGAAAGGCTTTTTTATGTTTTATGAAAATACGTTTTGATTTTAATAAATAGCTATATTTTTCTTGCTAAACTAAGCAAAAAACGCTATTTTTACGTCAGCTTTATTAAAATTTAATTTGAATTTGTTAAACAAAATATTTTAGATAAAAACTTATGGAAAAACAATTCAAATTTAAGAAAAGGCTCATTTTTAATGCTGTTTTGTCTATATTTACATGTATTTGTTACTTTTCTGCTTATATTTCGCCTCAAAATTATTGGATTGTGGGTTTTTTGGCACTTACTATTCCTTTGTGTATTATCTTTAATTTTATATGCTTATTACATTGGTTTTTACTCAAATCCTTTAATATTTTTTTGCCTTTAGCCACTATTTTGATAGGTTTTAACTTCTTGCAAAGTACACTAAATTTCCATTGGACAAAAGAAGAAATCCCTACAAAATCTCTAAAAGTATTGAGTTATAATGTGCAAGTTTTTAATGTTTATAGCCATTTGCAGGATAAAGACAGCAATTCCTCTAAAAATATGATTAACTGGGTAGCAGAAAATGATGCAGATATAAAATGTTTGCAAGAAGTGTATAATGAAGAAGATTCTAAGGTTTTTGCGAGTGTGAAACGTATCTCAAAAAAAGGCAAATATAAGAAATTCCTTACACCAGTAACAAGTAATAACCGTTTTAAGGTTGGTTTTTTTGGTTTGGCTATTTTTTCTAGGTTTCCCATTATAAATAGTGGTGAAGTCAAGTTTACTGCAAATAGCTCAAATACAGCTATTTATGCAGATATTTTGAGAGGGAAAGATACTATTAGGGTTTATAACGTGCATTTCCAGTCAATGAGCATAGATGAGCTACGTATAGTGAAGGCTGAACAATATGAAGAAGCAAAAAAAACATACCAAGATTTGTTTACAAGGCTCAAAAATGGGTTTCAAAATAGGGCTTGGCAGGTTAATATGTTAGAAAAACATATCCAAAACTGTCCTTATCCAGTTATTTTGTGTGGCGACTTTAACGACACGCCTTATAGTTACACCTACACACGCATCAAGAAAAACTTAAATAATGCTTTTGAACACGCAGGAAATGGTTTTGGCTTTACTTTTAATGGAAAATTGTTTTTTTTACGTATTGATAATCAGTTTGTTAGTGATTTTTTTGATGTGCATTCTTTCAAAACGCATAGAAATATTCCATACTCAGACCACTTTCCTACGACTGCTATTTATACAAATAAATAACTTTGAGTTGTGAGTTATGAATTATAAATTATGAATTAAATACAATATTGATTTAATTTTTTCAATAAAATTAAATCATATAATAATGTTCATAAAATAAAAAACAAGATAATACTTTGATAAATGCAAAAAAATAGCTTTTTTTGTAGGAAAATTTAAAGCAAATCATCAAATTAGTAAAAAAACTCAACCAAAATCAATGAATATTCCTTTTCTTCTTACTTTTTTATTGATATTTGGCTTATTTTCTTGCAATAATACGAAAGATAATACAAAAAACAATAAAGACAGTTTAAAAAACAGTACTAATAATAGCTCAAAAGACAGCATAAAAATCTCCACAGATACTATAAAAGTGGTTATTGGAGAAGATACTACCAAAACTTTTTATAATAATGTGGGTGATTCTCTTTTGGTGGAAGAAACTGAATTTCGCATACGTTTCCCGTTTCCGCCTATACGTGAGGAAGATAAAGAAGATAAAAGTGTGGAATACATCATTTCAGATGAGAAAGGCACACAAAATTATGCGCTTATCTACAAAGATTTTTCTAAGGAAGAAATTGGAAAACCTGATGAATTTTTGAATAAAGCCCGTTTGGGAATGATTGGTAAGTTTAGAGGTCATAAGGAAATAAATCTAAATGCAGAAATAGACCAAAGTGGATTCAAAGGTTATGCTATTCGTGCAGGAAATAAAGCCAAAGGCTACTTTGTTTACCGTATTTTTCTTATCAAAAACCGACTTTATCAGATTTTTATTGTGGATATGAACAGATACCCCACAGAAAGAGAAACAGACAAATTTATTGGTACTTTTGAGATAAAAACGAAGTAAATGGGAATTTTAGAGAGGATAACAGCACTATTCAAACAGTATGAGCCTTCACAAGAAGAAATACAGATATTTGAAGCTCAAAAGAAAGAAAATAATATAACCAAAGATACTACAAATTATAAATTTTCCAATTTGGTGATTTGTCAGTCTATTCCTCTTGAAAAAAAGATAATTGAAATGTATCAACAAATATCTTTTCGTTATGAAATTAGTATATCACTAAATAGAATGATATATGAAGTGGAGTTTTTAGGAGGGGTGGTTTTATCTAAGAGAATAGTGATTAAGAGCAATGAAAATATTATCAATGCCATTGAAAATATCCTTGCAGAACATAATTTTTTAGGTTTTAAGAAAAATGAGCTAATGTTTGATTGTTCTCCATCTTTTCATAGTGATGTAAAATCAGTTACATTATGTAAAAACGAGCAACAAATTGGGTTTAGTACAAGTGATTACCATTATCAACAATTTGATGTTATGTATGAGAAATTACAGAATATTTTAGAATCAAAAAAATATTTTGATAAAATGCTTTTGGAGTTTTTAAAATAGGTGATTTAAAAAATAGAGAAATTACATAATCCAATAATGAGTTTAGACCCAAAAAATGATATAGTTTTTAAGAAATTATTTGCGACAGAAGAAAATAAAGACCTTCTAATGGCACTTATAAATAGTATTTTGCCTGCAAATGAACAAATTGTAAAAATAGAACTTCAAAATCCTTATCAAGTTTCTGATTATATAACGGGCAAAAACTCCGTTTTGGACATCAAGGCAATAGATGAAAACGGGATTTTTTATGATATTGAGATGCAAATTCAGCATTATGATTTTTTTGCCAAAAGAATGCTTTTTTATTGGGCAAAAATGTTTAGTAAGCAAATAGACAAATCTCCCAATAAGACCAAACACTATGTTTATAAGGAACTTACCAAGTGTATTGTGATAACTTTTATGGATTTTGTTTACTTCAAAGAAGATGAAAAGCATATTAGGTGTTTTTCAATCAAAGATAGAGAAACGAATGAAATGCACAAATCTTTGGATTATTTGGATATGTATTTTATTGAACTACTAAAATTTAAGGAGGAATTGACAATTATGAATAATTTAAAAACCGCACAAGATAAATGGTTAATCTTTCTAAAAAAAGGTTATGACGAAAATGGTATGCCTCAATACCTTTATGATGATGACCCGCTTATAGAAAAAGCAAGAGAAGAACTCAGAATTATGGATTTGAATTTTGATGAGCAAGAATATTATGAAGGACAACAAAAAAAGATTGCTGACCATAATGCTGTCGTAGAGCAAATAGAAAGAGAAAAAGCAGAAAATCAAGCAGAAAAGGCAGAAAATCAAGCAGAAAAGGCATTGCTTTTAAAACAAAAGCAAGAATTTGAAGCTAAAAAGCAAGAATTTACCATTAAAAATCTGGAAACAGCTAAAAGATTGTTAGAAATGGGCTTAAATAATGAAGTTATAGCAGTTGCTACAATGCTTTCAGAAGACGAAATAGAAAAAATACGCAAAAAACAATAATAACTTACAACCTAATACTAAGTGAAACATAATTATATTTTCTATGGTACAAAAGCCAATACAAAAGAAGTAGAGGACTTTTTGCACCACACAATTAAGACAAACGAGCTAGCTGAAAAAGCAGGCAAACGTAAAACGCCTATCTGC
Organism: Raineyaceae bacterium; assembly: GCA_043764015.1. GTDB lineage: Bacteria > Bacteroidota > Bacteroidia > Cytophagales > Thermonemataceae > JANYGM01. The sequence continues at coordinate 98,111 of JAYUKY010000104.1, forward strand.
ATTTGGGGCGAACACGGCATTGGTAAAACGCAAACCGTTGAGGATTACGCTATTACTAACAATTACAAATATTCCTATATTGCACCTGCGCAATTTGAGGAAATGGGTGATTTGCTAGGAATGCCTTATCTTGCCAAAACAACGGAAGGACACGAAGTTACTATGATGGCTACGCCTGAATGGGTGCCAACGGAAGAAGGACCTGGAATTTTGTTGATAGATGACGTAAATAGGGCTGATGACCGCATTTTGCGTGGGATTATGCAACTTTTGCAAAACTACGAACTTGTAAGCTGGAAACTCCCAAAAGGTTGGCATATTATCCTCACAGCAAACCCTGATGGTGGTGATTACTCTGTTACGCCAATGGATTTTGCTATGCTTACTCGTATGATGCATATTAGTTTATCTTTTGATGTTAAAAGATGGGCTTTGTGGGCAGAACGCAATAATATTGATACTCGTGGGATTAGTTTTGTGCTTACTTACCCAGAAATTGTTGTGGGCGGTGAACGTACAACGCCACGTACTTTGGTGCAGTTTTTTGAAAGTATTGCAGATATTAAAGACTTAAAAGCTAATTTGAGTATTGTCAAAATGCTAGCTGATGCGTGTTTGGATATGAATACTGTAACAACTTTTATTTCATTTTTGAACAATGATTTGAGTAAACTGATTTCTCCTGACGAAATTTTGGAGGCAAAAGATTTTACGAAAGAGGTTTACGAAAAAATAAAATCCGTTGTAAATCAGCAAACTAAACGAGTTGATGTACTTTCTGTGATTGTTACGAGGCTTGTCAATGTGTTGGTTTTGAGTAAAGATAAATTTGATGCCAAAAAAATAGAAAATATCAAAAAATTCCTAAAAATGGACTTTTTGCCAAATGATATGCGCTTAATTGCAGGGCAAGACATAGCTGCATCTAGCAATACAAGCCTAAAAGCTATTTTTGCAGATGCAGAACTAGGCAAAATCTTACTCGCAAAAATGAGCTAAAAGTAAGTACGAGGTTTGAAGTACGAGGTACGAAATACAAAGTACAAAAAATCATATTCTTGTATTAAAACCCTGAAAGGTTAGGCTGTTCAGAAGATATATAAAAATTCCCCCTATATTTGTGTTGCAAAACATATCTAAATAGGAGGAAAATATGCCCGAAGCCACAGTCAAAATTACGAAAAAAAGTTGGAAAATCAAAGCCGTAGAACGTACTAAAATTATAACGGCTCAGAATAAACGAATCAAAGAAATTACAGAAAACCGTGATGCTTGGAAGGAGAAATGCAAAGTTGCTAAACAGGCTGAGTTGGAACTGCGCAATTTGTGTGAAGGTAAGACATCAAAATACCATCATTATTGTAATTCTTTTATTGCTTTATGTGTTGAAATGCAGTCATATGGGGGAATGAGTCTTCGTTGTTGTCGTCATTGTTTATCAAGTTTAGTTTTAATTTTTGGTTTCAGTTTTCGTATTCCCAGCCATGTGAGCATTCGTAATTGGGCTTGTAAAGCTGGTTATAGTCGTATTTATGAAAGGGCGTTAGTAGGTGATGATAAAGGGCAAGAATACGTTATTTGGCTAGATGAGAGCATTTTAATAGGTAGTGAAAAAATATTATTAGTGTTGGGTATGCCTTTGCACCAAATAGCTTTTACTCGTGCTGTGAACCTGCAAGATGTATGTGTACTAAGCGTGGAAGTGGGTCAGCGTTGGTTAGGAGAAGATATAGCTATTATTTTAGCTGATTTATCTACAAAAATAAAAATCAGTTATATGGTAACTGATGGAGGTAACAACTTAGGTAAAGCGGCTAAATTGGGTGCTTACACACAAATACAGGATTGTACACATTGGATAGCCCGTATATTAGAAAAACTATATGCAAAAGATATAACTTTCAAGGCACTCGTGCATCTTATGGGTGAATTACGTCAAAAATGGTATTTGAGTGATAAAGCAAGTTATTTACCACCAAAACAAAGAATAAAACTACGTTTTGCTAATATGTTTTCTTTGGTTGATTGGGCAGAAAAAATGCTTTTACAATGGCATTTACTGCCTTTAGAAGTGCAAAATGCTTGTAATTGGCTACTCAAAAACAAAATTTTTATAGAGGAATTGATAGTATTAAAAAATCACTGTGCCACTATTTTAGGTTTACTAAAAACTAAAGGCTTTAATAATACCACTCACCAACATATTTTAGTGTCATTGTTGGTAAACACTAACGCAAAGACAGAAAAAGAGATGTATTTTTGCCAAGCCATCACAGTTTATTTGGAAAAACTAGCTGTGCAATTAGCAACTATTTCTGCTAAAACCACTACCATTTTATGTTGTTCAGATATTATTGAAAGCGCATTTGGAAAATTTAAACAAAAGATAGCCAAACGGAATACACTAAATATGACTGAATTTATGTTTACAATAGCCAATTTTGGAAATCATTTTACAGCACTAGAGCTAGAAAATGCTCTAGAAAAAGTAAGTTTACAGACACTAAAAGACTGGAAAATAAGTAACAAAA
>JAYUKY010000105.1:0-99624 GCA_043764015.1 Raineyaceae bacterium
GGCTATATTATTTATACATTCAAAATTAGTTAAAATACTGATAATGATATTTTTAAAATTAGTTGAATATATAATCTACCCAGTCCTAGCACTTATATAGAACAATATACATAAGCAAAAAATACATTAGTTGTTGCAGTTCTTTATTGGTCTCGCTACGCTAAAACACCAACAAAAGCATTAAAATATTTGCTTAATTATCACAAGGTTATAAAAATACTTCTACATTTTTATAACCTTTTTTTTATAAAACTTTTTTTGTAAAGATTCCGTACTATCTTTGTGAAATATTAGTAAGTATCTATTTAGTGCTTTAAATTATTTAAAACTAAAAACCAATTATTTATGAAAAATAAAATTTTCGCTATTGCAATGTTTTTTTTAGCGTTTGTTACGCTATCAAGTTTTGCGCCAATGTCTGCGCCAAATGCTACTAAAACCACTATAACAGAAGTTTCTTCTGATGTAACCAACCCCAAAGTTGATAAAAAAGCTAAAAGAATGCAAAAATTGCTCAACAGCAAAGCAGGCAGATGGCTACTTGCAAAGGTGCAAAAAGGTATGGAAAAACGCCACGAAAGACTTTCTAAAAGGCTTGCTATTGCTGAAAAAGCAGGCGACACAAAAAAAGTGGATAAAATCAAAAATCAAATGAACGCAAAGGCGGGCAACCTAAAGCAATTAGCTAAATTTTTGATTATTGGTGGACTTATTTGTATGCTCCTTGCCGTTTTATTAGGTGGCTTGGGTTATGGTTACAAAAATGGTAATTATGGTGCTGGGAGCTTCTTTTGGGCAATAGGTACGCTTGCCGTTGTGGTAGGGCTTATTATTCTTCTGCTTGCTTATTTTGACGTAATCTAAGCATCTTTCTGATAATAAATAAAAAATCCTAATAGAATTCTCACTCTATGAGGATTTTTTATTTATTAGTGGCGCAACAACAATCATCAAAGACCATCTTCTCTACTAACATTCCTCTTTTTCATAAAAAATTTGCATCTTTTTAGTCAAAAATTCTACTTTTTTGTCATATTTTTGACTGCAACAGCCGTAGTGGTACGTTTATCAGCAAATTTTCTATATTTTTTGCTAATAACGTGCATTTCTCTGGTATTTGTTACTATTTCTAGCACCAAAAGATTAGCATATCCTTCAGGAAACTCATCTTTTACATCATTTACTTTAGCATTTAAGGCAAAAGCATCAGCAGGATTAGCCATTATCTCTAAAAAACCACCCAATAAATCAAATTGAATAGTCAATTTTACAAATAATGGGTGAAACAATTTATCCAAAATACGCATCTCTTCTTACTTTTTTCTTCTTCTTTTGAGTTATTTTTTAGGATTCAGATACTCTTCTTTGATAATTTCAGACTCCTCAAATAAAATTTCTGCCTCTGCATTCAAAATTTGCCCTCTCTTAACCAAATTTTCAGTTTTTTGAGTGCGTGACGCTACATCACGCAGGCTTATACTAAGTTTTTTTGATATTTTTTTGTTGCTTTTTACTAGCATTTTGAGTTCTTTGATAAAATTATCTATTTTTTTGTCAAAAATATCTAGTTTTCCATACAAAACATCTTTTTCAATACTCAAATACTCATATCTTTCATTAAAAAAATTAAAGTAATCCCTAATCTTGTAATTAAACGAGGTCAATAATTTTACTTCAATATCTAATTTTAAACTTAATTCTTTTAATGTTGTACTAATGTTTGCCATATTTTATAATTTTTAAGTGCTTATTTTAAGTTATTTTTGCATTGTTCCAATTTGAGGAGCTAAGAGGCTTATTTTTTATCTCAAAACTTGCACAAAACCTTTGCATTCTACCCCAGAAGGAGAGGTAATTAGATAATAATATGTCCCAGCATCTAGCCCTTCTCCCCATTCTCCCTTATAATCATCATTTGTATAGAGTTTTTTACCCCAACGGTTGAACATTTCTAACTTATATTTGCCCAAATTATCTGGCAAAACAAACTTTTCATTCTTTCCTTTCTCATCAGGCGTGATAACATTCGCCACAAACTCCGTAGAAGTTCCCACAGTAACAGTACGAGTAATAGTTTGACTGCAATTAGTCATAGTATTTGTCCCAGTTATGGTTATTGTATAGACTCCAGCCACATTTCCATAAAAATAAGGCGGAGGATTAAGCCCTGTTACAACTGTTCCATTCCCCATGTTCCACGTCATAGCGTCTATTCCTTTTGTTTTGTTTCTAAAACTTACTGATGTAGTTAAATTACATTCTCTTGCGACCAAAAGCTCCACATCTAAGACTACTGCGGGGTTTACTTTCACTTTAATAGGTATCTTTTTAAGGCAATTTCCATCTTTTATGGTTACTGTATAGGTTGTATCTTGCGTTGGGCGGACTTGCAAACTCGGACTATTAACATTAAAAGGACTAACAAACGTGGTCATATCTCCCTCCCAAAGATAAGTAGTTGCACCAGACGTATTTAAAGCTGTTGCCTGAAGATTTATGAGATTATTATCAGCACAAACAACTAATCTATCCGCTTTTGCAGTAAAAATAGGTAGAAAAACATTGAAAATTTCCTCCTGAACAGCGTTCTGCACACAAGAAGCTTGGCTACTTACAGTCAAACGAACCAAATAACTGCCTTCTCCTTGCAAATTAAACTGCACAGTAGGCTGTTGGAGAATAGTTGCAATCAAAATACCTGCTTTAAATACTTCCCATTTGGTATTATCAGCCCCAGTTGTAAGTGATTTGAGCGTAACAACGTCTGAACAAACCTTACGAGTTGTTAAAATACTCACGCCAGCATCTAAAATATCCAAAGCTATCTTTAATCCAAACTCAAATTTGAAAGCCGCATTATTACAATTCCCTGAATTATGTGTAATGGGCGTTGTTACAGGGAAATTTACAGTTCCAGAAGGCAGACTTCCACCATTTCTTTCCTTACAAGAACATACAGAATGATAAACCGCTCCATCTTTAGAGAACCGACACGTTCCGCCATCTACGTGGTCGCTTACAGTAGTCGTACCACTCCCAAAAAAGCTCGCATAAAGCAGTGAAGCAGCCCTTGGAGCAAGTACCATAAAGTAAAAATTATGCCCAGAAGTTGTTGATTGGCGCGCATCAAGCGTCACAGGCAGTCCAAAAGTCCGTTGTCCAGAATTTGGTCTAGATGGAATGGGTTGATAGTTATCTTTTTCACTATTTGTAATCCCGCCCCAGCCCGCAATATATATATTATTACATTGATTAACCAAAAAAGCTGTTGGAACTATATTAGGACGAATATTATTAGGGTTATTATTAGGTGAACCTATTGTTGTAGAGAAAGAGTTAGTATCTATTTGAAGATTTGAATTTATTTTTTGAACAAAAATACCCCCATTAGCATTTGTATAAAGCCCCGCAGTAACTGGATAAGCCCCAAAAGTCTGTCCGCAAGCCAAAATATTATCTTGAGTATCTATATCAATGAAAAAAACTTGGTCTGCTTGGGTTGTTCCAATGTAAGTTCCTGCTAAAAAGCCTCCTGCAGCATCATATTTGATTATAAATCCGTTATCAGATTCTGTATTTAGCGCATTTGGTTTGATAACACCAGATGTTGTAGGCAAATTTGTACTTGTGGTACCGCCTGCTACGCATACTTGACCCAAAGAATTGAGCTTTACAGAGTAAATAGCATCAAAAGTATTGCCTGATAGGTATTTTCCCCATATAATAGCAGTTAAATTACTGTTTAATTTGACTAAAAGACCGTCATAAATGCCTGAAAGACTGCCTGTAACGCCTGTTATACTGGTTGAATTAGTCAAACTTCCTATAAATACATCTCCAGAAGCATCTGTAATAATATCTCCTCTAAATTCATCTCCATAATTCATTATAAAAGTAGTAGAATTAGTGTTTATTCCCTCTACTCCATTCCCACCAAGATAAGTACAAGCTAAAAGTTGCGTTCCTGAAGGGTTTATTTTGGCTATAAATAAGTCTGCGCCTGCTGTAAAGTCCATTCCATCAACTGCTTGACTGTCTGTGAAGTTAGCATTAGTCCCTCCAGCAAAAGAATTATCTAAACATCCTGCTGTTGTAGGTAAATTAGTAGAACTTGTAGTCCCTAAAATGAGTAAATTATTGTCTTTATCTACTACAAAGCTATTAGGAAGCTCTGTTCTGTCCCCTCCAAAGAAAGAAATATACAAACGTGCACCAGTATTACCGTTATACTTGATAATTCCAACGTCTGTACTTAATGAACCATTCCCTGAAGGAGAATTATTACCCGCTCCACGAGGTGCGTTTTGAAAAACTCCGACTGTAACAGGGAAACTTCCGCCAAAAACAGTGCCACCAGCATATAAATTACCATCATTATCAGGTGTTGCAGTATTCCCCCAGTTATCAGAAACTGCACCAGAATAAGAAGAGAATACTAGAGACGGGTCAATAACCAAATTATGCGCTTTATCATAGCCTTCATACAAATCAAAAGTAACAATATTGTCTTTTAACTTAAAACGAGAGGCTACAAAGGTCGTGATTCCATTTATAATTTGATAACAATATGGTTGTTTTTCTGTCATAGTACCTAATGAAGTCGTAATAACGAGTTCATTTTGAGCATTTATGTGTAAACTACTAGCGTGTTTGTAATTCATTCTTATATTTTTAGGGTTTGCACCTACTTTTACAAGAAATTCATATTTAAGAAGGGCGTTTTTTTCGTAAATAACAAGGTCAGTACCTTTATATATGTCTTTATAAGCTACTTTTTGATAAGAAGGAACGCTACTTACCCATTTTTCAGGCTGATTTCCTAGAAAATAGTTGTATTTTTCTGGTAATTCTTCTGATGTTTGGGTATTTATTACAGGATTTGCACCTTCAAAAGTTACTGTAAAGCTGTGGCATTTCAAACCTTCCTGCATAAGTTTTAAAGTTTGAGGGGTTTTTTTAGTTGCGTGATCTGCAAAGTATTTACTATCATAAAAAGAGTATTGAATTTCATTCTTTTTAAGAAACATAAAGCCACTAGGAACGGCAGCACGATATAAAACACTTGCGTCCCATTGATTTTTGTTTTGAATAAACTGAACAGAACTAAAATGTGGATTATTTTCGTTAGAAATTTCTTGTTTTTTAATGCTTGCAAGAACTTCATTGACATTTTTTTGGGTAATTTTTTGCTGATTTTTCTGCCCAAAAACAACTAAAAAAGCCATTATTTGGAGGAGTAGAAATATTTTTAAAACTTTCATAAGTGTATTTTAGCGACAAATAATAGGAATAATTACAAATATCTCAATAAAAACTAATAAAACAATGCTTTCAATATTCTTTTTGTTTTTTTCTAAAAAAATGTTTTTTAATCTTGTATATTTGCGTTAGTGTTGAAGTATGGGCTACGACTTTTGTTGTTGCCTCAAATGCGAAAGTAACACAATAAGTAACATTAGCAAATATTGTGCAAAAATAGCTTTTAAACCTATTCAAACAGGGCGACCACAAGGGGCGCACCCTACAAATTACAAATAAAATGACAAAAGATTTTAATCCTATCATATTTGATGCTGCTTTTATAGACAAAACTACCACAGAATTTGCCACAGGAAAGCCTTATAAACATTTTGTGATTGATAATTTTCTAAATGAAAACTTTGCAAACCTGCTTCACGACAATTTTCCTACCGTAGAACAGCTTGGAAAGCACTATAAAGGACTTAATGAGAAGAAATCAGAGGGTGCAAACTTCAATGATTTCCACCCAGCCTTTACTGACTTGCGTAATTTGTTGATGTCTGACAAATTTGCTACCTTAATTGCCACTCTAACGGGAATTGAAGGCGTTTTTGTTACAGATGATAACCTTGGAACGGGCTTGCATCAGGGCGGGAATGGCAGTTTTTTGGATATTCATATTGATTTTAATATTCACGCAGAGAAAAACGTCCACCGCAGGCTCAATTTGCTGATTTATTTGAACAAAAATTGGCTTCCAGAATACAACGGTGACCTTGAAATGTGGAACGCTGATATGACTAAATTAGATAAAACGGTTGCGCCTTTGTTTAACCGTTGTTGTGTTTTTGAAACCAACGAAATTTCATATCACGGCTATTCTAAAAAACTCAATCTTCCTGAAAACGTGACCAGAAAATCTATTTACTCGTATTTTTATACAGAAATTAGGGATAATTCTGTGGCTTATCACGACACAATTTTCAAGGCACGACCAGAAGAAAGCCTTGTAAAGAAGGTTGGGACGACAATTAAGGAGCGTTTGAAAAATTTTATTAAGGCGCAACTCAAAAAAATGCGAGATTAGATAAGTTCTGAACGTATAAAATTATATTTTACAATGTTTATCACTTAAACATTAATTCTTATTTAGATGTATAAACTTACAAAAAAAACTGATATTCCAGCTATTTCTTACATCAAACTTCCTGCATCTAAAAGTGAAAGTAACAGAGTGCTTATTTTACAAGCACTTTTTTCCTTTTTTCAGAAAGATGATAGAAATATTGCTCTGAAACCTATTTTAAGGAATATTTCTGCCGCCAATGATACCGTTGTGATGCAAAATTTGCTAGAAAAAATAGCTAGAAATCAAACCACCCCCAACCCCTCCTTAGAAAGTAGGGGAGTTTTATCCCCCTCCTTACAAGGAGGGGCTAGAGGTGGTTTTAATTTTGAAAATCTAATACTTGATACACAAGATGCAGGCACTACATTTCGTTTTTTGACTGCTTTTTGTGTGGCTACACGCACCTATGCCACGCTCACAGGCACGCCACGTATGCAAGAACGTCCTATTGGCATTTTAGTTGATGCGCTACGAGAGCTGGGTGCAGACATTGAATACCTGCAAAAAGATGGCTTCCCTCCTATCCAAATCAAGTATTTTAAGCAAAAAACTAACCAAATCACACTTAAAGCTGATGTAAGTAGTCAGTTTATTTCTGCCCTACTGATGATTGCGCCAACACTTTCTAATGGCTTGACTATCAATTTAATAGGTAAAATAAGCTCCAAACCCTACATAATGATGACTTTGGCACAAATGCAACACTTTGGCATTAAAAATACTTATAATATTGACAATCAAAGTATTCGTATTTTATATCAAAAATATAAGATGTGGGATTTTTGGATAGAAAATGATTGGTCTGCAGCAAGTTATTGGTATTTGGTGGCGAGTTTGTGTCCTAATAAAGCCTTTATAATCAATGGTTTAAAAGAAATATCTTTGCAAGGAGATAGCAAAATAATTGAAATAATGCAACTATTTGGTGTAGAAACTATATTTTTTGAAAATAGTATAGAAATAAGAACCACCCCTAGCCCCTCCTTTGAAGGAGAGGAACAAACTCCCCTCCTTACTAAGGAGGGGTTGGAGGTGGTTTCTAATCCTATTTTTATAGATTTTTCAGATTGCCCAGATTTGGCGCAAACTATTGTAGCATTGTGTGCTATCAAGCGTATTACTTTGAAAATGAGCGGTTTAGAAAGTTTAATTATCAAAGAAACAAATAGAATAGAAGCACTTAACAACGAAATAAATAAAATTGGTTGCAAGTTGTGCAAAGAAGATAATTATTGGTACGTAAAACCAATATTGGATTTTAAAGGAGATTTTTCAAATATTGTTTTTAATACTTATGACGACCACCGTATGGCAATGGCTTTTGCACCTCTGGCACTCGTTTTGGATAACATCAGTATAGAAAACCCTAGTGTTGTCAGAAAATCTTATCCTAATTTTTGGGAAGAACTAGAGAAAGTTTGTTTTTTTGACCACATAGACACATAGAAATGCAAAAAACACTATTGTTTGCGCCAATAAAACAGATAAATCCACGCTACAACAATATTGTAACAACCAAAACCAAGAATTGTGCGAAAATTAACTATATTGTGGTCGTCAGAAAAGTAATAGCCAAGCAACACAAGCAATAAAAAAATTAACATTGCAATAATGTAAAAACTATACCATTTTTTGTAGCCATTTTTTGCCCATAATACAGCAAAATCTACAGATTGCCAAATACCTAAAATAGGCAAAAGATACAATAAGAAGATAGAAGCCCCCAACATAGGCGTAACACCTAGTATGCAACAAATTGTGGCAAATACAAGCAAGGAAAGTTGCCCAAAAAAGTTGATAGTTTTTGCTGGATTATCTGGCATTTTATTGTTTTTTAAAAGTGATTTTCTTGATAGTTTTAAAAACAATTTTCGTGCCTTTTTCTGATTCTGCCTCCAAAAAGCCTTCTTTTATTTCCAAAATATTGCTATTTTTTCCTGTTGATACCACACAAATATGATGCCCCAAACCGCCCCAAAAGCCCGAACAAGCACTCAACGCATTTTTTGGTATTTGGTATTGAGATTGCGTAAATACTTGCTTTTCAAGCTCATTGAAATAAGACGTAGCTTTTTTTATCAAGGTTTTTTCTCCATTGACAACCAAATAAATTGTTGTTTCTGGCTTGTCTTCATCAAGTCCCTGTTTCTCAAATATCCAAGATATTTCAGGCGTTTTTGGAGTATTTTTTGATTTGTTTTGTGCAGAAATCTCTATGCAAAAGAAACATAGAAAGTAAAGAATAAAAAGCTTTTTCATTTTGTTTTTGATTTATTATTTGCGTAAAAATAGATTTTTTTGTGCAACTTAACAATAAAAATAAAAATATTTCTGAAAAATATTGAAAACTTACGTAAAATTAATGCAAAAACAGTTTTAGGAATTTTGTTTGCATCATTTTTGTTGTATCTTTGCAAAAGAACGCTAAAGTTACTCTATTTTGCCTAAGTTCACCTTATTATATTGCCTCGTACTTATTATTTTGCTACAATTTTTTGGCAAAGTAGGTGTTTTTGTGTCTTTCAAAATCAACCAAAAGTACATAGCAAGCAATATTTGTGAGAAAAAAGATATTCCCAAAAACACCTGTGAAGGTGGTTGTTTTTTGAAAAAAGAACTTCAAAAAGAAGCAGAAAAAGCAGAAAAAAATAAAAATAACAACAAAATTATTTCTGACTTTTATATCTCAAATAATATTTTTATAGAAAATAAAAAAGCGTTTTTTAGCATAGAAAAGCACTTTTTTAAAGAAAATAATAATAATTTCCCTTCCAAAAATTCAAATAAATTATTGCGTCCACCGCAAGTTGTTTAAAAAACAAACAATTCTCTCAAACATTCATTTTTATAAAGGTCTTTATAAAGAATGAATTGAATTGCCGTACTCTTTAATACATACAATTTATTTCAATTTCTAAAAAAATAATTCTAATGAAATCTCAAAATATATTTTTCTCGTTTTTTGCCATTATTTTGGCACTTGGTATCAATTCCTGTAAGAAAAATGACCCAACTTCTTCTGTTGCACCAACTGTAATGGTTGAATTTGATAATGTCGCTGGAAGCACTGATTTGGCATTCAATACCAACTATGTAAATTCTTCTGGTGAAACATTCAAAGTTTCAAGGTTTGACTACTACATCAGTAATGTTTCTTTGAAAAAATCTGATGGAACAGTTTTTACTGTAGCACAAGATGACAGCTATTTTCTTATAAAAGAGAGTGTGGCAAGTTCTCAAATGGTAGAACTAAAAAATGTGCCAGAAGGTGATTATCAGTCTGTTACGTTTACTGTAGGTGTGGATAGTGTGCGTAGTTGTGCGCCCATAGACAAGCGTACAGGTGCGTTAGACCCCGCTAATGGTATGTATTGGACGTGGAATTCAGGTTACATTTTTTCTATGTTAGAAGGAAGTTCTGCCGTTTCTGGTGCTACTGATAATCTTTTTCAGTTTCACGTAGGCGGTTTTGGTGGATATAGTAGCATTACAGCAAATAATATTCGTCAAGTAACTGTTCCTTTTAAAAATACTGTGGCGCAGGTGCGTAATGGTACAAAAACAGAAATTCATTTAATGGTTGATGCTTTGAAAGTTTTTGGTACAAATACTGCTGGAATTGATAATAGAGTGAGTATTGCGGCAAATCCTACTGTTATGGGTTCTCCTGCAGTAGCACTTATTGCTAAAAAACTTGCTGGAAACTATCAAAATGAAGTTTTTAGTTTTGTTCATATCCACACAAATCCTAAATAAATTGGATTGTTCAAACCTTCAAGGTTCAATTTAGTTAATACTTTGATTATCAAAAGATTAAATTTTAAAGGTTTTTGTTTAGGAATACATTGCAAATAAACTCCTAGTTTTATTTTTTTATTCTAGGTGGCGTTCACGCCACCGTAGCCTAAGAGTTAGTTTTTTGAAATTAGGAACTTATTTACAACACGTTACTTACCGTCTTTTTCTTTCTGAATTTATAAAATATAATTTTAATATAATTTTAATATAATTTTATGAAAAATATTGTTTATATATGCTTGCTGCTATTTTTAGTTCCTTCGTGCAAAACAAAAACGCCAGATGCGCCTGTAGTAGCATCAGAAGAGCCTATGACACTCGTAAAACCTACTAATTTTCCTGCTTTTGCCTATAATTTTACTAATAATCAGTTTAATCCAGATGCTTTTAAGTTGGGGCGTGCCTTATTTTTTGATGGTTTGTTGTCAAGAGATGGAACAATTAGTTGTGGTACTTGTCATCAACAGTCTGCGGCTTTTACGCATCATACGCATAATTTTAGCCACGGAATAGATGATAAATTAGGTACAAGAAATGCACCAGCTATTCAGAATATGGCTTTTCAGTTTGATTTTTCTTGGGATGGTGGCGTGAACAATCTTGATTTATTTTCTATTGCACCTATCCAAAATCCTGTGGAAATGGACGAAACACTAGGAAATGTTTTGGCAAAATTGCGTAACACAACCAAATATCCGCCTTTGTTTGAAAAGGCATTTGGTAGTACAGAAATTAGCACACAGACGTTTAATAAGGCACTTTCTCAATTTATGGTAGCACTTGTTTCTGCTAATTCTCGTTATGATAAATATATCAGACAGGAAACAGGCGGAAATTTGAGTACAACAGAACTTGCAGGAATGCAGATTTTTCAGGCAAAATGCGCCTCTTGCCACTCTGGAAGCCTTTTTACTGACCAAAGTTTTAGAGATAATGGTTTGCCCGTAAACACTCGTATCAATGACCAAGGGCGTTTTATGATAACCGCACAAGAAAGTGACAAGCTAAAGTTCAAAGTGCCAAGCCTTAGAAATATTGGTTTTACTATGCGTTATATGCATGATGGACGTTTTGTCACATTAGAAGAGGTTTTGGAGCATTATGCAAGTGGGGTAGCCAATCACGCTAATTTGGATGATTTGCTCAAAAAACCTGATGGAACTCGTGGAATTACGCTTGATGCAGACGAAAAAACTAAAATTATTGCGTTTTTAAATACGCTCAATGATAGTGAGTTTTTGACTGAAAAACGTTTTTCTGAAGCCACAACAACCAAAAAATAGGTTGGAGGTTTGAAGTACGAGGTACGAAATTTTAATACAAAACATTTAATAATAAATCATATTGAAATGAAAAAAATAATATTTACACTGGTAATTATACTGCTTTTTAGCTATCAAACGAGTTACGCTTGTGATGGCTGTGGAGGCGGCGCTGGGAGCTATTATTTTGGTGTTTCTCCTTTATTTACAAAAAATTTCGTAGGAATTCGTTACAGACATAGAAGCTTTACTTCAAATTTAGGGACACAACAGAGTTTCCAAAATGCAGAACTTTGGGGACGTTTTTATCCTATGAAAAATTTGCAAATTTGGGCGTTTGTACCTTATAATTTTAATTCTCAAACGCAAATAAATGTACCAACCAAAAAACTTTCTGGTTTGGGAGATATTACGGTAATGGCTAATTATCAAATTTTTAACAAAAAAGATAGCTCTAGCACTTGGAAACACAATTTATTGCTGGGTGGTGGCGTAAAACTTCCAACAGGAAACTATCAAAATAAAGATGAAAACAACAAACTAACAGATGTTAATTTTCAAATGGGTACGGGTAGTTTGGATTTTATTTTGAATGCAAATTATACGTTGCGTTACAAAAAAATAGGTTTAAATGCTAATTTTTCGTATCAAATCAATACGGAAAACTCACGAATGCACCAATTTGGAAACAGAACAAGTGCTTTGTTATCAATGTTTTATGTACATAAAATAGGTCAAATTGCACTAATGCCAAGCGCAGGTATTTTTGTAGAATCATCAAAAGGAGATAAACAAAGTGGTATTTCTGTAACAGAAACAGGCGGAAAAGCTACATTTGCAAATTTGGGCTTAGAAACCTATTATAAACAGTTTTCTGTTGGTTTTCAATATCAAAATCCTATGTCGCAAAACCTACAAGGAAGTACAATGAAAGCCAATAATAGGCTTGTAGCGCATTTTATGGTTATGTTTTAGTCGTATAATTTTTGGAGGGTTTCAAACCCTCCAAAAGTTCGTATCAAAAAAAACCTGCAAATAATTGAATATTTGCAGGTTTTTTGTTTTCAAATTGTTTTCAAATGCTTTTTTTGTATCTTTGCACTGCTTATTTTTATCAACATTTATCAAAAATCCCCCTACTTTCTAAGGAGGGGTTAGGGGTGGTTAAAATCTCAAAAAACTAATCTTTTTATGCAAAAAGTCCTTTCAGAAAGAATAATCAATTTAGAAGAATCTCAAACGCTAGAAATGGCAGCAAAAGCACGTGCATTGGCTGCAAGAGGTGTTGATGTTATTAAATTAAGTTTGGGTGAACCAGATTTTTTTACGCCTGCACACATCAAAGAAGCGGCAAAAAAAGCTATTGAAGATAATTTTACATTTTATACGCCTGTTGCCGCCTACGCAGAACTGCGTGAGGCAATAGCGCAAAAACTTAGCAGAGATAACGGTCTGACATGGAAAGCTGAAAATATTGTTGTTTCTACGGGTGCAAAACAATCTCTTATCAATGTGGTGCTTTCTATTGTCAATCCTAATGATGAGGTAATTGTGCTTGCGCCTTATTGGGTGAGTTATATTCCTATGATACAACTTGCTGAAGGTAAGGCAGTTATAGTAAATGGAGATATAAAAAATGGTTTTAAAATCACTCCTGAACAGCTAAAAGCCGCTATTACGCCCAAGACAAAAGCAATTATGTACTCCTCTCCTAGCAATCCGACAGGAACGGTTTATACCAAAAGTGAGTTAAAAGCCTTTGCAGACATTATTGCAGAGCATAAGAATATTTTCATTATTGCAGATGAAATATATGAATATATTTGTTTTGAAGACGAATATTTTAGTATTGGTGCATTTGAAAACATTAGAAATCAGACTATTACGGTCAATGGGTTTTCAAAAGGCTACGCAATGACAGGCTGGAGAGTGGGTTATATTGGTGCAAACAAAGAAATTGCTGATGCTTGCATCAAAATGCAAGGACAATTTACTTCTGCTACTTGTTCTATTGCTCAAAAAGCGGCTTATGCAGCTATTACAGGTGATATGAGCGTTACAAAAGAAATGAAAACAGCTTATTTGCGCCGTAGAGATTTGGTTTTATCTCTTCTAAAAGACATTGAAGGCATTAAAACCTACGTTCCACAAGGTGCTTTTTATATTTTCCCTGATGTAAGTGCCTTTTTTGGCAAAACAGATGGCAAATATACTATCAAAACTTCTAACGACCTTTGTATGTATTTGCTCAATGAGGCACACGTGGCACTTGTTGATGGAGAGGGTTTTGGCGCACCAGAATGTGTGCGTATCTCGTTTGCAGCCTCTGACGAGGAATTAAAAGAAGCAATGAGAAGAATGAAGGAAAAATTGGCTTTGCTGAAATAGAATAAAAACGCCTTTAATTTTCATTAAAGGCGTTTTTTAATTAAAATCTCTGAACCTAAAATATAATTTCTTTCAGACCTTTTTCTTTAAGATAGTCATTTGCTTTGCTAAAATGTTTTGTACCCAAAAAACCCTGCGCAAGCGGTGAAGGGTGTGGCGCATTTAAGACAAAATGCTTAGTAGTATCTATTACTGCGCCTTTTTTTTGTGCATAAGCTCCCCAAAGCATAAAAACAATATTGCTTTTTTCTTCTGAAATTTTCTTAATAACCGCATCAGTAAACTGCTCCCAACCTTTCTTTTGATGCGAGCCTGCTTCTGTTGCACGTACCGTAAGTGTAGCATTGAGTAATAAAACACCTTGCTCTGCCCAGCGTTCCAAGTTGCCAGATTTAGGAATATCAGTACCTATATCACTTTTTACTTCTTTAAAAATATTAACCAAAGAAGGTGGAACTTTAATGCCATCAGCCACAGAAAATGCCAATCCGTTTGCCTGACCTGCTCCGTGATAAGGGTCTTGCCCCAAAATAACTACTTTTGTATCTTCAAAACTGCATTTTTCAAAAGCATTAAAAATCTTATTTCCTGGTGGATAAACCGTTTGTGTGGCATATTCTTCCTTAACGAAAGTAATCAATTTTTCAAAATAAGCCTTCTCAAATTCTTCAGAAAGCACTTTTTTCCAAGATTCAGCAATTTTTACGTCCATTTTTAGAGAAATTTTTTAAGATGATTTTAAATTAGTATCATTTGTATTTTACCTCGTACTTCGTCCCTCGTCCCTCCAACTTACCTAAGTTCTTTTTCAGTAATTTCTTTTTTCCAAAGCTCTTTTCCATTTTTATCAAAGATTTGCACATTTATTTTGCGTTCTTTTCTTTTCCCTGAAACATTAAAAACAGCAAAATTTCTTTGTCCTACAAGCGTATTAGGTACTTGTAGAGTATTTCCTTCTTCTTTGTAGGTATGCACGCCAGAGGTAAGTGGCGAAATAGTGAAATCATACAATGGATATTTCATTCCTTCTGATAATTTTGAGAGTTCCGTATGATGTCTATCACCAGACACAAACATAATTCCAGGCACTTCTAATTTTTTGAGATTATCCAATAAATACTGTTTCTCTTCTACAAAATTAGCAAAATTTTCTTTTTCTTGAGCAACATTTAAGATTTGCGCACCAGACACAATAATCTTAAAAGTGGCAGGACTTGCCGCTAAAGCATTTATTAGCCAGTCAAGTTGTTCTTTGCCAAACATTTCTTTTTTTGCTACTTTGTTATTATTTGCAGTGCGGAAATAACGGTCATCTAACATAAAAAACTGCACGTCAGCCCAAGAAAACGTATTTACAATGCCTTTTTTATCAGGATTTGAAACACCCGCATTTTGATTTGCCCAAAAAAGATTAAAAGCCTCTTGCGTTAATGTTTTATTAGGAAAACTGCCATCAGAGTCATTAGGACCAAAGTCGTGGTCGTCCCAAGTGGCATAATTATGTGTAGCGCCTAGCAAAGGCTGCATTTCAGGCAGTGAGCGTGTGTGTGTGTAGCGGTAAAGCACGCCTGTACGTGTACCCCAATCAGCCTCACGCATATAAGTATTGTCGCCGCCCCAAATCATCAAATCAGGTTTTTGTTTACTAATAGATGTAAATATGTCATAATCACCACCATAAGGCGTTCCTGGACGGTCATAAGGCGTGTCATTTACATACGTACAACTCCCAAAAGCTATTTTAAATTCTGGCGGGTCTGAACGGTATTGCCACAAAGTTTGCGACTGAAACTCTAACGGATAATTACGTTTCACGACCTTATCATTGATATAAAGCTCATATTCATATTTTTTTGAAGGTAAAACCTCATCAGCTATAATTTTTGTAGCAAAAGCGTTATTTTTTTCTGTTAAGATTTCGTTTGTATAAGATTTTTTTTGTGGGAGATTTTTTTCCCAATAAGCAAATTTTACTTTTGCTGCCTGTTTTGTTTGTACCCAAAGTGCCACTTCTTTCATTTCAGAATAGCCCACCATTGGACCAGATTGCAATAATTCAGCTTGTGCAAAAATATTTTGTAAGGCAAAAATGCTAAAAATGATATTTAGCAAAATATTTTTTTTATTTTTTTTCATAAGAATTTTTATAATTTTTTGTAGTTAATTGTTCTATAAAAATCAAATCATTGCAATAAAATCACTCACAACTATATTATTATTTATTGTGAAAAAATGTGTATCAATTTTCTTTTTTTCTATTAAATATTGTTGATATTGCTGATTATAAGCTATTCTTTGGTCTAAAACATCTTCATATTGGTTGTTTAGCCCCAAAATAAGCTCACAAACCTCACGTACAGCGTGATTTTGCCCTTCATTGGCGGAAATATAATCTCCCAAATTGTTTTTTTTGATATATTCCAAAAAAAGCGGACTTGCATTTCTACGCATCACAAAGCGCAAACCAGCCTCACGAGCCAAAGATAAATCTAAAACATCATCAAAACAAAAGCTAACTTCTTTATTTTCAATAAGAAAATGCTTTCTGATATGCTCCAAAGCCTGTATTTTGTGATTAAACCCAAAATAAACAGCATTAAAACACTCTCTTTTAGCCAATTTGAAGGCAGAAAGATTATTTTCACCTGTAATAATAGCCGTAAAAGGGATTTTACCAGTCTTCAACCAATACGAAAACCGCAATAGATTTGTTCCCATAGAATCAGCCTCAGAAAATGTACTATGCACATTTTCACCTTTGATACCAGCATTAAAAACACCGTCCCAATCAAATAGAAACGCTTTTGTAGTTTCTAATTTTTCAGCAATAGAAGAAAACGGCAGAGAAAATTCCCCACCGTTTTGTTCAAAAATAGATGCAATATTTTCCAATTTTTTATAATGGGTTGATAATCAGTTATAAAATTTGTACTTCGTACCTCGTATTTCTAGCTTAACCAATTACGCCCAATTTCATCAAATCCTGAATATCCAGCATACCTTTTAGTTTGCCTTTTTCCGTAACTATCAGATTATCAACAGATTTTTTCTTAATCATATCCACAGCAACAGACAAAAGTGCATCAGCATCAATGGTAAGCGGTTCGTTGAATTTTAAAGTAGAAAGTTTAGTTTTTAAAACATCTTTTCCATCTTTTTTAAGCAAACGGCGCAAATCTCCATCAGTGAAAATGCCCGCAATATTTTTCTTGCCATCAAGCACCGTAACCGCTCCAAAACCTGATTCTGTCATCATTACAACGGCATCAAGCACTGTATCACTGTCTTTTACAGTTGGGTTTTCTGTTTGCAAAATATCTCTCACACGCACAGTCATTAGTTTTGTGTGTTCTTCAAATTGCTTCGTTCCGAGTGCCGTAAAATTGTTATCTGTAAGTTGTTTCATCAGTTTCCAAGGCACAGTAATAGTGTGTACACCTATATCAAGGGCATTTCTTACGTGTTCTGCATTACGCACAGACGAAAACATAATTTTTGATTTGTAACCATAAAAATTCACCGCATCAACGCATTGTTGCACAAGCCCTAAAGCGTCGTGTCCTTGGTCTTGTAAACGACCCACGAGCGGACATACATACGTAGCACCTGCAGCCATAGCCATATACGCTTGCTGAATGGTGTAAACGAGGTGAATATTTACCATAAGTCCCTCATCAGTAAGACGTTTGCAGGCTTTTACGCCTTCCAAAGAAACAGGAATTTTGAAGACAGTTGTTTTCTTAGGTACACCAATTTTTATAAGGCGGTGTGCTTCTTTTACAATCTCGTCAGCATTGTCGCCAAGTGCCTCTACTTGCAAGATAGGCACCATTTTAGCAAGTTTTAGGATAGTGGCATCTACGTCTGCGTGTCCGTCACGGTGCATAAAAGTTGGCGTAGTGGTTAGCCCTGTCAAAAAGCCTAATTTGAAGGCTTCTTCAATTTCTTTGATGTCTGCTGAATCTAAATAAAGTTCCATTTATAATGATTTGAGAGTGAATTTTGATAAAATTTTGATAAAATATTGGTATTATTTTTACCTTATTTTTGACAAATTTACAAGAATTTTTTAATTTTTTGATAGAAAATGGGAAAAAATAAAGAAAAAGTTTATTTATTTTTATGCAAATCAGAAAATAGCATAGAGCAAAAAATCTCCAAAACAAAAAAATAGAAAAATAAGATATTTTCAGAAAATTTGTACCATTCAAAAAAACTATTATATTTGTGCAAACTACTACAAAGTTTCTAATCAATAAATTATAATTATTTAAACCAACAATTTTATGAGCAATCAACCAGATATGGCATCTATTATGGAAGCCTTAGCAGAATTTGACCTTGAAGACTTAAGCGTTGATATTACAGATGATAGTATCACTTTAACAGGGAAAGGTGCAAATGCAGACATCGTGCAACAAGCATACGACAAACTTCAAGCAATGGGGGAAACACAAAATCATACAATTAACTATGAGATTACGTATGATGAGGAAGAATACGAGGAAAAAGAAGATAACGAAGAAGATGAAAGTGAAGAGAAAGACGAAAATGAAGAAGAATGTGAAGAAGAAGATGAAAGTGAAGAAGAAGAAGAGGAAGACGAAAATGAAGAAGAAACTAGTGCTAATGTAGATTTAAATGCACTTTTAGATGCTTTATCACATTTGGATATTGAAGATTTGAACGTAGAAGTTGCTGACGACAATTCTGTAACCATCACAGGACGAGCAACCGCAGACGTTATTTCAGAAGCTGGCGACATAGCCAACAGTTTTGAAAATGTGGCAGCAGTCAATAATGATATGGAATTTATTGACGAGTAAGCCCAGAATCAACTTTCCAAAAGTTTTTTAACTTTTGGAAAGTTCAACGCACAAAAAACCAAAAAGCAAGTTCAGAAATGAACTTGTTTTTTGGTTTTTTTAATGCTTTTGCCATTATTTTTGCGTACTTTTGCGAAAAATATTTTTTATGACAGACTTTTTAGAGTTCAAATTCAACAAGCAAATTCTTAGCGCAATAGCAGATTTAGGCTACCAAACACCCACAGAAATACAGCAAAAAGCTATTCCGCTCGCAATGGCAGGACACGACCTTTTTGGTATTGCCCAAACTGGTACAGGCAAAACCGCTGCTTATATGCTCCCTATTTTGATGAAAACAAAATTTGCACAAGGCGTAAACCCTCGTGCGCTTATACTTGCGCCTACGCGTGAGCTTGCTATACAAATAGGAGAAGCTATTACAGAACTAACCAAATATACAGATTTGCGTCATACGGTCATTTATGGCGGTAGTGCTATCAAATTTCAGATAGAAGATATTAGGAAAGGTATTGATATTTTAGTTGCCACACCAGGACGACTAATGGACATTTATTTTAGAGAAGAGCTGATACTCAAAGACTTAAAAACACTTGTTTTAGATGAAGCAGACCGTATGATGGATATGGGATTTATGCCACAAATTAGAAATTTGCTGGAAATTATCCCTAAAAAACGCCAAAATATGCTGTTCTCTGCCACTATGCCCGAGAGAATAATTAAACTTTCAGAAGAGTTTTTGGAGTTTCCTATGCACGTAGAAGCTAGTCCGCAGGCAACCACCGCCCAAACTATTGCACAAATTATTTATGAAGTACCAAATGCTCGTACAAAAATTTCCCTTTTGGAGCATTTATTGCAAGATGAGGGGGTTTTTACGAAAGTAATTGTTTTTACACGCACCAAAACAAGTGCTAATAATGTTTTTAAATACATTAGCCGCAAAATAGGTGAGGACAAGGTAAGAGTAATACACGCTAATAAAGACCAAAATGCTCGTATCAATGCAATGGACGCATTTAGAAATGAAAATGTACCTGTTTTGATAGCTACTGACGTTGTGGCACGTGGCATTGATGTCAGTATGGTGAGTCACGTAATTAATTTAGATGTGCCTGTCATATATGAAGAATATGTACATAGAATAGGACGTACAGGACGTGCAGGAAATGCTGGGCTTGCTATTACGTTTGTCAATGAGGCGGAAGTTTACCATATTCAAAAAATAGAAAAAATCATTAAAATGACTATTCCAAGAGAGAAAATGCCTGCGGAAACCATTATTTTTGAAACTGAATTTGAGGAAAAACAAACTATGCTTATGGAAATTGACAGGCAACATAAGAAAGAAGACCCTACTTTTCAGGGAGCTTTCCACGAAAAAAAGAACGTGATTGTTGCTAAAAAACGCATCAAAGCACCTCTCAAAAATTCAAAGAAATTTAAACAGACTACGAAAAGGAAAAAGTAGCATTTTCTAGCTATTTTGGTACAAAAGCAAACACAAAAGAAGTCTTCACCAAAAGTGAAGACTTCTTTATTTTAAAAACACCAAGCAAAATAACAATTTTACCCCAATTATGGTTAAGTTTGCATAAAGAAGACAAAAAATACTTTCTCAAAAAGCTACAATGACTATACAAACCTATCCTACGACCACCGTAGGCGCACTTATTTTCAACGAAAAATCAGAAATATTACTTATCAAAACCCACAAATGGCATCATAAATACGGCTTGCCTGGTGGGAAAATTGAACTTGGAGAAACTGCAGAAAATGCCCTTATTCGTGAATTTAAGGAAGAAACTAACCTAGATATTTTTGACATAAAATTTATTTTGATGCAAGATTGCATTTTTTCAGAAGAATTTTATAAGCCAATTCATTTTATTTTCCTAAATTATACCGCCAAAACTATCTCAAAAGAGATTATCCTCAATGATGAAGCGCAAAGCTACATTTGGGTAAGCCTTGAAAATGCCCTTTTGCAAGACCTCAACACGCCTACACGCCTGCTTGTGCAAACCGTTTTGAATTGTGAATTGTGAATTGTAAATTGTGAATAAATACAAAATAACAACACGACAAATAAAACAAAATATATGCAAACATCAGAAAATCAAACAATTATACCAGAAAAAATACCACAAGTTGCCATTATTACAGGTGCAGCAAAAGGTTTGGGACGTGCCATTGCCCTGCATCTTGCCAAAAACGGCTATAATGTAGTTTTGCATTATCATAAAAGCAAAGAAAATGTAGAAATATTACAAAAAGAAATCAAAGATTTGGGTGCAGATGCGGTTATTTTTCAGGCAGATTTAAACGAAAAAATAGGCATAGAAAACCTTATCAGTTTTGCAGAAACCACTTTTGGCAGAATTGATGTGCTTATCAATAACGTAGGGAATTATCTCAAAAAAGATATTTTGGAAGTGGAATATGAAGAATGGAATGAAATAATGAATAATAATTTGACAAGTGTCTTTTATTTGTCTAAATTGAGTGCTAAAATAATGCAAAAACAACAATTTGGGCGCATCATCAATTTAGGATTTGCCTCTGTGGGACAAATAAAAGCTGAAACAATGATTTTGCCCTACTTTATTGCTAAAACTGGCGTGCTTCTGCTCACAAAATCTCTGGCAAAAGAACTCGCAAAAGATAATGTAAATGTGCATCTTATTTCGCCTGGTGTGTTAGAAAACAGCGTTAGCAAGCCTTTAGAGGATATTCCGAAAGGACGGCTTGCCACTTTTGAGGAATTTTGCAGAGTGCTGGATGTGCTGATTTCAAAAGAAAATGACTACCTTACAGGCACACATATAGAACTTGCAGGCGGTTGGCGGTTGTAAGATATAATAAAAAACAGTAAAAATATACAGAAAATTACTGAAATTATGACTTTTTCAACTAAATATTACATCAAAATAACTTTACTTTTTTTACTTTTTCTACAAAATTTTACAAGTTATTCGCAACAGACAGAAAGCATTTTTTCTCCTATCAATGGCACAACTGTAAGTTTTACAGAATTTATTGATGCTATGGTGGAAGGCGACAAACTGATACCAAAAAATGGAAAAACGTATGAACTTGTTATCAAAAATGTGAAAGTGCAATTTGTCAAAAATATTGACAAAGGTAAAAATGGTATGGACGAGCGTTTTGGAAGTAAAAACCCCGCTCCAATTTTCATAAAATCTAATCTACGCATTGCAAACATAGATTTTGACCCAGAATTTTGGTTTGTTCCTCGTAATCTAGTTTTTGAAGGACACGTTTTTCTCACCAGCCTACAACATTTTCAAGGATCTTTTAAAGAGTGTACTTTTAAAAAATCTTTGGCATTTTTTAGTAACCAAATTGAGTTCATAGACTTTGTAGATTGCCGTTTTGAGAATGGTTTTCGTTTCTCAAGAAATGTAGTAAACGACCATTTAAGGTTTGAAAAATCTACTATTGATATTAAGAAAAACCTTATTGACGGTATCACTAAGAGCAATTTTGGTGTAGAAACTAAAAGTTTTTTCATAGATAATAAAACCCAAAATCTAGACCTTGTTTTGCAAGATTGCAAGATTTTGGTTGTGGATAGTTTGCGACACAAACCACAATTTTTTGTGAATATTAGTAGCTCTGTTTTTAGTAATATTCGTTTGATAAACAATATTATAGAAACTTCTATTGATATGGAAAATTCTGCTATTAGTAATAATTTTCAGCTAGAAAACACCAATTTTAAAGGTAAATTATTTATTTTTGGCGTGAATATCAACCCGCTTGGCACCCGTTTGGACTGGAATTTAGTAACAAAAAAATTGGCGGTTCAAGACAAGAAAACAAAACAAAACTTTAGTTATAATGACAAAGAGATAATGCCTGTGGGTATGTTTAATGAGCTTTTTAGCGTTTATTCTGTTATTTATACGGCTTTCAAATCACAAGGAAACAGATATAGTACAAATCTTTGTTATATTGAATGGAAAAATCTAGAAACGAAATATCTTTCCAAATTAAAAGAAGAAAATAAGGCATTTAGTATTTATTTTACCTACTTAATGAATGTTTTTTTGGACGCTTTTTGTGATTATGGTACAAATCCACTAAAATCTTTATATATATCTTTTTATGTGATGCTTTCCTTTGCAGTTTTGTACTTTTTCTTGCCCCATAATTTTGGACATTACAACGAGAGTTTTTACAAAACTTTATCTGGTTATCTTAGTCAAATAAGCAGCGTTACGGATATCAAGAACACGCTTATTTTATCCAAAACACAATATTCTCG
Organism: Raineyaceae bacterium; assembly: GCA_043764015.1. Taxonomy (GTDB): domain Bacteria; phylum Bacteroidota; class Bacteroidia; order Cytophagales; family Thermonemataceae; genus JANYGM01. Next base: position 22,936 of record JAYUKY010000105.1, read on the forward strand.
TGAAACAAAGAGCGTAGTAGAATACGTGGAAACGCTCAAAAAAGAGAAAAAAGCATTTTATTATTATCTTGTAGCTATTCCTGACCTTGTGAGGCATTATGTGAGTAGGATTTTTATGCGCTTTTCTTTTTATTTGGGACTAAAAATTACTACTTTTTCAGAAAATAAACGCTATTTAGCAGAGCCTGTGATGTTTTTGGTGATTTTATGGATTGTTTTGAAAAAACTTTTTATACGCACACTAGACTGCGTTGCGCTAAGTATGAATATTTTTACAACACTAGGCTTTGGTAGTACCGAAATGATAGGGCTTCCTATGTATCTAACTGTAATAGAGGGTTTTATAGGTTGGTTACTTCTTAGTTTTTTTAGTTTGTCGCTGATAAGTCAGTTGATAAATTAAGGAAAGATACGAGGTACGAAATATGAATATAAAACTCTGATTATTAAGTTATTGTAAAAATAAAAAGATTAAGTTATTTGATTTTCATTCTTAATGGTATCTACGTTTGTAAAATCTATACGAAACTTAATTAAGTGCTATTTAGTTATTGAAGTAGACAAATCTGAATTTACACCTAAAAAATGAGCATTATTACCGCTATTGCGACAGCCACACCGCCTTTTAAACATAACCAAGAAGATATTTTAGCATTTATGCAAAATGTCTATAAAAATACTTATCAAATTGATGAAAAAGAACAACGCAAAATAAAAATTCTTTACAAAAAAACGGGCATCAATACACGTTATTCGTGCCTTTCAGACTATTCTAAGCTACAAAATGAATGGGAATTTTACCCGAAAAATGCCCAACTTGAGCCTTTCCCTAATGTAGCTTTGCGTATGAATTATTTTGACAAATATGCTCTTCCACTTGCCCTAAAAGCTATTAAAGAACTTCCTGATTTCCAAGAAGATAATACAAAAAATCAACAGGGAAATCAACAAAAAATAACCCATTTATTAACAGTGAGTTGTACGGGACTTGCTGCGCCTGGTCTTGATATCGCGCTTGTAAGTGCGCTTAATCTTCCCACAAATACGGTGAGAAGTTCTGTTAATTTTATGGGTTGTTATGCTGGTTTTCACGCCTTAAAACAGGCTGATTATATCTGTAAGGCAGATAATAAGGCACGTGTTTTGGTGGTTTGTGTAGAACTTTGCACCCTTCATTTTCAAAAAAACTATGATACAGATAACCTGATGGCAAATGCGCTTTTTGCTGATGGTGCTTGTGCATGTATTGTTACGCCTACGCCTGCTGTTGCATCTACACCTACAAATATGCCTGCAAATGATAGGCAAGGACTTACAATAGAGAATTTTTATTCAGAAATTTTGGCAAATGGAGAGAAAGATATGGCTTGGCGTATCACGAGTAGCGGTTTTTTAATGACTTTAAGCGGTTATATTCCGCAACTTATTGGCAAGGATATGAAAACTTTATTTGAAAAAGTTCTTTCAAATGCTAATTTGACACAAAATGACATCAAATATTGGGCTATTCACCCTGGCGGAAAGAAAATTTTGGAAGCCGTAGAAAATAGCCTACAATTACCCCAAAATGCCTTAGAAATTTCTCATAATGTTCTCAAAAACTTTGGTAATATGTCGTCTGTTACTATCTTTTTTGTCTTAAAAGAAATGTTAGAAGAGAAAAACAAACAGGAAAAACAAGCAAAAGAATACATTTTTGCTACTGGTTTTGGACCTGGTCTGACTATGGAAACGGCTATTTTCTCCTAAAAATATAATTTTTCTTATTTTTATAGCAAATATTATATCATTTAACACCAAAAGAATGATAAATGTACTAAAATTACTCTTATTTGTATGGTTGAGTACCTCGTTTGTCGTTACTATACCTATTGTTTTGACAATGACCATAAAAGGTTATTTTGAAGGACTGAAAAAATCAGACTATGAAGCGACAGGAAACGCTGTTATTGCCCTTATTTTTGGTTCTTTGATAGGTTTTATAAATGTTTTGCGTTATACTTTCCCTTTTTTGCTTTTGGTTTGGCTACCATTATGGTTATTACGCAAAAATATACCCATTTTTGATAATAATATACGCTCTGTTGTAGTTGGTAGTGTTTTTGGACTTGCTTATTGGCTGCTACTTTCAAGATTTGACCCACATTTTAGAGAAACACTTAACACAGAAACATCTTCAAAATGGTTGTTTTGCTTTGCAACAGTAACAGGAGGAGGATTTATGTTTTGGATATCATAATTAGAATATGCTACTTAAAACAGCATTTGGATATTTTTGAATACTACCAATTTACTAATTTTTTTATTTTTTTTCAATTTTTCAATTTTTTGGTTAGATTTTTGCTACCTTGTGGAAGTGTTACCAAAGTTTTAACTTAAATTTTACTTAAAACCTTCATTAAACTACGACAACTATGAACAAATTTATCACTATACTTGCTTTATCCGCCTTATTATTTGTCGGCTTTTCCTACCAAGCAAAAGCACAAGAACCCGCATTGAAGGTCGCAGAAGTGCAACCAGAGCCTGTAGGAGGCTTAAAATCATTTTTTGAATACTTAGAAACCAACTTGCAATATCCACAAGAGGCAAAAAATGTACGTCTTGAAGGGCGTGTAATGGTGCGTTTTGTCGTTGAACTTGACGGCAGCCTAAAAAATATTGAAGTTATCAAAGGAATTGGTGGCGGTTGTGATGAAGAAGCCGTTAGACTTATCAAAAATGCCCCAAAATGGCTGCCAGGCAAAAATGCAGGAAAAGCTGTAAGAGTAGAAGTTACTCGTCCAATAGCTTTTAAGTTACAGTAATTTTTATTCAATTACGAATTACGACAAAATGACATAATTCGTAATTTTTAATTCGTAATTTTTTATTTTATGGGTAGTGTAAAATAAAAAGATGAACCTTGTCCTATTTCGCTTTCCACCCAAATTTCGCCGCCATTTTTCTCCAAAAATCCTTTTACAAGCAAAAGTCCAATTCCTGCGCCTTTGTTATCTTCTCTCTCTGCCAAAAGTGATTTTGCTTGCGGTGTGAATAGTTTTGCCTGAATTTCCTTAGACATTCCAACGCCTGTATCTCTCACTCTGATAATCATTTTGTCATCTTTTTTTGCAGCTGTAACGCTCACAGTTCCACCAATTTGTGTGTGTTTGATAGCATTAGAAATGATATTTTGAAGAATAGAAAGAAGCATTTTACTGTCTGCAAAAATCATTACATCTTCGTCAATTTCGTGGTGTAAACTGATGGTGTTAAGGTTTGCATTTTCTCCCAACATATCAAAAACCCTATTAACATAGTCCAAAAGTGGTATTGTTTTAGGAGAAAAAGCTTCTGATGCATATTTTATTCTTGCCCATTCTACCAAATAATCTAACATATTTAGCTCATCTTTGGAGGATTGGTGAGCAAGTACAAGCATTTCTTTGATAAGTGTCTTTTCCATCTTATCAATATTTGTTTTTAAGTAATCTAATGTTGCTATAATACTTGCAAGCGGACTACGTAAGTCGTGCGAAACAATAGCCATCACACTTTCTTTGTGTGCATTAAGGTTCTCCAAATCTTTGACATATTTTTTTATGGCATCTTCTGCTTTCTTTTTTTCTGTTTGATTTCTCAAGACCTTCACATAACCTAGCTGCTCCCCTTCAAGGCTTAATAATGGAAAAACCAGCCCAAAAGCATAAAAAGTGCTTCCATCTTTGCAAACGTGCCATCTGTTATCTGTTGCTTTGCCTTTTAACGTAGAGTTTTTGATTTCACTTTGAGGAATGCCATTTTTAATGTCATCTTCAGTAAAAACTATATTAAAATGTTCTCCTATTATTTCATCTGTTTCATAACCAAAAATATTTGTTGCACCAGAGTTCCAACTATTGATAAAAAGGTCGTTGTCTAGCGTAAATATAGAATAATCTTGCAGACTATCAATGACTTGTGAATAAAAATCAGCCGTAGGAATATACTTACTTTTTAGGATTTTGGATTTACTCTGTTCTGGTTTCATTTGATTTTATTTTAGTTTCTAATGTGTGTTTTTTAAACTTCAAAAAATTCCTAATAGTTCATATTTTACTTCTCTAAAAAGAAAACTTTCACCTACTTTTTTATTCATAAGTAGCATTCCTATTGGTGATTGTGGAGAAATAACAAAATATTTTTTGCCTTCTATTTCTAACTGACCTATTCCCACAGACACGAAAAAAAAACCTTTATTGGTCAGAACTAAACTACCCAAACCAACACTATTCACACTATCAACATTTTTTACTGTTATTTCCGCGAGGATTTGATATTGTTTTTGTACCTCTTGCAGGCGTTTAGCGCAATTTTCTATTTCTATTTGCATCATTGCACGAGTGGTTTCGTATTTGTCGCCCGCACTACTTTTTGTATCACTTTTTGAGCTTTCCTGCGCAACAAGAATATTATTTTGGAGCATTTCAATATTTTGTGCCACATATGACAAGCAAGCGTTATGTATTTGATTTTTTAGTATCATTTTCTAAATTATGAATTATAAGTTATGAATTATGAATGAATACAAAACATTAGTAATCAGTGTGTTATATGTTATAATAAAACTTAAAACGAAATAAAAACAATTCCGTTATTTTGCCATAATTGATAATTCGTAATTGTTTAAAAAAACAGTTGTGCCACTCTGCCCATATCCAACGTAACAATAATTTTTTCTCCAATGGGTGTATAATTAGGATTTGAAGAGGCAAAAAGTTGCGCAATAAGGCTATTTATCTCCATTGGAGCAAGTTTTATTTGTCGCATTGCGGTACGTTGTGCCAAAGCACGTGCTATATGTTGGTGCGTTTCTAGCGTTATTTCTGCTTTGTGCATCTTAAATTGTTCTATCAGACTCTCTAAAATATTTTTTTCATTTTCACTAGGAATACCTGCAGGAATGCCCAAAAGCAATATTTCACCCACTTTTATGACATCAAAAACAAATCCTAATGCTAAAACTTCTTCTTTCATTTCCTCCAAAATAGCAAAATCAGCAGGATTAAAGATGATTTTGATAGGAAAAAGCAACTGTTGCGACACGCCTTTTTTGTTGGTCAAAAGTAACAAATAACGGTCATAAAGTATGCGTTGATGCGCCAAATGTTGGTCTATAAGCATCAAACCAGAACGGATTTGCGTAACAATATAGCGGTTATTGAGCTGAAAAGTAGCTTTTGTGTCTTCTCCATCACTTGCAAAATTATCTATGCCACTTTTAAATGTAACCTCATTTTTGAAGTCATTATTATCATTATATTGGTTGTTATATTCATTATTTTTAAAATAATTTTCTGCATTATTTTCCTCAAAAAGCACATTTTTGGTGATATTTTCCTCTGGAATATTATCTTTAAAATTCTGATAAATTTTTTGCCAATTATCTACATTTGATTTTTGAGTAGGCGTTTTTTCATAAGATTTTAAATCATTTTCGTTGTTATTTTCCTTTTTGTTTTGATTTTTGTCTTGATTTTTGTCTTGATTTTTCTGTTGATTTTCTAATTTTTCTTGGGAAAGAATTTCTTTATAATTATCAGATGAAAAGCCAGATGAGAAAATCCTGTTGTTATTGGTTGTATAATTCCCAAAGTTACTGGAATTATTGAGATTTTTATCAGAAATATTATTTTTTCCAATAAGGTTATTTTTTTCTGCAAATTTCTGTAAATCAAAATTTACATCATTCTCAAAATCAAGCACAGGCGCAATATTATGGCTTCCCAAAGCACGCCTCACCGCCGCCTGCACAATGGCATAAACGGTGCGTTCATCATCAAATTTTATTTCGGTTTTGGTTGGGTGAACATTTATATCTATATGAATTGGCTCAATTTCCAAGAAAATCACGTAAAATGGGTGATATTCTTTGGGTAAAAGTCCATCAAAAGCCGTCATAACAGCGTGATGCAAATAACTATGTTTGATATAGCGTTTATTAGCAAAGAAAAACTGCTCGCCACGAGTTTTTTTAGATTGCTCGGGCTTGCCCACATAGCCACTCACACGCACCAAAGGTGTTTCTTCGTTACAATCAATGAGTTGTTCTCTGTAACTTTTGCCAAAAATCCCCACAATTCTATGGCTCAATTTTCCTTCTGGAAGGTTATAAATTTCGGTATCATTATGAAACAAAACAAATTCTACTTGTGGGTGTGCAAGTGCCACACGCTGAAACTCATCCAAAATATGGCGCATCTCTACGGCATTGGTTTTGAGGAAGTTACGGCGTGCAGGCACATTAAAAAATAGGTTTTTGACAGAAATACTTGTGCCAATAGGCGTAGAAATACTTTCTTGTTTTTTGAGTGTTGAGCCTTCTACTTCTATCAAAATGCCCATTTCGTCTATTGTGCGCCTTGTACGCATTTCTACCTGCGCCACAGCAGCAATAGATGCCAACGCCTCACCTCTAAAGCCCATTGTGCGAATATTAAAAATGTCGTCTGTGGTACGTATTTTGGAGGTTGCGTGGCGTTCAAAGCTCATTCTAGCATCTGTGGTGGACATTCCTAAGCCGTTGTCAATCACCTGAATAAGGGTTTTGCCTGCCTCACGCACCACAAGTTGGATTTTGGTTGCTTTTGCATCAATAGAATTTTCTAAAAGCTCCTTAATGACAGATGCAGGGCGTTGTACCACCTCTCCAGCCGCAATTTGGTTGGCAATAGCATCAGGCAAAAGTTGGATAATATCAAGCATTGTTAGAATATTATTTTTGTTTAGATTAAGTTTCTCCTACAAAAGTACAAAAAAATAACCACAAAGTAACCACAAAAAATAACTCGCAATAAGCATTACAATCCACAACACAATCAACTATTTAGTTTCCCAAGTTTTAGATTGTAATTTCCACAACCATCTCTTCCATTTTGGCATAGCTTCATAGGTTTTCTTAGGAATGACCAATATTTCTGGGTTAATTTCATCAATTAGCAAACTAAGCTCTTGTAACGACTTTCCTTGATGTTCATTAAAGAATTTTTCTAACACAGTTCTAAACTCCTTAAAAAACCAATAGTGATAAATAGCATAATCAGTAGGTTTTATAGTATGATTTGTCTGCAAACAATAAGAAAAAGCCAGTTGTTCCATCACATGTTTTTGATATTTTTCATACATTACATCACTCAACCACAAAATAGTATCAAGTAGATTTTTCTGACTACTATTCATTCCTATCACGCCTGCGTTCCACATTACAGTTGTAGGACTTATTTTTAGTGAATTTTGGCTGATTGGTGTAGTTTTAAACTCATTGATAGGTTGATTGGTAAACTCGCTTTTTTCTAAGAAACGTGCAATTTTCTTTGCCAAAAGACCTTTTTGCTTATTTAGTTCTCCTTCTTCAAGGTGAAAAAAGCGTTGTCCCTGCGAAATTTGTCTAAAAATTTCTGTCAAAGGCTCACGAAAAACTGTATCTGTATCAACATACAACAAATTACCCGTATATTTACTAAAAAAATCTTGTAACATCTTGATTTTGAAGCGGTGAACAAAATCTTTTTCACCTCGCCATTCCTTTATTTGTTGTGTCGTTATTGGTTCATAAATAATGGGGATTTGGGCTAAATATTGCTCAAAAACTGCTTGGTTATCAGTATAAATAATAATTTGATAGTTTTGATTATTTCCAAAACGGTATAAAGAAATAATTGAGTAAATGGCTTCGTGAGAAATAGCTTTATTGCCATAAGCCTGAAAAACTACATAATTTTGCATATATAATGTTGTTTTTGAATGAGATAATACTCTAAAATTGTTTGATAACAAAAAAAATTACGAATTACGACAAAATACCGTAATTCGTAATTGATAATTCGTAATTGAAGGATTACAAAGTGTCTAATGCTTCTGTGAGGGCTGATTTTGGTTGCACACCAACCATTTTTTTCACTAATTCACCACCTTTGAAAAACAAAAGTGTTGGAATACTACGCACACCAAATTGTGCTGAGATATTTGGGTTAGCATCTACGTCAAGTTTAGCGACAATAGCTTTATCTGCATATTCACCCGCTATTTCTTCCACGACAGGTCCTAGCATTTGGCAAGGTCCGCACCATTCCGCCCAAAAATCTACCAAAGTTACTTTTTCAGACGAAATAAGGTCTGCAAAGTTTGCATCTGTTGCTTCAACTGCATTTTTTGCCATTGTTGTTTGTGTTTTATGTTAAAATTATATTGAATTTCTATTAAAATCTTACTCAAAAATAGTACATTTTTGCATTGAAGAAAGTTCACAATGAATTGTGAATTTTAAATACTTTTTGAATTGTTTTGTTTTCTGCCTAATCTATACTAAATTGCGTAAGTAATTTATTGAAAATATTTAACTATTTGATTGTCAATATTTTGTATTTAATTCAGCACGCTGTATTTAATTCACAATTCACAATTCACAATTCACAATTAAAGAAAATATGCTTAATTTCCGTATAGGACAAGGTTATGACGTTCACGAGCTAGAAGAAGGAAGAGAATTTTGGCTTGGAGGCATACGTATAGCACACACACACGGCGCAACTGGTCATTCTGACGCTGATGTGCTTATCCACGCCATCTGTGATGCACTTTTGGGAGCTGCATGTCTGCGTGATATTGGTTTTCATTTTTCTAATACTGATGCTAAATATAAAAATATTGATAGCAAAATTCTACTCAAAGAAGTAATACAACTTCTTGATAATGAAGGTTATAAAGTTGGAAACGTAGATGCCACTATTTGCCTAGAAGCACCAAAAATTAACCCTTATATTCCGCAAATGCAAGAGATTTTAGCACAAATAATGCAAATAACACAAAAAGATGTTTCTATAAAAGCCACCACGTCAGAAACACTAGGTTTTGTAGGACGCAAAGAAGGCATTACTGCAAGCGCAGTAGCTATTATTTACAAGTAATCAATTACGAATTATCAATTACGTTTTTTTGTATTAAAATCCTGAAAGGATTTAATATTCATAGCCGTAAGTCGCACTTACGGAATGTGGTAATAATGTATTCATTCACAATTCACAATTCATAATTATTTACGACAATGGCAGAGGTAAGAGCAGACCGCCAAATACTAATGTATGGGCTTTTTGTGAGCGTTGGGCTGATTTTTTTGATGAGATTATTTTATATTCAAGTCATTGACGACAGCTACAGGGTTGCTGCTGATGATAACGCTTTGCGCAGGGTAGTATTGCACCCACACAGAGGACTAATTTATGACAGAAAAGGAGAACTTATTGTCTATAATGAGCCTATTTATGATTTGATGGCTATTCCTAGAGAGATAAAAATCCGTGATACTGTCAAATTTTGTTCTCTTTTGAACATCACCAAAGAAGATTTTGAAAAACGTATTCAAAAGGCACGTTACCGCCCTGCTGAGCCGTTTAAGGCGCAAATGTCTAAAAATGAATATGCAAAACTTCAAAATTATCTTACTGATTTTCAAGGGTTTTACATCACACAACGTACCATACGCACTTATCCGCACCAAAGTATGGCAAATGCGTTGGGTTATATTAGTGAGGTTGATGAGCAGCAACTCAAAGATGATAGCACAAAATACTACGACAAAGGTGATTTTATTGGTAAAAGTGGCATAGAATCAAGCTATGAGAAGTATTTGAGAGGTGAAAAAGGCATTAACTTTCAAATGCGAGATAAGCACAATCAAAATAAAGGGGCGTTCCAAGATGGGCTAAAGGATAAACCTGCTGTTGCTGGTTTGTCTCTGACTACAGGTATTGATTTGGAATTGCAGCAATATGGAGAAAAATTAATGGCAAACAAAGCAGGGGCAGTTATTGCCATAGAACCTGCCACAGGCGAGATTTTGAGCATTATCTCTGCACCAAATTATAACCCTAATTTGCTTACAGGTACAATGATTTCAAAAAATTTCAATATGCTTAACAAAGATATTGAAAAGCCGCTTTTTAATAGAGCCATACAATCTCGCTACCCGCCTGGTTCTACTTTTAAAACAATGCAAGCTCTTATTGCTATGCAAGAAGGCATTTTGAGTGATTCAGTTCAATACTTTCCTTGTAATCAAGCACTTGTAAAGTGTCACGGACACCCAAGCGTGGATATAAGTGGTTCTATTCAATACTCTTGTAATCCTTATTATTATCAAGTTTTTAGGCGTGTGATGTATAGGGGCGGAGAAGAAAGTTTTGCCACATTAGCACTCAATTACGACAAATGGCGTGATTATACTTTGCGTTTTGGTTTTGGAAAAAAATTAGGCATAGACATTGCCAATGAAGGCAACGGAAGCATTCCTAAGGTGAGTTTTTTTGATAAAGCCTACGGAAAAGGTAACTGGAAATATTCTAATATTTACTCTTTGAGTATTGGGCAGGGAGAAGTAGGAGTAACGCCTATTCAATTGGCAAATCTTACTGCAACCATTGCCAATAGAGGTTTTTATTATACGCCACACATTGTAAAAGCAATAGGAAGCACTGGAAAACCGCTCCCACAATATACTATTAAGCACGAAACTGGCATCAATAAAAAGTATTATGAAGAGATAATTGAGGGAATGGAATGGGCATATAAAAGTGGCACAGTTGGACCGTATGCGCAAATACGAGGGCAAGATTTGCATATTTGCGGAAAAACAGGAACAGTTCAAAACCCTCAGGGAGATGACCATTCCACGTTTATTGCTTTCGCCCCACGAGATAATCCTAAAATTGCTATGATGGTTTATGTGGAAAATGCTGGTTTTGGGGGTATTTGGGCAGCTACTGTGGCTAGTTTGATGATAGAAAAATATTTGACTGATACCATTAAAAGACCTGATATAGAAAAAATGACTATGGAAAAAGCTTTTTCTTTGAAGGTACTTTTGCGTAGAGATAGCACCTATAAAGCTGAAAAGGCCCGTATGGATAGTATTGTTAAGATAAAGGCACAAGAAGAGAAAGAAGACCGCAAAAATTTTCCTGAAAAATACAAAAAACGACAAGATAGTTTGCTGAAAATTCAAGAAGAAAAACTCAAAAAACTGCAACCAGCCAAGCCTAAAGAAGAGGAAGATGTTATTCCTGATGCGTAATGATACAATTAGATAAATAATTAAAAAAACACGTTCAAGGTTTTAAACGTGTTTTTTTTGTTGTTATTTTAGATTTTTATCAAAGATTTTTCAGTCATTTCTGTTGGTTTTTGAAGTCCCATTATTTCCAAAATAGTTGGCGCAATATTACTTAGTTTACCATTATTTAGCTGAATATCATTATTTATGTTTTCTACAAAATCACCTACCAAAATACAAGGTACAAGGTTAGTAGTGTGAGCAGTATTTGGCGTTCCATCTTCATTTATCATAAAATCAGAATTTCCGTGGTCGGCAATAATAAGGGCATAATAACCATTTTTAAGCGCATTTTCTACTACTTTTTGGGCGCAAGTATCCACCGTTTCACAGGCACTTACGGCGGCAGAAAACACGCCTGTATGTCCGACCATATCTGCATTAGCAAAGTTTAGACAAACAAAATCAGCTTCTTTTTTGTCTAATTCTACACAAATTTTTGTAGCTATGTCGTTGGCACTCATTTCTGGAGCGAGGTCGTAAGTAGCCACTTTTTGAGAGGGACACAAAATGTGTGTTTCACCTTCAAAAGGCTTTTCTTGTCCACCAGAGAAGAAAAACGTCACATGAGGATATTTCTCTGTTTCCGCTATTCTGATTTGCTTTTTATGATTTTTTGAGATAATTTCGCCCAAAGTATTGACAAGATTATCTTTGTCAAAAAGCACTTTCACTTCTTTAAAATTATCATCATAATTGGTCATTGTAAGATAGTGAAGGCGTTTTTTTTGCATTTGAAAATCAGGAAAATCCTCTTGCGTGAGCACCTGCGTAATTTCTCTTCCCCTATCTGTCCTAAAATTAAAACAAATCACCACATCATCATCTTGGATAATGGCAAGCGGTTCATTTTTGTCGTTTGTACAAACAATAGGCTTAATAAATTCATCTGTAATATCTTCATTATAAGATGTTTGAATAGCTTTTTTAAAATCCTGTGTTTTTGTGCCTTCTGCTTGCGTAAGTAGCGCATACGCAAGGCGCACACGCTGCCAACGCTTGTCCCTGTCCATTGCATAATAACGCCCAATGATAGAAGCTATTTTTACATTATCTGCTTTTTTGTTTATCAAATCTTGTAAATCAGAAAGATATGTAAGCCCACTTTTGGGGTCTGTATCTCTTCCATCAGTAAAAGCGTGAACAAAAACATTATCAATTTCACCATTTTTGGTGATTTCACAAAGTGCTTTTAGGTGCAAAATATGAGAATGAACACCACCATCAGACACCAAACCAATCAAATGAACATTTTTCTTATTTTCTTTGGCATAATTAAGTGCATCTTTAAGTATTTGATTTTGAGCAAGTTCACCATTTTTTATGTCTTCACAGGCAAGGTTGATGCGTACCAAATCTTGATAAACCACACGTCCAGCACCAATGTTCATATGTCCTACTTCAGAGTTGCCCATTTGTCCCGCAGGTAAGCCCACAGCAAGCCCAGAGGCTTCCAGATGTGAATGAGGATATTTTTTGTAAAGGCTGTCAATAAATGGCGTTTTAGCATGAAAAACAGCAGAAACCTCAGGATTTACGGCTATTCCCCAGCCATCAAGAATGATTAAGATTAGTTTTTTGTTCATTTTGTTTATTAACTTATTGTTGAAATGGTGTTAATTTCACCTCAAAAATAACATAATTTTAGCAATTTTGCAACAAAAAACCGTTATATTTGCTTATTATTTACGACAAACAAACAAAATCACACCAAAAATGACAACCATAAAACTCCCTGAAAATCAGTCTTTTAAAATCATTAACATTCTTTCTTTTGCCATTCCATTGGCAGTAGGTGTACTTTTGGGTATTCCGAGTGGTTACAAATTGCCACTTGGCGAATGGACGAAAATTTTGCCGACAGTAAGCGCAAGCATCAATTCTCTCACCTCTATTTTACTTATTATGGCTTTTATTGCTATAAAAAATAAAAACATTACATTGCACAAAAGGCTAATGACTACTTGTTTTGGTTTGGGAGCATTGTTTTTGGTAAGTTATATTTTGTATCACGTATCAAATCAATCTACAAAGTATGGTGGAGAAGGTTTTTTGAGAGGAATTTATTTTTTCTTTCTGATTTCTCATATTTTATTGTCTATTGTAGTGGTGCGTTTTGTGTTGATGTCTATGTATTTTGCCTACATTGGCGACTTTGAAAACCATAAGAAAAACACACGTTTTGCCTTTCCAATATGGCTTTATGTATCAATCACAGGAGTTATTGTGTACTTTATGATAAAACCTTTTTATGTTTAGTGATGAATGGATAATTTTAAAGATGTAGGGTGCGACCCTTGTGGTCGCCCTAACTTGCGAAAGCAACACGACAAACAGAATAGTGGAAATTTTACAAAAGTAGCTTTTATTATCAATCCTATTTCTGGTGGAATAGCAAAAAATAATTTTAATGACTTGATTAAGAAGGTTTTAGATAAAAATTTTGTTATTGAAATTTTCCTTACAGAGCGTGCTAATCACGCCACAGAAATAGCACAAAATTTACTAAAAACTAATATTTCTTACATCATTGCTGTTGGTGGAGATGGTACAATCAACGAAGTAGCAAAAGTGCTGACCAATACAGAAAAAATAATGGGAATAGTGCCTTATGGCTCTGGAAATGGGCTTGCAAGGCATCTGAAAATTCCTTTGGAAATAGAAAAAGCATTATCTTTTATCAATAAAAAAATTATTGAAATAAATGATTTGGAGAATAGTTTAACGGATAATTTACAAGAAAATTCAACAGAAATCACCATTATTGATACCTGCACATTAAATGGAAATTCATTTTTTTGTACTGCAGGAATAGGCTTTGATGCCCACGTAAGCGCACATTTTGCCAAAGCTAAGGCACGAGGATTTTGGAATTATATCAAAAGTACCTTTCATATTTTTAAAGATTTTGTACCAGAAACCTATCATTTAGAAATGCAAACAGCTGATAATCAAGAAATAAAATTATCAAAAGTAGCATTTTCTTTGACTTTTGCTAATGCTGCCCAATTTGGAAATAATGCCTTTATTGCGCCCCAAGCCAATATTTCTGATGGTCTGCTGAATGTTTGCTTAGTAAAACCGTTTCCTAAATGGTTGATGCCTGTTTTTGGTACTAGACTTTTTTTGAAAACTATAAACAAATCAAAATTCTACGAAAATTATCTTGTCAAAAAAATCACTATTACACGCCAAAAAGCAGATTTTTGCCATCTTGATGGAGAAAACTATACTTTTGATGAGAAAATTATTGTAGTAATAAATCCACAAAGTTTGAGAATTTTAGCATAATTTTAGTTACTTAATTTCAATACTTACCTCCAAATCCATATTTATTTTTTCGTCATTAAGTACCAAAATCCCTGTTTCTGTATTTTCAAAGGGCATTTTTCGTAATTCTGCCACAAAAAAATTCTTAATTTCTTGTAGATATTTTAAGTCGTTTTCTGTTAAATTTTTCCTATAAATAAAATTTTTAAATGCAGGAAAATTTTTAACTAAATCATCTTTTGTATAAATTTCTGTTCTTTGCCATAAAGCAAGCGTTTGACCAAGATAAAAAGCAATAGTTTTCCAAATATTTACATCATCTGAATATTTTGCTTCAAAAGATTTAATCTGTTGAAAATCAATAACTTCCAAAGAGTTTATTTTATGAAAAAACGGGTGAATTCCGTTCAAAGTAGGTCTGATTTGGCTTCTATAATTGGTACGAGTACAAAAAGTCAAAATAGTACGAATACAACGGTAAGTATTTAGCAAAATATGCCTTTTAAGCCTGTTTTGAATAGGAATATTGTGTTTTTGCTGATGCAACTGATAAGTATCAAGCAAAGAATTATGTACCCCATCAATGGTTGCTTTTGAAGGAATTGTATTAACAACTTGCTGATTTTCAATAGTAATCAAGTTGATATTCCAATCTAAGGCTAATGTTTGTTTGTAGGCTTGTATCCAATTATGAGCAGTTTGTTTGTCTGGAATATTGCTACATTCCAGCAAAACATCTTTATCTTGGCTATTTTGTGAACCAAAAAAGTAAAAAGGAGTGTCAAGAGGCAACATTTTATTTGTAAATTTTGAATTTAAAGTTTTGAATGATTACAAAAATAGCTAAAAAATTTTGAAATATGCTAAAAAATTTCTTATTTGGGCAAAATTAAGATTTATAATTCGTCAAAAAGCACATTAAAAGTCATAATATCACACTTTACACCTTAAAAATTGGAATTTTTCAGAAATATCATTGCGTGGCTTTTAGAGCCTTTTCGCCTCACAAACCGCACCAATTTGAAGGCTAGTCTGGCGTGTTTGTTGTTTGCTGTTATTTTTTGGTTTTTTAATGAATTAGGGCATCAGCATAGCGCAACACTACTTTATGCTGTTGATTTTGAACATCAACTACATACACACACAAACACGCATTTTCTTGATAATCATAAAAATATTGAAGTAACTGTTTCTGGCACTGGTTGGCGCATTTTACACGAACAATTACATACACAATATATGTGGAAAGAAACTATTATTTATCCCCTTAGTCAGCAAAATATGCTACAAAACAATAATATTTCAAACAAAAAATATGCTCTTTCTAACGCTTTCAGACCATTTTTAGCAGAGGAATTTACTGATAAATTAAAAATTATGCAAATAAAATTAGATACTTTTTATTTGGATTAACAGAATTTATAAAACAACAAAATGAAGTTAAAAAATAAAATTGCTATTGTAACAGGTGGCGCACAAGGGCTTGGCGAGGCTATTGTGGTACGTCTTGCTCACGAGGGCGCACACGTAATTATTTGGGATTTACAAACTGAAAAAGCGCAAAATCTTGCGCAAAATCTCAATAATAAAGGATTTTCTGTTGAGGTAATGGGAAATATTGATATTATTTCTCTTGATTCTGTAGAAAATGCCGCAAAAACCATCATCAAAAAACACAAAACAATAGATATCTTGGTGAATAATGCAGGTATTATTCGTGATGCGTCTATGAAAAAAATGACCTTAGAACAATGGCAAAGCGTTATTGATGTTAATTTGAATGCGGTTTTTTGTTGTACAAAAGCCGTTTTGCCTGCAATGGTGGCACAAAATAGTGGCAAAATAGTTAATATTTCGTCTGTGGTGGGTATTTATGGCAATTTTGGGCAAAGTAATTATGTTGCTAGCAAATCCGCTATTATTGGGCTTACCAAAACTTGGGCAAGAGAATTAGGCAAAAACGGCATAAATGTCAATGCTATTGCGCCTGGTGCTATAGAAACGCCTATTTTGGCAACCGTACCCACTGAAATAAAAGTGCAATTTGTAGCTAAAATAGCTGTAGGACGCATTGGGCAACCAGAAGATATTGCTAATACTTGCTTTTTTTTGGTGTCAGAAGAAGCTAGTTTTATCACAGGACAAACAATTACAGTAGATGGTGGAGCTTATTTGGGCTAAATTATTCATTAATATTTTAGAAGAAATAAGATTTTTCTGAAAATAATTTGTTTGATAATCAACATTTTAAATATTTTCAGGGAAATAAATCAGAAAAATTTAAAAAAAAACAGTAAAAATATTTTGCAGGTGATAAATATTTTCTTACCTTTGCAACTGAAATCAAATAGTAATTATAAAAAGGTCACAGAAAATGGTTTATTTAGTTCATTTAGAATAAATAAATCACAGACTGAAATAAGGGGATGTACCAGAGCGGCCAAATGGGACAGACTGTAAATCTGTTTGCGCAAGCATACGGTGGTTCGAATCCACCCGTCCCCACAAAAATCTTTAAAGCACCAACTTTTCAGATTTAAAACTGGTGAGGTTAGTTTTTATGTTTTTAGTTTGAAATAACCTATATGTTAAAGTTTAAAAATAAGAACTAAAGTCAAAATCAGTTCAATAAGCGAAAGTAGCTCAGTTGGTAGAGCGACAGCCTTCCAAGCTGTAGGTCGCGGGTTCGAGCCTCGTCTTTCGCTCTTTTTAGTGAGGTTTACGGCATTGCATTGCTACATCAGCCGACGTAGCTCAGGGGTAGAGTACTTCCATGGTAAGGAAGGGGTCGTGGGTTCAATTCCCACTGTTGGCTCTAATCTGTGGATTTTTGCTAAAATAATCAGAATAATTGTTACAAACATTTTAAACGAGATTTCTCAAAACAAATATGGCAAAAGAAAATTTTGACCGCTCAAAACCACACGTAAACATTGGTACTATTGGTCACGTGGATCATGGTAAAACAACTTTGACTGCAGCTATTACTTCTGTGTTATCTACACAGGGTTCTACTAAAAAGACTGACTTTTCTGCCATTGATAATGCACCAGAAGAGAAATTGCGTGGTATTACTATCAATACTGCACACGTTGAATACGAAACAAAAAACCGTCACTACGCACACGTAGATTGCCCAGGTCACGCAGATTACGTGAAAAACATGGTAACAGGTGCTGCTCAAATGGACGGAGCTATTATAGTGGTTGCTGCGACTGATGGCCCTATGCCACAAACTCGCGAACACATCTTGCTTGCTCGTCAGGTAGGTGTTCCTCAACTTGTTGTTTTTATGAATAAAGTTGATATGGTTGAAGATGAAGAACTTTTGGAATTAGTTGAAATGGAAATCCGTGAGCTACTTTCTTTCTATAAATTTGATGGTGATAATATTCCCGTTATTCGTGGTTCTGCTCTTGGTGGCTTGAACGGTGAGCCTCAGTGGGTTGAAACTATCAACAAATTGATGGAAGCAGTAGATAGCTACATTCCAATTCCTCCACGTATCACAGACAAAGATTTCTTGATGCCAGTTGAAGATGTGTTCTCAATTACAGGTCGTGGTACAGTTGCTACAGGTCGTATTGAAAGCGGTATCATTAACTCTGGTGAGCCAGTTGAAATCCTTGGTATGGGTGCAGAAGGTCTTAAATCAGTTGTTACAGGTGTTGAGATGTTCCGTAAAATCCTAGACAGAGGTGAAGCAGGTGATAACGTAGGTCTTTTATTGCGTGGTATTGACAAAGAACAAATCCGTAGAGGAATGGTTATTTGTAAGCCAGGTTCTGTAAAACCTCACTCCCACTTTAAAGCTGAAGTTTACGTTTTGTCAAAAGAAGAAGGCGGTCGTCATACACCATTCTTTAATAAATACCGTCCACAGTTTTACTTGCGTACAACAGACGTAACAGGTGAAATTATGTTGCCAGAAGGAACTGACATGGTTATGCCAGGCGACAACTTGACAATTGATGTAACATTGCTTAACAAAGTAGCCATGGACGTAGGTTTGCGTTTTGCTATCCGTGAAGGTGGTCGTACAGTTGGTGCAGGTCAAATCACAGAAATTTTGCCAGAAAAGGTATAGTTTTTCTTGGTTAAGATAAATAAAAAAGCACATCTCCTTACAGAGGTGTGCTTTTCTGTTTGTCGTTCCCCACGTTCCACGTGGGGTTATGATTGTTAAACCCTTTCAGGGTTTTTAATACAAAATTTCTTGTGAAGTCAGGTGTTTCCACCTGACTTCAAGAAATAAGTAATACTTCACGAATAGTCGCAGACTTTCGTGAAGTATTCCATTTTTATATTTCCAAAAATCTCTTTCAAAATGATATATTTTATTATTGGTGTTTGTCTTTCAGTTAGTTTATTTGTTATTTTTCGTGGCTTTAATCAATTTAAAGTCAATATGTTACAAGCTATTGTCAGTAATTATTTTGTCTGTATCCTTACGGGTTTTATTTTTATTGGTGATTTTGGAGTAGTAAATAAAATCTCTTTTGATAAAACTTGGGTACAAATAGCTATGGGAATGGGATTTGTATTTATTTCTACTTTCTATTTGATGGGTTATACTGCTCAAAAAGTAAGTGTTACAGCATCTTCTTTGTCCTCAAAAATTTCTCTCATCATTCCTGTACTTTTTAGCTTGCTTTATCTCAATACTACGCAAGATTTTGGCGTGTTTAGGTATGTGGGTTTGATATTGGTTTTTGGTGCTATTGTACTAACTTCTATTAAGAAAAAAGTTATAGAAAATGATAATCAAAATAACCAACAACAAGTAAATGTTTCTATTAGTCCTAAACAGGCTTTTTTGCTTTCTTTTTTGGTATTTATTTTGAGTGGTTTTATTGATTTGATGATGAACCTCGTAAACACCAAATTTATTACGGATAATACTGAAAAAGCACTTTTTACAATAGTTATTTTTTCTGTGGCGGCAGTCATTGGTATTGTTATTCTTCTTATCAAAAAAGAAAAATTTGAACTGAAAAGCTTGCTTGGTGGCGTTGTTTTGGGCGTTCCTAACTTTTTTTCTATTTATTTTATGTTTCGTGCTTTGGATAATTTTGGCGGGAATGGCGCAATTTTCTTTCCTTTGTTTAATATAAGCGTGATAATTGTTTCATCTGTAGCATCTGTGCTGGTTTTCAGAGAAAAACTAAATAAATTCAATATTATTGGACTTTTGATGGCGGTTTTAGCCATTGTTTTTATCTCTTTTGATGAATTAAAAGCATTTTTTGGATAAAATCCTGTTTTACTTTCGTATATTTATAAGAAATATCTACAAAATACTTACAATTATGGCAAAGAAAAAAGAATGGAAACAAGGAGAAATTGCTCTTGCTTTCAATTTAAAACAAATAATAAATCCTATAACGCTACTAATGAAAGAGTGGCTAGAAGTACAAAAACCCTCTTTTTCTGTAGGAGAACAGTATATTTTTGATGAGGCTTTTGATAATGCCCAAAAACATATCAAAAATTGGAGTGAAGAAGACCTAAAAATGAAATTTATTAGTTATATCTTAAAGTTGGGACATCTGGTAGATGATGAGAATTTCGTTTCCTTTTTTGATAAAAAATTAGCAGGAAACGTGCAGGGATATGCCCTTTCTGTTAAGGCTGATTTTGTCATTGCAAAAGGACTTATGGATTTTATGCAAAAACCTTATTTTCATTTTCAAGAATATAAACCCAATAAAAACCCTACTGGCGACTCTATGGCGCAACTTTTGGAAGCCTTTTTGATAGCGCAAGTTATCAATGATGACGGAAAACCTATTTATGGTTGTGAAGTGAATGGTTCTAGCTGGGTTTTTCTTACTATGGAAAATAATAACTATTGCATTTCTAAAGAGTTTATTTGTACTAATAAAGATGATTTATTGCAAATAATTGCCATTTTACGCAAATTTAGAGAGATTTTAGAAACAAAATTACTTAATTAAAAAAAAATGCCAAAGATCAAAAAAAATATTTATATTTGATATTGAATTTTATTCTTTTGGTGGGGAGTGGTTTCCGCATCAAAGTTCTTTTTTACGAGAAAAACGCTTACATTTAATTATGTAGGCGTTTTTTGATTTTCCAGTTTTTTGATTATATTTGTCTTAATCTTCTTCTAAAAATTCTCCAAAAAACTATGCTCAAACAACCAAAAGCCAATGAACGCACTTTTCAAGGCGTTTTTAATGACCTTATCAACACAATTCTTAAAGAAAAACCAGAAATTCAGTTTAAAAAAATCTTACAAGAACAAAATATAGGCGTGGGTGAAAGCCGTTTTGCTGATGGTATGCTCTATTCCAAAATAGATACCGCAAAAAGCGTACTTTTTGAACTAAAAAATAATGATTGGGACGCAACATCAGCGGAACTCGTAACGCCTGCGTGTATGAAAGCTATGAGATTTGGTATTTCTTATTTCGTTACAGGAACGCCAAAACAACTCGCCATTTATGAAACTTTCAAGCCAAATACTTCCATACAAGACAGAAAACTCAAGATTTACAATATTTCTAACGTCAAATCAGACAACGACACCACGAGTGATGTGTATGTGAGCCAAATCAAAAATAAAATTATTGATTTTCTTAAAGACCTTGACGGACTCATACACGGCACAAAAATAATAGTCTGGGACAGCATAGACAGGGTTTTTGTCAATAAACTTTCCTCCTACATACTTGATGCCTCCACGAATATGTTTGAAAGTGCCTACAAACAAATTCATAAGGATAAAAAATTTCAGAGAGATTTACAAACATTCCTGAAATCACAAGATTTTTTTAGCGTTACGGGCAATTTTGATAACGAGGACGTGATGAATATCTGTCTAGTCAAAAATTATTTGCTTTATCTCAAAATACTTTTTTACTCGTGTTTGCAAAGAAATGTTCCGTATCTGGTTGATGCTCAAACAAATGAAAAATATAAACTCAAAGATTTAGAAATACCAGAAGATACACAAGCACTTAACAAAATCCTTAAAGAACGCTTTGCAGACGTACTAAAACACGACTACGAAACCATTTTTGCCGCTTCTCCACTTGATGATTTGGCGTTTCCGCAAGCCTACACGCCTACACTACGCAAAAACGTAGAGGAAATTAAAAACTTGGATTTCAACGACTTAGATGCTGATATCATTGGCGCAATCTATAACGAACTCCTTGATAACAACGAACAACACGACTTAGGACAGCATTTTACCAACACCAATGAAGTGGATTTGGTCAATGCCTTCTGCATCAATGAAAAAACACAATTCGTGATGGATAGCTCCTGCGGTGCAGGCACGTTTTTGGTGAGAGCCTACAAATTTTTGAATTATTATAAAAATAATTATCAAGATAACTCAAAAAATAATCAACAAAATAAAGATACAGAAAATGCCCATCAAAGCGTTTTAGAACAACTTTGGGGCGTGGAAATTGCGGCTTTTCCCTGCTTTTTGGCTAATATGAACCTCGCTTTGCTGGACGTAAAACAAATAAATAATTATCCTGTCATTATTCAGTCGGATTTTTGTGAGTTAGATGCAAAATCTAATTCAAATATTTCAATGATTATGCCCAATAAAAGCAAATTACTGAAAGTTACCAACATCAAAGGACAAGAAAAAAAGAAAAACGTACAAATACCACAATTTGATGCCTGCGTAGGAAATCCGCCCTATATTCGTCAGGAAATTATGGCTAAAAAACCTCGTTGGCAACATCTTGTAGAAAAAAATTATCCTGCAACAAAGAAAATAAATGCCCAATCTGACCTGTACGCCTATTTTCTTATTCATACAACTGCCTTTTTGAAAGAAGGCGGAAGACTGGGATATGTTGTTTCTAGTAGTTGGTTAGATGCTAATTTTGGCGGAGACCTTCAAAAGTTTTTGCTGGATAATTTCAAAATAATTGCCATTATTGACCACCAAAAAAAGCGTAGTTTTGAAACCGCCTCCGTCAATAGTGTCATTTTGATTATTGAAAAATGCACTGGCGCACAAAATAGAGTGCAAAGAGAAAAAAATGAAGTCCGTTTTATTAGGGTTTTTGAGGATTATGAAAAACTACTAGGCAAAATAGGCGACCACGACCGCCTGCTAAAAGTCCAAAATTTTGTGGATAGCCTCAATAAACCTAAAAAAGATACAGAAAATAGCATTTTTATGCTCACAATGCGGAAACAGAGCATTTTGGAAACAGAAAGCACCATCAAAGGAAAATATACCAACGGCAACTGGGGCGCAAAATACCTCCGTTCTCCCAAAATATTTACCAAAATACTAAGCACCGCAGGCGCAAAACTCGTGCCTTTGAATGATATTGCAAAAGTAAAACGTGGTATTACATCTGGCATCAATGATTTTTTTTATGTGCAAGATGAAACCGCCAAAGCGTTAGCTTTGCCAGATGATATGTTTTTGTTGTTTTTTGGTGTGACGAAAGATAAAATTGATTTTGAAAAATATGGTTATTATTTGTCGCTGATGGGAGAAATAGAGGAAAAAGACAGAGAGCAAAGCACCACAAAACGCAAACCGCATCATTCGTATCTTATTGAGCGTGAGTTTATGAAGCCGCTTTTTAAGACGCAAAGAGAAGCGGAAAACCTAGAAATAAACCCCGCAAAACTCAAATATTGTGTTTTTATTTGCAACAAAAGCAAAGAGGCACTTACAGGCACAAAGGCATTGCGCTACATACAAGATGCAGAGGCGTTAAACCTGCATACGGTTGCTTCTGTGCGCTCACGTGAGCGTTGGTACGGTTTGGGAGAAGACGGCTTTGTGGGAGATTTTATTTTTCCTAGTAAGATTGGAGAAAAATATAGACTTATTGATAACCAAAAAACACGAATTTTGTGTGATAAGGTGAACTATAATATTGCGGTAAAAGATGACCAGAAAAAAAATGCTGATGTTATTTTTTTATTGCTTAATAGTATGATTTTTAGGTTTTTAATTGATTTGTTTTCAAGACAATTAACAGGAAATCAAACTTTGAGTGATGTAGATGTAAGCGTAGCCGCAAGAACGCTTATTCCTAATCCTGATTTGTTTAAAAATCATAAAAAAGTCTTAGAAAAAATCCTAAAATCCATCAAAGGGCGTGAACAAGGCACTATTTATGAGGAGTGTTTGCAAAAAGATAAAATTGAATTAGAAAATATTATCTTTGAAGTTTTAGGTTTAGATGAAAAGGATAGAGAAGAATTATTTTTGATGGCTTGCAAGTATGTGAAAGACCGACAAGAAAAATCCAATTCTGTTACAACTAGCAAAACCAAAACTAAGCTAAATGACGAGGCAAGTTTAGATTTGATAGAAAGGCGTTTTGATGATATAAGAACGTATGAAGATTTAATTTTGGGCAAAGAAACCAAAGATATTATGATTCCAGACAGACGAGTGAAAATCCCTAGACATTTGCTCGCCCCGGATGTTCAGATGTTTGAAGATTTCAGCGTTATTTGGGAAGGTAACCTAAAAATGGCTTTTGACCATAAAGAGCAGTTTAATTTGTTTTATTTCTTTTTTGATAAACTCAAAGTACGTGATACAGGGATTTCTTTGCCTGTGGATAGTCAGGTTTGCGCAAGCATTAGGGCGGTTTTGGAGTTTGATTTTGTGAAGAATTTTGAGCAAATTCAAGCGGTTTTGAAGACAAGCCGCAGCAAAACGAACGCCTTTGAAATCTATAAAAAGATTATTTTTGAAGGGAAATAATGCTTTTTGAGCTATTTAACTTCCCGAAAGTTTCCAACTTTCGGGAAGTTAAAAGCATCAAAAACCTTATTTACGTCTTCTGTGTGGAGTTTTGCGTACAACTACAGCTTTATGAACCTTTCCACGTTTGCCTTGTTTAACAATAACCGTTTTATGTCCTCTGTTTTTGTGTACAATAACGGTAGTTGTACGTCTTCTTGGCATATAAATATTTCTTGCATTGACAACTCTAAAAGTCCTTGTAGGGCGGTAAAATGACCTATATGGTGTAACTCTTGTATAAAACATTCCATATCTCATTGGTCTCCAAGGTCTCCAATAGCTAGGATATGCGCCCCAACGGTATGGAGAACTCCAAACTACATATCTAGGTGCATACATATAACGCACACAAGACCAACCCCAAACATTTACAATTAGCCTAGTGATTTTTACATCTGAAACATTAGGACCTTTTGATTTTTCTGACTTTTCATCTACCTCAAAAGGCTCTATAATAGTGTTTTTAGCATAAAGTTCGTCATCTCCTATTATTTGAAGTGTTGCTTCTTCCTTACCTGTTTTTTCTATACCAATGGTAGCAATATCCTGCTTTTCATTGTCTTTTAGGTACGTACTAAGCACAATAGCGTGAGTATCTTTGTCTTTGATGCTTTCCACACTAATATAATCTGTATTTCCGTCATTGTTCAAATCAAGATTATTGACGTTATTGCTTTCTTCATTAAGTAATTTTTCAAATTCTTCCAAAGAATTAGATTTTTTGAAAAGTACGAGTGCGCCTTCCAAACTAAAATTATCTCCACTCACTTGCGTAGCATCATCTTTTTCTTCATCTTTTACATTTTGTGCAAAAGTTATTGTTGTTGTAAAACCAATTACAAGCAACAATGCAGCTATTTTTTTCATATTGTGTTATTTTTATTAGTTTTTTATTGGTATTTTGTATTTCTGAAATTTAGAGTTTATATTTTTGAAAAGGTTTAAAGATTTTCAAAAACTATTTCAAAAATTAAATTAAAACCCTCTCGTTTAATTTTTAAATGGTCTGACCTTCATTCCATTACGGTACAGACCTTATTAAAAATTAAACTACACAACAAAAAACACGTAATTCGTAATTGATAATTCGTAATTGATTAAATCTCCCAGCGTGCCATTGGGCTGATATTTTGAGAAGAAAAATCATTTTGCAAAAATTTATAATGTGCTGCCATTGCAATCATAGCAGCATTATCTGTGCAATATTGAAATTGGGGAATATAAATATTCCAAGAATGTTTTTCTCCCAACGAAATTAAAGTTTCTCTAAGTCCAGAATTAGCAGAAACGCCGCCTGCAATAGCAATTTCTTTAATTCCAGTTTGTACAATAGCTTTTTTTAATTTATGTATAAGATTTTTTATTAGTGTAAACTGAAAACTAGCACAAATATTGTTTATATTGTCTTCCACAAAATTTGCATTTTTCATAGTTTCTTTGTTGATAAAATTCAAAAAAGACGTTTTTATCCCACTAAAAGAAAAATTCAAATCTGGCATATCCGCAAGCGGAAACAAAAAAGCATTTGGATTACCTGTTTTAGCATATTTATCTATCAAAGCACCGCCAGGATACGGCAAACCCAACATTTTTGCAGCTTTGTCAAACGCCTCCCCTACTGCATCATCTTGCGTTTCTCCTAGCACTTGCATCACTAAAAAGTCCTCTACAAGCACAATTTGCGTATGTCCGCCACTCACAGTAAGACACAAAAACGGCAATTTTGGTTTTGGCTCGTCAATAAAATGTGCTAAAATATGCGCCTGCATATGATTTACCTCTATCAAAGGAATATTAAGACCAAGTGCCATAGCTTTTGCAAAAGAAACACCCACCAAAAGCGACCCCAAAAGACCAGGTCCACGAGTAAAAGCAATTGCATTTAGCTGATTTTTTTGTATATTTGCCTCACGCAACGCAACATCTACTACTGCAACTACGTTCTGTTGGTGCGCCCTAGATGCCAATTCTGGTACAATTCCGCCATATTTGGCGTGAATTTCTTGAGAAGCAACAATATTAGACAAAATTTTGCTATCTTGTATCACAGATGCAGAAGTGTCATCACACGAAGACTCAATGGCAAGAATATTGAGGTGTGAGGTGTGAGGTGTGAGGTGTGGAGTATTAAATGCGTCTGGCATAGTTTTTGGATAAGATAAAAAAGAAAATGTATTTAATGTAGGGGCGTACCCTTGTGGTCGCCCAAACATGCGAAAGCAACACGACAAAAAACACGTAGAATATTATGCAAAATAGGTTTTAAGCCTATTCAAAAAGGGCAACCACAAGGGTACGCACCTACAAAAATACAATACACTAAACAAAAATAAATATTTATTACAAAGAAGACAATATTGACAAAGAAAAACAAGAAAATTCATCAGAAAATCAACAAAAAAATTCAACTGAAATTCCTGCTGAAATCATTTCTGAAAATCTTGTGAAAACTGACGAAACCACTAATACGCCTGATAATACTCCCAAGCGCAAAGATAGAGGTTTTGTGTGGAAATCTTGTGTTTTTTTGTTGAAAACTATTAAATTGAGCGTTTATTCTGTTGTTTTTTTGGTTGTATTGATAACTGCGGTGCTGGCTATTCCTGCCGTACAGACGTTTTTAGCACAAAAAGCCTCGTTTGAACTCTCCAAAATGATGGGTTTTGAGATAACTATCAACAAACTTACCCTAAATCTCTTTAATCAAGACCTTATTCTCAAAAATGTAGTCGTTTTAGACCGCCAAAAGCACGAAATGATAAATCTGGGCGAGCTTCGTGTCAATTTTGATAAAGCTACACTTATCAATGGAAATGATGTTTTGTTAGAAAAAGTTTTGCTCAAAAATGGCTCTGTAAACCTCATAACAGACAAAAAAACCCAAGATATGAATTTTGATAGGTTTTTGATTGTTATTGATTCTTTGCTTACGCCCACAACACCTCAACCAAAAAGAAAAAAAGGCGTTCGTGCGCCCGTTTTTGCCATAAAACAGGCAATAGTAGAAGATATGGCGTTTAGCTACAACGACCAAAAACCTGATTCTATCAAAAATGGCTTTGATTATTACCATTTTAGGCTAGATAAACTTAACGCTTCCGTTGATGATTTTTTGCTTGTAGGCGACACTATTCAACTCAAAATCAATGACTTAAAAGCCTTTGATAACGCTTCTGGGCTGGATATTAAGAAAGCTGATATGCTTTTTAGAACGACAAAACGCACAATGGAGTTCCTAGATATGGGCATTGAAGTCGGTAATTCCTTCATTTCTGATAGTTTGGTGATGAATTACTATTCTATGAAAGATTTTAGTAATTTCAATAATTGTGTGGATTTGCAGGCAAATCTCAAAAAAACACGCATTCATACACAAGATTTGGCACTTTTTGCCCCTACCCTACGCAAATATGACGACTTTTGGACAGCAAACGCAAAGGTTTCTGGCACAGTAAGCAATATTACGCTGGATAAAATGGAACTTGGCTTTGGAAACGAAAGTAAAATAATTGGTAAAGCAAACTTTAAAAATTTGCCTGACGTGGACAAAATGCACGCAAAATTGGATATGAAAAATTCTGTTATTTTTGTGGAGGATTGCCAGCAATATATTGATGATGAGAAGATTTTTGGTTATGCACACAAATTTGGTGCAATGCAATTTAATGGTAAATTTGATGGTACGCTTTATGATTTTATTGCAAATGGAGATTTTAGAACTGCTTTGGGTGACTTTAAAACGGATATCAGAATGATTTTACCACAAAATTCTGGCAAAAATTATGCTAAAAACTATCAAAAACCATTCTACAAAGGCACGCTCAAAACCAATAATTTTGCACTAGGAAAACTTATTGATGAGGAAAAAATCATACAAAATGTTACTGTTGATGGCAAAATTGAAGGTTATGGCTTTAATTTGAATGATTTGGATACCAAAGTTGATGCAAAAGTTGCTTCTATTGGCTTGAATGGCTATAATTATAAAGGGCTGACCATTGATGGCAAAATAAAAGATAAATATTTTGTGGGAGATTTTGATAGCGCAGACCCCAACGCAAAAATGAGTCTGAAAGGGGAAGTGGATTTGCACAAATCAGCCAATATTGATGATATTTTTGGTAAAATTAAGCTAAAAGGAAGCATCTATCAGCTAAAACTTGATGCACTTGGGCTTAGTAATAAAGTAGCTGAATTTTCTGGAAAAATTGATATTGATACTCGTGGGCTAGATTTGGAAAATATTGTAGGACGTGCCGACATTGAAAATGCCCTTATTACCTACGACAACACAGAAATATTAGTCAAAAATATCAACTTCTTTTCAGAAAAAAATATCAACAAAAACGGTACAAAAAATAGAATTTTCCGCTTTAATTCTGACGTAGCGAGCGTGCTTGCAGAAGGTGATTTTACGTTTCAAAGCGTGATTACTGATGCTGGGCATCTTGTCAAAGAGTATAATCTTGCCTTTTTCAACAAAGCAAAAGAACTACAAACTTATTACGAAAATAAAAATAAAATTACCAAAAATAAAGACAAAAATTTTAAACTCAATTACGAAATTGAAGTAAATAATATCCTGCCTATCTTGCAGCTTTTTGCCAAAGATTTTTACATAAGTCCTAATACAGGCTTTAAAGGTAGTTTTTATGGCGGAGATAGCACCCGTTTTTCTTTGAGAAGTACACGCACCGTTCCACAACTTAGTTTCCAAAAATACAAAACAGACAGCGTCAATATAAATTTTGAAACCTATAAAACCTCTTACAAAAACGACATCACCGCACAACTAGATTTGAGTTCTAAAAAGCAAGATTTTGGCACGCTAAAATCTGAAAACTTCTTGTTTAACTCCGTTTGGTACAAAGGAATTATTGATTTTACAACATCTATAAAACAACAACAAGAAACCAATTATACCAATCTGAACGGTAGTGTGGCGTTTTTTGATGATTATACCAACATAGAACTTAGTGAAAATAGTTTGGTGCAAATCAATGAAGAAAAGTGGAATTTCTCACCCTACAAACAAGTAAGGATTTTTAATGATGGCAAAAAAACCGTCAGTTTTGATGATTTACACCTCACAAGTGGCAAACAAGATATTTTTATCAATGGCGCAATTTCTGATAGCACAGCACACAAAACACTCAACGTAAATGTAGAAAATTTTACGCTAAACACGCTTACACCGCTTGTGGGCAAGAAAATGGGTGGACTTTTGAGCGCAAAAATCAATGTAAAAGACGTTTTTCAAGAGATAAAAGTAGGCGGAAGTATTGATGTGAAAGATTTTGATTTTGAGAAGATTTATGTAGGAAATATCAAAGGTACTTCTAGTTGGAACAATGCCCAAAAGTGGGTGGAAGCTGATGTGGAAGTTATCAATAAAAGTAATCCAATCTTAAATGTCAAAGGAAAATACATACCCAAAAGCAACGAAATGGACTTTTTTGCTGATTTGAAAAATATTGATGTGCGACTTGCAGAAACTTTTATCAAGGAATATGTAAGTGATATTTCTGGTAATATTTCTGGCGGAATTAGCATAAAAGGGCAACCGCAAAAACCTATTATTGCAGGCTTTGCCGCCATTAGAAGAGGGATTTTTAAAGTTAATTATCTGGGCGCAAAACTTGGTTTTTCTGATACAATTCATATCAAACAAAATAGTATCAATATCAAAAATAGCTTTCTAACAGACAAAAATAACAACAGAGCAAGCCTCAACGCACTTATTACCCATAATAATTTTAAGGATATTGAAATGGATATTAAGGTTGATATGAAAAAATTTATGGTGCTAAATACCACAGAAGACGACAACAGTTTATATTACGGAAACATTGTCGCTACAGGTGATATGCGCTTTTCTGGCTCACCAAATAACCTTTACATACAGGCAAACGCCAAAACAGAAAAAGGCACAAAAATTTCTTTGCCTCTTGACGGTTTTCAAAGCGTAAGTGAGAGTAATTATATCAAATTTGTCAATTTTAGCAATCCTATTAAAGATTCTTTGAAAAGCAAAAATGATAAAATCAACCTCAACGGTATCAAAATGGATATGAACCTGAATGTAACAAATGATGCCAGTTTTGAAATTATCCTTGACCGCACCGCAAATGATATGATTTCGGGCAACGGAAACGGCAGAATACAAATGGGAATTGATACCAGAGGGGATTTTGGTATGTGGGGAGATTACGTGATTACTATGGGGAAATATAATTTTACGCTTATGAATTTTGTTAGCAAGGAATTTAGCATAAAACCTAATTCTGATAGTCGGATTTTCTTTGAAGGAAGTTTGTACAAAACTTCCCTACAAATCAACGCTTCTTATGACCAATACACATCTTTTAAACCACTTATTGACCTTTCTACTGTTGCCAATGCCAACGACCCAGAATATTCTAGGACTTATCCTGTGAATGTAGGACTGAATTTGACAGGTGATTTGTTTGCCCCAACTATTAAAATGGGCTTTGATTTTAAGGGTTTTGAAAATACGGTGGCTAATCCTGTGATTAAACGCACTATTTCATTGTTTAAAACTCGTGTGGATAATGATGACGCAGAACGCAACCGCCAAGCATTTAGCCTGATTGCGACAGGGTCGTTTTTGCCTGAAAATTCGTTTAGTGGTGCTGGCGTAAACGGTGCTAGCCGTACTGTGAGCCAGTTTTTGACTTCTCAAATTAGTACCATTATGTCGCAGGTGGACAAAAATTTAGAGATAGATGTGGATTTGTTGTCAGGTGCAAACAGTAATAATGTCGTGCAGTTACGTATGAGCTATACCGCCTTAGATGGGCGTTTGCGTATCACCCGCAATGGCATTTTTGACTCTCAAAACCAAAATACTGCTGCCAATATTATTGGAGATTGGAGTATGGAATATGCCATTACAAAAGATGGGCGTTACCGTTTAAAAATGTATAACAAAAATAACCAAAATAATGGTGCAACCATAGGTGGTGGCGGAAATATAAACAACGGAAACACTACCAATGCAGGTGCAAGCATTGTTTATACCAAAAGTTTTAACTCGTGGCGTGAGCTTTTAGGAATGAAAAAGAAAACTAAGAAAAAGAAAATCACAATCAAGAAAGAAAAGATAAAACCCAAAGTAACACCTATCATCACGCAATAAAACACTTAAAACTATGGCTTATAGTGACTTTACACTTACAAAATTAGAAAAAAAGTTTGGTATTACGCACCAATCCAAAGTATTATTTGAAATTGTGGAAGATAAAATAATTTTGCCAAGTGCGCATTTGTTAGAAGATTTGGATTTTGCGAGTAAAATGCCTGCTTTTTCTGAAAAAGCTAAGTCAGAACTCCTCATAATGCCTATTTTGAAGGAATTTTATAAGACAAATCAAGATAAATTAACTATTTTTTCTGGTTATAGCTTTGATGTTGATGCCAAAAATGACCTAAATGGCGTTTGTGATTACCTTCTTAGTGCTTTTCCACATCTTTTAGAAATAAAATCTCCAGTTTTTTGTTTGGTAGAAGCTAAAAACAGAGGTGTAGAAGAAGGTTTTGGACAATGTGCTGCTGAAATGTATGCTGCAAGCCTATTCAACCAAGAAAATCAGCAACAAATCAAAAATATTTATGGCGTTGTTACGAATGGCTATGAATGGGTCTTTATGAAATATACTGATAATAACGTCATCATTGACCAAAAAAGATATTTTTTGTCTGATGTTTCCATTATTTTGCATATTTTAGGGGAAATTATCAACGAAAATAATTTCTAACAATTTTCAATAATTTCAATGAAATATAAAATCTCTTTCGTGGGTGCTGGCAATGTTGCGTGGCACCTAGCGCAAGCACTAGAAACCGCAGGACATCATATTAGAGAAGTTTTTAGTCAAAATATAAATAATGCTGAACTTCTTTGCACACATTTATACGAAGCAAAAGCAAAGGAAAATCTTGATTTTAGTGAATCTGATGCCCAAATCTTACTTATTGCCGTTGGTGATGATGCGTTGGAAAGCGTTTTAAGTAAACTAATTGTACCTAATTTTATGATAGTCGCACATACATCTGGTACAAAACCACTTGCCATTTTCAAAGAAAATACTACTAATACTGTAAGTAATTATGGTGTATTTTATCCTTTACAGACTTTTAGTAAGCAGAAATTAGTAGATTTTTCAGAAATTCCGTTTTGTATTGAAGCCAATGATGCGCTAATTTTGGATATTCTGCAAAATATTGCTAAAACTCTTAGCAAAAATGTACTTCCTATTTCTTCCAAAGAACGCCAAATACTGCACGTAGCAGCCGTTTTTGCCTGTAATTTTGTTAATCATTTACTTGCTGTTTCTAAAAACATCTTAGATACGAATGATTTAGAGTTTAAGATGCTTGTGCCACTCATAAAAGAAACCATACATAAAGCCCTTTTGGAAAGCCCTGAAAACGTACAAACTGGTCCTGCAAAACGCAAAGATTTTAAGACTATTGAAAAGCATTTACAGTTTTTATCAAAAGAGAATGATACAAGTAATAATTTTAATAATATGCATAAAGAAATTTATAAAATGCTAACAGAAAGCATAGTAAAGAGTTTGTAAGCACTTTTGCGCTTATAAATCCTAAAATCAAACCCAAATGACAACACAGCAATACATTGATAATATCAACCAACGCTACCAACTAGCCAACGCAACTGAACACACTTTTCGTGGAGATTTGCAGACACTTATTGAGAGTTTAGTAACTAACGTGCAGGCAACAAACGAACCAAAAAGGCAACTTTGTGGCGCACCAGACTATATTCTGACCAAAAAAGATATTCCTGTCGGCTTTATTGAGGCTAAAAATATTGGAGATAAAGACCTCGTGGGCGCAAAAAAAACAGGCAATAAAGAGCAATTTGACCGCTATAAGGCATCTCTTAATAATATTTTCTTTACAGATTATTTGGATTTTTATCTTTATAGAGAAGGAGAATTTGTAACCAAAATTGCCATTGCACAACTCACAGATAAAGGAATAGTGGCTCTACCGCAAAATTTCGCTACTTTTGAAAACCTTATGATAGATTTTTGTTCTTATACGGGGCAAACTATCAAAAATTCAAAGAAATTAGCAGAAATGATGGCTGGAAAAGCTCGTTTACTCTCTGATGTCATTGATAAAGCACTCACAAGCGACGAAGAAAAAAACGAAAATAGTACACTCAAAGACCAATTAACGGCTTTTAGACAAATCCTCATTCACGACATCACGCCCAAAAGCTTTGCTGATGTGTATGCGCAAACTATTTGTTATGGAATGTTTGCTGCACGCCTTCACGACCCAATATTAGACAGTTTTAGCCGCCAAAAAGCTGCTGAACTTATCCCAAAATCAAATCCTTTCCTAAGAAAACTTTTTAGTTATATTGCAGGACCAGATATTGATGACCGTATAAAGTGGATTGTAGATAGTTTGGTTGATGTTTTTTTGGCGTGCAACATTATAGAAATCCTCAAAAACTATGGTAAAACAACGAAAATGGAAGACCCAATTATCCATTTTTACGAAACTTTTTTGAGTGAATACGACCCTGCACTACGTAAAGCACGTGGCGTATGGTACACGCCTGCGCCTGTGGTCAATTTTATTGTGCGTGCTGTTGATGACGTATTGAAAACTGATTTTGGTTTGCCACAAGGGCTGGCTGATACCAGCAAAGTAAGCATCAATATACCTAATCCTGCCTTAAAAAATAAAGAAAAACAAGAAGTTCATAAAGTCCAAATACTTGACCCAGCGACTGGTACTGGTACTTTTTTGGCAGAAACCATTAAGCACATTCATCAAAAATTTGAAGGAAAACAAGGCATTTGGAGTAGCTATGTGGAAGAGCATTTGTTGCCTCGTCTTAACGGTTTTGAGTTGCTTATGGCAAGCTACGCAATGGCACATTTGCAGTTAGATTTGCTTTTGACAGAAACTGGCTACAAAGCTACCAATAACCAAAGATTAAAGGTTTATCTGACAAATAGTTTGGAGGAAAGCCACCCAGATACGACCACGCTTTTTGCTAATTGGTTGAGTGCAGAAGCAAATGAAGCCAATCATATCAAACGAGATGCACCTGTAATGTGTATTATGGGCAATCCGCCGTACAATGGAGAAAGCCTCAATAAAGGTGAATGGATAATGAAATTGATGGAAGATTACAAAAAAGAACCAGAAGGAAAAGAAAAACTTAAAGAACAAAATTCTAAGTTTTTAAATGATGACTACGTGAAATTTTTGCGTTTTGGGCAATATTTTGTGGAAAAAAATGGTGCTGGAATTGTGGCTTTTATTAATCCCCACGGCTTTTTAGATAACCCAACTTTTAGAGGAATGCGTTGGAATTTGCTAAAAACTTATGATAAAATTTACACCATAGACCTGCACGGAAATAATAATAAGAAAGAAACTTCATTAGATGGGAGCGTTGATGTAAATGTTTTTGATATTGAACAAGGTGTTTCTATCAATATTTTTGTCAAAACTGGAAAGAAAAAAGACAATGAATTAGGGCAAGTTTTTCATTATGATTTGTTTGGAAAACGAGAAATAAAATATGCTTTTTTACGTGAAAACACCCTAAAAACAACACCATTTAACAAAGTTGAAAATATTTCTCCTAATTACTTTTTTATACCCAAAAACTTCAAAGAGCAAAAAAACTATGATAAAGGCTTTTATTTGCCTGAATTATTTACTCAAAATTCACTGGGTGTGCTTTCTAAGAATGATGATGTAACAATTTCTTTTGATAAGTTTCAACTCAAAGAAAGAATCAAAAATTTTACAACATTTTCAGAATTTGAAGTGAAAACAAGGTATGATGTTAAGGAAAACAGTCGTGATTGGGTTTTGTCAAAAGCAATTCAAGACTTAAAAGATAACAATAAAGACGAAAACTATAAGCAAATAACATACAGACCATTTGACACTCGTTGGACTTTTTTTACAGGAAAATCAAAAGGATTTTTTGCATATTCTCAAAATAGAATAATGAAAAATCTACAAAAAGAAGGTAATTTTGCTCTGATTTCTGGAAGACAAGGACAAGCAGTGGGAAATATGGCGTGGAATTTGTCATTTATATCAAACACTATTTCAGACCAAAATATCTACTATCGTGGTGGTGGGACGGTTTTCCCGCTTTATATTTATCCTGAGAAAAAGAAAGAAAAACAGCAACAACTTTTCCCCATTTCAGACAACAATAAGCAACTTCTGGAAATGAATTTGAAGTACGCACAAAGCCATTACAAGCAAATCAAAGCGTTTTTTGATAAAACTGTTTTGCCTTTTTATAAAAATATTGATAATCCAACAGATGCAGAAAACGCATTATTTGAAGAAAATAAAAGTAATGTAGAAGAAGCAAAAACTGCCTTAGAAGCCGTTAAAATGAAATTAGATGTTGCAAACAACCAAAATATCGTTTCAACAATCTCAAAAGATGCCACAGAAAATGTAGCAGAAGAGGAAATAATTGAAAGAATACCAAATCTTAACGCTAACATAATCAGTCAGATAGCAGAAAAGTTAGGGCTTGCTTTCACCACAGAAAAAACAAATAGTAAAGAGGTTTTTGCACCAATAGATGTTTTAGACTACATTTATGCCGTTTTACATTCTCCTAATTATAGAGAAAAATACAAGGAATTTTTGAAAATAGATTTTCCAAAAGTGCCATTTCCTAGTAATTTAAACACTTTTTGGGCATTAGTGACATTGGGCGCACAATTTAGAGAAATTCATTTATTGGAGAATGTCGCACTTGAAAAATATATGCTAGAATATGCTATTGAATACCCAATAAATGGCAATAATACCATAGGAAAGCCACAATATATACACGGAAAGGTGTTTATCAACGACACACAATATTTTGATAATGTGCCTGCCATTGCTTGGAATTTTTTTATAGGTGGCTATCAGCCTGCGCAAAAATGGCTCAAAGACAGAAAAGAACGCCTACTTACAACAGAAGATATTTTACATTATCAAAAAATCATTATAGCTCTCGCTCAAACAGACAAAATAATGAAAAAAATTGATGAAATCAAAATTGAATAATATCAATAAAACAGTCTTAAAACTAAGTTTTAAGGCTGTTTTTTCTTTTAGTTAAAAAATACAACTCCAAATATAAAAAAACTTCAAAACAAATTGAATAAAACTCTTTTTTGTAATTATTGAGGTTGTTTTTGAAAATATATTAAAATGCAGTAGCTTAAAACTTATTTCAATTTTCTTTTTAAAGTAGAAAATTCTTTATATATTTGCGTCCGTTATGATAAAACCCTACATAGTCGGCATTACGGGCGGAAGTGCCTCTGGAAAAACACTTTTTTTGAAAAGTCTTTTAGGAGCTTTCTCGCAAGACGAAATTTGCCTAATTTCGCAAGATAATTACTACAAGCCTCGTGAACAGCAGCCTGTAGATGAGAATGGTATATCTAATTTTGATACACCTCAATCTATTGATTTTCAGCAATATGCCCTAGATATTGCATCTTTGGGCAGAGGTGAACCTGTGCAAAAAGAAGAATACACTTTTAATAATGCTGCTGTGCAAGCACGTACTTTGGTGTTTAATCCCTCTCCTATTATTGTGGTAGAAGGTATTTTTGTCTTTTATTTCCCTGAAATATCACAACTTTTAAACCTAAAAGTTTTTATTGATGCACAAGAGCATATCAAACTCAAAAGGCGCATTATTAGGGACAAAGAAGAGCGTGGCTACGACCTAGAAGACGTGCTTTACCGCTATGAAAAACACGTTGCGCCCACTTACGCCAAATATATCAAACCCTTTAAACAAGATGCGGATATTATTGTACCCAATAATACCAACTTTAATAAATCTTTGGAAGTGCTTGTGGCTTATCTAAAAGGCAAAATACCCGTTTCGTCAATTACGAATTAAAAATTACGAATTAAAAATTACGAATTACGAATAATTTATGTAGTTTTGCGTAATTGATAATTCGTAATTCGTAATTGAAAAAAGATGGTAAGTAAGTTTGCAGTAATTGGTTTGGGGCAGTTTGGGCGTTCTATTGCACGCACATTGGCACGCAGAGGCGCAGAAGTGTTGGCTATTGACAACGACCCCAATCACGTAGATGACCTAAAAGATGACGTAGCTTATGCCGTTGTCCTTGATGCTACTGACCAAAAAGCCCTCAAAGCGCAAAATATTGAAGATATGGACGCTGTCGTGGTGGCTATTGGAGAAGATTTTGAAGCTCTTTTGCTGACAACAGTAATGCTGCTTGATTTGAAAGTAAAACGCATCATTGCACGAGCCGCCAACGCACAACAAAGGCGTATTTTGGAGAAAATGGGCATAGAAGAAATTTTATCTCCTGAAGATGAAGTAGCCAAAACCGTTGCTGAAAACTTACTTAATCCTAGTGTGGGCGCATTTTTGCAACTTCCAGATAATTATGAAATTGTGGAAATTGATGTGCCACGCAAAGCCGCCAACAAACCCGTTAGAGAAATTCAATTAAGGGAAAAGTACAATTTGAATCTTATTACCGTAAAACGTGCTTATGAAGAAGAAGTAAACGGAGAAGTTAAAATAGTTGAACATATCATAGGAATTCCCACACCTGACACTATTTTATACGAAAGTGATACTATCATTATTCTTGGAAAAGTACAAGATGTTGAGAAATTTACAAGTATGAATAAATAATATAATTATGAATTGTGAGTTTTTGTATTAACTCACAATTCATAACTCACAACTCATAACTCAAAATGATACGCCTTCTTACCATAGAACTGCTTAAAATACGTAATTACCGCACTTTTTGGGTGATTTTTTCTCTTTATGCAGTTGCACTTACCTTGCTAATGTGGATACTTTATGGCTTTACTAACCAGATGGAAGGAAAAGCAGGATTTACTGCGTTTACTATTTATAGTTTTCCTGATGTGTGGTACAACACCACCTATTTTGCCTTGTTTTTGCGTTTTTTAATTGGTTTTTTGATGATTATTTTGGTTAGCAACGAATTTTCCTACAAAACAATTAGACAAGGAATTATTGATGGATTAAGCAAAGAAGAATGGATTTTGAGTAAAATTTTACTAGCACTTTTTTTGAGTACAGTTGCCGCAGGAATAGTATTTGTGATAGCTGGTACTTTTGGATTAGTTAGTTCAAAATCAACTGATTATGAATATTTTTTTAAATATATTTCTTATATTCCTGCCTATTCGCTAGAAGTTTTTGTTTATCTGATGTTTGCTTTTATGGTTACAATGTTTTTCAAACGCTCTGGGCTTAGTATGATTATTGTACTTTTTTACTCATTTTTTGAGTGGTATTGGGTCATTAAATTCAAATCTGAAGGCATTGAGAAAGGCGTAGGAAAATACTTACAAGAGCAAGACCATTGGGCTTTAAATAAATTTCCTTTCAATACACCTCTTGACCTGACTAATCCGCCTTTCAAAAAATATGGTGTTATCCTCAATTTCAATGCAGATATTACGCTTGTGCAATGCCTACCAGCACTTGGTTATAGCCTGCTTTTTGGCGCAATAGCATATTTTTGGCTTAAAAGTAGAGATATTTAATCAATTACGAATTATCAATTACGAATTACGTTTTTTTCAATTACGAATTACGAATTACGAATAAATCAAAAATAATGAAAGATAATCTTATATAAGAAAAAACTTATGCGTTTGCAGTTCGTATAGTAAAACTCTATCAATATTTGACTAAAAATAAAAAAGATTTAGTATTAGCAAAGCAATTATTACGTTCTGGTACTTCTATTGGCGCAAATGTAGAAGAAGCTATTGGAGGACAATCTCAAAATGATTTTATACACAAATTAAGTATTTCCTACAAAGAAGCAAGAGAAACACGTTTTTGGCTACGTTTACTAAAAGATACTGATTATTTGACAGAAAAAGAGGCTAATTCTCTTTTGGAAGATGTAGAAGAAATATTGCGTATCATTGGGAAAATTCAAATCACAATGAAAAATAAATAAAATTCAAGTCAGTTACGAAAATTCAATTACGAATTACGAATTATCAATTACGAAAAAAATGTAGTTCTATTCTTGTAGTTAAATTATTGTAGTTGAACTCTCGTAATTGATAATTCGTAATTCGTAATTGAAACCAAAGATGTTTTTTTCTATTATTATTCCCATTTTCAACCGCCCAGACGAGCTAGACGAACTTTTGCAAAGCCTTACTTTGCAGAAATTTGATACTAATACTATTACTCAAAACATTCGTTTTGAGGTAATTATTATTGAAGATGGTTCTACCAACAAAGCAGAAATTGTTTGCTCAAAATATCATTCTCAACTAGATATTAAGTATTTTTATAAAGAAAATGCGGGTCAGGGTTTTGCTCGTAATGTAGGTTTTGAGAAAGCCACAGGGGATTATTTTATTGTTTTTGATTCTGATTGCATTATCCCTCCTAATTATTTGCAAACTGTTTATAATTCTTTGCAAGTCAATTATTTAGATGCTTTTGGAGGTCCAGATGCCGCTCACGAAAGTTTTACGCCTGTGCAAAAAGCCATTAGTTATGCTATGACTTCCCTTTTTTCTACTGGCGGCATTAGAGGAAACAAAAATTCTGCGGAAAAATTCCGCCCTCGTAGCTTTAATATGGGTATTTCACGCAAAGTTTGGGAAACGACCAAAGGCTATAAAATTACGAGAATGGGCGAAGATATTGAGTTTAGTATTCGTATTGAAAAAGCAGGTTTTAAGACTGGACTTATTGCAGAGGCGTTTGTGTATCATAAAAGACGTACTAATTTTTCACAATTCTATAAGCAATTACATTTTTTTGGTCGTGGACGCATCAATATACGTCATTTTTTTCCAGAAGAATTAAAATTAGTACATACTTTTCCAGCATTTTTTATGCTTTATTTATGCTTATCTCCTTTTATTCTGATTTTTTCAGCAAAATTATGTTTGGTACATTTTTTTACTATTCTTTTTTATTTTTCAGTAATATTTTTTGATGCACTAAGGAAAACTAAAAATTTGAAAGTTGCTTTTTTGAGTATTTTTGCCGTTTTTATTCAATTATCAGCGTATGGAATAGGTTTTTTGAAAGAAACTTTAGCGTTAGTTATGAAAAACTAACTTCATAAGTAGATACAATTTTTAGGTAATAAACAAAAAACTGTTTTTTAATGCTTCTTGATGCATAAAATACAAAAATATAATTCATTGATAATTAAGACATTATATAATTTGTCAGTAGTGCAATTTAAATCAAAAAAATCTTTTCGTAAAAACCCTTAAAAAATCTCTATGAAAAATATTCAAAAAAATATCACTAAAATAATTATTATAAGCATTTTAGCTTTTAATATTATTCCTTTTGTAAGCACTCCAGAAATGATTGCGCAAGAGAAAATAAATGAAAAAAGCACTAAAATAAAACCTATGGAGTATCCTCAAACAAAGAAAAATAACAAAATAGACGACTATTTTGGCACAAAAGTAAATGACCCTTACCATTGGTTAGAGGCATCAGATGCACCTGAAACAAAAAATTGGGTAATTACACAAAATAGGCTTACACAATCTTATTTAGCACAAATTCCAAAGGAAAAAATTAAAAATAGACTAGAAAAAGTTTGGAATTTTCCTAAGATGAGCGCACCTTCAAAAAAAGGAAATTATTATGTTTATCTCAAAAATAATGGATTACAAAATCAATCAGTTTTTTTTATCAAAAAAAGCCTCAATGGAGAAGAACAAGTGCTTTTAGACCCAAATACGCTAGCAAAAGATGGTACTATTTCTGTTAATTCTTGGAGTTTTTCTGATGATGGCAAATATTTTGCGTTTGCTCTTGCGAAAGGTGGCTCTGATTGGAATGAAATCTATGTAATGGAAACAGAAACAAAGAAGATTTTACCTAATAAGATTGAATGGGTCAAGTTTTCTGGCATTGCTTGGCACAAAAACGGATTTTATTACAGCCGTTATGATGCTCCAAAAGCAGGTAAAGAATATGAAAATAAAAATGAATTTCATAAAATTTTTTATCATCAAATAACTCAAAATCAGCAAGATGATGTGCTTATTTATGAAGATAAAACCAAACCCTTGCAGAATTTTGGTGTAAGTACAGATGAAAAAGCTGATGCACTCTACATATATGCGCCAGAAGGCACAGGAGGCAATAAAATTTTCTACAAAAAACTTTCAGAAGTAATTTATGATAAAAAAAACCTGCAAAACACTACTAATCAGGTTTTTAAAACAATTATTGCTGACACAAAACACGAAAATAGCATTATTGCAAATATCAATGGTAAGATAATTCTAAGAACTAACCAAAATGCGCCTAATTTTCGTTTGGTGGCTGTTAGCCCTGATAATCCAGATGAAAAAAATTGGATAAATATTTTGAAGGAAATGGCTTTACCGCTTTCTAGTGTGGATTTTATTGGTAATAAATTTATTGCCGTTTATATGAAAGATGCAAGCCATCAGGTAGAGGTTTTTAATATATCAGGTAAGAAATCATCAAATATAAAATTGCCTTCTTTGGGTACTGTGAGCGGTTTTGATGGTGAAAAAGAGGATAAAACCACTTTCTTTACATTTAATTCCTACCTTGCGCCACCCATTATTTTTAAGTATGATTTGGAGAAAAACGTATCTGAAACCTTCTATGAGTCAAAAATAGACTTTAAATCAGATGAATATGAAACAAAAGAAGTGTTTTATCCCTCAAAAGATGGAACAAAAGTGCATATGTTTCTTACACACAAGAAAAATCTGATTTTAAATGGTCAAAATCCAACATATTTGTATGGTTATGGTGGTTTTAATATTAGTGTTTTGCCTGCTTTTGATGCCCGTATAGTGCCTTTTTTGGAAGCTGGAGGCATTTATGCAGTAGCTAATCTGCGTGGTGGTAGCGAATATGGAGAAAATTGGCATAAAGCAGGAATGTTAGACAAAAAACAAAATGTTTTTGATGATTTTATTGCTGCTGCGGAGTTTTTGATTAGAGAAAAATATACTTCTCCTGCCAAATTGGCTATTTCTGGGCGTTCAAATGGTGGTTTACTTGTGGGTGCATGTATGATACAACGCCCTGAACTTTTTGCTGTGGCACTTCCTGGTGTGGGTGTGCTTGATATGTTGCGTTATCACAAATTTACTATTGGTTGGGCTTGGGTCAATGAATATGGCTCATCTGATGACAAAACACAATTTGAATATATCTACAAATATTCTCCTTTACATAACATAAAACCTACTAAATACCCTGCTACGCTAGTTTTTACGGCTGATAAAGATGATAGAGTTGTACCTGCACACTCTTTTAAGTTTATTTCTACCTTACAAGAAAATCAAAGAGAAACCATTGCGCCTACGCTCATACGCATAGATGTAGAGGCAGGGCACGGCACAGGAAAACCTATTTCTAAACAAATAGACGAATGGACAGACATTTGGGCTTTTATATTATGGAATTTGGGAGCAATGTAAAAATTGAGTATATACTGCAAACGGGAAGAATTTCGGAAAATAAATTTTGTATTAGTTCCAGCGAAACAGTATATTTATAGAAATATTATTGCATTTGTATTAAAGCTCCAGCGGAGCGACATAGTTATAAATATGCTATTCCGCTAGACTTAAATACATTTTCCGAAATCCAAGCCGTTCATAGTATATGAAATGTTGTACAAATTAATTATAGAATATTCACTACTAACAAAAGTCCAATAATATTGCTATTATTGGACTTTTTAACGTAATTCGTAATTTTTAATTCGTAATTGAAAAAAGATTATTTTCTTCCTTTTTTGCCTTTCTTAGGGGCTACAACAGGTTTTACCTCTTCTGTTTTCTCTTCTATGA
The DNA here is from genome assembly GCA_043764015.1 of Raineyaceae bacterium. GTDB lineage: Bacteria > Bacteroidota > Bacteroidia > Cytophagales > Thermonemataceae > JANYGM01. The sequence continues at coordinate 66,036 of JAYUKY010000105.1, forward strand.
TAGCAGATGCTTTTGAATCATCTTTCATAATATCTTCACTAAAACCAGTTTTTTCAATATAACGAATGCGGTTTCTAGTCAAAAATTCATCATAAGCCACTTTAAAAGTAGTTACTTCTGGTTGCATAGCAATTGCTTGCTCGTGGCAACGGATGGCATCTTGTAAAAGTTTGTGTTCTTCAAAAACACGAGCTTGTGTTAGTTTGTCAAGAGCTGTTTCTGCTTCTCCAATTTCTTTCAAATCAGCTGTTACGGACTTATATTTAGCATCATCTTTGCCCAAAAGTTCTACGTGATACTTAGTAACATCATTATTTTTGAAAGCCTCAGCATTTTTTGAAACATTTATTATCCAACCTTCATCATATTTGGATTTGAATTTTGTCAAGTCAATTTTTATTGTTTCTTCCTTTATTTCAAATCTCGCTACCTCTTTGTCTGTCATATCAAAAACAACGACAAAATAAGTATCAAGTTTCGTTACACCTACATTTTTTTCAGGGTTTGGATATAAGTGAAGCACAAATTCCCTTCCATCATATATTGCGTTTGATTCTTCTAATTGTTTTGCATTTTCAGACAAAGGAAAATAAGCAAATACGTTTCCAAGAATAATATCACGTTTTACAGACCCTGTGATAGAACTATATTTACGGTGATTTTTATTAATATCCACTTTATCAGCCTTAGACATCTCGCCAGCCACGTAATTAGCGTATTTTGACGTAATAGATGCAGAACCACCTACTTTGCCTGCAAGGTCACTTATTTTGTAGTCGCCCGCTTGTTTTAATTCAATAGTACGACCATTTTTGTGCATCAGCCCAACATAACCCTTATCAGGCACATTGATTAGGTCTTTGTCTTGTAGTTGGCTACCAGCCCAAAGTCTTTTTGCTGGATTTTTTTGTACTACATTTCCGTTACTTGCCATCACCTTAAACACATAATCTTGTGCTAGGGAAGCAGTTGCGCTAAGTGCCACAAATGACAAACCTAGTACAAATTTTTTGAAAGTTTTAGTTGAATTGCTCATATTAGTTATCTGATAAAATTCTGAATGAATAATTTTTTTAGTATTTTGTTATGAATGTAGGTGTAAACAATATACATAAAATATCGTGCCAAACTTTTGATTTTTAGTGGTTTATAGAAAATATTTTTTTATCTACAACATTGATACGAAATAATAGCTAAAAGTAACTCAAAAATAAACAATTAAAATTTTTGTAAAGTATTTTGTTCCGAATGCACAAATGAATACAATTACACCACATAATTATTTAATTATTAATATTTTGTATTCATTCGTAATTCGTAATTCGTAATTCGTAATTCGTAATTCGTAATTGATAATTCGTAATTGACTATTATTGTTTTCTTTCCAAAACTTCATCAATCATACCATATTCTTTTGCTTGTTCAGAGCGCATCCAATAATCTCTATCAGAATCCGCTGTAATTTTTTCCATTGTTTGTCCTGTGTGTTGCGCCAAAATCTCATAAAGTTCTACACGAAGTTCCAAAATTTGGTTAGCCGTAATCTCAATATCAGAGGCTTTTCCGCCAATGCCGCCAAGTGGCTGATGAATCATTACTCTTGCGTGTTTTAGAGCAGCACGTTTACCTTTTTTGCCACCTGCAAGCAAAACCGCCCCCATAGAAGCAGCAAGACCAGTACAGATAGTTGCCACGTCTGGGCGCACAAATTGCATTGTATCATAAATACCAAGACCTGCATAAACAGAGCCACCAGGACTATTTATATACACCAAAATATCACGTTTAGAGTCCACAGACTCTAAGAAAAGAAGTTGTGCCGTAACGATATTGGCAATATAATCATCAATTCCTGTACCCAAAAATATGATTCTATCCATCATCAGACGAGAAAAAACATCAAGCACAGAGCCACGTTTTTCACGTTCTTCAAAAATATTAGGCGTCATATTAGTTGGTGTTCCAAAAGGGTTTCCAAAAGGATTTCCAAAAGGATTTCCAAAAGGATTTCCTAGATTATTTTGTACTATTTTTTCTGCTTCGTTGCTGATATGTTTCGTATATTCGTCAAAAGCCAAGCCATTGATATTTTGCCCTTTTACAGCAAACTTACGGAATTCGTTGTTGTCAAACATTTTTTAATAATTGTGAATTGTGAATTGTGAGTTGTAAATGAATACAAGACACAAAATTATATTGTTGATTTTTTAGTAGAATGTACTATTATAATGCTTTTTATGGTAGAAATGTTCCAAAAAGACAAAAAAAATTTTGGATAGAGAACTTGTATTAAATTCACAATTCCTAATTTAGAATTCACAATTTTTAAACGTCCCAAACAGTATTTCTGTATTTACGGAAGTGTGTGCGCATACTCATAATGAAAGCCAACGACATATAAACAAATATAGGTGAGCCAAAAGTAATAAAACTTGCATAAATAAAGAATAAACGTATGCTAGCGGTTGCTACGCCCATTTTTTCTCCCAGACGTGTGCAAACGCCAAAGAATTGCATCTCCCAAATTGAACGTATATATTTCATTTTTTAATTTAATTAACTGGTAATATTTTGTACAAAAGTGTAATAATTAGTAAACGTACAAAAAATAATCCAATAATCAAAACATTTTATGAAAATAATAGTTTATGGGTTTATTTTTTGTAAAAAAATCTAATCTGAGAAATCTTGCTTGTTCAAACCTAATATTTTTAAGCCATTTTTGATAATAAATTCTGGTACTGGGTCAATATGGCTTTGAATAGTTATTGGACGCAATAAATCTTCTCTTGTCCAATGTTCGTGTCCACCTTTTGTTCTTTCACAAATGCAACCTTGTTCAGTTAAAAAATCTCTATATAATTTTAGTAGAATATTACGTAAATGCTTACCTGCCATAAATTTAAAGCGTTATTTCTATATTTTCTCTTGAAACTTTATAGCTTTTATTATTAACAATTTCATTATAAAGCGCATTACTAACTACTAAATCCGCATCTTTTGGTGGGGTGAATTTAAGTTTATTTTTGGTATTTTTGATAGTCCAGCCCAAGCTAATAAGCACTTGGTGTAAAGTTTTTTTCTGAGAAGTATAACTAAAAAAATCATTCATAACTTCCCAAAAAGAGGCTTTTGCTTCTTTTTCTGTTTTTCCATAACCGCTCAAATCTAGCGCAGGAGAATAAAAAATAGTAATACCATCTTCTATAAATTCTATGAGCGAAAAATCAGCACAAAATTTCCCTCCACTAATAACCAAATTAGTTTTTGTATCTATATTTGCCATTTTCTTTGATTTATGATATTAACTTTGATTTATTTTTTATCTCCTGCAAAATCACAATAAACCATACTAATAGGAATGTAAAGCATTTTTGAAGCGTTAAACATACTTGTTTTGACAAATTCCAAAACAATAAAATCCTCTTCTACACGAAGCAAAGTGCATTTTTCTCCCATAATAGAGCCTGCATTTACCAAAACGTGTATTCCACCTGCTGCCGAAGCCACTATTAAAGACAATTTTTGCCCTTCCAAATCTTTCAAAAAATCTCTAAATATCATAATTTTAATGGTTTTTAGTTGGTTATTTTTTTTCTTCTGGAAATGGTGCACAATGAACAGATGTAATGGGCGCATAAGATGTCCATGCTGCCTTTGAAAGCATACTATCAAGTTTAAATCCTAAAACAATAAAATCTTCTTCTACACGTAAAAGTGTGCATTCCATATGTCCATATTGTTTTACCTTTGTCAAAGTATGTATGCCTTGAAGGTAGGAATGATATAGTTTTTGCCCTTCCAAATCTTTCAAAAAATCTCTGTATGTCATAATTTTAATGTTTTAGTTACAAATTCCAAGTTTTAAGTTCTTGTAAAGTATTATAAGCAGTCATATCAAAATGGCAAGGCACAACCGAGATAAAGCCATTTTCTAAAGCCCAAACATCACAATCTTCCCCTTTATCTTCATTGACAAAATCTCCTGCCAACCAATAATAATGCCTTCCTTGTGGGTCTTTGCGTTCATCAAAATTCTCTTTCCAAAATGCCCTAGCCTGCCTACAAATGCGTATTCCTTTGATTTCTCCTTTAGAAATAGCAGGAAAATTCACGTTTAAAGCTACATTTTTAGGAATACCATTTTTGAGAGCCTCCAACACAATTTTCTTGATGTGGGTTTTTATATGAGAAAAATCCGCATTTGCGCCATAATCACACAAAGAAAAGCCAATAGCAGGAAGCCCCTCTATTGCCGCCTCAATAGCCGCCGACATCGTCCCAGAATAAAGCACGCTAATAGAAGAATTACTACCGTGATTGATGCCACTCACAACCAAATCAGGCTTTCTATCCTTCAAAACGTGGTGTTTAGCAATTTTTACGCAATCCGCAGGCGTACCAGAACAGTCGTATGCTTTTACGTTGGGGTAAAGCTCTTCAAAAAGTGTGTTTTCATTCAGTCTAAGCGGTTCGCCTATGGTAATGGCGTGTCCCATACCAGATTGTGGGCTGTCAGGCGCAACCACGACTACGTCCCCTATCTCGCTCATCACCTCTACAAGTGTGCGTATGCCAACAGAGGTGATACCGTCATCATTTGAAATTAAAATTAGTGGTTTTTGCATATTTTTTGTAATATTTTCGCAATGGGGCATGCCCCATTGTCTATTTTTAGTATATTTTTATTTTTGAATGAAAATAATTTGTATTTCATTCATAATTCATAACTTATAATTCACACCTCAAAAATTTATTCATCATACGCCCAATCAATGCTATGTTTCATGTCTTTGACAACCACGCCAATACTTTTTAGGTTTGCCCTAATAGCATCAACTTTATTGTAGGCTTTTTCTTCTTTTGCTAAACGGTATTGTGCCATCAGACCATCTAAAAGCACATAAAAAGCTCCTTTTGGCGTTTCTTCTTTTAGTCCTAAAATCTCTTCAAAAACCAAAACAAATTTTTCTTTCAATTCTACAAAAATCCCTTCTGAAATAGTAGTTATTTTAGCAGGATTTGACATAAAAATATTGATTTTTTTGAGCAAACTAAGCAAATGCGCAAGTGCCAACGCTGTATTCAAATCATCATTCAAAGCTACAAAAATATCTTTAATGGTTTGCTTTACTTCTTCTTCTACTTTCGTGTCAATCATTTCATAAGAAATATTTTGCACAGCATCTTGCTTAATATCAGGATAAACCATATTTTTAATAGCTCTCAAACCATTGATAAAACTTTTATAGTTCTTTTGGGCATCACTAAGGGCTTTATCAGAAAAATCTAGCGTACTTCTGTATTGCGCCTGCAAAATAAACAAACGCACCACCATTGGACTATATGCCTTTGATAAAAGTGGGTGATTTCCCTCAAAAAGCTCATTTAAAGTAATAAAATTACCGTCAGATTTACTCATTTTTTTGCCATCAACCGTAATCATATTGTTGTGCATCCAGTATTTTACGGGTGCAATGCCATTATTTGCGGCTTTTGCCTGCGCTATCTCGCACTCGTGGTGCGGAAATGCTAAATCCATTCCGCCACCGTGAATATCAAAAGTATCACCTAAATACTTACGACTCATAACAGTACACTCAATATGCCAACCAGGAAAACCAACGCTCCAAGGTGAATTCCAATGCATTAGATGTTCTGGAGAGGCTTTTTTCCAAAGTGCAAAATCCGCAGGGTGGCGTTTTTCTGCTTGCCCATCTAGCTCACGTGTATTATTCAGTAATTCCTCCACGACACGCCCAGAAAGTTCACCATAATTGTATTTTTCGTTATATTTGGCAACATCAAAATAAACAGAACCATTAGAAACATAAGCAAAGCCTGTTTCTATAATTTTTTGCGTGATTTCTATTTGTTCTAAAATGTGTCCTGTGGCGGTAGGCTCAATATTTGGACGTTTTACATTCAAACTATCAATAACGTGATGGTATTTTTGTGTATAATTATAGACAATTTCCATTGGCTCAATATGCTCGTGGCGTGCTTGCTTAGAAATACGGTCTTCACCCTCGTTGGTATCACCCAAAAGATGCCCAACATCTGTGATATTTCGTACCAAACGCACTTTATAACCCAAATAAGACAAATATCTACCCAAAATATCAAACACAACGGGAGGACGACCATTGCCAATATGTGCCTCATTATATACGGTAGGACCACATACGTAGATGCCTACGTGTGGGTGAGAGATTGGCTCAAATTTTTCTTTTTGGCGTGAAAGCGTGTTGTAAATGTATAATTCAGACATTTTTGGAGATGTTTCTTAAATATTTTTTATGTTTTCACAAAAATACGAAAGAAACTAGCAACACAAAGAAAAAATATAAATTTTATGCTGATTTACGCTGATATGATACTGATTTTTCTTGTTCTTTTACGTTTTTCGTAATCTGCTATTGCTTCTTTGGTAGTTTCAGAAATAATGGGATATTGTCCGTATTTAGCTTTTATTTTACGTATTATTTCTTGACCGTCAAGTATTTGACCATCAACAACAGCTATTATATTATCTTGGAAAGGCATAATTAGTATTTTGGTTAATGTTTCTTTGTGATTTGGAAAAGTTGATATTCTTGTGTAAAATCAGGGATTTCTGGCTTAGTTCTGTCATTTTTAAACGCTAAAATTCTAAATTCAGTTTCAATTTCAGCCCAGTTATCTCTGATAATTTTTTGATAAAGTTTAGTCCTAATAGTTGTACTTCCTCTTATGTCAAGTATTGCATAAGGATATGTTTGAAAAAATACCTTTATAGTTTCTATTACAGTTGCTAGCACTTTTATTGTATCTCCATTATTTGTTATTGATATCTCATTTATTTCTTCTCTTACTGCATCATAATCACCAAAAGCCAAATTAAAATGATTGAAATTTGCTATTTCATAAATGACAATTTTAGCAATAGTGCCTTTATTACCTATGCTATAAAAATCATACAATAATTTTTCGTCATCTGTCGTATAAATATAAGTTTCTACATTCATTATTTTTGGGTAAGTATAATTCTGATTTTTTCACAAAAATACGAAAGAAACTAGCAACACAAAGAAAAATCTTTAAAATAAAAATTAAAAGAGATAAAATAAAGCTAAAAAGCGGTTGTTTATTTCTTAACAAATTCAATATTTTTAACTGTTCCTTCTGCTGCTAAATATAGTTTTGTTACTTCCTTTTTTTTATTTCTCTCAAAATGGTAAAGTATTCTTTGCTCATTGCCAAATTCATCTTTTTGCCCAGCCATTAGTTTTGTTTTATTATGATTTGGGTAATTCACAAATAAGGCATTATTTTCAATATAAATTTCATACACAACAGAAAGTTCATCTGAAAAATAACGACCAACATAATCAGTTAGATTTATTGTCTTAACATCAATAAATTTAGCTTCTGAAAAATAAAAAGGCGTGCCACCAAAAGACACTATCAAATCAGCTTTGGCATTTTTGCTTGGAATAAAATCATAAAGCACATTTGGATTATTTAAACGAATAAATTCCCCTTTGTCAGTAGCAATCAATGTGATATTTTTCTTTCCTTGACCAAGTGCTTTGAGTGTGTCATTTTCTAATAAAATCTCCATTTTCATATCACTATTTTGCTCTTTATACTGCCCCACAAATTCATTTTTCTCTTTTTGTGTGTGAATGACGAGTTTATTTTTTGTTAATTTTGCTGATTTCACGTCTTGAATAGGCAAAAAACAATCTAAAATCTTATATGAAAGCGGAGCAGGATTTATAGAAGCTAAATTAGTAAGAAGAATAATAGCTAATTTTAGTTCTGGTACAGCAATAATTTGAGATTGCCCTCCTAAACCAAATCCACTATGATGAATAGTTTGTTTGTTTTTATAGTTATCAATCATTACGCCACGTGCATATTTTGCTATTTCATCTGATGATAATATTTCAATACTTGTTAGAAATTTGGTTAAATCAAGATAATTAGGATTTAACCCATTCAAAACATTACTCCAAAATAGACAAATCTTCAATGGACGAACCCACACTACCTGCACCATAAGTAATTTGTTTATTTGCAAAATGTTCATAACTTTTATCCTCGTTTTGAACATAACCTAAAGCTCTATTTGGAACAATAGTAGTGGTATCAATACGGTAAAAGGTGTTTTTCATACCCAATGGCACAAAAATCTTATCTTTGGCATACTGATTTAGGTTTTGCCCAGTTATACGCTCAATCATTATTGCTAAAAGCGTATAGGCTGTATTTCCGTATATTATTTTTTCTCCAGGATTATTATTTAGCCCTTTCTGTTTGCAAGCCAAATTCAGAATTGTTTGATTGGTATGAAATTCTTTATCATAATCAAATCCTGCTAGTTCCATTATTGCGTGATAATTCCTAATACCACTTGTATGGTTTAGCATTTGTCGCACTAAAATAGTTTTACCATAAGAAGGAAATTCAGGTATATATTTTCTAATATCATCATCTAAAGATATTTTATTTTCTTTAATTAAATTCCAAATACACGCTGCTGTCAATTGTTTTGCTATGGAAGCAATGCCAAAAATGCTATTACCAGAATTTTTGGAGGATGTTTTAATATTTGCAAAACCTACCCCTTTAGTATAAATCAACTTCCCATTTTCTACAATTCCAATACTAAATCCTGGTGCGTCTGGTTTATCAAACGGTTGAATAATAGAATCAATTTTTGCAAATTCATTACTCCTTTGAGCAAAAACATTATTAAAAATCAAAATGGTAAAAATACTGATCAATATTCTCATTTTTCTGTAAAGTAATAATTATGTTTAAATAGTTGTGAACACTTTTCACAAAAATACGAAAGAAACTAGCAACACAAAGAAAAATCTGAAAAATAAATCTACTTTGAACATTCTTTATACTTTTTTGTTTTATGATTGTAATTTAACTAAAATCTACAAAGTAAACAATCAAAAAATCATTCAATAAAATGAAAAAAGTCTTTAAAACGCTTTCTGCGTTGGTATTTGCAAGTATTTTGAGTGTGAGTTTTGAGGCAAAAGCCCAAAATATTGCTTTTAATTCAAATGAATTGTATCCTGAAGGTGTGGCATATAGCCCAAAACAAGATATGTTTTTTGTAACATCTCTAAAGTATGGAAAAATAGGCAAATTAGACCGTAAAGGCACTTATACAGAATTTATTAATGATGATGAGCTTGTGAGTGCTATTGGTACACACGCAGACCAAAAACGTAATCTTTTGTATGTATGTATCTCTGACCCAGGCGTTTCTGTGAAGACAAATGCAACCACACAAGGCAAATTAGGCAAACTTATTGCTTATGATTTGACAACTGGAAAACGTAAATTTTCTACTGATTTAGGTGCATTAAATCCAACTGGTGGCAATTTTGCTAATGATGTTACTTTTGATACAGAAGGGAATTTGTATGTTACGAATAGTTTTTCTCCTATGATTTTTAAGGTTACGCCAGATGGAAAAGGAAGCATTTTTGCTACTTCTGATATGTTTAAAGGAGAAGGTTTTAACTTAAATGGCATTGTTTTTCATAAAAATGGTTATTTGATTGTGGCACATTCTGGGAACGGAAATCTTTATAAAATTTCTCTCAAAAATCCAAAAGAAATCACCAAAATCAATGCTGAACCTATTGTGGGCGCAGATGGACTGGTAATTAAGGGGAAAAATCTTATAGTTATTTCTAATGAAAAAAAAGAAATTTACCAATTTGTGAGCAAAGATGATTTTGCAAGTGCAACACTCAAAAGCAAAGTAACAAGTGTGATGACTTTTCCTACAACAGGTGTAATGGCAAAAGGAAAACTCTATGTTTTGAACGCTAAACTAGATGAATTATTTAACCCAAATGCTGCTAAAACCTCTAATTTTTTGCTTCAAGAAGTAGTTTTTGAGAAGGAAAAGAAAGATAAGAAAAAAGGTAAAAAATAAATTTATCAATAAAATAAAAAGCCCTAGATTTTAAAATTTAGGGCTTTTTTGATAAAATCACAAAAAATGTATTTACCTCACACTTCAAATTAGCGGTTTCTTCTTTGATTATTATTTCCTTGTGCTTGTTGTTGGGCAATAGCATTGATATTATAGCGGAAAGAAAGCATAAAATAACGCTGTAAAACCATATTTGACGTATCTTGTATAAATGTATCTGATGCGTTTCTATTGATGCTAATATTCTGCATTAGTCCATCATACACACGCAAACGCAATTCTCCATTTTTTTTCTTAAAAATTTGTTTAGCAATACTTCCATTTAAAATAGTATATTCTTGGTTAAAGCCTGCAGAAAGCCCAGAATTACTATAATAATCTACATCAACTGCCAAAATAATACCATTTTTGAAAGTATAAGTAACATCTAAACCAGCCGTAGCCGTTGTGAAATTCACGTTATTTTGTGCCTGCAACGAGTATTCAGCCACAGAATAACTAAGATTTCCTGTAAGTGCCAAATCCAAACTTTCTTTATAATTCCAATTTAGCCTAACTCCCTGACCAGCAGTATAATTATTAGTGATATTTTCGTTATTATTGATAAAACTTTTATTTCTGTTCCACAAAACATTTGTCGTCAAATTCAGCGTAAAGCTGTTTCCTACCAGCGGAATGCCCATTCCCCCAAAAGCAGCCAAATTATAGATACCGTTGGTGTTGGTATATTCTGTTATTTGTCGCCCAGATGGCTGTATTGTTGTGTTTGTAACAATTTTATTTGCTGTGTTTGAAACAGTCATAAAACCAAAAATACTCCTAAAAGTAGTCATATTATAACTAGAATAGTTTGCCCTAAGCGTATTGATTACTTCTCTGTCCAGATTTGGATTACCTGTCGTAACACTCAAAGGGTTGCTATTATCCACCACAGGCTGTAATTGTGTGCTACTTGGCTGATTTGTACGACCATTATAGTTCAAAATCAAACGTCTGTTTTTACCAAAATTATAACGAAATTGCGCACTTGGGAATATATTGAAAAAATCTCTTTTATAATTTATATTTGTCGTAACATTATGATTATCAAGAGAAACTGTTTGTACTGCAAAGCCCAAAGAATAGTTATATTTTAGTTTTTGCGTGATAAGATTTGTCCCCAAACGGTGAGAATTATTATCATTATCAAAGGTATTGGTAAGATTTGTATTGACATTTGAATAAGTATTGATACTTTCATTAAAATCAAAAACACGCCTTCCAGTTGCGCTATTGGCAGAACTATAATTATAATTGAACTCCAAAGAACGCTTACGAGAAACTGGTTCGGTATAAGAAACGCCCACCTGATAGCCTAAACTATGATTTTCTTGTACGGACTGCTGACGAATACGTATATTTGTAATAATGGGCAAAGAAAAATTATTACTTGCATCATTAAAGTTATCTCCATTTTGAGAAGTTCCTGTAAAGGTAAAATCAGTTGAGAAAGTGCGCCCACGTTTCTTGAATTTATGTCTGTATTGCATTCTGTGGCTAAAATTCAAAGCAACACTTTTATTATCATTTAAAGTATTAGCATTATTTAGCTGGTTTTGCTCGTTATTGACTGTTCTTGAGGTACTTAACGCATCATATTTATTAGTCGTAACAGAAAGATTTGGAATAAAACGAATAGTATTTGAACTATCCAAATCAAAATTGAGCCTAAAATTTAGTCTATGATTTTGTGCTTTTGTTGTATTTGCATTATCAGAAAACGTAGAAATAGTACCATTTTGAAGGAAATTTTGCCTTTTTGAGTCTTGGAAAGCATCTGTTTGAACATCATTAAAAAGATAATTGGCACTAATTGTTCCTGCACCATTATTGATTTGGTCGTTGTAGTTCAAACCGCCAGAAAGTGCCTTAATGATGCCGTTTGGCGTATTATTTGTTCCTCCCAAATTCCCTAAAAGACTTTGGATATTGCCACCCATTCCTCCTCCGCCACCAAAATTCGCACCTCCTCCAGAGGTGAAATTTTGCGTATTGACATTATTTGCTCCACCAATAATAGAAAGTTGTCTATTATCTCTAAAACGGTTGTAAGAAAGATTACTTTCATAACGCTCATTTGTACCTCCGCCCACGAGAACATTACCAAAACCGCCTTTTTTAGAGTCTTTTTTTGTAGTAATATTGATAACTTTTTCTCTGTTTCCGTCATCTACACCAGTCATTTGAGATTGGTCAGAAAGTTGGTCTATCACCTGCACACGCTCAATCATGCTTGCAGGTAGGTTTTTTGTAGCAGTTTTTGGGTCGTCTGTAAAAAACGGTTTCCCATCAACAAAAACTTTTTTGACCGTTTCTCCTTGTGCTTTTACTGTGCCATCTTTGGCAACTTCCACGCCAGGAAGTTTTTTCAAAAGGTCTTCTAAATTAGCGTTTGGCTTTGTTTTAAAGGCTTTTGCATCAAAATCAACAGTATCTTGTTTGATTTCCACAGGTGCAAGTTGCCCTTTAACGACAGCTCCTTTTACTGTAAATTCTTCAATAGTTACAACGCCCAAATCAGCATTTGGAGCAGTATCAGTAATAGAAAAAGCCTTTACAAAAAGTGCAGAACCCGTAAGATTGATATTGATAAGATAATCTCCTTTTGCAAGATTTTTGAGTTCAAAATAGCCTTCTTCGTTTGTGAGTGTGTAAGACACCAAAGAAGAATCAGGTAAAAGGCGCACAGATGCCGTAGCAAAAGCCGCAGGCGTTTTATCTGCAAAAACAGCACGTCCTTTTACAGTTCCCTTGCCTTTCGGCGTTTGAGAATAGGCAGGAATTGAAAGAAGAAAAAAAAGAAGAAAAACACACCAAACAGCCCCCAAGCCCCCAAAGGGGGCTTTAAAGACAGAATATAAAGAAATATTATTTTTTTGCACGATATTATTTTTTATAAGAAAATTGTATTAAAGTCCCCTTTGGGGGTTTGGGGGCTATTAACGGTTGCCCCAACCCATTGAACCCATACGTTTTTTGCGCATTTCTGCGGCTTCTTCGTCTGTTACTTTGCGTGCATCTTTTGGTAGTGTCATTTCTGCTTCTGGAACAGTATCTTTTTTGATAGATTTTGCTTCATAACCCAAATCTGTACCTTCAATAGCTAAAATAACGCCCTTTTCTATGAAAATAGTAGGAATTTCAGGTGCTTTTACTGGTGAGTTTCTGCCTCCCATACGCATACCACGTGCCTGCGCACTACCTACCGCAACAGGCGAGTAAGAAAAGCCCATTTCTGTTGTGTACCAAATAGTATAAGTGTCATCTTTTGTCTTTAAAGTGGCTTTTTGACAATTATAACCCAGTATTTTCTTTGTTTTCTTAGCATCAACAAAATCCTTAGTAAATGTCATTGCTGTTTCTGTGTAAACTTTATCAATATTTACGCTATCCTTCAAAAAAGAACTTACAGTATACATTTTGTTGGTAGAAAAATCCAAAAGCGTTTGTGGTGTAAATTGCGCTCTTTTTTTGGCTTCTTCAGGCGTTGGTGTAGCTGGTGCAGCTTGTCCTGGTCTGCGGAAACCACCCATCATACCTCTCATATCTCGCTCCAATTTGCCCATATTGTTGTTTACAACAAGTTTTTCTGTGATATTGATAACATCAGGAATGTTTGCAGCAGCCTCTGGATTACTTGCTCGTAGTTGCTCCACGTCAAGGCGCATAGTCATTTCGTACTCAATAGTACCGCTAAATTTGGCTGTTGGCGTTACGGTTTCAGTTTTCTTTTGCGCAAAGGTAGTGCCTACCAAGCACGCAAAAAGTATGGAAAAAATATTTTTTTTCATTTTATTTATTTTTTATTTAGATTTTATTTTTGTGAAATTATGGTTAAAAATGCCAGTTATCTTTCTTGTAGATTTGAATGTTCCTGTAAAAATAAGCGTTATTTTGTCAAAATCAACCGTTTTGGCTCTTCCAATATAACAAACTTCTTTTTTATCTTTACTATGATAAATAGGTACACCAGAAAGAACATCAATTTTGCTTTCGTCCATTTCTGGATTACCAAGCAAAACCCATTCATCTGGATAATGTCGCTTATATTCACTAATTCATTCATATATACTTAATTTTATATTACACTATCTTAAAACGTATATTTTCTTGTTTTATTGTACGAATTTTGGCAACAAAAATATTCACTGTTCCTAAGACTACATTTTTAGTAGATAGTTGTAAATAAAAGTAAAATACTTTTTATTTAGAATGATTATAAATAATTTTCGTAATTGAAAATTCGTAATTGTCCTTTATTTTGTTTTTCAACAAAAGATTAACTATATTTGCGACTTTGTTATACATCTCATAAAAAACACAAATAACTAAATAATAACTAATGGACGGACTTATAATGGCTGGGCAACTCTTGCTTGGACTTACTATTTTGGTTGGATTGCACGAATTTGGGCATTTTATTACAGCTCGTATGTTCAAAATACGTGTGGAAAAATTTTATATTTTCTTTGATTTCCTGTTTCCCGTTTCTACTTTGCTTAACTTTTCTATCTTCAAAATCAAAAAAGGAGATACAGAATATGGTTTAGGTTGGTTTCCGTTGGGTGGCTATGTCAAAATTGCAGGTATGGTTGATGAATCAATGGACGAAGAGCAAATGAAACAACCTATGCAAGACTGGGAATTTAGGGCAAAACCCGCTTGGCAACGCCTAATAGTGATGCTTGGAGGTATTATTATGAATGTGATTACAGGCTTTGTAATTTTTATTGCGCTTACTTTCACCAAAGGAGATACTTATATTCCTGCAAAAAATGCTGAATTTGGTATTGTAAGCAGAGAAATTGGTGATAAAATTGGACTAAAAACAGGTGACAAAATTATCAATATCAATGGAAAACCTTACACTCGTTTTGACGAAATAATGAATGCTGATGTGCTTTTAGGCACAGATGCGTATTACACAGTCTTACGTGATGGGAAAGAATTTAAGGTAAAAATCCCTAACGACCTTATCAACGACCTTTCAGATAAAACAAAAAAAGGTGCTTTTATTGATATGTTTCCTGCCACAAAAGATTATGGCGCAGCAGAAATTGTGCCTAAATCTATGGCAGAAAAAGGTGGAATGAAAGTTGGAGATAAAATTATTTCTGTAAATGGTGCGCCTATTACGTTTTACCACGAGTTGCAAAAAGCACTTTTGGATAACGCAGGCAAAACAGTTAAAGTAGTAGTTCTTAATGAAACAAATTTAAAAGATTTAAAAATTGATGCTAAAAAACCTGTTGATGGCAAAAATATCACAATTAGTAGCACAGAAAGAGAACTAACTATTGGCGTAACAGACGAGGGTAAAATTGGTTTTGCAGCAAACTATTCAAAGAATATGTTTGCAAAACAAGAATTTACTTTTGGTGAGGCTGTTCCTCACGGCATCAATAAAGCCGTAAATGTAGTAACAGACAATATTCGTGGGTTTGGTAAGATTTTCAGAGGAGAGGTCTCTCCTTCAAAAGCTGTTAGTGGACCTGTCGGAATGGCTAGTTTTTATGGTGCAGTTTGGAACTGGGAGCGTTTTTGGAATATTACTGGTATGCTTTCTATGGTGCTTGCTTTTATGAATTTGTTACCAATTCCTGCATTAGATGGCGGACACGTGGTTTTCTTGATTTATGAAATGATTGCAGGAAAAGCTCCGTCAGATAAATTTATGATGGTAATGCAAAACATTGGAACGGTACTTTTACTAGGACTTATGGCATTTGCTTTGTTTAATGACTTCTTTAAGATGCTGTAAAAAGCCAAACTAAGATTATTTTATTTAAGAATTTTAGGATAATATAAAACACTCTTATTGTATTTTGTATTATCCTAAAATCTTTTAATCCTAAAAATCCTAGTTAGTTTTTGAGAGAATAAAGTAAAATTTCCTGTCTAAATTGTTTTAGTTCTTGTTTCATTTCTGATACTTCTGTTTCCAGAAAATCTAGCATCAAAACACGTATAGCAATAGTATTTACATCATATTTACCGCCTTTTCCAAAATAAAGGGCGGTTTCTATTTCGTGTTTTTCCTTGTCTGACTGGTCTAAAAACTCTAATTCTATCCATTTTTTTACTATTTTATCTCTAACCACATCTTTTTTGTCTGTTTTTTCTAGCTCACGAGTGAGAAAGTGCCAAACCATAGGTGGAAACGTGCTTGGTTGCTTAGGGTTATTCCAAACATCTGCCAAATAATTGCGCTGATGCATAAATTCCGCCTGGTAATTGACGTTGAGTGTTGCAAAAGCGTAGACGGCACTCACCACAGCTCCGCCTGAAACACTCATTTCTATATATTGTTGCTCCACTTCTTGTAACGTGAGCGTACTCGCAAGCACTGTGGTTACTGCGCCCGCCAAAATAGAAATAATAGTACGCCTTTTAACCTTTTTGCTAATCTCATTATTGATAAAATTTTGCATTGCAAGTGCCCTATCTTGCTCACATTCTATCTCTGCAAGCGTACTAAATATTTCAATGCCTGCAAGTGATATTCTTTCGTCAATATTTTGACGAACAGACAAAAAAGCTATATTCTCGTCTGTGGTGCGGCTTTTTCCTTTCTTTTCTAAGATAATAAATTCATTCAAAATACTCAAAACACCAATATCTGCTGCCACACTTAGCACTCTAGGTGTAAAACGTGTTACCAAATCTTTACTTATAATAGTATCATTTTGGATTTTTTCTTGGATAAGTCTATCATAAATAACAGTTTCCTTAGAAATATTGTTACAATAATTGTCATCTAAAAAAGTTTTTTTGATGTATTTTTGCTTACTACAAGACGTAGAAAACAACATTAAAATAAGAAAAAAGAAAGCTTTTATAAAGTTTTGCATTTGATTTTATAAAGATTAGTTTTATTTTTTACAAGATTAGTAAGATTAACGTATATTTGCAAATATATCAATAAAAACATTCAAAATGAACCATAATCACGCCCAAATAAAACATATTTTCTTTGATTTAGACCATACACTTTGGGATTTTGACAAAAATTCTGAACTTGCTTTTGTGCAAATTTTTAAGCAGCAAAATATCAATATCAATATAAAAACCTTTATAGATATTTATATTCCTATCAATCACGCCTGCTGGAAACTTTATGAAAATAACCAAATGTCTGCGGAAGAACTGCGCCTTACACGCCTAAAACAGACTTTTCAACGGCTTAATTACTTGATTTCTGATGATAACATTGAAAAAATTGCAGACGAATACATTATGCTTTTGCCAGAATTTAATCATTTGTTTGATGATGCAGTTGATGTTTTAGGTTATTTAGCGCAAAAATATACCCTGCACCTTATTACAAACGGCTTTACAGAGATGCAATACAAGAAAATGGATAATGCTAAACTAACACACTTCTTTAAAACTTTTACTAATGCAGAGGTTGCAGGGGAAAAGAAACCGCATAAACAAATCTTTCAGCACGCTTTAAGCCTAGCACAAGCGCATAAGGCAGAAAGCATTATGATTGGTGACTCTATGCACGCAGACGTACAGGGTGCGCTGGATTTTGGGATAAAAGCACTCTTCTTTAATCATAAGGATAAGGAAAAAACACATAATTACCAGCAAATTACGCATCTGAAAGACCTAAAAACAATGTTTTAAGAACTAATATCACATAAACACATTTTTACTCTCGCTTGGCTCCAGCCAAGTGAGGACTATAAAACGGCTTCTAGCCGTTAGTACAAATAAAATGGTTTGTATAGGCTAAAAGCCTAATGATAGTCGTCACTTGCCTAGAGGCAAGCGACAGTAGTTTTAGTAAAATATTTAACAAAATCTTATCAACAACTAAATAAAATGTTACAACAAACCCTAAATACCAAAATTATATTTCTTATTTTGATACTTTTAAATGCTGTTTCAGCGTGTAAAGTACCCAGCATCAAGGAAGCAGGCTACGACACAAAAGCTATCAAAACGGAAATAGAAGACCGTAAGATAAAAAGAGTGAAAGAAGGAGAACTTTTTGCGTGGATGCAGGAAAAAGGAGGAATTATAACGGATATTTCTCAAAAAGAACTAACCAAATTAACACTTACGGCTGCAAAATATCCTTTGCGTGATTCTCTTGCAGAGGCTTACAATGTCAAAGTAGAATTTTTATTAACCAAAGATTTAGCTACATTTAAGCCTTTCAACGAAAAAGAAAAAGAAGTTTTAGATATGCTTGCTTATAACTTAGAACAAGATGTTGCTATTCCTAAAAATCTTCAAAAATTAGAGAAATCAGCTAATAATTTTGTGTTTAATGCTCCTGCAGTCCTTAATAATAAAAATGTTGGTTTGTGGAGAATACTATTTACTCGTAAAAATGCTATTAGAAAAATAAATATGAAACAACTTTTAGAGAAAAGATAAGCATTTATTTTGTTTTTACAACCTAAAACTAATATTCACTAACCTAAAATCAATAAATAATATATTTTTACAAAAAAATAGAAAACTAAATATAAAATTTAACTCCCTATTTCTTTATTTTTTATACCTCTGAATGATTTTCATATCTTACAACATCTTCAACACCATCTATTTCTCTTAGTTTTTCCATTAAAATATTTAAATGAGCCAAGTCGTGGACTAAAACAGTAAAGTTTCCATAGAAAATACCTTTGTCTGCCTTTAACGAGATTGAGTGCATATTTACTTTAAGCTCTGATGATATTACACGAGTAACATCATTTACGAGTCCGACTCTATCAAGTCCTGTAGTCGTTAAGTCCACTAAGAAAGACTTTTGTGTAATTGAAGTCCATTGCGCCTTTAACACTCTATTACCGTGTTGTGAAAGCAATTCTTTTGCATTTTTGCAAGAAGTACGGTGTATTTTGATTCCATCATTGACTGTAACATAACCAAATACATCATCACCAGAGATAGGATTACAACAAACCGCTAATTGATAATCTATTGTATCTAAATCTTCTCCTATTAGAAGTATATCTTTTGCATCTTCTCCTTGCATAGCTTTCATTGCCTTTGCAAAAGATTTATCATCTTTGATATGATGCTTGCTACCAACTTTTTTATTATATACAATCTTATATTTCTTTAGTTCTGCAGGCTTAATATAATCCTTTCCAACTGAATAAAGAAAGTCAGTAGAAGATTTATAGTTAAATAGTGCTCTAAGTTCATTTAAAATATTATCATCAGTAGGAATAGAAAGCATTTGCATTATCTTTTTATCTACAATTTCGCGCCCTTTTTTCATCATAGAACGCTTATCATCATTAAGATACTCTCTAATACGAGTTTTTGCCTTAGAACTCACCACAAAACGCAACCAATCTTCACTAGGGGTTTGTTTTTTGGAGGTAGCAATTTCTACTTGGTCACCATTTTGAAGTTTGTAGCTGATAGGCTGAAGTTTGCCATTGATTTTTGCACCTATACAACTTGCACCAAGATTTGAATGTATTTCAAAAGCAAAGTCTAACGCTGTAGCACCTGCCGCAAGCACCTTTAAATCTCCCTTTGGCGTGAATGCAAAGACCTCATCAGAAAAAAGATTACTTCTAAACTCATCAACAAATTCTATAGCCGTTGTATCTTGACGCTCCAACATATCACGCACTTTGTTAAGCCAACTTTCAAGGTGTGATTCCGCAGAAATCTTTGTAGTAGTTTTAGTATTAGGCTCACTTTCCTTATATTTCCAATGTGCAGCATAACCTTTTTCTGCTATGTCGTCCATTTTTCTTGTCCTAATCTGTACTTCTACCCATTGTCCTACGCTACTCATTACCGTTGTATGCAAAGACTCGTATCCATTAGCTCTAGGCGTGCTTATCCAATCTCTAAGACGCTCTGGACTAGGCTTATAATAGTCTGTTACAATAGAATACACCTTCCAACAAGCCGCTTTCTCTTGTTCTACTGACACATCTTCTAGTATAATTCTTATAGCAAAAAGGTCATATATCTTTTCAAAAGGTATATTTTGCTTTTTTATCTTCGTATATATTGAATGAATAGACTTTGGGCGACCTTTCAGGACAAAATTAAGCCCTTCTTCTGTCAAAGTTTTGTTAAGAGGAGCTATAAAGTCTTTAATAAACTTATCACGGGCTGCTTTCGTTGCCTTAATCTTGTCTGCAATTTCGTCATAGGTTTCTCTATCTGTATATTTTAGATAAAGGTCTTCTAGTTCCGACTTAATAGCATACAAACCAAGCCTATGCGCAAGTGGCGCATAGATGTAACTTGTTTCAGAAGCAATTTTAAGCTGTTTTGAGCGAGGCATACTCTCCAAAGTACGCATATTATGCAAACGGTCAGCAATTTTGATAAGTATTACCCTAACATCATCAGATAAAGTAAGCAAAATCTTTCTAAAATTCTCTGCTTGCATAGAGTTATTAGGGTCGGCAAGGACAACACCCGAGATTTTGGTCAGTCCATCAATGATTGTAGCGACCTTTTTACCAAAATCTTTCTCTATTTCCGAGAGTTCAATGTCTGTATCCTCTACAACATCGTGCAAAAGGGCTGCAATAATAGAGGTAGTCCCTAAACCTATTTCCTCTACACAGATTTGCGCCACCTCCAAAGGGTGATAAATGTAAGGTTCACCAGATTTACGGCGCATATCTTTGTGCGCATCAGCCGAAATTTGAAATGCTTTCTTAATAAGTTTAGCATCTTTGTCTTTGAGGAAAGGTTTAGCGGCTTTGAGAAGCTTTCTGTAGCGCTTTATGATTTCTTTCTTCTCTAGCTCCAAATCAATTTTTAGTTCCATAAGTGTTTTTGTATGTTGGTGGAGTAGAATGAGGGGTTATTTTAAAATATTTTTATTAGTTTACAAAAATTTAGAATAAACTTATTTGGTTTTGTTCTCTTCTTTTGGAGGATCATTATCAATGATTATCCTTTCCATTTGTGATTTAAAATAAGCAGGTAAATTTATTTCTTTTTTAATCCTTTTAATAAAATCTTCTAGTGCTTTTTTTCTTGTTTTGATATTTACATCAAAACGCTCATGTACTTGTTCACCAATCAAGCCATTCTCCCCTTTAATTAGATTTTCAAGTGCAATATAAAATCTATTTAGTTTTGTGCCTACATTCAGCCAATCACCTTGTAAACTAACTCTTTTACCATTTTTATCTAAATCAAAGCTAATTTCCTGCACATCAAAAGTATCCGCTACACCCAAAGATGAGTTATATTGATTTATATTTACTGATTTCCAATAAGAAAATTCATTATTAGCGGGCTTTAGATATACCTCAAAATTCATCATTTCTTCTATAATCTGAAGATTGACAAAGTAAGAAGCTACTTCAGTATCAGCTTTTTCAATTTTTTTCTCTTCTTTAAGTAAAGCTAGTGTTGTTATACCTGTGTACGCAAAACGGCGGGGATTTGTAAAATCTAGTTTTAATTTATCAATTTCATCATCAAATTTACCTGATTGCTCAATTTTACACTTATACAAATGTTCTTTTTTTGTTTCAATATCATAGGCATGCAAATGAATTTCATCTCCTATTACTTTATATTTACTATAATCTTTATCACTAAGGGATAGCAATTGGATTATTTGTTCTTTGTCTAGATTATGCATTTTATAGCCTACAAGTGTTACTACATCTTTTAAAGCAATATTTTCAGTAATTTGCGTTGCCTTAATGTATTGTAATTGCTTATAAAATTCTACTTTTGTTGGGTCAAATATAAGACAAAAGTCTTTTTTAATTTTTTCTAAATAGGCGTTTGTATCTTTATAAATATCATCAGTTTTTTCACATTGAATGGCTACAGAAGCTTCTAAATTTTTACCAGAAATAGCGTAATCAGTAAAATTATGGCTACCTATCCAAATTTCAGCATTTTCATTATCCAAATCAAATAATAAAACTTTGCTATGCAATAAGTTTGTATTGAGTGTATGGTCTTTTCCTTGTCTATATTTGTGCAAATATATTTCAGTTACGCCCAATTTAGTATATCCAAAAATATTATCAATATTTGTAGGCAAATGAATATCCGCACAAAAGAAAGAATTAGGTTTTTGTATAGCCTTAATTAAAGCGTGTGAGTCTGATTTTTCTTTAACATTATAAAAATAATAGGTTGGTATAGTCCAAAAAGCTGTACAACCTCTAAATTCAATACATTCTAGTAATAATTTTTCTAATTTTAGCTTTAAATCAGGGTTTCCAAGTGCTGGAATAAGTGTTGTGGTCATATTTTATAACTTATGTTTTCTAAAGTAGATTTTCATTAGTGAAATAAAGGATTATTTTCTGGTAAATTTATTAGATGATTATCTACGTCTTCCTCATTATCAAATGTTAAGCATTCACAATCTTGATTTCCAAAATAATTTAGGAGTGCTAATAAATTTGGAAATAGTGTAAAACAAGTGCCTTCGTAGTTGTAAAGATAAAGATATATTGTGGTTGTCTTATTTGTTACTCTGATTAGCTCAATAGTCCTAGAATTTTTAATATAATCCGTTTGGACAGTTTCTATATCATTCATTTAATTTATATTTTCTCATACAACAATATACTCAAATAACATTGATTTAACATTTTTTTGTTTTATTTGAAGATAAATTTTTGGTTTTTCATTTTATTGTATTCTTTTTTATCTCCTCAAGAGCTAGTTATTAAATGTATCTTGGTTATATTTTTTCTCTTCCCAGATTTTATCTGCCTTGTCTTGTGCTTTTTCAAACAAAAACTTAGCAATAACTTCTTTTATTTCTGCTAAATTCTCATCAGAAATGCCCGTAGCATAAAGTTTTAGTAATTCTGCTTGCATATTAGAAGGTAGTTGTTGCTTCTTAAACATCTCAATTTCCTTATAAATATCATTAGTTTCCTCAATATTTTCTCCTTTCGTAGCTTTCAAAACAAGTTCCAAACTCCAAACTAATTGTTTTGCAATATAATCAAAAAACGCCTGCAAATTGCTCGTATCCGCCTGATTAAGGGCATTTAGGTAGTTTTTCTTGTCTGCTGACTTGATAACAACAGGTGGAAAACCATTTTTTAGCAAAATATAATTCATTAGTAGCCTAGAAATACGTCCATTTCCATCATCAAAAGGGTGAATACACACAAACTTATAATGAATAAAAGCGGCTAATTCTACTGCGTGAAGTTCGTTTTTTTCTGTTTCTGCGTGATAAAACTGCATTAGTTCTGCCATTTTTGCTGGCGTATCTTGTGGCGTTGCATAATCAAACATCTCCCCATTTTGTAGCCTTACAGAGTTAGGAAATTCTTTGTATTGTCCTACTTTTAGTTTTCTTCTGGTTGGTTATCCGTCTTGTGTTATGGCATCTTTATAAAAATCACGCACCAAAATAATTTTATTAAGCTCCTTTATATCTATCTCCAAAATGGGTCTTTCTGTATCTTTTGCCCACTCTTGTATGAGCTTATAGGCTAAGTCGTGGGCTTTCATTTCCTCATACTCACGCATTTCGTGAGTGCCGTCTGTCTTGTCAAAGTACAATAAAAGTTGTGTTTCTCCGTAGGTAAGTGTATTTCCTTCAATATGATTGCTATTAAAGTTAAATTCTAACCTAAATTTCTTGTCTAATTGTCGTTTATTCTGCTCTGAAATACTAGGAAGTGCTTTTATTTGTGTGATAAGGTCATTTATTTTCTGGATTATTTCGTTCATATTTTTGGTTAATCAATTTTATATAGCTTTAGTCCTTCTATGTAGTCAAAATCTTTAATATTATAGGTCAGTAATTTTGCTTGATTTACAAGCGCAAAAGAGGCTATAATAGCATCTGGAATAGCTATTTTCTTTTTAATTGATACTTTTTAATAAGTTTAAATGCTTGTATAGATATTTCTTCTGTGATATGCAACACATAAAAAGCACGAATAAAATTAATAGTTTTATCTAATTCCGACTTAATTTTATCTTTTCTACATAACTCCATTGCGACTAGTTTTGGCATATAGAGATTCTCAAAACCTATTTTTTGAAAAATAGCTTTAGTAGTTTCATCTTGTGTCAAATACTTAGAAAACATATTTGTATCTACAATTACCATCAATTTAGGAGATTAAATTCTATTGTTCCACGCATCAGAGCGCAATTTTTTTGCATCAATATCTTGCCCTTTCCACAACCCAAAAAAGTCTAACGGATTAATACTATCATCTTTTTGAGTGATATTTTTGGTTTTATTTTGATGACGCAATGCCAGTAAAAAATCATATTTTTCGTTACTTGGCAAATTATCAAAAGCCTCTAAAAGCTCATTTGCTGTTTCTAATATTACTTTCATAGTATTATTATATTAAAAAACAATATTTCGTATTTTTCGTACCTCGTACCTCAAACTTCGTACCTCCTTAAAGTCCTTCATTTTTGAGGCGTTCTATTTCCTTTTTGAGGTTATAGATGTCGGCATCTTTGGCATTGGTGGCTTTGGTATAAATAATTTCTTGGTTTCTTATTTTCTCGTTGAGTATGTCGTAGTCTGCTTGTAGTTTTTCTGCTTGTGTGAGTTTGTCGTTGTAGCTTGCAATGGTATCTTGCAGGCGGTTTTTTTGGTCAGTAAGGATTTTCTCACGACTTGTCAAATCTTCAATTTCCATTTCATATTGCCTTTTTATTTGGCTAAGTGCATCAGTTTTTTCTTTCTCACGTTTTTCCAATGCTTCTTGTGTGGCTGCAAGTTCTTCCATATTTTGGCGCATTTCTTCCTCTTGTGAGCGTAATTGTTGTGCGGTTTCTTGCGTACTTTCCAGCAAAATTTGTGTATTTTCATTCATTTGTACACTAGCAATAGTGGCAGAAGTAGTATCAGCAACTTTCTTAATAAAATCAATTTCAAAATCTTCTAATCTCCTAAAAGAGGCTATTTCAAGCGCACCAAATACCTTATTTTCATTGATAAGTGGCATAATAAAAAGCATTGTTGGATTTGCCTCGCCCAAACCAGAAGTAATATGAATATAATTATCAGGGATTTCTGTGAGGTAAATACTTGTTTTTTCTATGATTGCCTGCGCCAAAAGTCCGTCATCTAAATCCATTATTTTTTCATCAAAACGCCTTCTTTCATACGCATAAGCCGCTTCTAATTGCAGGTATTTTTTACCAGTTTTATCTTCTTTGAGAGAGAAAAATCCCCCTTGATTAACATCTAAATATTTGACAAGATTATAGATAATTTCGTAAGAAAACTCTTGAAAATTAGTAAAATTATTTCTTAAAACATCATTAAACAAAGAAATTCCGTTGTTTGCCCAACCTCTTTTTGTGCCATCTTCATCAACTTTTTTGAGATTATCACGCATTGTAAGCAACGCCTCACCCAGTTTGTCGTTGTCGCCTTTCATAGTAAAAGGCACATCTAATTGATACTTTCCAATATTTATGGCAAAATCAGAGGTTGCTCTTAGGCTTTCAGCAAGCGCATTGATGTTATTAGAGATGTCGCCAATTTCATCTTTTCTTTTTGTATTAAGTTTTATACTCAAATCTCCTTGCGCTAAATTCTTGACTAACATAGAGATACGTTTGATAGGGCGTACAAGTCCACGAACATACTGAAAATAAGCCACAATAAAAAGAACAACAAACGCCACAAAAAACAAGAAAATATTTCTTTGCTCACGTTTCTGTTCTTCCATAAAATTCTCCAAACACAAATCACTCAAACTCCCATTTTGGTTAAATAAATTAAGTGTATTATCCTGAATATAGGTCATAGCGACTCTACGCTCTTGGTTTGGAGCTTTTCTCACCAAAAAATTTTTCTGTCCGCTCTCGTTGATAGTGCTATCTATTTGCGTTGTTTGTGCTGGTTGGTTGATTACAAACAACAAATTATCTCTATATGTTTTCCAAAGTTTCTTTATTTCTGATAGTTTGGAGCGGTTGGTGGCAGAAACAGGTTCTACAGTCAATTTTTGGGTAGAAATAGTGATTTCTCCGCCTCTTTCTAGCACCGCAAGATTAAAGTCGTGGTCATTGATAGCTTTTTGAAGTTCTGGACGTATTTCATTATTGCCCAAAAAGACCATATAAGAAAGAAAACCAAACTTTTGCGCTATCACTTCATTGCGCCTAGAAACCTCCGTAACGGCATTAGTAGCAGTAAGATAATTATTACTATAAACAAGATAAACATAGCTACCTATGGACAACAATAGCCCCAAAGAAAGTGAAAAGATAGTTTTTCCTTGTAAGGTAGATAAAGTAAAATTCAGATTTTTGAACATAAAAAGCAAATAGTTGTGAATTATGAATTATAAGTTGTGAGTTATGAGTTAATACATTGATTTTATTAAGACGTAACTGATTATAACAACTTATTTTGATTATAATTGATGATTTATATTTTCTTAATTGGCGATTGTAATTTATACAAAACTATGTTTTTTATGCTAAAAAACAAATAAGTTTCTCTAAACTTATCAAAAAATGTTATTTTTGTATTTAACTCACAACTTACAACTTACAACTTACAACTAAAAATATGCAACTTATAGGTGCTTTTTCCAAGATAATCACGCTCAATAATCTACCAATGAAGGGCGCAATAAATGATAATTTGTTGGAAATAATAGAAAATGCAGGCGTTTTGGTAGCCAATGGCAAAATAATTGAAATTGATAACTTTGAGAAATTAGTCAAAAAATATGCTCACCAAACTTCTCCAAAAGTGCATATTCAGGAAGTTCCGCCTAATCTTACGTTAATGCCTGCTTTCATAGATGCACACACACACATCTGTTTTGGGGGCAACCGCTCTGCTGATTATGCCCTGCGCATTGCAGGAACGCCTTATTTGGAGATTGCCAAAAGTGGTGGTGGCATTATGGATACTGTCCGCAAAACTCGTGCTTGCTCTGATGAAGAGCTACTAAAAACACTTTTGGAACGCACAGAACGTATGTTTAGTGAAGGCGTGATGACAGCAGAAGTAAAAAGTGGCTACGGTCTTTCTGTGGCTCACGAGCTTCGTATGCTAGAAATTATCAATAATGCTAATGAACATACCAATATTGATTTGGTTGCTACTTGCCTTGCGGCTCACGTTTGCCCGCCTGAACATACGCCACAAGAGTACCTTCATTTGATAGAAAAAGAACTTTTGCCCCAAATTTTAGCTAAAAATCTCTCAAAAAGAGTAGATGTTTTTGTGGAAGAAACTGCCTTTAATGCTCAAATTTCTAAACAATATTTGCTCAATGCGCAAAAAATGGGCTTTGATATTACCATTCACGCAGACCAATTTAGTACGGCTGGGAGCAAACTTGCCGTTGAGGTAGGCGCAATTAGTGCCGACCATTTAGAAGCCACAAAAGAAGCTGAAATAAAACTACTTGCAAACTCAAATACTGTGGCAGTGGTGCTTCCTGGTGCATCTTTTGGGCTTGGAATGACGTTTGCACCTGCGAGAAAACTTCTTGATGCGGGTTGTATTTTGGCTATTGCCAGCGACTGGAATCCTGGTTCTGCACCACTTGGCGACCTTTTGATGCAAGCCGCCATTTTGGGCGCAAGTGAGAAACTTAATACCACAGAAACTTTTGCAGCTATCACTTTTAGGGCAGCAAAAGCCTTAAATATCAATGATAAAGGCATTTTAAAAGAGGGTATGATTGCTGATATGATTGCTTTTGATACAGCAGACTATAGAGAAATTTTGTATTGGCAAGGCAAAATGAAACCTCGTTTCTTTTGGAAAAATGGAAGATTAAAATAGTTGTGAATTGTGAATGAATACAATTTTTTGAATGATTTTTAATCCACCAAAGCGTTTGCCCAAAACTAAATTAAATGACGAAAACAAATTTTTTTCAACTTGAAATTCAATCAAAAAACTTACTCTGTTTATTAAAAAATGGCATTTTTTTAGGAATTATACTTTTATTTAGTTGTTGCATGAGATTTAGGATAAGCACTCCAAATATTTATAAAAAATTTGACAAACAAACTGTAAAAGTTGAAAATCAGGTCATAAATGGCAAAAATATGCGCTACGTGCATAATGGTAATGATACACTTCCGCTTGTGGTGTTCATACATGGTGCGCCAGGCTCGTGTGATGCGTTTTTTGACTATATGAAAGATTACTCACTACTTCAAAAATGTCAGATGATTAGCGTGGACAGAATGGGCTACGGTTATTCTGAGTTTGGGAAATCAGAGGTTTCTATGGAAAAACAGGCATATTTTATTGCGGCTATTTTGGAGAAATATTTAGAAAAAGATAAGAATAAAAAAATAATTTTGGTTAGGCATTCGTTTGGTTGTCCTGTTGTGGCACGTTTGGTAATGGATTATCCGCAATATGTAAGTAGCATAATACTTGCAGCAGGTGCAATAGACCCAGAAAATGAGCAGATGTTTTGGCTGAACCGCCCAGCTAATTGGCGGATTTTTCGTTGGTTAGTTCCTAAGGCTTTGAGAGTTGCCAATGACGAAAAAATAGCTCACGTAGCGCAATTAAGGCTTTTATTACCAAAATGGAAAGATATTACTATCCCTGTAACCTATATCCATGGAAAAACAGACAGAATTGTGCCTTTTATCAATATGGAATTTGCAAAAAAAATGCTCACAAACGCTAAAACGACATTTATCATCAAAGAAAAAACAGGGCATTTTTTTCCTTTCAAAAATCCTGAAATAATCAAAAACGCTATTTTGGGCTATTTGTAAAAAAGCATCTACTAAAATTTAGATACAATTAGTGGTAAATTATTCTTCATAAGGCAAAATATCACAAAAAATCCCTTTACAACCAAAATAAATATCAGATTTTCTTACTTCCTCCAAATTCTCTATTTCATCACAATATGGGCTAAAAACAACATAAAACAGGTCATTTACTTCAAGAAGAGAAATCCCTTGATATAAAACAGTATTTGAAGTTTTTGGGGCTTTAAATATTTTAAACGCTTCTATTTCAGTCAATAAAAATTTAATATTTATCCAATTTTGGTTATTCTCAAAATCCATTACAGAAACTATGATTTCAGCATTTTGAGGCATTGCTTGAATAATAATCTTCCTAATTAAGCCATTATAACCATTTTTTATTCGTTTTAATAAATTATTCATTTCTAGTATTTTCAATAATTTTATTCAAAATAATTTTCCATTTTTTGCTCCAAAATCTCCAATAATTCCGGTTGATAATACTTGTACCTGTCCGTAATTCTAAGAATTTTTATTTTTTGAATATTCTTCGTTTCTGCGCTTTTGGAGATGTTTTTTTTGATAATGTCCAAATGTTTCTTTTCCATTACGAAAACGGCATCAGCCCATTCTGGAAGCTCTTCTGTGAGCGGATTTGTGCCTTCTTTTTGGCAAATAACGTGGTTTGTGCCTGCGGAATCAAAAATATATTTGTCCAAATCAGGGTATTTTTGAGCAAAATAGTCTTCTGCGGTGCGTGAGCGTTGTTTGTTGGCAGAACAGACAAAAAGGATTTTTGTAGGCATTTTTGTTTTTTCTTATAATTTCAATATGAATTATGAATGAATGCAAAATTTGATAATCAAATCATAACATACACTAATTATAACGACCTACTTAAAAAGCCATTCTGTGATAGAATGGCTTTTTTGGAGAGATAAAATTCGTACTTCTAACCTCGTACTTGTTCCGTTATTGCGTGACTGTGTAGGTATTTCCTACTTTTTTGAGATTGATATTTCTGCCTCTTGTTGTGCCAAAATAGTTGTTGTTACCAGACACAACAATAGGAATAACAGTCAAACCAGCAGCAAAGCTACCATTAAGTGCATAACTATTATTGTTGGTAACTCCTTTGAATTCAACGATATAATTTTTCATAACTATACCAGTTGCGTAAGCCGTTACCACAACAAGTTCCTCATCAGGCGAGCTAGGCGAAATAGTCGTACTTACCACGCCACCATCATTCGCTCCTATGGTTGCGCCTAACGGACCAAAAACAGTAGCAGAATAAGTGCTTTTCCTATATAAATACAGGTCTAAATCTACATCAGCAGGTGTTTTGTCGTAGGTAATGGTGATTTTAAGTCCACCAGTATCAGTAATTTCATTGGCGGCAGGTGCAGGCGTGATGATTGGGTCAGTTTTTTTCTTACAATTTTGAAACAAAACCAAGCAAGAAACCGCTAAAATCAGCATTTGGAAAGACATTTTCTTTAGCATAAGAAATATATTTTTAGGTAAAATATTTACATAAATTTAAATACACATACGTTTTTATGGAAAAAAGGTTGTGCTTATTCTAAAAATTATACCAATCTTTTGATTTGGTGAGTTGCGCCCAGCGTGTATAGAGAAACTTGGCGTGATCTATCACGTCTAAACCGTAGTTTCCTATGGCATAATCATCATTTACTTCAACAAGAAGTGTTTTATTGTCGTCTGTAACGCAAAAGTCAATACCATAAGCATTAGGGCGGTTTTTAAACTGTTTTACGGCTTTTTCTATGATGTCATAATCAGGTTTTAGCCTATAATTGCCACTATATTGCTTTATACCAATGATTTTGCCATACCTGACAAATGTCCTAAATTCCGCAATCATATTCACAACTTCAGAAGACTTTGTTGCAACGGTACTATTTTTCTTTACCGTTGCACTTTTTTAATTTTTTTGACACCTCACGCTTTGAGGCATTCCCATTTGGGCAAAACGGTTTAAAACCTTGTATTTAAGCGAGGCTTCAACTTCTTGGTTTTCAAATTTTCTAGCATCTAACCCACCTCCAAATATCGTTTTAAAACGAAACATAGCCACCTCTTTGAGGCTTCTTAGGTGATAGCCCTCCTCTTTTTTCCACTCTTTGAGTTCCACCTCTGCTATCCGTTCTACTGCGGTATTTCGTTGAAATAAATGCTCTGGGACAGGTTTTTTCTTTGTCGGTTTACAAGTAACAGCATTTTTAGGTGGTGGAATAATCTGTTTAACGTCATTACCCTTAGTTGTTAATTTTACCATGATAATCTCCTGTGTATGCGCATCTATGCCAATATATAGCTTTTGCCACGTTCTGTGCTTGCTAGTACCGTGTTTTTTAACTTTCCATTCCACTTCACCATACACTTTTAAGCCTGTTGAATCTATACAAATGTCTAATTTTCCTCCCTTTGCTAAACGGTTGAAAGCATCACTAAATGCCACTTTTAAACTGCTTTGACGGCGTGAGTGTGTACTAAAATCTGATATCATTATACTTGTATGTCCTAGTGCTTTCATTAAACCACGCACAAAATCTATACTTTGACGTAATTTTTGACGGTATAATTTACCTAAAATTAAACACGCTTCTATGACTGAATCAGGATATAAGCACTCCCCAACAACCTTTTTAGGCGTTAAATCTAGCCAAGAACTAAGTAATGAGCCTTCTATCCAAATACTAAAATCTCCTCTTTTTTCAAGAGATTTACTACATTGTTTCCAATTCGTAATTTTATATGTATCTTTGCGTGGGCTTATTAGAGTGGTTTCCATTCGTATTTTGGTTTTGAGGAAACCAAAAGCACACTAATAAGCCCACTTTTCCTAATGCTAGTTCCCCGTTGCAACAAAGTCCCTCACACTTAATACTTCACACCTCATTAGTCATTTTTAAACAAAGAATCCACAAACTCCACGCTATTAAAAATCTGCAAATCTTCTATTTTTTCACCCACACCAATGTATTTGACAGGTATTTTGAACTCGTCAGAAATCCCAATAACTACGCCACCTTTTGCCGTTCCGTCTAGTTTGGTGATAGCAAGTGCAGTTACTTCTGTAGTTTTAGTAAACTCTCTTGCTTGTATCACGGCATTTTGTCCTGTACTTCCGTCAAGCACCAGCAAAACCTCATGTGGTGCATCAGGAATAAACTTTTGGATAGTTTTTTTCATCTTAGAAAGCTCGTTCATAAGATGCAATTTGTTATGCAAACGCCCCGCAGTATCAATAATCAAAATGTCAGCTTTCATTTCAGTAGCACGTTTTGCAGCCTCAAAAACTACCGCAGAAGGTTCTTTGTTCATTCCCAACTCAATCACAGGCACGCCAACACGCTCTCCCCAAAGTTTTAGTTGTGTTACGGCAGCAGCACGAAAGGTGTCAGCCGCACCCAAAACAACTTTTTTGCCCATTTGATGATATTGAGCCGCTATTTTTCCTATTGTTGTTGTTTTTCCTACGCCATTCACGCCCACGACCATCATCACATAAGGCATATCAAGCTCTGGAAGCTCAAAATTCTGATTTAAAGATTTATTTTCTTCCAAAAGTGCGGCAACTTCTTGGCGCAAAATCTTATCTAATTCTTCTGCATTGATATATTTATCTTTTTTTGCACGTTCTTCTATCCTACGAATGATTTTTACCGTAGTTTCCACGCCTACATCAGCAGAAATAAGGATTTCCTCCAAATTATCTAAAACTTCGTCATCTACTTTTGTTTTTCCAACTATTGCTCTACTGATTTTTGAGAAGATATTTGTTTTGGTTTTTTCTAGACCTTTGTCTAAAGATTCTTTTTTTTCTTTTGAGAATAATTTATCAAAAAAGCCCATTATTTGTGTTGTTTAAAAGATAAGATTAAGCAGTTATGCGTTTTGTAGCTACTTATTTTCGCAAAGGTACGAAAAATCTTTATAAACAGCAATTTTAATAAGCTAACTTATTCTCTTTGCAACATAATTCCTAGGTTTTCTAAAACTCTGTTTAGTTTATCTTCGTTTGTAAGGCTTGAAATTCTTTTGATGATAGATTTTTTCTGAATTGTGTGTATCAAATGTGTACGAATAACACTGATTACGGGCAGTTCAAGACTAACGTCTTCTAACAGAATAGAAATAGAAGTAAACTCTATTCTATTTGTTTTAGACGTAATTTGAACACATATCACCTCATTTTCTAAGCTATCATTTGAAATAATTAGGACAGGTCTGGGTTTACTTTGCGACAAGTCATCAGAATACGGAAACGGCACAAGCACTATTTCACCTTGTTTGTATTGGCTCATAAATATTGCTCCCAAACGTTTTCTTCTTCTTTATTCCAGTCATTAAAGCTCCCACTAAATCCACGCATTGGGGTATCATCTTCAAAAGAACGCTTGATAATAATGCTTTCTATTTTGTTGAATACTGTCAAAACATCATTAAATATTCTAGTAAAAGTTGAAATCAAAAAAGTGTTTCTATGGTTATCACAAATTTTTATCACTTTTGAAAGCTCATTATTAGTAGCCAAGACTGAATTTAAGATATCAACAGAAAAGTTTATATCTGGTTTGGCTTCAATACGTTTCAAAAGGGTTTTAGCTTTTTTAAGAGCAAATTTAAGTTTTATGATTAGTTTAAAGGAAAGAATACAAAAAAATATCGTGCTTACAATAGTTTTTGTAGTCTGGCTAGCTAGTTCTTGCCAAATACGAAAATCACGGTCTTGAGTAAGATTAATGCTTATCATTATTGGTTATTTTTTGGTTTATGGCATAAATATAGCATTATTTTAAACAAATTGTTACTGTAAAAGTTCCGTTGCAAAAGGTGCTTTACCTTTGGTTTTTTATAAAGAAAAATACAAGTAGTTAAAATGACGTGACATAAATTAAA
>JAYUKY010000106.1:0-30977 GCA_043764015.1 Raineyaceae bacterium
AATTTTGACTGTGGCTTCGGGCATATTTTCCTCCTATTTAGATATGTTTTGCAACACAAATATAGGGGGAATTTTTATATATCTTCTGAACAGCCTATCCTAAACGTTTTTGGTTCAAAATACGGCAAAAGCGAAAGTATGTCATTCGTTTGTTGTCCTTGCGCCTTCATAGAAAGCTCCATACGTTGAGAAACAGAAAAAGGAGGTGTTTTGCTATTAAAAATATCATCACGCAAAGAGATTTTAACATAATCTTTTTTGATAATATTTTGAAGTAATGGTTTGATAAAGAACGTCTTACCAAATGCCGCAGGCGCAGAAATCAGCGAGATACTGCGTGATTTGTTTGTAGGATTTTCAGACTGTTTTTTCATGTTTTGAATATGACTAATAAACTCTTGATTCTCACGTTCATAAAGATTATTAAGTGTTGTAGCACTTGTTTTGTCTTCGTCTGTAATAGGTGTGGCAAGTTTTTTCTCTAGTTCGCACAATTTTTTGAGGGAACTAGCTTTTATTTTTATGTCTTTATTTTTTGTAACTTTAGAATCATTTTGACCAAAAATTGGCACAATAGAAACTAAATTTAAAATAAATGCAAAATATAATAGTCTGGCTAATTGTAATGACATAAAAATAAAATTATTTAATTGATTATTTATATATATATTAAAAACTATTTTCTTTCCCAAAATAATTTCTTCGTGGCGTAGCTTCCCGAAAGTTTCCAACTTTCGGGAAGTATTCCTTAAATTGACGGTAGTATTATTTCTTCAAAAATGGCAATTTTTCCACTTGTGAGGCATATTTTTTATCTCTGATATTGATAAAAATCTCGCTACCCAAAGCGGAATATTCTGTTTTGACATAACCCATTCCAATACCTCTGTTTAAGCTTGGCGACATTGTCCCAGACGTAACTTCCCCTATTTTCTCTCCTTGTGCGTTTTCTATGACATAATGACTGCGTGGAATACCTTTTTCTGCAATCTCAAATGCTACTAATTTACGAGAAACGCCAGTTTCTTTCTGTTTTTTGATATTTTCAGCATTCACAAAATCTTTGGTAAATTTGGTTATCCAGCCCAAACCGCCTTCTAAGGGGGAAGTAGTGTCGTCTATGTCGTTGCCGTACAAGCAAAAACCCATTTCTAAGCGCAATGTATCACGTGCGCCCAAGCCAATTGGTTGTATATTAAACTCCTTTCCAGCCTCAAAAACGGCATTCCAGACGCTTTCAACGTCCTCATTTTTGACATATAATTCAAAACCACCTGCACCTGTGTAGCCTGTGGCAGAGATAATTACATCTTGAATCCCCGCTATTTCGCCTATATTAAATGAATAATATTCAATTTCAGAAAGATTAACTTTCGTAAGTTTTTGGAGCGTCAAAAGTGCCTTAGGACCTTGTACGGCAAGTAAACTCATCTTGTCTGATACATTTTCCATTTGCGCATTAAAGCCTTTTTCTTTGTTCCAACGAGAAATCCAGTTCCAATCTTTGTCAATATTTGAGGCGTTCACGACCAAAAAATAATGATTATCTGCTATTTTATAGACAAGCAAATCATCTACAATACCGCCTGTTTCGTTTGGCAGGCAAGAATATTGCGCTTTTCCATTAACAAGTTTTGATGCATCATTTGAGGTTACATACTGAATGAGTGCAAGTGCGTTTTCTCCTTTGATGACAAACTCGCCCATATGCGACACATCAAACACCCCCACGCCATCACGTACCGCAAAGTGTTCTTCTTTATCAGAAGAATAGCGTACAGGCATATAAAAACCTGCAAAATCAACCATTTTAGCACCTATTTTTTCGTGCAAATCATTTAAAGGGACTTTTTTCATTGAATATTTTTTGAGTTTTGAGTT
The DNA here is from genome assembly GCA_043764015.1 of Raineyaceae bacterium. GTDB lineage: Bacteria > Bacteroidota > Bacteroidia > Cytophagales > Thermonemataceae > JANYGM01. Next base: position 1,882 of record JAYUKY010000106.1, read on the forward strand.
GGTTTTTATTTTTTATTGTTGCTTTTCTGCTGTTTTTGGTGTTCTAGTGTTAGCAACAGCTTTTGGTTGTTGATGTGTTGTTTGCTATGTTATTTTATAGCAAACAAAGGTACAAAAAAACAATTACAATTCACATAGAAAGTAGTCTATTTCTCGTGAATTGTAATTGTAATATTGTTTTTTCAGTTTTAAAAATCAAAAAGACAATCAAAAAATATCTACATAATTGACCTCTCCGCTACAATTATCTTTTTCTTGCAGACGGTAAAATGCTCGCCCTGGGTACTTTTTGAAAGTAAAATTGCCTTCTTTTACGCATTCTTTGCCTTCATTGAGATAGCTTACTTTGGTAGTTATTGTACCAGTAAACAAAAATTCTGTGGCAGAAATGGGTTGCATTGTACCATCAATGACTAAAAAATCTGTGTCGTTTTTGCGTTGTTCACCTTTCATACTAAGTACAGGTGAGCCTTGCTCTACTTTTGTAATCACTTTCCCAGATTTAGCTTTTTTTGTGTTACTTTCATTGAGCCATTGAAGGGTCATTGGGCGGCTTCCTGCATACATTTTGAGCAATTTTGCGTATAAAGCTGCTTGTGCTTTTTCTTTCGCAGTTTCTTGTGCTTGTGCCTGTGTACATACACATACAAACATCACAAACAATAAAGAGAAAATACTTTTTTTCATAAGAATTTCGGTTTAAAAAAATGGTTTTTAATGACCAAAAGTAATCAAAAAATAGCTATAAGAAACCTCTTTTTTATGAAACATATTTTTTAGTTGATGAAAATGGGCTTTGGATTGATTACGTTTTAAAAACCTTAAATTTCATTTTCTTAAACAAAACCAAAATAATTTCGTAATTTTGTATGATAGTTGTTAAACTAAATTCTAAACAAATAATTTATCCAAAAAACTATGAAAAAAATACTGTATTTTTTTTTAGGAATGATTGTCTTGTTGGTTGTGGCTGCTTTTGCGCTTCCAATTATCTTTAAAGACGACATTAAAGCCGCTATTGATAAGAAAATAGCTGAAAACCTAAACGCACAAGTTAATTTTAAGGCTAATGATTTTAGCGTGAGCCTATTCCGAGATTTCCCTAATTTATCTATTTCGCAGGCTAATTTTAGTATTGTGGGCAAAGAACCATTTTTGGGTGATACGCTGATGTCTGCAAAATCTTTTAGGGCAAGTTTGGATATTATGAGTGTCATTACTGGTGACGAAATCCGTGTAAATGGCGTTTATTTGGACAATTTGCGTATGTTTGCTCGTGTCAATAAAGAGGCAAAAGCTAACTGGGATATAGTAAAACCGCAACCTGTTGATACAACTAAAAAACCTAAAAAAGAGCCTTCTAAGCTAAAAATTACTATAAAAGAATGGAAAGTTACAGATGCACTTGTTGTTTATGACGACAAAACTCTTCCTACTTTTGTCAAAATTGAAGGATTAAACCACAAAGGAAAAGGCAATTTAGATACTGATTTGTTTGATTTGATTACAGAAACTACCGTAGATAAGTTTTCTGCTGATTATGCAGGCACTAATTATATGAATGAAAAAAAATTGGGTGCTGACGTAACGCTAGGAATGGATATGAAAAACTCAAAATATACTTTCAAAGAAAATAAATTTAAAGTTAATGATTTTGAGCTAAATATGGACGGTTTTATAGCTATGCCTGATACCAATATTCAGATGGATATCAAGTACAAAACGCTTAAAAATGAGTTCAAAACATTGCTTTCTCTCGTTCCTGGAGCATATAGTAAAAGTTTTGAGAAGGTCAAAACTGCGGGAACAGTGCAGTTTGATGGTAATGTGAAAGGTACATATAATGGCAAACAAATGCCAGGTTTTCACCTTAATTTGAAAGTAGCTGATGCTAATTTTCAATACCCAGATTTGCCAACTGCCGTTACCAATATTGCCTTAGACCTCAAAATAAAAAATGATAATGGCGTTATTGATGAAACTATAGTGGATTTGCAAAAATTTCACATGGATTTGGGCGCAAATCCTGTTGATGCCAGACTTCTTTTGAAAGGACTGACAAATATGGATATTGATGCAGACGTAAAAGCCAAAATGAACCTTGCAGACGCAATGAAAATGTTTCCTGTGGCAGGTTTAGATTTGCGTGGTTTGTTTAATATTGATGCAAAAGCAAAAGGAATTTATAATGCTGCCACAAAAGCAATGCCTTCTTTGAGTGCAGGAATGACACTTGCCAACGGTTATGTAAAATCTTCTTCATTCCCTCAACCCCTTGAAAACCTGCAAGTTAAAGCATCTGCAAGTAGTGATGGTACACCAAAAAATTCTCAATTTAATTTGGAAGATTTCAAAATGGTGCTTGAAAATGAGCCATTTGAGGCACACGCTTTTATCAGTGATTTTGATGATATTAATTTCAAAGTAAAGGCAAAAGGAGCTATTGATTTGACAAAAATCACTAAAATTTATCCGCTAGAAAATATGAAACTTTCTGGGCGTGTAAGTGCTGATTTGCAAACGGAAGGCAAAAAATCTTATATTGATGCCAAATTATATGATAAAATTCCTACGAGTGGCACGCTAGGACTTCAAAATTTTGTTTATGAAACCAAAGAAATGCCTGCTGTGAAAATCACCAATGCAAAAATGAGTTTTACGCCAAAAGAGATGATTTTGAGCCAATTTGACGGTTTTGCCGGCAAAAGTGATATGCACATGGAAGGCACAATGGAGAATTATATGGCTTATATCTTCAAAAATGAAACCATAAAAGGACAACTTAACTTCAAATCTGATAATTTTGATGTCAATGAATGGATGAAAGAAGCGCCAACAGACGGAAAGGCTGTGCCAGAAAGTGCGCCACTTACTGTTGTGCCTATTCCCTTGAATGTTGATTTTTTACTGCATTCCTCTATAAAATCTGTTAAATATGATAAAATTTCTATGGATAATATGCGTGGAGATGTGATTGTAAAAGATGGCACAGTACGAATAGACAAAGCCGCTTTCAATACTTTGGGTGGAGAAGTGAGTATGAGTGGTACGTATGATGCAAAAGATATTAAAAAGCCTTTGTTTGATTTTGATTTTGGCGTGAAGGATATGATTATCAAAGATGCCGCTAAAAACTTCGTTACGGTAGCGAAATTTGCGCCTTTGGCAGAGCAAATGATAGGAAAATTCACTACTAAATTTAAGCTAAAAGGTGGTTTGGGACAAAATATGATGCCTTTGTTTAGTTCTTTGACTGGTGATGGACTGATTAGTATTGTAGAAAGTACACTCAATGATGTTACTATTTTAAATAAATTAGCTGACGTTACCAAGTTAAATGACCTTAAATCAATGAAAATCAGTGACTTAATTATGAAAGCTGAAGTAAAAGATGGACGTGTTTCTTATGAACCTTTTGATGTCAAAGCAGGGCAATATATGATGAATATTTCTGGTAGTGGAGGGCTTGATGGCACACTTGCTTATCTTCTCAAAATGGACGTTCCTGCAGGTGCAGCAGGCGTGGCAGCTAATCAGGCACTTTCGCAACTAACGGGGCAAGCTAGCACAGGTTCTGATAAAATTCCTTTGAATATCAATGTAGGCGGCAATTATAAAAATCCTACTTTCAAAATTGGTAAAGGTGATATGAAAAATCAGGCACAAGGACTTGTAAAAGCTAAATCTGATGAAGTCAAAAAGCAATTGACACAAGAATTTGACAAAGCAAAAGGTGAGGCAGAAGCAAAAGCAAAAGCAGAGCTTGACAAACTCAAAAACGAGGCAGAAGCGAAAGCAAAAGCTGAACTTGACAAGCTAAAAAATGAAGCACAAAACAAAATCAAGGCTGAACTTGACAAACTTGCCAATGAAAAACTCAAACGTGTTGCCGACAGCCTAAGAAAAATTGCAGAAGATAAAGCAAAAGGACAATTAAAAGACCAAATAAAAAATAAACTTCCTGGTATTAAGTTCCCATAAGCAATAAATTTTTTTGATTATTATTTTAACAAAAAGCTCTAAATCTTTAAGAATTTAGAGCTTTTTGCTGGTATGTACTGTAAGGACGGAGGTCAATAATACAGAACTAATAATACAGAATGTGTATAGTGTCAAAAATAAAGTTATTCAGTTGATTTTTTATTCTGTAAAAAAAACTCGTTTGACTCGTTCACTAATACTTGTAAGAATTTCATAAGGAATAGTATTTATTTTCTTTGCGAGCTTTGAAATAGTCAAGTTTTCGTCAAAAATAATCACCTCATCACCTTCCTGCACGTCTTGCAGGGGAGAAATATCTACCATAGTCATATCCATACATACATTTCCAATTACTTTGCAAAGTGTGCCATTGATGCTCACCTCGCCCACGCCATTACTAAAACGCCTATCAAAACCATCAGCATAACCAATGGCAATAGTGGCAATTTTGCCATTTTGGGGCATTATTCCCTTGCGAGAGTAGCCAACAGTTTCATTTTTTTGGACATTTTTTATTTGTGAAATAACGGTTTTAAGCCTAGAAATGGGCGTTAGTTGTTTTTGAGAAATATTTGCCATTTCCACGCCATAAAGTCCAATTCCGAGCCTTATCATATCAAATTGCGCCTCTGGAAACCGCACAATAGTAGGAGAATTAGCTATGTGACGTGTGGGTTTGTAGCCAATTTTTTTGCTAATTTCTGCCGAAAATCTTTCAAAAATAGAGATTTGATTTTGTGAAAATTCGTTGTGTTCTGCTTCGTCTGCACCTGCCAAATGGCTCATTATTGAGGCTATGGTGATGTTTTTTTGGTTTTGGAGAAGAATTGTGGTAAGGTTTTCAAGGTCGGTTTCCTCAAAACCTAGCCGTTTCATTCCTGTATCTAATTTCAAGTGAATTTTATTACTTTTTTCTTTACTTTTTAAGATAATTTTTTGTGATGTAATATTTTCAGATAACTTGTAGTTTTTTACGAACTCAATAAAATTATTAAGTAAATTAAAACTATAAATTTCTGGTTCTAAATCATACTCTAAAAGTAACTCAAAACTCTCTATTGACGGATTCATTACCATAATTGGGAGTTTTATTCCATTTTTACGCAGTTCCACACCCTCATCTGTGTAGGCAACCGCCAGATAATCAACCCTATGAAATTGCAACAAATTAGCCACTTCTGCGCTGCCACTCCCATACGCAAAAGCCTTCACCATTACCATAATCTTGGTTTTTGGCTTTATTTGGCTACGAAAAAAGTTAAGATTCTGCACGAGTGCATCAAGATTTATTTCTAAGATGGTACCGTGTGCTTTTTGTTGCATTTTTTGCACAATTTTCTCAAAAGTAAATTTTCTTGCACCTTTGATTAAAACCACTTGATTTTGAAAATTTTTCAAATCAAATTCATTCAAAAAACTTGCTGCATCTTCAAAAAAAGTAATATTTTTCAAGTTTTTGATATTTTTGAAAATGTCCTTGTTCTCGTTGATGTTCTTCCCAATTCCAACAAATTGGGTGACATTTTTTTGTGAAATAATGTCAGCCACAGACTTATAAAGTGCTTTTTGGTCGTCAAGACCAGTTTCCAAAATATCTGACAAAATAAGTGCTTTTTCTATTTTTTGTTGCTGATTTTGTAGTAAATTAAGTGCCATAGAAAGCCCCACAACATCATTATTGTAGCTATCGTCAATAATATAAGAATCAAAAATGCCTTTTTTTATCTCCAAACGCATAGAAATGGGTCTTAGCATTTTGATTTTTTCAGCTATTTTTTCAACAGGAAAATCAAAATAATACATCACACAAGCGCATACGAGGGCATTCTCTATGGAAGTTTTGTCGTTTTCATTGAAAGGAAAAAGATTTTTATTGATAGAAATATGCCAATTCTCTGTTATTTCATTAAAAGAAAATTTAAAAGAAAATATTTCTTTCTGCGTTACGCTATCATTCCAATCATAATCCCACGAAATAAGTGCAGGATTTTTATATTCCTTCTCAAAATCCTCAAAAACATCTTTAAAATCATTTAAAAGGTATTTTGGAAAGAAAACGGCAGAGGATTTAATGAATAATTGTAGTTTTTCTTGGAGTTTTTGCGCCCTACTCTCAAAACCTTCGTCGTGTGCAGAGCCAATATTAGTGAGAATGCCAATTTTTGGCAAAATAATTTTTTGTAGTTTTGCCATCTCGCCCACTTGAGAAATACCAGCCTCAAAGATGCCCAAAGTATGTTTTTTATTGATTTCAGCCACAGAAAGCGGCACACCAATTTGAGAATTATAGCTTTTGGGACTTTTCACCACAGAAAAATCAGCAAAACATTGCGCCAGCCACTCTTTAACAATGGTTTTGCCATTGCTACCCGTAATACCAATCACAGGAAGTTTCTCAAATTGCTTTCTATGAAAAGAAACCACCTTTTGGAGTGCATCAATACTGTTTTTTACGTGAAAAATATTACATTCTTGGAATTTTTCACGAGCCAAAAGTTTTGCACGCACCGTTTGCGACACTTCCACAACGAAATTTCTCACACCGAGTTCATACAAATCATCTAAAAACTGATGACTGTCGTGGTTTTTGCCCTTGATAGCAAAAAAAAGTGTATTTGCAGGCTCATTGAGCTTACGGCTATCTATGCACAACTCCAAAATGTTCGTTTTTTTATTCCAAACATAGTTTTGAGGGCTTTTTAGGATTTTCTCTATTTGTGAAATAAGCATTTTTTGAGGTACGAGGTTTGAGGTTGGAAGTACGAAAGAATACAAATCTACAAAAAAAACACAATATTTTGTATTTCTTCATAATTCGTAATTAAAAATTCGTAATTGAAAATTTGTTTTTGTGCAAAAAAATGTTCACTTTTGCACCTTAGTTGTATAAAAACTAATTTTACTTTTTATATTATCCAAAACTAACAATAAAATGCGTTATTTCACTTTAAAGTACACTTTCGTTATTGCTTTTTTAATGATAAATTTGCTTGCAAATAATTCTCTAAAAGCGCAAACAAAAACGACCATTACATCAAAAAATTCACGAGAACAAGCTAAAACGCTTGCAAACGGACAAAGGTATTTTTTCTACAAAGAAAGTAAAAAAAATCCTCTTATAAAAGTTGGTGATTTTGCAGTAATCAAAATTATGCTAAAAAACTCAAAAGATTCTATCATAATGAATACTTTTACACAGCCAGAAACCTCTCCACTTGCTATTGCAGCAGGAACTAAGGGTTTTGTTGACGAATTTTTCTTGTCTATGCACAAAGGCGATAGCGCAAGTGTTTGGATAAATTCTGATACAATAGTTAGACAAATGAAGCAAGAAATGCCTCCTTTTATTGCAAAAGGCTCTGATATTCATTATGTTATCAAAGTTGTCAATGTAATGTCAAAAGCTGAAATGGATAAAAAAGCTGCTACAAACAAAGCTAAACAACCTTTGGAAGATGAAAGATTGATTAAAGAATATATCACAAAAAACAAAATCATTGCTACACGCACTCCTAGCGGTCTTTATATCTCAAAAACAAAACTAACAACAGAGGCGTTTCCAAAAGCAGGAGATATGGTAAAAGTGCATTATACAGGCAAAAACCTCAAAGGAGAAGTTTTTGATAGCTCTGTAACACGTGGGCAACCCTTTGAGTTTACGCTAGGACGTGGGCAGGTGATTAGAGGTTGGGACGAAGGCATTATGATGCTCAAGAAAGGAGAAAAAGGTTTTTTGCTTATTCCTTCTGCGCTTGCTTATGGTAGTAGTAGTCAAGGAGATAAAATCCCTGCTAATGCGGTGCTTATCTTTGAAGTAGAACTTTTTTAATAAAAAAACATATCTTAATAACCTTCAAAAGGTTAAACAACAATAACCTCACAAGGAACGTGGGGAATATAATAAACCAAAACAAATATATTTTCAAATAAGATTTTCAAAAAAAATGACAAAAAAAACAGTAATATTAGCAGCTGCGCTAATCACAGGAAGCATTATTGGGCTTTCTTCTTGTAACAAAACAAAAACAAAAGCTGATGCGACAAAACTTTCTGGCGCAGTAAAATATGTAGTTCACCAAGAAAATGCAAAAAATGCACTTGTAAAAACAGGTGATTATATTAGCTTCAATATCCAAGTAAAAAACAGTAAAGATTCTTTGTTGGGAAGTAGCTACGAATCTGGTGTACCTGCATTACAAGAAGTAATCACAAAAGGCAATAGTGGTGGTTTTGAAGATGTACTACTAAAATTACACAAAGGCGACAGCGCAAGCGTTTGGGTAAATTCTGATTCTCTTGCCAAACAATCTGGCAGACCTTTGCCCGCATTTATTGCAAAAGGTTCTGATTTACAATATACAATAAAAATTATTGATATAATGAACAAAACACAAGCAGAAGAAGCTGGAAAAAAGATGCAAGAGAAACAAAAAACAGACTATGACAAAAAAATGCTGGCATCTGCAGCTACTGACGAGAAAACAATCAAAGATTATATTGCAAAAAATAATTTGAAGGCTGAAAATATTGGAAATGGCATTTATTATGTTCGTAATACAGAAGGTACAGGCGCAAATCCACAAACTGGAGATAATGTGACAGCAAATTATACAGGAAAAACATTAGATGGCAAGGTTTTTGATACATCTATTGGAGAAGGAAAAAAACCTTTTGAATTTGCCGTTGGAACAAGTGCCGTGATTAAAGGTTGGGACGAAGGATTTTTGAAAATGAAAAAAGGTGAAAAAGGAATGTTGCTTATCCCTTCTGCTATGGCGTATGGCGGACAAAGTCCAAGCCCCGCTATCAAACCATTTAGCGTATTGTTATTTGATGTAGAACTTGTGGACTTTAAAGCTGCACCAGCAGTAAAAGCACCACCAGTAGAAGCTCCAGTACAAGCACCAACAAAATAAAAAATAAATACGTAATTAGTTGTAAGTAAAATCCTAATTATTAGAAAATTCTAAGCACAACTTCCCGAAAGTTTTCAACTTTCGGGAAGTTTAGTAGGAAAAGCAAATATAAAAACTATCAATATGAGGAAAAAAATTACTTTTTTTGTGCCAATTCTTACATTTGCACTTGTTTTGCTCTTTGGAAGTTGTAAAAAAACTGACGGAACAGAAACATTTTTGCAACAACAAAGAGACCGCAACAAGGCGGAAATAGAAGCCTATATTGCGCAAAGTGGTAAATCATTTATAAAGCTCCCTGACGCAGAAGGCTTTTATTATAACATAGAAGAGGGTAGTCCAACTACTGGATCAAAAGCAGATACTTCAAGCTTTACAGATGTTTACATCAAGTATAGGGTGCGTATTTTGCCTAGTCTGACTGTTGTAGATGATGATTATGCTAATAAAATTCTCAATTTTACTTTAGACTGTAATCCGCCCCTTGTAGGCATCAATGCAGCCGCAAAAATAATGTACAAAGGTAGTAAAGGTACTTTTTTGTTTAATAATGATGGTGGCTATGGTGCTGGTGGTTCTCCTTTTATTCCTGCTTATTCTGCCGTTGTGGTGGATTTGGAAATAGTAGATTTGAAAACAGAAGCAGACCTTATTAGTGAATATATTGCTTTGAAAGGTTATACAAATGTTATTCAGACGCAAGAAGGCATCAAATTTGCAAGAACATCACCTCCAACAACTCCAACATCAGATACTGTAAAAGGTCCTAGAAAACTTACAGTAGATTATGTAGGAAGACTTGTAAAAAAACCTGAAACTTCTTTTGACCAAAATATTGATTACAACCTTGGAGGGACAACATTAGCAAGCGCAGGAGTAATTAGTGGCTGGAAAATAGGTCTTGTAGATAGACAAGTAGGAGAAAAAGGAATTTTATTTATTCCTTCCAAATACGCCTATGGAAAAGCTGGAAAAGCTCCAATTCCTTGTTATGCACCACTTATATTTGAAATGACTATTAAGACTGTAACAAAGTAATCTTCATAATCCATTTAAAAAGCCTATTTCTAAGGAAATAGGCTTTTTCGTATATAAAAAACCTTATTTTAGTAATTTTTTATTGGAATTCTTAAATATTTTTTGTAGTTTTGCCTCCCCTAATAAACTCAAAAAGTACGCCTTAAATGCGTTTACAAAAGAAATTTCATAAAAAATTATTTACAAAGTTCCTCGTCATTGATATTTATATATGCAAAATGATTATCGTGCAGTTTGGAATAATTGCCTAAAAACCATCAAAGCAAGCATTCCAGAGGAAAGTTTTGATACGTGGTTTGAGCCAATCACGCCTGTTGCATTGCAAAATAACGTACTAATTATACAAGTGCCTAGCCAATTTTTCTATGAATGGCTAGAGCAATACTATGTAGATAACCTTAGAAAAGCCATTTACAAAGAATTAGGGACAGAAGGGCGTTTGGAATATTCAATTATTGTGGATAAAGGCAACGCAGAAAACAGACCCCAAACCATCAATATTCCTATTGCTAAAATAGAATATGACAAACAACACCCTAAATATCAAGCAAATAGCGAACAAGCACTCAAACGTAAAAACGAAATTTTAAAAGAATATGATGCGTTTTTTAAGTCTGTTAATTTTAACGAAAATTATACATTTGATACCCTAGTTGAGGGGGATTGTAACCGTTTGGCACGTTCTGCAGGCTATGCCGTTGCTAAAAAACCTGGAATTACGGCTTTCAATCCGCTAATGCTTTATGGTGGCGTGGGTTTGGGCAAAACGCACCTTGTGCAAGCCATTGCCAATCACGTTAGAAGCAATCAACCTGATAAAATTGTTGTATATGTTTCTTCTGAAAAATTTACAAATCAATTTATAGAAGAACTAAAAAATAATAATTTGCAAAAATTAACTAATTTTTACTTGCAAATTGATATTTTAATTATTGATGATGTACAATTTCTTTCAGGGAAAGAAAAAACGCAAGAAATGTTTTTCCATATATTTAATGATTTGCACCAACACGGCAAGCAAATCATAATGACAAGCGACAGACCTCCAAAAGAATTACAAGGTTTGCAAGACCGTCTGCTTTCTCGTTTTAAATGGGGACTTACAGCGGATTTGCAGCAGCCCGACTACGAAACTCGTGTGGCAATTATTCAACGCAAACTCCAAACAGAAGGAATTTCGTTGGAAAATGATATTATTGAATACCTTGCACATAGCATAGATACCAATGTACGTGAACTGGAAGGCGTTATTGTGTCGCTGATGGCACGCTCTTCTTTGGAAAGAAGGGAAATTGATACGGAACTTGTACGCCAAACAGTACAACATATTGTGCAAACAACGGTAAGTGATGCAGGTGTGCAACATAGCGCAGAAATGGGTATAGACACTATTCAGAGTGTTATTAGTAGTTTTTTTAAGATTAGTTTGACAGATTTGACAGGAAAATCTCGTAAGAAAGAGCTTGTCGTACCAAGACAAATTGCTATGTTTTTTTGCAAAGAATTTACTAATTTTTCTTTAAAATCAATTGGGTATCATTTTGGGGGAAGAGACCATAGTACTGTTATTCACGCAGTACAAACTATCAGTGATTTATGTACCAAAGATGCAGAAATGCGCCAAAATGTACAACAATTAGGAGAAATGTTTAAGCAAAAAGCAAAATGATTTTTCATTACGAATAAGAAAGATTTTGTATATTTGTAATAGAAATTCACCAAAAAATATTTTGATTATGACTATTCTAGAAAAAAGACAAACATTTATCAAAAAAATACAAGGAATTCCTGATGATTTGCTTGATAAAGCTATTGCATTTGTAGAAGAAATTTCTAGCAAAAAAGACCTTAATAATGCTGATTTTGAGAAATATTTGAAAGAAACAACACTCAAATACAAAAAAGTCTGGGAGGCTCTTGCATAAATGTATTATTTAACAAAAGAGCAAGTCATAGCAGTTAATTTGGAACAAATAACTGTTTATGGCGGAAATTTTGTGCCTCCACAGAATTTTTTGCACGAAGAAAATCTTGATTATTTGCTAGAAGCTGTGCAAGCAGAAATGTTTGGTGCGCCTTTGTACCCAGAAATCTATCAAAAAGCAGGGATTTATATGTTTAACGTGATTTGTAATCATATTTTTCAAGATGGAAACAAAAGAACGGGCTTGCAAATAGCTACTATTTTTTTGCTAGTCAATTCTTATAATTTTATTTCTTCCGTTGATGACGACAGACTTAGTAACGTGTTGTAAATAAGTTCCTAATTTCAAAAAAACTAACTCTTAGGCTACAGCGGCGTGAACGCCACTTAGAATAAAAAAATAAAACTAGGAGTTTATTTGCAATGTATTCCTTAGCAACTTCACACTTTCTGTGGCATCTGGCGAATGTTCTCTTGATGAAGTACAAGATTGGTTTAAAGAAAACATACAAAAGATACCTTAAATGTCACATTTCCCAGTAACAAATTCTAATTTATCAGCAAAACATCTAGCGTTATTTTTACAAGAAAAATACTCGTTGAGTGAAAATACAAAGTGTCAGATTATTCGTGCAGGAATAAATGATACTTATTTGATTACAGATAATTTAGAAAAGTTTATTTTTCGTGTTTATAGCTTTAATTGGAGGTCAAAAATCCAAATAGAAGAAGAAATCAGGTTATTAAACCTCCTAAAACAAGCTAATATTTCAATTTCCTATCCTATTAAAGATAATGAAAACAATGATATTCAGTCGTTAAATGCGCCTGAAGGTGAGAGATTTGGCGTATTATTTAGTTATGCTAATGGACAAAAACAACATATTTTATCAATAGAAACTCATTTTAAGATTGGAGAACTTATGGGTCGTTTTCATAATATAACAAATAATCTGACGCTAGAAAGAGTAAATTATAATACTCAAATTATTCTTAAAGATTCATTAAAGCAAATAGCGCATTTTTTGCCTCTACACACCGCAGAAATGGCTTTTATGCAATCAACACAAACATATTTATTACAGGAATTTGAGAAAATAGATACTTCTAAAATGCGTGCTGGCATTGTGCATCTTGATATTTGGTTTGATAACCTAAATGTAACAGAAGATAATAAAATAACAATTTTTGACTTTGATTTTTGCGGTAATGGTTGGCTTAGTTTTGATATTGCCTACTACATTTTGCAACTTCATAATGTTGAAAAATATGAAGCACAAGATTATCAGCCTAAAATAGATAGTTTTCTTGCTGGTTATGAATCTGTAAACAAAATAAATGAAGAAGAAAAACGAATTTTGCCTATGCTTGGTATAAGTTTGTATTTCTTTTATTTGGGCGTACAATGTCAGCGTTTTGACAATTTTTCAAATTCTTTTTTAAATGAAAATTATTTGAAGAGTTTTATAAATGGACTTATCAAAAAATATGCTGACATTCATAAAATAGGATAAAAAGCAAGGAAATTGCTTTTGTTATAATAGTATTTCTAATTAAAATATTACTATTGCTTGCCAAATAAGTCTTATCCCAAAAACTAAAAACACACTTCCAGAAACATAATTGATAATTTTCAGCACTTTATTAGAAAAATATTTTTTGAGTTTGTCAGCAAAAATAGAAATAATTACTTCCATCAAAAAAATAGCAAGCAAACAACCCACAAAAAAAATAAACATTGTATCTTGCTCATAACCAATCACTTTGAGTTGTGTGGCAAGTGTAGCCCAAGCGAAAAAATTGACAGGATTGAGTACATTCAGAAAAAAACCTTTTGAAGTATAAAAAAGTAGTCCTCCTACGCCTGTTTTAGGATACGTAAGTGTTTGAGTCTTCTTAAAAAATGACAAAACACCCATCACCACAAGCATTATTCCGCCAAATAAATACCCATAAAATGACAAATTAGCTATATCAGGTATAAAACTTGCCCCAAAAGCCGCCACCGCAATAAACATAATATCAGAAATAATCACACCTAAGGCTATAAGCACGCCACTTTTGTAGCCATTGTCTATACTACTTTGGATAAGCGTGAAAAAAACTGTGCCTAGCATCAAACTAAGCACAGTTCCCCAACCTAATCCATAAAAAAAAGCATTAATCATTGAATTGTGAATTTTAAATTGTGAATTGTGAATGAATACAAAATATTAAAAAATTCACAATTCACAATTATTTAGTACGCTAAAACGAAAGCTGTTTGATATTCTGCATATTTATTTTTGATTGCTGCAAGTCCTGCCTTTGCGTCAGCATCAGAAGCAAAATTACTGATAGCTACACGAAAAAGTTTACCACCACCATAAGGCGCAATAATTTTCGCACCGTTTTCTCCTTGTCCTTTGAGTTTATTTAAGACATTATTAGCATTTCCTTGCACACCAAAACCGCCAACAATTACATAAAAACGTCCTTGTTTGCTTTCTATAATTTCAGAATTGGTATTTGTATTCTCAACTGGAGGCGTAAGTTTTATTTCTTCTTTTTTGTCTTCAACAGGCTTATTTTCCTCTGTTTTCTTATCTTCAACAATTTTATTTTCTTCTACTTTTTTATCTTCCGCAGGCTTATTCTCCGTAGGCTTATTTTCTTCTACTTTTTTGTCTTCTGATGTAGTTTCTTTATTTTCTGTGTTTTTATTTTTGTCTTTCTGGGCTAATTTATCATCTGTGAGTATAGTTCTGAAAGGGTTTTTGCTTGGGTCTATCACCAAAACATACAAAGCAATAGCCGAGATAATGCCCAGAGAGCCAATAGCACCAATAATACCCCAATTAGTTTTCTTATTTTCTTTATCTATTTCACTTGGTTTTTTGGTCGTTGTTGTGCCAGTTGCTGTATTTGTGTTATTAGCATTAAGATTATTTACTTTTGTAGCTCCTTTTGTGCCTGTTTTTGCCGTTGCGAGAGCCGTAAGAGCCGCACTTTCCGCTTTTATTTCGTCTTCTGTACGTTCTACTACTTTGCCAAAGATTTGAGGAAGCCCATAAGCATCATTGAGATAGTTAAGTTCTGTTTCTGCCTTAAATTCCAACTGGTCTTCATATTGCAACACAAAGCTGCCCAACTGCGCCATAGGATACTTTTTGTGGATACCCAAATCAATTTTTACAGAGCTAACAAACTGCTTAACTTGCCCTTCTGCATCTTGCAAACTAACACCTTCCGTTTGTGCAATATATTCTTCCAAAATGCCGTTACTTACCTTTGGATTTTGTGAGAAGGAGATATTTTTGTGTGGTGGTGCAAATACGTGGGACGCAGGGTGTGCATCTGCGCTTGCATACGTAGCATGGAGCGTGCCTAAATCATTGATAATCAACTCATCACAATCAAAAAGCAAATCTTTTATATGTTTGGAAACCATAGGAATACACAATTACGAATTAACAATTACGAATTACGAGATAATAGTAATTCAATACAACTCAAAACTTTCTCAAATATCTAAAAAAAAAACAATATTTAAAACTTATTTGTCACTTATTTATCTAAAAAATATTTTTTATTTTTCTTTATTTGTTTTTAATAATTTTTATGTGGTTTTAATTCGTTTATAATCAAGGTTTTAATTTTATAAATAAAATTTTGTTTAATACTTTTATTTTTGTACTTTTGCACCCTGATATTTTTTTGAGAAGTTTCTCACAATTATATTTTTTTTATACAAAAAAATTACTATTATTGCTAAAATTAAAATCAGCTAAGTAATTATGAATTTTTAATTGTGAACTGTGAATGAATACAAAATAAGTAATAACAAAGTTATAACAAAGTTATAACAAAGTTATTAGACATCATTTTGACATTTGCAGGACATAAAACCAATTATAGACTTCTACTATCACCTAGTAACGCATTGAATATCATCACAGAAAATTACTAATTGCAGAGAGAAATAACTAAATTATCAACAACAAAAAACGTTAATGATTGATAATGATTTGCATTATTTTTCTTTTACTTAAAATTATCAAAACAACTTATGAACACTTATGAACACGAAACCAATTTTGGTTACATTTTAGACAAAAAAGTTTACTTAAAAGCCTTTTTAGACCAACCAGACAAAGAAATTGGCACAGTAAAAGAAACAAACGAAGCAGCAATAGAATATTTTGAAAAAAAATACCAATTAGCTATCCAAAAAGTGCAAGACCTACAAAAAATGATAGCTGAAGCTGAAAATAAAGGCTCATATTTGATGAAACTGCTACATTTGAAAGACTCTCTGTTGGATTTTAAGGGTATGGGAGATTTTGCGGTGCTAATTACGGCACTAGAAGGAGAAGAAAAAATTTTGCGTGGGCTTGTGGCAAATAACCGCTCCAAAAACTTTGAAATCAAACAAGAAATTGTTTATACAGCACAAGCCGCTTTTGAGCAAGAAGACATAGAAGATGCCAACGAAATCTACAAAGAACTCAAAAATAGGTGGATAAAAACAGGTTTGGCTGATGAAACAAGTGAGAAAACACTAGAAGCGGAGTTTAATGATTTGTTTGCAAGATTTATAGAAAAAAGACGAGATTTTTTCAAAAGACGTAACGAAGAAATTAAAGACAGACTAGAAAGATACAAGGATATTTTAGATGTTCTTTTTCCTTTGCGTTTTTCTAAAAAACTAGAAGAAGCCGCAGAGACCTACAAAGAAGCACAACAAGTATGGAAAGATGTGGGTGTTGTGCCTGCTA
Organism: Raineyaceae bacterium; assembly: GCA_043764015.1. Classification (GTDB taxonomy): domain Bacteria; phylum Bacteroidota; class Bacteroidia; order Cytophagales; family Thermonemataceae; genus JANYGM01. Next base: position 18,498 of record JAYUKY010000106.1, read on the forward strand.
TCAAAATGAAAAAACTGTGGGACAAATTCAAAAAAGTAAATAATGAATTTTTCTTCCGTTATAAGCAATTTAAAGCAGGTGTGCCTGTAGATGAGATTAAGCCACTTTTCCAACAAGAAAATGTACGTGATAGAATGGATATTTTGTGCAAACAAGCTGAAGCATTGATTGGCTTAAACACAAATGAAGCACTAGAAGATGGCAAAAAATTACTGATTGCGTGGAAAGATTTAAGTAAAGTTTATAAACGACTTGATGAAACTTTTTCAAACCGTTTTCGTAATGCTTGTGACCGTATTTTTGAAGAGGGCTATCTTATCAAACTTGTCAAAAGGAAATATCCTGATTTTGACGAAAAACCAAAAATAGACCAATTCCGTATCAAAACCAGCTTTATGCGTGAACTTTTGCGCAAAGACGAAATGGAGTTAAGAGTGGCAGAAAGCACTTTTCATTCTGAAATTTCAGAACTAGAACGTGGCGCAAAAGAATATGCCATAGCTACACAAAAACGTAAGTTAGGTGTAAAAAAACAGATTTTAACCGAGTTTGAGGCATCTCTAAAAGCCTTGTGATGTGTGAAGTGTGAGGTGTGATATTATGATGTAAATACAGTTTTATATGGAAAATATCACACTTCACACCTCACACCTCACACTTCACACATCATATATCACATATTAAAAAAATCCTATGTATTGGACATTAGAATTAGCCTCTTACCTTGAAGATGCCCCTTGGCCCGCAACAAAAGAAGAATTAATAGATTTTTCTATCCGTTCTGGCGCACCATTAGAAGTTGTAGAAAATCTACAAGAATTAGAAGATGACGGTCAGCCCTACGAAAGTATTGAAGAAATCTGGCCTGATTATCCTACAAAAGATGATTTCTTCTTTAATGAAGATGAATATTAAGTAGTTGTGAGTTTGGAATTGTGAGTTAATACAAAAATACAGTTTAAAGCAATTTTAACACTACATCAACACCAAAAAAGTCTGCTAAATAGCAGACTTTTTTGATTGTTGTAATAGCTTAATAATCAAGAATTCACATTCGTACCTCGTACTTTTTACTTCGTACCTGCTTAAATTTGCGTGTTTTCAGCCTGTAAAACGTGCCTTTCTATGTGGAAAACCACAAAACGAAAAGTATCACCCAAGCTAAATTTAATTAGTTTTGTGATTGATATGGGCGTTTTTGCTTTCATCATATCAATTTCTTTTTCTCTTGTTTTTTCTAATAACAGTCTGAGAGTATCTAGTTGTGCCGAAAAAGTGATAATTGTTTGATAATCAAGCCCTGAATTTACAGGCATTTTATTTTTTGGAGCTTTCATTTTCTTAATTTTGCCATTTTTTACTTGGATAAAATCAACAAATATTTCTCCAAAAAAACCACTATTAAAAGTTTGATTAACAATACTTTGACTTTGCAGTGTTTGTTTTTCAATGGCTTTTTCAATAGTTTTTTGGATTTCTGGAAGATAAAAATTTCCATACAAATTCAAATGCTCCAAACACTCCAAAACGCTCCAAGAAAGGGTATTTTTCTTATAATTGAGCTTTTCAAGCGGTAATTTTTGAAGATTTTTTACAGAAATTATTGATTTTTCTAAGTTTATTAAAAGTTCGTTTATAAGGTTTTTTTGTGCTATTTTCATTGTTACAAGGTTATTAAGTTGGTTATTTTTTATGCAAAATTAGGCAATAAAAACAACTATTACCTTGATTTCAATCAAGATTTTGGTTTTTACGAATACGGCTAAGCGTTTCTGGGGTCATACGCAGGTATGAGGCAATATATTTTAATGGAATTTCTTTAAATAAATCTGGGCTACGCTTTAAAACTCTTTCTAATCTCTCTGAAAATGAAGTAGTTAGCAAATCAATTTCTCTTTCTAACTGTTGTGCAACAGCTAACTCTAAAAAAGTAGTATATTGTTGTAGATTTTCTAAATTCTCATTAATAAACTCTTCAAAGCACTTTTTTGGCATTATTTTTATAGTTGATTTTCTAATAATATCAATGCACAACTTAGAAGGTTTCTCTGTCAGAAAAGAAGGCAAAGAATTGATAAAGTAGCCTTTATAGCCTAATCTTATGGTTTGCTCTTCATTTTCGTTCATCAAAAAAACCCTTATTGCACCCTTCTCTACAAAATATATATTTCGTTCAATTTCTCCCTCTCTCAATAAAAAATCACCTCTTACGAAGTCTTTTTTTGTAGAAATTTTGTCAATAACTTGTAATATTTTGCCTTGAAAAGTTAGTTTCATTTGTTTGTGAAGATGTTTTTGATTTTATTGGTCATTTATTTTTTCATTTTTTGGTGGCACTGGGTCGTGTCCGTGTCCGCCCCAAGGATTACAACTCAAAATGCGTTTTATACCCAAATAAAGCCCTTTAAAAACACCGTGAGTTTGCAACGCCTCTACCATATACGCAGAACAAGTAGGCGTATAACGACACGAAGGCGGAAAAATAGGCGAAATAAAATACTGATAAAAACGTACCAATAAAATTAATATTTTTTTCATTTATTTTTGGTTTTATTGATAATAAGCATAAAGTTTTATTCAATTATCTAAAATTATCCATAGTATTGGAAAATTATGGTATATTATAATTTGGAACTTGAACCTTTAATTTCTTATTATTTTTTTTTAATATTTTAATCTCTTTTGCAAATTTTTTTAGCTGAATATCATCAACGTACAAAAACGTTAAATTTTTAAGAGTAGCTATTTCATGTGGAAAAATGTCAAATTTAATACCTTCTAGCCATAAACTATGTAGTTTTTTTAGTTTTTCTATTTCTTTTGGAAATCTTTCAAATGGATTATCTACCAAAATAAGTGTCTGTAAATTGCTCATTTTGCCTATTTCTGCGGGAAGTTCTTTTATTCCCTGACAAATCAAATCAAGTCTTTTTACTTTTTTAAGTATTTTTATTGACTTTGGTAAATAGGTTATCTTTTTCTGTGAAATGTAAAATGAAACTTCCTTAATTCTTGTAAGTAAGCCTTTTATGGGTGCGTTTTGTTGTAAAAATGGGTATAATTCCTCATAATCTTCCAAAGAACATTTTACGTATTTCTCAAATTCTTCCTTAAAATTTTGTGCCAATGTAAGCCCCAAATGCGCATTATCTGGATTATCACTTCTAAGCAAATCAAGCAGGTTTTTAAATTCTTTGGTCATAATTTTTAGCTTTTCAAAAATTCACAATTAAAAACATTGCAAATCTAAATAAATTTACGTACTTTTGCACCAAAATTAAATCCTTTAGAAATTTTCAGCAAAATATATGCAAGAGATACGCAACATAGCTATTATTGCCCACGTTGATCACGGCAAGACTACCCTCGTAGATAAGATTATCCACGCCTCAAAACTTTTTAGAGATAATCAAGCATTTGATGACCTTATCCTAGACAACAACGACTTAGAGCGTGAGCGTGGCATTACAATCACTTCAAAAAACGTATCTGTACGCTATAAAGGCGTGAAAATCAATATTATAGATACACCAGGTCACTCCGACTTTGGCGGTGAGGTGGAACGTGTGTTGAAACTGGCTGATGGCGTTTTGCTACTTGTAGATGCATTTGAAGGACCTATGCCACAAACTCGTTTTGTGCTTACAAAAGCTCTAGAACTAGGCTTAAAACCTGTTGTAGTTATCAATAAAGTGGATAAATTGAACTGTCGCCCTGACGAAGTTCACGAGTCTGTTTTTGATTTGATGTTTAACTTAGGCGCAACACAAGAACAATTGGATTTCCAAACGGTTTACGGCTCTGCCAAGCAAGGTTGGATGAGTAGAGATTGGAAAGTGCCTACAACTGATATTATTGCTCTTTTGGATACTGTTTTGGAAGCAATCCCACCTGCGCCAAGCCCAGAAGGAAGTGCACAAATGCAAATCACCTCATTAGATTATTCTTCATTTATTGGACGAATAGCTATTGGTCGTGTACATAGAGGTGTTTTGCGTGAAGGCGCACAAATGGGAATGTTTAAGGCTGATGGTAGCTTTAAAAAGGTAAAAATCAAAGAATTACAATCTTTTGAAGGTCTTGGAAGAGTGAAAGTAGAGGAAGTAGTGGCAGGTGATATTTGTGCTGTTATTGGTATTGAAGATTTTGAAATTGGTGATACAATTACAGATTTGGAAGGTGCAGAGCAACTTCCTCGTATTTCTATTGATGAGCCTACAATGAGTATGCTTTTTACTATCAATAATTCTCCGTTTTTTGGAAAAGATGGTAAATTCGTAACGTCTAGACATTTGAGAGATAGACTTTATAAAGAAATTGAAAAAAATCTTGCTTTACGTGTTCAAAACACAGATTCTGAAGATAGATTTTTGGTCTATGGTCGTGGAATTTTGCATTTGTCTATCCTTATTGAAACAATGCGTAGAGAAGGCTATGAATTGCAAGTTGGTCAGCCACAAGTACTTTACAAAGACATTGATGGTAAAAAATGTGAGCCAATAGAAATTTTGGTAGTTGATGTGCCAGAAAGTGTTTCAGGGAAAGTGATTGAACTTGCTACCCAACGTAGAGGAGAACTTATGATTATGGAGCCAAAAGGTGATTTGCAACATTTGGAGTTTAGTATTCCTTCTCGTGGTATCATTGGTTTGCGTAATGCGGTACTTACGGCTACGCAAGGTGAGGCTATTATGACGCACCGTTTCCAAGATTACCAACCTTTCAGAGGTGAAATCCCAGAACGTACAAGTGGTTCTCTTATTTCTAAGGATATGGGACCTACAACGGCATATTCTATTGACAAATTGCAAGATAGAGGTGTGTTTTTTGTTGATCCAGGAGAAGAAATTTATATGGGACAAGTGATTGGCGCACATACAAGAGGTTCTGACCTTGTTGTAAATGTCCAAACTGCTAAAAAATTGACTAACGTTCGTGCCTCTGGTACTGATGATAGCGCAAGAATTGTTCCAAAAGTACAGTTTTCTTTGGAAGAAGCATTAGAATACATACAAAAAGATGAATATGTAGAAGTTACGCCACTCGCTATTCGTATGCGCAAGATTTACCTTGACGAAAACGAAAGAAAACGTATGGAAAGTAAGTTCTAATTTCAATCATATTTAAAATAAAAAGCCTTTCAAGTAAATTTGAAAGGCTTTTTTGTTTGCGTTATTTTGTGTATTTTATGCTGATAAGATGAGTTTTACTACAAAAGTACATAGAATTATATATCTATTTTTTTATACCGCATAAATTATTTTTTCATAAATTCTCCTAATTCAAGTAATAATTCTTATTTTTCAATAGTTGTATAAAATGTTGATTTTAAGAGATTTGTTTCAAAATCTTTTAGAGATTTATCAAAAGGAAGTCTTAGAATTTTTTGCGCTTTGGCAATGTTTAAATGTATTTCTGAAAAATTTGGATACATTTCTAGCGTTAATTCCCAGATTTCAATGGCTTTTTCATATTTTTTTTCACTAAAAAAATACCAGCCCTCACTATTCATTGCGCCCATTCCAAACGAAAGTGATGTACCACAATGTTCCTTAATATTCAAATTTAATGCATCAAAACTCTCTAAAGTCTTTTTTGTTTGTTACGGTATTTGTTCTGCTGTTCGCTCCAAAATTCAAATATTTCATACAAAGCCTGCCCAATCATAATACCAGGCGTTGCCGTATGCGCAGTTTGTGGAAAATTATCACCTTTTATACTAAATTTTTTATTATAGTTTTTATTGAGATTTAGGTTATTATTTTCTACTTGAAGCATATTTTGCATTGATTTAAAATCATCTGGAAAATCATTTCCAACACAAAACCTATAATAAAGCTACTGTGGTAGCTTTTTGTTGATGAGATTATTTTTAACAGAATCTACCAAATTCACATTTTTTCTATCAAAATACGGACTTAATGAAATAACAGCGTTGATTTCATTTGGTCTTTTTGTCATCAAATAAGTAGTAAAAAAACCATAATGAGAGTGTCCTATAAGTGTTTTAAAGCCATTCGTCTTATAATTTGATTTCAAAAAAGGCATTAACTCATCAAAAATAAACTGTTCAGTTTTTTCTGCAAAACAGATGCTATCACTTATTTTAGGTTGCGTTTCTGTATATCTTTTGTTTTGGGCAGATTTGATGCCAATTACGACAGATGCAGGTATTTGTTCGTTACTTGTCAGATAATCAATGGTTTGCAAAATATAATTATAACTCACTTTATTTTGGCTATCAAAAACAACAATAAGCGGAAACGTATTTGGGAGATTTTGCTGGTATTCTCTTGGCAAAATAATACTAATTTCCTTATCATATTTCAAGTATTTTGAAGGAAATAAAGTATCTTTTGGGGCTTTATACCTTTGAAATGTTTGCCCAAAAGTGGGGGAATTGATAAAAATCAATAAAAATAATAGGATTTTGTTCATTTTGATTTTTAAATTAAAAACAAATATACACATTTTTTCACAAAAAAATCCTTCTTTATGTTCAAATAAAGAAGGATTTTTTGTTTGGATATTATAGTTTTATAAGCTTTCAATAAGCGTATCAATGATGTTAGTAGCATTATCTTTTGATGAATTTATGGCAATATTAAACAATTCTCCCAAAATATCTCCTGTAGTTTCATCTGTATCCACTTGCATTATAATCTCATTAGGATTCATAGCCTGAACAATAAGTACATAAGTTTCCTTCATAACCATACTTGAACCTATAAACGAAGGGTTTAAGAGTTTATTCAAAAGTGTAACATATAATCTATCTCCATTTTTTTGTGTCCATCTCAACCCATTTGAAGAAACATATTTCCAGTCAATTTTGCCTTCTTTTGTTTTATCTATGAGTTTTTGTATTTGTGTATTTACGTTATTAGTTGCCATTTATTTGATTTTTAATGAGTTTACTATTCAATGTTCCTCTTAAAGTACTCAAATTGTTAATCAGTTTAGTAAAATGTAGTGAAGTGATATTATAAGGATAATTTACTTTAAATTCTTTATCAATTGTTTTATCATTAAGAGAATTGTCAGGAGCAGAGGGATTGGCACTTTCTAAAGCCAACTTTACGGTATCAAAATTATTTTTAATAGCTTCTATCTGCTCTTTGAATTCTTCATCTTTGCCGTACATGCCCAATATCACATATATACGTGATGCTATTGAATTTAATTTCTTAGTTGCTTTAGAATAAGTTATGTCTTCATCAAAGAAGCATTCATTTGATATTCTTTCTAATTCCATTAAAATTTCCTGTGTTTTAACAATAATTCCAGCGGAATAAGCAGCATTTTTAGCTAGTTCAGCTTCTTTTTTTGCTAATTCTGCTTCGTGAAATGCTTTTATTGAAAACCGCCTACTTTCTATTGAAAAATATAAACCAGCAATGGACAACACAATCCCTAAAATTCCCATCACAATGGAGTAAGTATCAGGATTGTCATATCTCCAAAATGGTAGTAGTGTTTCTACTTGTAATATTAGCATTTATCCATTATTTTCTATTTTTCTTTCAGTATTTCCACAAATATAACTAATTAAAAATAAATCTTCAAAATAAAAAACAAAAAAATCCTTCTTTATGTTCAAATAAAGAAGGATTTTCTTATTTCAATAAAATTAGCTTTGTATCAAAACACAACGGTTATTCATCAAATCTTCTTCTATTTTTTTGTATTTGACATCTTTCAAAACTGTGCCATCTGCGTAGCGTACAGACACTTTTTGGTTGCGGTCGGCTATTTTCAAAGATTTCAGAGGAGAAGTAACCTGCACAGGCGTTGGGTCGTTGTATTCTGGCTCGTCATCTTCGTCAAAACCCTCTTTTTGCAAGATGATTTTTTGTTGTTCTTGGCGTTGGTATTCCTCTTCCATTGCTTGCATTTGGCTATAATCTTCATTAGCAATTTCTGCACGCATCAAAAAGCTAGAAATATCACCATCAACACGCCTAACAAAGTTTTTGAACATCTTAAAAGCCTCAAATTTATACACCAAAAGTGGGTCTTTTTGCTCGTGAACCGCCATTTGAACAGATTGTTTTAGCTCGTCCATTTCGTGTAGATGCTCTTTCCATTCTTGATCAATGATAGCCAGCGTGACGTTTTTCTCCATAGAAGTCAAAAGCTCCATTCCTTGCGTATCAACCGACTTTTTGATGTCTGCAACAACGTAAAGCTGTTTTTTGCCATCTGTAAAAGGAAACTGAATAAACTGATATTCATTCCCAATTTCCTTAAAACGCTGTTCTAAGATAGGAAACGCATTATTTGCGGTTGCTTTTTTCTTGTCCTTATAATGAACAATAGCATCTTGATAAAGTTTTCTTCCAATTTCTTTGGTATCTTTCCCAAAAACCTGATTAGCAGTCATTGGAGGTGCAAAACCAAGTTTAGAAACACATTCTACCTCAAAATCACTATAATTATCAGGGATTTGTAGTTGGTCCGACACGCCTTGTGCCGTATTATAGAAAATATTATAAATATCAACCTCCAATCTATCACCAAAAAGCGCATTTTTGCGGCGGCGGTAAATTTGTGTACGTTGCATATTCATTACGTCATCATACTCCAAAAGGCGTTTTCTACTCCCAAAATTGTTTTCTTCTACTTTGCGTTGCGCCCTTTCAATGGATTTAGTAACCCAAGAATGTTGGATAACTTCTCCTTCTTTCAGTCCCATTCTGTCCATCAATTTAGCAATATTATCCGAGCCAAAAAGACGCATCAAACTATCCTCCAAACTCACAAAAAATTGTGAACTTCCAGGGTCGCCCTGACGACCTGCACGCCCACGCAACTGCCTATCCACACGCCTAGACTCGTGACGTTCTGTGCCTATGATAGCAAGTCCGCCTGCCGCCTTAGATTCTGGCGTAAGTTTTATATCCGTTCCACGACCAGCCATATTCGTAGCTATCGTAACTGCACCTGTTCTGCCTGCTTCTGCCACCACTTCCGCCTCTCTTGCGTGTTGTTTTGCGTTTAAGACGTTATGTTTTATGCCTCTCATATTCAAAGAACGGCTTAAAAGCTCCGAAATCTCCACAGAAGTTGTCCCTACAAGTACAGGACGACCTGCTGCCACGAGTTTTTGTATCTCATCAATCACTGCGCCGTATTTTTCACGTGCCGTTTTAAAGACTAAATCTTCCTCATCTTGGCGTAAAATTTTTCTATTCGTAGGAATAACGACAACATCTAATTTATAAATATCCCACAATTCACTTGCTTCTGTTTCTGCCGTACCAGTCATTCCAGCGAGTTTATGGTACATTCTGAAATAATTTTGTAGCGTGATGGTCGCATACGTTTGCGTGGCATCTTCAATTTTTACATTTTCTTTTGCCTCCAATGCTTGGTGCAAACCGTCAGAATAACGCCTTCCTTCCATCACACGCCCTGTTTGCTCATCAACAATCTTCACTTTTCCATCAACAATAATGTATTCTGTATCTTTTTCAAACATACAATATGCTTTCAAAAGTTGGTTAATAGTGTGAATACGCTCTGCTTTGGTGGTATAATCTTCTATGAGTTTCTCTTTTCTTTCTGCACGCTCTTCTCCAGAAATCTCTTTGCTATTTTCAATTTTAGAGATTTGTGTACCAATATCAGGCAAAACGAAAAACTTAGGGTCTTCACCAGACGAAGTTATCAAATCCAGTCCTTTTTGCGTTAATTGAATTTCGTTTGTACGTTCTTCAATAGTGAAAAAAAGCGGTTTGTCAGCTTCTGGCATTAGTTTTGAGTTTTCAGCAAGGAAAATAGCTTCAGATTTATTTAAAAGCACTTTCATACCAGTTTCTCCTAGATATTTTATCAAAGGTCTGCTTTTTGGAAGTCCTCTAAACGCTCTAAACAAAGAAATACCAGCCTCTTTGTCGCCTGCTGCTAATTTCTTTTTGGCATCATTCAAAAACTCATTTACCACTTGTTTTTGGGCTTCTACGAGCTTTTGAATACGAGGTTTTAGGGCGTGAAACATCTCATCTTGTCCAGTACGAGAAACAGGTCCAGCAATGATAAGGGGCGTTCTTGCATCATCAATCAACACAGAATCCACCTCATCAACCATTGCGTAGTGGTGCTTGCGTTGTACGAGTTCTTGCGGGTCACGTGCCATATTGTCACGTAAATAATCAAAACCAAATTCATTGTTCGTACCGTACGTAATATGTGCGGCATAGGCACGTCTGCGGGCATCAGAGTTGGGCTGGTGCTTGTCTATGCAATCCACGTACATTCCGTGAAACTCAAAAAGTGGTGCCATCCACTCGCTATCACGTTTTGCAAGATAATCATTGACCGTAATAATATGTACGCCTTTTTCCGCCAAAGCATTCAAAAACGCAGGAAAACTAGCCACAAGGGTTTTTCCTTCACCTGTACCCATTTCCGCTATTTTGCCCTGATGAAGCACCACACCGCCAATAATTTGAACGTCATAATGCAACATATCCCATTTAACCATATTTCCAGCAGCTATCCACGAGTTTTTCCAATAAGCTTTACCGTTTCTAATTTCTACGTTGGGTTTATAAATGGCTATTTCTTCATCAAAAGGCGTTATATTTACTTCTAATTCTTCATTTTCTTTAAATCTTCGTGCCGTTTCTTTGACAATAGCAAATGCTTCTGGCAAGATTTCCATCAAAACTTCTTCTAATTGTTTGTCTGCATCTTTGCTAACGGTGTCAATTTGGGCAAATATTTTTTCTTTTTCAGCTACATTTGGCTGATTTTCAGCTTGTTGGCGCAGGGTTGTTGTTTGCTCATCAAAAGGACGTAATTTGTCTTTGATGATAGTTTTTAGGGTGATTGTACATCCACGCAAGTCGTCATTAGAAATATTTTGCAAACGGGCATATTCTGCGTTCACACGCACTACGTAAGGCACAAGTTCCTTACGGTCTTTATCTATTTTTGAGCCAAACACTTTGGCAAGCACTCTAGCAACTAAATTGGACATTTTTTTAATTGTGAATTGTGAATTGTGAATTATAAATTAAACGCACAAATATTTCTTTTTATTTTTTAGAATTTTTGAAATTCCCTGCAAATTTAATTCCTTTTTTTGATTTTACCTACTAAATAGCTACTAAAAAAGTAGCAGAAACAAAAAAACGGAAATTTTGTCAGTAAAATTTCCGTTTTTAATTATTTTGTGGCAAAAAGTCAGTTGCGTGCATAAGCCACGAACTAACTTTTATTTGCTATTCAGTTGTATTATTCTTTAATTTTTCTAATTCCGCATTATATTCCCTCTCTACTGCTTCTAATTTTTTGATTAAATCCTCATATTTTTCTTTAATTTCGCTACTAGAATTATTTATTTCGTCTTTGATAATATCTCTATTAGTTGTCCTTGAGTTGACAATATTAACCAATAAAATAATACTAATAAAAGTTGATAAGATACCAAAAGACCAACCTAAAACCTCAAATCTTTTATCATTATTGGTTTCAACTCGTTTTATTTCAGCTTCTATCAACAAAATTTTATTATTCAAATCTAAAGTTAAACTATCTTTTTTTGTCAATTTGAGTTTATCAATCTTGTATTCTACTTGTTTTAGGTTTTGTTTAAGAAAATTATTTTGCCAAAAAGTAGCATAAATATAGGATACAAACACCAAGAAAAACACAGAAGTAAACAAGTTTACCAAAATAAAAACGTAATTATTTTTCAATTTTATCCAAAAACTTGTCATAATTTTTTACAAATCTATATTCTAAATTTAGTGTTGTACCAGATAGCGTGCCTATCATTTCAGAGGTTTTGATTCTATCTATATGCGGTATGTCTTTATCATCAATGATATTTGAATACAGTTTATCAAAATCAAAACTATACTTTTTGAGCATTGTTTCATACTCAATATCTGACATTCCACCAAGTTCACTCAATAATTCTCTAATTTCAATAAACTCGCTGTAGCCCACAATACGCTTTTTTGTGAACATTATTAGCTTTTTGAGCCTATCAATTTTTTTATTATATGTTTCTTTATCAGTCATAATAATGTGAGGTTATGTGACATTTTTCTACTTGCAAAGATAGTGATTTTTTAGCAGATTTATATTATTTTTTGATTTTACCTACTAAATAGCTACTAAAAAAGTTTTGGAAACGAAAAAACGGAAATTTTGTCAGTAAAATTTCCGTTTTTAATTATTTTGTGGCAAAAAGTCAGTTGGATTTTGGGAGATAAGTTTGGTTTAGATATATTTGAAACTTTGTATTTTCAGAAATAAAACAAGGACAAAGATATATTTTATTTATTTTTGATGAAGCATTCGTTAAGCCCCAATAATGCCAAACCTAATGTTATGCGCTAGGCTTTCTCAACCTCCATACATAAAAATTCATAAGAGTATGTTTAGAAACTATTTTATAAAAATATAACAATGTAATATATCAAATTTTTATTGTAATTTTGTATAAAAATAACATCATTATATTCA
>JAYUKY010000107.1:0-30677 GCA_043764015.1 Raineyaceae bacterium
ATTCACAATTCACAATTCACAATTCACAATTCACAATTCACAATTCACAATTCACAATTCACAATTCACAATTCACAATTCACAATTCACAATTATTTAGTCTATCAAAGTTGTTTCTAATATTACTCTAAAATTGCGCAAAATAGCAATTATTTGTATTAAATCTTTCTCTTCTGTGCTGTTGTAGGCATTAGAAACGCAATAATTTTTCCCTTCCATTGTTACGAAATACCAAAATCTGCCCACAACGTATGCTCCATACATTGGTTTTCCGTTTTTATTTTTCTCTTGTGCTATCAAAAAAGCCTCTATTAGTTGCGCTAATGGGTCTCCATTGGGGTCTTTTTCTTTTTTGTACTCTTGAAAATGAAAATAAGGCACTTTTACCAAATCCATCACCCCTTTTGCAATCATAAAATCTGTTTTTGCTTTCAAAAAATGCCCTTCAACTGTTGCCTGAACTGTTTTCTCATAAAGGCTACGAAATTTATCATTTGATTTTAGTCCAGAAATGGCAATAATAAAGGCAATAAAATTCATTTTTAGGTCTTCTTCATTCCAATTTTCAACATTTTCCAGTGCTTCTTGTGCAAGATTTGTTACAGTTTTTGCATCTTCATTACTAAGAATAGTTGTAGTATCCAACCATTTTTCTAGCAAATTTGTATTTGATTTTATGCTTAATTTCCCATTTAATTTGGTTTTGGTAAGTCCAAAAGTATCAATTATTTCAGCTTCAGACCATTGTTTTATTTTATTTGTCATAGTTTTAAGCTATTTATTTTCGTGTAAATATACGAAAAATAAACAGAAAAAGCTTAAAAATTTTCCTTAAAATACGCTTTCCAAACCTCAAAACTTTCCTTTAATTTTCCGAAATTTTGATGTAAGTTTTCCTTATAATTTGCATCATTTTCTAGATATTCTCTTTCTTTCATATTTTTATCAATAACAGCAGCTTTTTCTGCCAAATCATCTGCGCCTAGCGTGCCTGCATTGCCTTTGAGCGTATGTATATATGAGGCTATTTGCCTAAAATCATTATTTTGAATAAAAAATTCCAAATTTTCAATAAGATTTTTAGCTTCTATTTCAAAATCTTGTAAACTTTCCAATATTAGTTCCTCGCCACCGTATTTTTTGAGTTGTTGGAGTACATTTTTATTGATAATTTCGTTGTTTTTTTCTAATAAAATCACCCCTGACTCTTCCTTAAAAGCGAGAGAAACAAACTCATTTTCTTTAAAAGAGGGATTAGGGTCAGTTTTATCAATATTTTGATTAAATATTCTTTGAATGGTTTGCAGCAAAATTTCGGCACGAATAGGCTTAGAAATATAGTCGTCAAAACCACTTTTTAAAAATTTTTCTTTGTCTTCTACCATAGCGTAAGCAGTCATAGCCACGATAGGGGGTATTTTGTGCTGACTTTCTGATACATTTTGTAGTGAATTTTGATGTAAGATTTTCATAGTTTCCAAACCGTCTAAGTCTGGCATTTGAATATCCATCAAAATAAGTGCATATTTATGATTTTCTAATAAATTTTCTGTTTGATTTTTTTGTACTTTTTCAAGACACACAAAACCACTTTCCGCAAAATCTATTCTACAACCGCTTTTCTCCAAAATGTCACCAGCCACACGCCTATTGATAGCATTATCATCAACAATTAAAATAAAAGGAGAAGTATCAAAGAACGTAGTCTCTTGATAATCATCAGTATTTTTAGTGGAATTATCTGCGAAATTATTTGTTAGATTTTCTTGTGAAGCATTTAAAATACTTGTCTTAAAAGTGAAATAAAAACAACTTCCTTTTTCTATCTCGGAGCTTACGCCCATTTCACCTTGCATCAAGTTAGATAATTCTTTTGAAATAACCAAACCCAAACCTGTGCCTGCATAACTCTTTGAAAATGAGTTATCTACTTGACTAAAAGAGTAAAAAAGTTTATCCAAATTTTCCTTAGAAATCCCAATTCCTGTATCTTTTACTGAGATTTTTAGGATAATTTCTTGTTGATTCTCTAAAACTTTCTCAACTTCTGTATAAATTGTAATTTTCCCAAATTCTGTAAATTTAATGGCATTAGAAACAAGGTTGGAAAGTATCTGCAAAAGGCGTGTTTCATCAGCAAAAATGGCATCAGGTACATCATTTTCAAAAGAAAATTTTAGTTGATTATGTTTGCTTTCTGCTTGTTGCTTGAAAAGTGCATAAATTTTATCTATTGTATTTTTCAAAGAAATATTTTTTTCATTAAGTTGCATTTTGCCCGCCTCAATCTTGGATAAATCCAAAATATCATTCAGAATTGTGAGCAAAGTTTCAGAAGATTTTTTAACAATTTGTACGTATTCTTGCTGCTTTTGAGAAAGAGCCGTACCTGAAAGTAAATCTATCATACCAATAATTCCGTTCATTGGCGTTCTAATTTCGTGGCTCATATTAGCAAGAAAACTGCCTTTTACTTTTAAAGATTTTTCTGCTAACTCTTTGGCGAGTAGTGCTTTACGTTCTGTTTTTTTGAGTTCTGTGATGTCCCTAATCACGCCTTCAATGGCAAATGGTTTTCCAGAATCATCAAAAATCAAACGAATATTAGACATACTTTCTACTACACTTCCGTTTTTACAACGCAAGCCAACTTCAAAATTTCGTAGTTTTCCATTTTTAAACAAGATTTTAAAGGCTTTTTTAAGAAATTCTTTATGAAAAACAGTATTGACTAATTCATTATTATTATTACTTTCCAAAACATAAAAATCTGTTACTTTTTTTCCTAACATTTCCTCTGGAAGATAGCCTCCCAACTCAAAAATAGAAGGGCTTATCATTTGTATAACTCCTTTTAAATCAGAGCGGTAATAAATATCTTGAAACGAAATAAAAATATTTCTAAATTTTTCTTCACTTTGTTTTAAGGCAATTTCAGAGAGTTTTTTTTCTGTGATATTGTGCGCAATGGCTGCAACTTCTTGTATGTTTTGAATATTATTTTGTGTACTCGTTTGCGTATCATTTTGGATACTTTGAATGGAATTATTCTCATTGTTTTCAGTAATATAAATAGGATTTAGATAAACTTCACGCCACCGCAAAATACCATTTCTGTCAATTACTTTTATTTCAAAATGTTGTACTTTTCCAAGAAATGCAGCCTTAAATTTCTCTTTCCAAAAAATATCTACTTTTTCTTGTGCAATAGCACTTTTAAGTATATCAAGTGGCTGATTTAGCTGTGGAATGATGCCATATTGCTCTTCCACTGCCTTAGCATAATTGTTGTTGAAAGCCGTAAATTTGCGCTCACGGCTCACAGTCCACATCAGATGTGAGCCACTTTCAAAAATTGCATTTAGGCGTGCTGTTTGGTTTCCTAACTGCTTTTCAGCAAGAATTCTATCCGTAATATCATTCAAAATACCTCTGAAGGCAAGTATCTTGTTGTTTTCACGTCTTGCATTGAGCCTGCCAGAAAGATGCAAAAGTTGGCGTTTGTTGGTATAAACTGCCGTTTGAAAACTAATATTATCTTCACCCTCAAAAATAGCAGAAATTTGGGTATAAGTGGTTGATTTGTAGTCTTCTGCAATAATATTTTTAAGATTAATTTCTTTCAAATCATCTATAAAATAACCTAATTTTTCCCTAAAAACCTTATTACTAAACAATAAATTTCCTTCTAAGGAACAAACAAAAATCAAATCATTAGAATTATCAAATAAATCCTGTAAAGCTGCATTTGTTTGTTGTAATTCTTTGATAATTAAGTCATTTTCCATTTTAAGAGTAATTTTGTGTTTGCAAAAATATGCTTTATTTTTATTAAAATAGCGAAAAAAGTTTACTTTTGTGAAAAACTTGTGAAAAACTTGTGAAAAATTTCTTTCTATTCTCAATGAAATCAATAAAATTCTGTTTTTTGGTGCTTTTTAGCTTATTATTTTCTTTCCCAATAGTAGCCCAAAACCTTCAAAAAACCTATAAAAATGCTATCAAAGCGTTTGAAAAAGGCAATCCTAATAAAGGTTTTGCCTTACTTGAAGCGTGTGAAAAAATCAACCCAAAAGATAGGAATACGCTTTATGCTAGGGGTTTTTATCAGTTGGCAATGCGTGAATATACACTTGCAGATGAGAGTTTTAGGGCGGTTTTGGTGGTTTTTCCAAAAGATACAGCGGCTTTTGTGGGTGCAAGTAAGGCAAATATGAAATTAGAAAACTTTGATATTGCAGAAGATTATTTGTTGCGTGCCTATGTCTTAGATAGCTCCAAAGCGGATATTTATGCAGATTTTGGGCAACTTTATATGCTTACAGAAGAGTATGAAACAGCAGAAAACTACCTCAATGAAGCCATCAAAAGAGAGCCAAAAAACAGCCATTTTTATGAGTTGAGGGCATATTTGTATTATTTTCAGAATGATAATAAAAAAGCAACAGAAGACATAGAAAAAAGCCTTGCTATTAATGCTAAAAACTATGATGCAATGCGTATTAAGGCACTTATTTTGTTTGAAAATAAAAAATATAAAGAAGTTATTGATATTTATTTGATGCTTTCTAAAAAAGATGCAGAAGATTTTGAGGAAGTTGATTTTCTGACGTGGGCGCAGGCGCATTATATGCGTAAGGAGTACGTAATGGCTGTTTCTGTCCTTAAAAACCTTCATTCTGATAATCAAAATCTAAAAAATAATATACAATCTAAAAATCCTGATGTATTTTATCAATTAGCTAAAAATTATTTTCAGCTAAAAGAAATGCCAAACAGCACTAAAAATGCTTCTGAAAATATAAATAAAGCACTTTCTTTACTTTTGGAACAAGAAGAAATTTCGGCAAATATGTTATATGATAGGGCAGTAATTAGTTATAAAATATCACCAACTAATGCAAAAGAGGATTATTTGCGTGCCATTTCTGTTTTGCCAGAAATAATAGAACAAAAGAATTTTTTAGGAGAAGAAATTGTACTTTTAGGAGATTTACGCAAACTCCTAAGCGTTAATAATAAGCAACTTGATAGCGCAAAAGTAGTAGGTTTTAAGACTCGTGCCTTGAATACAGACAGTCCAAAAATAATGCTTGAAAGCATACAGAAAGCTATCAAAATAGATAGTCTTTCTGCTTACAATCACGTTATTTGCGCTTTTGCGTATTTACAAAATTATCAAAAACAAGAAAATAAAGAAAATTTGTCGTTAGATTTGGCACAAAAATCACTTCAAAAAGCAGAAAATAGCTATCAAAAAATCAATCTAGATTACCTAAATCCAGAGAAAAATCTAAATGAAAGTTTAGGTTTAGAATATTACTATTTCGTGAAAGGAATTTATTTTAAAAATAAAGAAGATTATTCACAAGCAGCAATATTTCTGCAAAAAGCAATTACACTAAATCCAGATGAAAATGATTATCTCTATACTTTGGCGCAGGTTTTTTATGAAAATGAGCAATATAAAGATGCTATAGAAATCATTACAGAGGCAATTGAAAATGACCCAGAAAATGAAGACTTTTATTTGGAACGTGCCAGTTATTATGTTGCTAATGAAGACTATAGGCTTTGCCTTACGGATACAGACAAAATATTAAGTTTGGATAATTTTAATAATGAAGCTTCTTATTGGGCTGCAACTGCATATTTGGGCTTGAAAGATTATAAAAAAGCAGAAGAAAAAATAACTATTTGCCTGCGTTTTGAGCCTGAAAATGAAGATTATAAAGCACTTCTGAAAGAAATAAATCTAAAAAGATAAATCAAAAGAAATAGCTAAAAAGTAGTTAAAAAAGCCTTTAAATTCATAATTTAAAGGCTTTTTTAATTTTATAATACAATAATATCAAAATCCATTTGGCTAATGCGCTTAAAATTCTCTCCTAGTTCTTGCATATCTTCGTCATCTGGCATATAATACCATTCTATACGAATGGCTTTTTGTTCTTTGAAGATACGGCGTAGGCGGCGCAAAATCTCCGAAATAAACATTGAAGAACTTGTATTACAATAAGTTATGTTAAAAACAACTAAAGTTTTTTCGTAAGTGTTAGCTATGTACTCGTCTATCCACGCAAGAATGGGTGTGAAAAACTCATAAGAATCTTCTGGAATAGATATACCAACAAACTCAATTTTGCCAATAGTATGGTCTAGCGTAACTTGTGACGTAAGTTCTGTTGATTTTATATATAATTTCTCCATTAAAAAACGAATTGTAAAAAACAAATGGGTTAAAAAATTCAGTAAAAAAATATTTCTTTGTGGTGTGTAAACTTATAACTTCTTATTGAGAAAAATGTTTTAGCGTGGATATTCAGCCATAGCTTCTCTACGAGCATATTTTTGCTGCACAAGCGTTTTTCCTGTTTTCAAATCTTCTCTTTTTTTGATTTCTTCACGTTGTTTTTTAAGCAAATCTTCTTTTTTCTTAGCTATTTCCTCACGTTGTTTGATGCTTTCTTCACTATCTTCTAGTTCAATATTAAGGGTTATTTTTTCAGAATTATCATCATTTGTAACTGTAATAGCTTTCATATAAGGCGTATAACCTACTTTTTTAATAGCTTGATTTAATTGTTTGAGGTCTGTTTTTTCTAAAACAAGTACATATTTTCCAGTGTAGGCGTTGCTAGCAATGATTTTATTCGTTTTATCAGCCTTAAAAACAATTTCAGCATTGATAGGTTTTTTGGTACGTTTGCTCGTAACAACTCCTTCAATAATCAGCGTGCTTTTTGGCTTCATTATTTTGGGAGAATTAGTGATATCAGCATAATAAATATCTCCATTTCTGACAAAATAAGCCTCTTTTCCGTCTGCAGTCAAGATAAAACCTTGGTCATTTTGTGCAGTATTGAAAGGTGCGCCAATATTCACCACGTCTGTTACAGTACCATTTGCGTTGAGTGTTCCTTTGAAGATATCCAAACCACCTGCGGAAGTATAGCCATTTGAGGCAAAATAAAGCGTTTTTCCGTCTGCCGCAATGAATGGCGCACGCTCATTGTAAGGCGTACTAATATTAAGTTTGGTAAGATACGACCAGACACCACCTACCCTAAAACTAATATACAAATCCATATTTTTTACATAATCTCCGAGTGCCACAATAAAAGTATTACCATCAGGAGAGATAGCCATACCATCAGTTGCTTGTGATACTCCTTTTACATCTTCATTCATAAAAAACTGGTGTATTCCACCTCCCAAAGGCTGTGGTGTACCCCAATAAGTGCCTTGCAGGGCAGCTTTATAATAAGGTCCAGAACGAGTGCTCCAATCTTTCCAACTTTGATAAGCAACTGTTTGCCCATCAGGTGAGATATTAGGCTCATCTTCACCATCAAAGGTATTTACAGTTGCACCAAGTGAGGCAGGCGCACTCCAATTGCCGTTTATTTTTTGAGAAAACCAAATATCACCATCAAAACCGCCACCGTTTGCGGCATCTCTTGTGGCTGACCACGTCATTCCGCCACGTTTTGACATAAAAAACAAGTATTTTCCATCAGGTGAAATATTGGGATTTACTTCATCATAAGTAGAATTAAGTATAGAAATAGCGTTTGTTTTTATAGTGCTTGGTTGTGTGAGTACAGGCACTTTTTGCGGTGGTGTGGGGAACATTTGCGCCTGCAAGTCATTAAAAATCAGACTAAAAAATAGGCTCAAAATAGTTAAAAAAAGGGTAAAATAGGTTTTTATGTAGGTTTTCATATAGCTTTCTATTATTTTGATTTACATCATTTTACACAAAATTACACATTTTTTTATATAAAACAATTTTAAAAATAATTCCGAATTTTTTTTAAATATTTTAATGCTTTTACTTACTAATCAAATATTCAGCCAATACGTGAGTTTAAGTACAAGTGAGCGGTTACGGATTTTGAAATCCTCTGTAAAATAATTATCCGTATAAACAATAAATAAATCAGAAACGGGCTTGAAACGCCATTGCAGACGTGCATTAAAATTCATATTTTCTATTTGGCTATTGTATTGCAAAACGGTTGTTAGAAATAGGCTTTTTGTAAAAGACAAATCCACTCGTGGACTTATCAAAAACAGGTTATTGGTTGTCCCAAGCGTGATAACTCTATTGAAATTTGCATTAAGAGAAAAACTCCCCAAAGGCTGCAAACGGTAGCCAAAATTTGCACCTAAATTAAATAAATTTCCATCAAAATAACTCTGATAAGATTGACTAAAGCCATAAGTAAACAACTTACGCCCATCAGAATTATAGTTGAAATTCCAGCCGTACATCTCATAAGAAGTGCCTGCTTTGAGCTTTGTTGGTTGATTTGTGTTGCTTGGGTCAAAATCTCTAAAAAGTTTAACAAAATTATTAAAAAAACTAAAACTTACCCCACTTGTATTGATAAAATTCGCATTGTAGCCAATAGAGTGTGTTCTATCAGTCAAATCCAAAGGTTTTACCACATTTTCAATATCAAATAAAGTCCAATAAAAATTGCTATAAAGCGTTAGTTGTTGCCTATTTAGATTAGAATTTGAATTTGCCTTTGGGAAAAAATTAAAGGAGGCGGAAGGCTCTAAACGCCAATGCCCCTGCCTACGCACAAATCCAATATCATTGGGATTATAGTTTGTGCCAACGTACTCGTGATTCCAGTTAAAATTAAATTTTTGGACAGTATAACCCAAATATGAGGCGTGTGTATAAGTATTTGTTAAATTCTTGTCTGTGAGTAATTTATGATAAAAAAACTTTCCCACCCAACGGTTATTAGCAGAAAACATATTATAATCTAGTCCTATAATACGAGTGTAATTTTGGTTATTAAGTTCAAATTTTCCGCTTGTATCTGTAGTACGTTGTCTATTGATGAAAATTCCTGCAATGTTGGAACGTGTAAAAATACGCCTCTGGAAGGTCGCTACGCTATAATTAGTTGCTAAAATGCCTTTTTCCTTGTCAGTTCCTGTCTGCATATTGAGCGCACCAATGCGCCAATCTTTATTGATTTTTCCACTTAGTCTTGCACCATAAAGAATAGGGTTTTGGACTGCCTGACCTGTATTTTTATCTTGCCCCAAACCTATTCTACGAGAGAAAAAAGGGCGTATTTGACTAAATCCAGAGCGTGCAAATAAGTCAGAATTTTCAAGAAAAAACTGTCTTCTTTCAGGAAAAAAAAGCTCAAATCTGTCCAAATTCGTAACTTGTGCATCTACTTCTACTTGTGCAAAATCTGGATTAAAAGTTAGGTCAAGATTAAGAGAGGGTGTAACGGCTATTTTGGCATCTCCGCCTATGTTTGCGCCTAATTTAGCAGGCGTATTTTTCTCTTTATTTTTGTTATAAGTAGCTGTAATATAAGGAATTAGGGAGATGTTTGTGGTAGGTTTTGGGAGAGGTTCAGAAAACAATACTTTTCCTGTAAAACCAAGATTAGAAAGTCCAAAATTTCTATTGACAGGCACCCACGACGAAAACTCGTTTGCTTTGCGTACACTACGCCCAAAATTTACAAACCATTCATCTGAACCATCTTTATAGCGGATAGATTTGAAAGGGATAGCCATTTCCACAGTCCAATAATCTTCATATTGTGCCGTTTTGGAGTACCATTTATTGTCCCAATCAGGGTCAGAACCTTGTCCGCCACCATTGGCAATCAGTCCCTCACGTTGCACTCCAAGCGGATTTACTATAAAAGCAAAGCCATTAGTTTCATCTAAAAAAGAATCAAAAACAAAAAGAAAAAAATCACTACTTGGCGTATTAAAGTCTCTTCTAAGTGAAGTAACAACATAATCTTGTGGTTTTTGATTTTTACAAACCGCAGAAACATAAACAAAATTATCATCAAAAAGCATTTTAACTTCTGTTTTTGCGGTTGCGAAAGCCGTATCAAAAGGGGAATTTTGAAAAAAATCTTTGGCTATCTCCACATTTTGCCACGCTTTCTCATCTGGAATACCATCAATATTGATTTTTTCAGTTGTTTTTTGCGCTTTGAGTTGGTATTTTTCTCTATCTATTTTGTCTTGGCAAGATGCTATATTTGGAAGCATTTGAGATAAAAATAAACCTAAAAAGAAGGCATTAAAGTATTTTTTCAATGAATTTTTTAATATGTTTTTTGATTGTTTTCTTTGATTAGTTTTCATTCTACTGAAAGTAGTTATTAGTCTTTTTTTAAGATTAGTTTAGTTAGGTGAATTTTGTGGCGGTATCAATTATATTGTAACGTATTTTTTGCTAAAATATTTCATAAAAACAAAAAGACTTCAAATTTTATTTTGAAGTTACACCTATCAGCAATTAAATTGTGATAGCAGTTAAGTTATTATTTGGCTGCTGCTCTGCGCAATCTGTCATTTATGGCACGTCCAAGCCCTATTTCTGGCAAAAGTTCTGCTATAATTACGTCTATATCCATTGTGTCTAGCTCACGCATCATAGCAAATAAATTTTTGGTTGCTTCCGCATAATCTCCTAATTTTGAAAGGAATAACTGATTTTGAGGTAGTAAACTAGGCTCATTTTCACTAAAAAAAAGCGCACCAATTCTATTATGTTCATATTTCTCTAAAACATCAAAAAGATTTGACGTAAGTTGGCTACAATCTTCCAAAAATAATGGCTTTTTTGGGGAATAATGGCTTTCTAACATTCCTGGTGCGTGCGTTTGTTTAGGATTAGAAGAAGAAGTTTTTACTTCTACTTTTCCTATAAGCTTTTCTATTTCTTCCACAGAAATACCTCCCAAGCGGTAAATAATAGCTTTTCCCCCTTCAAAACCAATAATAGTGGATTCTATGCCAATTTCACAATTCCCGCCATCAAGAATAAGTGGTATTTTTGTACCTAATTGATTTTCAACGTGTTGTGCAGTTGTTGGGCTGATATAACCAAACGGATTAGCACTTGGTGCAGCCAGAGGAAACTCTAAACGTGCTAAAAGTGCCAACGTGAGCGGGTGCGCAGGTATGCGTATAGCAACTGTGTACATACCTGACGTAACAAGGTCAGGGATAATTTTTTTTTTAGGCAAAAGAAGTGTTAATGCGCCTGCCCAAAAGCGTGTGGCAAGTTTTTCTGCTATTGCAGGGAAATCAATAACAAAATTTTTGACTTTTTCCAACGTATCTGTATGAATAATAAGTGGGTCAAAAGTGGGGCGGTTTTTTGCTTCAAAAATCTTAGTAACTGCTGAAGTATCAAGCGCATTAGCAGCCAATCCATAAACGGTTTCTGTTGGAATAGCCACAAGTTCCCCAGCTCGTAAAAGTTTTTCTGCTAAATCTAAATCCTTAGAAATCATTTTGAGGTGTGATATTTGAGGTACGAAGTACGAAGTTTGAAGTACGAAGTTTGAAGTACGAAAATACAAAAAATCGTACCTCGTACCTCAAACTTCGTACTTTATTTATCTATATTTAATTTTAGAATATTAAAATTGCCTTTGTATTTTTCTTGTTGCGTTTGTGTCCACGCAGCACGTTTTTCTTTTGCGCCATAATGCTCAAAAACGTGTATTTCCAAGCCACTATCCACATTTGTTTTTGGGTGCGTAAAGTCAAACTCTGATTTGATGTCTTTTTTACGTTTTTTGCCTGTAAACTCACTCTCGTGCTTGTGATGTGGTGCGAGAGGCGTAAGATGCACAATAATTGTCTGTGAGTAATCAAATTCCTTATGTTGTTTTATGACAAGGCGCAAAGGATAAAAACCAATATGCTCTATTAAAATTTCATCATTTTTTGCCAAAAAAACTGTTACAGTTCCATTTTTTTCTGTATGTTGTTTGCCTCCTGCGTCTATGTGTGAGTGTACCATTGCCTGCGGAATGGGCGCAAAATCTTCTGCATCAAGCACCAAAAAAGTGGCTTTTTGGGCATAATTAGCAAAAGAAATTAAAGAAAAAAGAATTAAAAGAGCTATTTTTTTCATAATAATTAGAGAGTTGGAAGAATTGAATTAAGCATTTTCACTATAATTTTTGGTCGTAATTTTCCAGCTTTTCATAGCACTATAACCATTTGGTTTGCGTGCATAATAGCCTGTGCCGTCATAAGGGCGTTTTTGTGTGTGCATTTGGCAAAGTACAGAACAAGCACCTTCCAAAGTCCAGCCACAACTTTCGCAAATGGCTAAATGCTTATTACAGGCTGCATTGGCACAATTTACCATACGTGAGCTGTATGTACCGCACACAAAGCACGTAGAACTTTCACTAGGATTTACGGAATTTACATCAACGGCAATACGGTTGTCAAAAACATAACATTTTCCTTCAAAATCCTCACCTCCAGCCTCTATTCCGTATTTTATGATACCGCCATGTAGTTGATAAACATTTTCAAAACCTTGTTCTAACAAAAATGCACTTGCTTTTTCACATTTTATGCCACCTGTGCAATAAGTAATGATTTTTTTGTCTTTTAGATGAGAAAGTTCTGCTACTTTTTCAGGAAATTCTCTAAAGTTTTCCATATCAAGCGTTACAGCATTTTTGAATTTGCCTAATTTATGTTCATAATTAGAACGAACATCTAAAATTACAACATCTTCAGCATCTTTCAGCTTTTTAAAATCTTTTGGAGCTAAATGAATGCCAGTTTTTTCATTGGGATTGATGTCTGCAAGGCTGGAATATACTATTTCATCTTTTAAACGAACATTTATTTTTTCAAAAGTATGTTTGTCGTGGGTTTCTATTTTGAAATCAATACCAGAAAAATCAGCAAAAACTGCTTCATTTTTCAAATGTTTCATATACAATACGCAATCAGCGTGCAAGCCCGAAACAGCACCATTTAAGCCTTCTTTGGCAACAATAATGCGTCCACGAATATTATTTTGAATGCAAAAAAGATGGTGCGCTTCCCTAAATTTTTCTGTATCTGCAATGGTTGTATAGCAATAATACAACAAAATTGAATAGTTTTTTTGTGTCATAACGGCTCAAATGTAAGTTGAGTGTGATTTTTCTTATTTTATTCTATTTGATAAAACATCACAAAAATACTAAAAAAATACCAAAAATCAAAAATAAGATTGTTATAAATACTATTTTAAATCTTCTGCCAAAAGTGTCTTCTTATAACAAATAACAGGCAACAAAATAGTATAATACAACACAAAAACCAAAGAGCCAAAGATGATCAACAACTTCAAAACCATAGGCATATTAGCGTAGCGGGTGATAAAACTCTCTATAAATGCGGCTAAAAAGAAAAATGGTATCATTCCTAAGATGATTTTGACACCGTTTTTTGCAGCTTTTAAGAAAGAGGCATAGCGAGTGTAAGTTTGCGGAAATAAAATACTATTTCCTATCAAAATACCTGCTGCTCCAGCTATCACAATAGCCCAAATCTCTACTACACCGTGCAACCATATCACAGAGGCGGACTCTATAAAGAGGTTTTTTTGATAAAAAAAGTATTGAAAACTACCAAGCATCACGCCATTGGTGAATAATCTATACGCAGTCCCAACCGACAATAATGCAAATAAAGGAAACATTGATGTACCGCCAAGTACATAAACAGTTTCTATCCCTCCCCAAATAAACACCCAAAACGACACACGAATATTATTGAAAAATATCATAAAAAACATACTTACTTCGTCTTGGTCTTGATAAACGCCCATAGGATTGCCCTTTTCTATGTTGCGGAGCGTCATATCCACATAACCATCTCCCAAAATTAAACGTACAAAGCTATCATCATAGGCGCAGGAGAAGACACCAATCAATGCAGCTCCAAAAAATATAATAGCGGACATCAAAATCTCTTTCCTAGCGTAGTAAAACACTAATGGAAGCTCCTCTGTCCAAAAAGTAATGAAGCGACTGCCTCGTTCTTTTCTGTTTTTGTAGATAGCTTGATGCACCCTTATTGCTAAGGCGTTAAGATATGTTGTTGTAGGGCTTTTAGGATGATTAGTACGTGAATGCGACAAATCATCTGTCAGCTCTACGAACAAATCAGACAGCTTATCTGGGTGAACTTTGGAGATATTTTGACTATCTTTCTCCATTTCTAACCATTTATCTCTATTTCTTTTCAAAAAAACTCCTTCTTTCATTTGTATAAGTAAGTTAAAAATAAATATTGGTACAGTTTTTATTTGTTATTTGTAGAATATTAAATGTAAATTGTAAAATGATTTTTGTTAGGAGGGTAATAATTTTATTTATTTGGCAAATTACATTTATTATTTGGGTAATAATTTTTGTTAGGAGGGTAATAATTTTATTTATTTAGGTATTTACATTTATTATTTGGGTAATAACTTTTGTTAGGAGGGTAATAATTTTATTTATTTGGCAAATTACATTTATTATTTGGGTAACAACTTTTGTTAGAAAGGTAATAATTTTATTTATTTGGGTATTTACATTTATTGTTTGTAAAATTACGTTTATTATCTTTTAGTAAACAAATAAGTATTTCTAAATTATTAATGTTCTTCGTGGCTACGGTAAAGTCTAGTGTAAATACCATTTACATTTTCCATAAGTTTGTTGTGTGTACCACGCTCTACTATCTCTCCACGCTGCAAAACAATGATTTCATCAGCATTTTGTATTGTAGTAAGGCGGTGCGCAATTACTAAGGAAGTCCTATCTTTCATCAAATTGTCTAATGCTTGTTGTACGAGCTTCTCTACTTTATTATCAAGGGCAGATGTAGCCTCATCAAGTATCAAAATAGGGGGATTACGCAAGATAGCACGAGCAATACTTACCCTTTGGCGTTGTCCACCAGAAAGCATTGCTCCTCTGTCGCCAATATTAGTTTGATAGCCGTCAGGTTTTTCCATAATAAAATCGTGCATATTAGCAATTTTTGCAGCTGCAACTACTTGTTCTTCCGTTGCGGAAATGCCAAAAGCAATATTATTAAAGATAGTGTCATTAAACAACACTGGTTCTTGAGTTACAATCCCTAATTGCGCCCTCAAACTTTCTATATCACAGTCTTTTAAATCAATATTGTCAATAGTTACGTTTCCTTTGGTAGGGTCGTAGAAGCGGGGCAGCAAATCTGCAATAGTGGACTTGCCACCGCCAGATGTACCCACAAGTGCAATAGTTTTTCCCTTAGGAATTTTAAAACTAATGCCTTTTAATACTTCTTCACCTTCATTATAATGAAAGAATATGTCATTAAAGGCTATTTCTTTTTGAAATTCTACTATTTTATGGGCATCTTTTGGGCTAGTGATGAGAGGTTTTGTATCAATAAGTTCAAAAACTCTTTCTGCAGATACCAAACTAATTTGAGTTTGCCCAAAACTATTTGTAATTTCTTTAATAGGTTGCGTTATTTGTGAAAACATTGCTACAAAACCAAAAAATTGTGAAGCAGTAAGGTTACTTTCTCCTTGTAATATTAGCAATCCCCCATAAACAACTATACCTGTAATTATCATTACGCCCATTACTTCAGAAAAAGGAGAAGAAAGTTCTCTGCGGTAAGCAATTTTTTTTGTTGTATTGGCATAAAATGTATTTTCATCAGAAAATTTCTTATTGATATAGTTAGTTGCGTTAAATCCTTTGACAATTTTTAATCCTCCAAGCATCTCATCAAGAATACTATTGAGCTTTCCTAAAGAATCTTGCCCCAAATTAGAATGTTTACGTAACTTTCCTATCAATACAGCTACAAATCCTCCAGAGATAGGAATAAATATTAAAGAAAACAGGGAAAGTTCCGGAGAGATATTGTACAATACCACAAAAGAAATGATAAGCGTAACACTATCTTTGAAAACAGCTCTAAAAGAACTCATAATAGTGCTTTCTATATTGAAGATGTCGCCCATAATACGAGAAATAATATCTCCTTTTCTTTGAGTAGAGAAGTAACCAAGATGCAAATTGGTTGTTTTTTCAAAGACTTCTTTTCGTAAACGTGAAACTAAACGCATTTTTAGGAACTCCAACAAACAGGTAGTTATATATCTAAATACATTGGAGAGAATAACAGATAAAGTTACCACACCAGCCACAAAATAAAGTGGACCTACTTTGCCGTATTGGCTAAAAGTGGTGAGCATATAGTAGTTAAAATTCTCTTTTACGAAGGTTATAGAAAAGCTAAAAGTAGGTTTTATAGGTGTTTTGGTAACATCTACATTGCCAAATAGAACATCTAACAACGGAATAAAAAGAGTAAGATTGATTACGCCAAAGATAGCAGCGCAAAGGGAGCAGAAAATAAACAAAGAAGCAGGTTTTGCAATGGGTTGCAGGTAGCCAAAAAGACGAACAAAAGTTTTCAAGAGATATTTTGAGGGTTGTTGAGTTATAACGAAAATTAAATGTTTAAATTTTCTCAAAAATAAGGATTTTGTTTGGATATTTTCTAGGTATTTTGAGAAAAATCAATTTTTGCTACACTTTAGTAGAACTAAAACGCACAATATCAGTAATTAAGATTTAAAAAATAAATCATAGCCTAATCTTACAGAGAGACACATTACAACCACCAAAAACATTATTCTGATAAATGAATTCCCTTTCAAAATAGCCAAACGACTGCCTAAATACGCTCCTAAAAGATTACATACAAGCATAGGAAGTGCCAAATGAAACAATACGAAGCCATTTATCAGAAAAAATATCAATGAAGCGCAGTCAGCTATTGCATTAACGAATTTTGAGATGCCAGAACCACCCAAAAAGTTGAATTTGAGCCATGCAATAAAGCCAAAAACAAGCAAAGCACCCGTTCCAGGTCCTATCAAACCATTATAAAAACCCATTACAGCTCCTAAAAACAAACTTTTTAAGAGTAAATTATTATCCAAAACAGGCGTGTTGTTGTGTTGCCCTAGATTTTTATTAAAAAAACTATAAATTCCCAAACAAATAATCAGTATCAAAATAATGGGTTTTAGAAGCGTTGCAGAGATAAAGCTAGCCAATAATGCACCCAAATAAGCACAAATAGCAGCCGTTATTCCTGCAAAAAACACTACTTTCCACATAATAGGGGTACTTTTTGCATATTGATAGCCTGCCATCAAAGTTCCTATAAACGAGGCACTCCTATTTGTGCCAATTACCACAGAAACAGGCATTTGAGGGAAAACAAGGAACATTATAGGCACTTGAATAAGTCCGCCACCGCCCACAATGGCATCAATAAAACCTGCAAAAAAAGCCGCCAAACTGATAATCAGAATATCATAATCCATAAATAGTTGTGAGTTGATTAAATATTGCCAAATTTAGTGTTTTTTGGTGATTTTCCACTGAAAAATGCTACATTTGGGCATTAAAACAACTCAAAAAAATGATAAAAAAAAATATTTCAAAAATACTTATTTTAGATAATTATGATTCTTTTACTTATAACCTGGTGGATTATGTAAAAGAAATTGTTGGTTTTGAGGTAACTGATAGTGTTTGTGTTGATGTTTTTCGTAATGATGAAATAAGTTTGGAGGAAGTTGAAAAATATACAACCATTGTGCTTAGTCCTGGTGCAGGCGTGCCTTCTGATGCAGGAATTATGCTTGCGCTTATCCAAAAATATGCACCTATAAAAAATATTTTGGGCGTTTGTTTGGGGCATCAAGCCATTGGAGAGGCTTTTGGGGCAACTTTGCAAAACTTAGACAAAGTGTATCACGGAGTAGAAAGTGAAATACAAATTATTGATAATCAAGATATTATATTTAAAAATATCAATAAAAACATTCTGAAAGAAAATCAAGAAAATCAAGAAAATCAAGGAAATAATCAAAAAATAATAGTTGGGCGTTATCATAGTTGGGTTGTCAGCCCTGAAAACTTTCCAGAGTGTCTAAAAATAACGGCTATTGAAAAAAATAACCAAATTATGGCACTTAGGCACAAGATTTTTAATGTTTTTGGCGTGCAATTTCACCCAGAAAGCATTATGACACCGCAAGGAAAACAAATGATGCGTAATTTTTTTGAAAATATTAAATGAGTTATGAAACTATTTTACAACAATAGAGCAATATCATATAAAATATCAGATGAAATATCAGATGAAATATCAGATGAAATATGAGTGAATGGGTGATTATTATGCATAAAAGGACTGCCACTAACTTGAGCTTAAAAAAAGTGTACAAAAAGACTTTATTAAACATTTGCGCTAAGATTCCTCTGCCTTCGTCAAACTTTATTTGTTAGTGTTAATACTACATATTAGCCTTTTCTTTAAACTCAATTTTCTCAAATCTGCCATCTAAATAATGAATAAAGCAACTCTCTCTGTGACCATCTTTTTCCATATCTGACAATAGTTTTCCGCCAATAGTAGGCACTTCAAAACCATTACTTTTGTGTGTTCTATACCATCTATCCCCACAGCAAGGACAGTCAATATCCTTATCACAACCATCAAAGTAAAGCCCTATTTCTTCAGCTCTTATATTTGCGTGTTTAGGCTTTAATGCTTCAATTATTACATATTCTGAAATGCCTTCTTTGTCAGATTTTACAAATGCCCCAAAAGAATTATTTTGATTGAATGTAT
Organism: Raineyaceae bacterium; assembly: GCA_043764015.1. GTDB lineage: Bacteria > Bacteroidota > Bacteroidia > Cytophagales > Thermonemataceae > JANYGM01. Next base: position 18,520 of record JAYUKY010000107.1, read on the forward strand.
AAAATTTTGTGTTTATAGTATGTTCCATTTTTATAATTTTAACAAATATGATAGGATTTCAAAAAAATAATTATGAGAATAATATTCTAAAAAACAGATAGAACAAAAAGAATTAAAGTTTCATTTTTAACTCTTTTTGTTTCTTTGCAAAATTTTTCGTACTTCAAAATTCTTGCCTACAATTATTCCATACAAGCCTTTACAAAACCCATAAAAAGAGGGTGAGGAGTCATTACAGTACTTTTTAGTTCTGGGTGAAACTGCACACCCACAAACCAAGGGTGCGCAGGAATTTCCATCATTTCTACTAGATTTTTGTCAGGATTTGTGCCTGTGGCAATCATTCCATTTTCTTCAAATTCTTTAAGATAATCATTGTTAAATTCGTAGCGGTGACGGTGACGTTCTTTTATTTTGGTTTTTCCGTAGGCGTGTGCGCCACGTGAACCTTTGCGCAACTCACAGGTATATGCCCCCAAACGCATTGTACCGCCTTTATCTGTGACTTTTTTCTGGTCTTCCATCATAGTAATCACGGGAAAAGGCGTTTCTTTATTCATTTCAGTAGAATGAGCCATAGTTTTACCTAAAACATTCCTTGCAAACTCAATAACAGCACATTGCATACCCAGACATATCCCAAAAAATGGTATTTTATTCTCTCTCACGTATTTTACCGCCAAAACTTTGCCTTCAATGCCACGTTCTCCAAAACCTGGCGCAACCAAAATGCCATTCAAATCTTTGAAAAGTGTGGCTATATTTTCCTCAAAAATCCCTTCTGATTGTATCCATTTGAGGTTTACCTTGCATTCGTTGTATGCGCCTGCATGTATGAAAGCCTCCGTAATAGACTTATACGCATCTGGAAGTTCTACGTACTTGCCTACCACACCAATAGTAATTTCAGTAGTAGGATTTTTCAGTTTTCCCAAAAAAGCCTTCCACGCATCTAAATCAGGGTCTTTTTTGGAGGAAAGTTTGAGTTTTGCTAGCACACGCTCATCTAATTTCTCTTTCTTCATCAAAAGTGGCACATCATAAATAGTATCTGCGTCAAGTGCTTCAATCACAGAATTGATGTGTACGTTGCAAAAAAGGGCTATTTTCTTCCTCAAATCCATTGGAATAGGTCTTTCGCTACGGCAAACAAGAATATCCGTTTGCAAACCCGCTTCAGAAAGCTGTCTAACAGAGTGTTGAGTAGGTTTTGTTTTGAGTTCTCCTGCTGATTTTAGGTAAGGCACAAGCGTAAGATGCACAATAACAGTGTCGTGAGCGTTTAGTTCCCATTTTAGTTGTCTTACGGCTTCAATAAATGGCAAAGATTCAATATCACCCACGCAACCACCAATTTCTGTAATAATGATGTCAAACTCTCCTGTTTCACCCAAAATAAGGATATTTCTCTTGATTTCGTCTGTGATATGTGGCACAACTTGGACAGTTTTACCCAAATATGCGCCTTGCCTTTCATTGGTAATAACGGTGTTGTAGATACGTCCAGTAGTGATATTATTAGCTTTTGAGGTAGGAACATTCAAAAAACGCTCATAATGCCCCAAATCAAGGTCAGTTTCTGCGCCATCTTCCGTAACATAACATTCTCCGTGTTCGTAGGGGTTGAGTGTGCCAGGGTCAATATTGAGGTAAGGGTCAAATTTTTGGATAGTAACGCTAAATCCACGTGCTTGAAGAAGTTTTGCAAGGGAAGAAGCAACAATTCCTTTGCCTAGTGAGGAGGTCACGCCACCTGTCACGAAAATATATTTTGCCATAACGGATTTTTTTAGCTTTTTGAGGTTTTACTGATGTTGTTGTTATGGACGACAAAAGTAGTCAAAAATAGGTAATAAACGAATTTTTGAATAAAAAAACTTCTGTTTTTTTATTTTTATTTTATTTTATATTTTTACGGAGTTTCTGTGTTGTCAGGTGGGAAGATTTGACAACAAGCGCATTTTTAGACATTATTTTTTGTCCGTTATTTAAGTCAAGTGGAAATACCCAACTTCGCAGGAAGGAATTTTTATATAAATATAAAAAACTATTCATTTATTTGAAAAATTGCATTTTATTTAGAATTATTATTGTTTTTTTTATATTTTTGCGTACTGAAAAATAATAAATTTCCAAAAAAAGTAATTAAAAAATCAACTAAATCATTTTAAAACGCTTATAATCAAAAATATGTCTATAAAAATTCGTAAAGGAGATGCCCTTGCCTACCATATCACAGGGCAACCTGGCAAAATAGAAGTAGTGCCAACCAAAAATATGTCTACACAGTTAGATTTGGCACTTGCCTACTCACCTGGCGTGGCAGAGCCTTGTCTTGCTATTGCTGAAAACATAGATGATGTTTACAAATATACCGCAAAAGGAAACCTTGTAGCCGTTATTTCTAATGGAACAGCAGTTTTAGGGTTAGGAGATATTGGTCCAGAAGCTTCAAAACCCGTAATGGAAGGAAAGGGCGTACTTTTTAAAAAATTTGCTGGTATTGACGTTTTTGATATAGAACTTGATTGCAAAGACCCAAAAGAGTTTATACGCATTGTAAAAGCTATGGAGCCTACTTTTGGGGGTGTAAATTTAGAAGATATTAAAGCTCCTGAATGTTTTGAGATAGAATTGGCGTTGCGTGAGCAAATGAATATCCCTATTATGCACGACGACCAACACGGAACGGCTATTGTGTCTGGTGCAGCTCTTTTGAATGCTTTGGAGATTATTGGTAAAAATATTTCTGATATTTTGCTTGTCGTGAATGGTGCTGGTGCATCTGCTATCTCTTGCACACGCCTATATGCGGCATTGGGCGTAAAGCGTGAAAATATTGTAATGGTTGATAGTAAAGGAGTTATAAGAAAAGATAACCCAAGTCTTGATGCTACCAAACAAGAATTTGCTACTTCTCGTGATATACATACCTTAGAAGAAGCCCTAAACGGTGCAGATATGTTCTTAGGACTTTCAAAAGGTAATATTTTAAAACCTGAAGTGTTACTGACAATGGCAAAAGACCCTATTGTTTTTGCCTGTGCTAACCCTGACCCTGAAATTGCGTATGATGTGGCTATGGCTACTCGTAAGGATATTATTATGGCAACAGGACGCTCTGACCACCCTAATCAGGTGAATAATGTACTTGGTTTTCCTTATATTTTTAGAGGAGCATTAGACGTTCGTGCCACAAAAATCAATGAAGAAATGAAGTTAGCAGCGGTTTATGCCATTGCTAATTTGGCTAAACAACCTGTTCCAGAGATGGTAAAACAGGCTTATGGCAAACAAAATATTGGTTTTGGGCGTGAATATTTGCTTCCTAAACCACTAGACCCACGTTTGATTACGGCTATCTCTCCTGCTGTGGCAAAAGCAGCTATGGATTCTGGCGTAGCAAAAGTCAAAATTACAGATTGGGAACAATATAATTTAGATTTGCAAAAACGCTTAGGAATTGATGAAAAACTCGTTTCTTCACTTATTCAGAAGGCAAAAACAGACCCAAAACGTGTCGTTTTTGCAGAAGCAGACAACCACAAAATCCTCAAAGCAGCACAAATTGCACAAGATGAAAATATTGCTATTCCAATTTTATTGGGAAATAAAGCTAAGATTTTGGCACTTATCAAAGAACATGAGCTTGAGCTTGATTGTGTTATTATTGATCCAATGGAAGAGGCGACAAAAGTAGAAGAATTTGCAGCAAAACTCTACGACAAACGCAAGCGCAAAGGCGTAACGCTTTATGATTGCAGAAAACGAATGTTACTTGACCGTAATTACTATGGTGCAATGATGCTAGAAACGGGTGAGGCTGATGCTTTTATCTCTGGAATGACAAAAAGTTATCCAAAAGTTATCCGTCCAGCACTTGAAGTAATTGGTGCAAGAAAAACGGGAAGATTAGTTGCAGGAATGTATATTATGCTAAATAAAAACCGTACTTTGTTTTTCTCTGATACTACCGTAAACATTAACCCAAATGCGGAAGATTTGGCTGAAATAATCAGAATGACACATAAAGGTGTTGAGTTTTTTGGCTTTGAGCCACGTATGGCGGTGCTTTCTTATTCTAATTTTGGCTCTGCAGGCGGAGAAATCCCTGAAAAAGTCCAAAAAGCAGTAGAAATTACCAAACAGAGCTTTCCAGATTGGATTGTTGATGGTGATATTCAAGCAGATGTGGCATTAAATCAGGATATTTTGAGAGAAAATTATCCATTTAGTCCGTTGGCAGAAAAAGCTCCTAATACGCTGATTTTCCCTAATTTAGCCGCAGGAAATATAAGCTATAAACTTATTAAGGAAATAGGTGGAGGAGAGGCAATAGGACCTATTTTGCTAGGAATGGGCAAACCAATTCACGTTTTGCAGTTGGGTAGTACAGTACGTGAAATTGTTAATATGGTGGCTATTGCCGTTGTAGATGCACAAAGACATTCGTAAGTTGTGGGTTAAATTTAGGAATTAGTATCAGATAATTCTATTTTTTATTTTCACAATTACTTAGTAATCAAAGTTTTACATTTGTATCTCTTCTATATTATATTTGTTACTCTAAAAGTTTCGCTGCAAAGAACGGGTAGTTGTACTTCACTATAACCTGTATTTAATCTTATAATCCTAAAAATCCTAGTCTATTTAGCTTGTACTATGATGCCACCACCGCCACCGCCCACATAAGTAGGGTTTTTGCCGTCCCATTTCTTCACACGCTCATAATCTATCAAAGCGGGAGAAATAGACAAAGCAACTGCTTTATTGGCATTTGCTTCTGCTTCCGCCTTAATACGTGTAGATTCTGCATAACCACGAGCTTTTTCTATCTCTTTTTGTGCTTCTGCTTTCTCTTGCGCTATTTCTTGCTCTTTTTTGAGAGCAATCTGACGAGCATTTATTTTGGCATTGATGTTATCCACAACTGCCTGTGGCAAACGCAATTCATTAAGTAATACCACTTGTTCTATCACAAAACCTTCTTTTGCCATAATATCTCGTATCATTTCTTCAGACTCGTTCTGGAAAGTGTTTTTGTTTTCGTAGAGTTGTTCTGCGGTATATTTTCCAGATATTTTGTTGTAAGAATCACGCATATAATTACGCATAACGGTTTTATCAAGGTCATGGAGAGGTTTTCTATACTTTTTAAAAATCTCTGCGGCTTTGTTGTTTGCAACTCTATAATTCAAAGAAACATCAAAAGAAACTACCAAACCATCTTTTGTGCTTACTCTAAACTCTTCATTTGTTGGACTTCCTTCTGTGGCATCTCTCGTAAAAACGACATTCTGAATAAACGTAGGAAACTCATAAACCTCCGTAGAAAGCGGATTGTACCACACAAGCCCTGTTTCCTCTGTAATATCTTGTACGCCTTTTTCAGAGCCATAAAGCTTGACTACAAGCCCCACGTGTCCTGCATCAATGCGTTTAAACGAAGAAATCATTACAATTCCTGCAATAAAAATACCAATACCAATGGTTATTTTGGTAAAAAGCCCTTTGCTGCTTTGCGCAACATAAACATCATTTTTCATAATTTTTGAATTTTAATTGTTTTAGAAAAATCTATCATAATAACGCAAGAAACAGCAATTTATTTCTGTTTTTTAGCTTTATTTTCAGAGAATTTTTTGAGTTGTTGCATTGCGGTTTGGCTTACTTTATTCTGCAAAAAACTTGTCCAACCCAACAATAAACCCACAAAACCCAACGCCTGACGTGACCAAAGATGAAAATTAAACCTATCTCTATGCCTAAAAATCAACCCATCTTTAAACTCAAATGTCGCATCAATGCTATTATGCACTTTATTACCAGTTTTAGAAAACGTATAATCAGCGTCCCAATGTGCTTTTCCTGTGTTTCCATCAGTAGAAATGTCAGAAAAGGAAAGTTTTAGGTCTGTGCCACGAGTAATAAGCATTTCCCACATATCCGCCACCTGCGAGGCATTAAGGTTTACAAATGCTTCATCTGTAAATGTAGCCTGTGGGTGATATAAACTGCCCATTGTTACATAATCTTTGTTAGAAAATGCCCCATAAAACTTTTGTATAATTTGTTGATTTTCCATTTTTTGTATATTTTATTGGTTTATACAGTTGTAGTTTATTTCATCAAATTCTCATAAATATGATAATTTTCTGTATCAAAACAACAAAAAACCACTTCTTTGAAGGTTGGATTTTCTGCTAAAAAATGTCGTACTTCTTTCAGCGCAATTTCTGCGGCAAGTTCTTTGGGAAAATCATAAATACCCGTGCTTACATTAGGAAATGCTACCGTAAAAAGTCCATTTTCTTTGGCAAGAAGCAGGCTATTTTTGTAGGCATTGGCAAGTAGGGCAGGTTCGTTATTTTTTCCGCCTTTCCAAATAGGTCCTACTGTGTGTATAATACGTTTTGCAGGCATTTTACCAGCATTAGTAAGGCGTGCTTCCCCTGTTGGGCAACGCACATAACCCACCACAACAGGAATTTCCATACATTCTTCATAAATAGTAATGCCTCCAGCTCTATGTATTGCACCATCTACGCCGCCACCACCTGTTAGAGATTCTTTTGCAGCGTTTACAATGGCATCTACTTCTAGTTGTGTAAGGTCGCCCATCATTAGGCGCATACGAGGCTCATTTTTGTCGTAAAAATCATTCATATAAGTTGTTTTTATTTGTTTTTTGAATTTTGATTATTTTTTGTTCTATATTTGTACAAATTTACAGTTATTTATCCTAATTTTATCTAAATAATGATAAAAATATCAGTTTTCAAGTTTCTTTTGAATTGCTTTGTAACAATTTTATGTTTTTTTTGTATTTCTTGTGATACTTACAAACCTACAAATGATAAAATATTTGGTATTCCTGAAAAAAACAACGAAATAAGTGAGGCAAGTTTGCTTGCGCTTAGTGATGCCGTTGAAAAAAATGAGAAAGATGCAGAAAGTCAGCATAAATTAGCTAAAAAGTACCAACAACTTCAAAAAAATGCCCTTGCACTTACTCACATAGACAAAGCACTTGCAGAAAACCCTTTAAATAGCACTTATTTTGTTTTAAAAACAAAGATTTTGATAAATCTTTTAAAGTATAATGATGCTTTTTTGAATATAGAAAAGGCTTTTACATTAGGTGAAAGTAGTTTTGAGGCTTATAACTTAGTAGCACATCTTTATATAAATAAAAAAGAATACATAAAAGCAGAAGAATATATCCAAAAAGCCCAAAATATTACTTCAAAAGAGCCAGAAACTTATTATTTGGCTGGGAAAATGGCAGTAGAACGCTACGACACAGCTAGTGCTTATCAAAATCTTTTCAAAACACTCCAAATAAAACCAACTTTTACAGAAGTTTATAAAGAACTTGCACAACTTTCTAATAACTACAAACTTTATAACGAAGCTATCAAATACGCTAATTTGGGGATAGCACAACGCCCCAAGTATGATAGTCTTTTTTTATTGAAAGGCATTGCATTTAGTAACGCTGATATGGTTGATAGTGCCAAAAGAAATTATGAAAAGGCTTATACACTTGTACCAAGCAGGTATTTTGCGAGCTATCAGTTAGGAATAATCAATTTTAAGCAATATTATTATACAAAAGCAAAGAATTATTTTCTTAGCGCACAAGAATATACGCAAGGACAAGATTTAGCCAAAATACACTTTTATTTGGGTGTTTGCTATCAAGCTGAAGCCAAAGAAGAAGTTGCATTAGAAGAATTTAAGAAAGCTATTGCACAAGATGCGCAAGATTTGGTAGCTAGACAATATTATTATATGCTTAATCAGAAACTTGAACAAGAAAAATATTACAAATTACTCCAAAAACAACAAGGGGATTTTTATAGGCAACAAGATTCTTTAAATAAATTACGAATTACGAATTAACAATTACGTTTATATGGCGTAGTTGAATTTCCGTAATTCGTAATTAATAATTTGTAATTGACTATTTTACCTTTTCTTTTTTGCCATCACTTTTGCCATCAATAGTATTCATCAAGTCGGCAATAAAATCAGCAATGGCATTCAGACAGTCTTCATCTTTCCAATAACCAAAATGACACAACGGATTCCAAGATTCTAGCCAATTACCTACATTTACCTGCACATCATCTGAAACCATTTCGTTATAACTATCACTCAAACTCTTCAAAGGAAAGCCTAAAACATCATCTACATCATAAAAATTAAACCATTTTGCTTTTTTCTTATGATTTTCTGGTAAATGTGTAGGTGGAAACTGGATAGCCTGCAAAGGGTGATAGCCAAGTGTAAAAAGTGGAATATTTGAGCCAAAAGTAAAAAAACCACTCAAAGTACGCATTTTCTCAAAATCATTATCCGCCATCATATCAATAGAATTATCTTTGTCTAGTTGTTGTCTGTCCCAAATATAATCTGATGCTATCACAGAGCCAAAAGAATGCGCAATAATGATAAGTGGTTTGTCTGCGCCGCCCAAATCTACCCGCAATTTTTGGATAGTTTCGTGCAAATTCTCGTGGATTTTGTGGTACATTCCATTTGATTTGTTGGGCGTACCTGCATAAGCCACCGCATCTCCAAAATAACTAATCATAAATTTTCTTAGTTTATTGAAGTTTAAAGGGTCTTTTTGCGTGACGTTGCGCCAAAGTTCTTCTTCTGCGGCTTGTACCTCGTGCGACCACGTAGCAGGCACAATCTTGACAAATTCTGGATTTATCTCAAAATGTTCCAATTTTTCTTGGATATCTTTGATAAAATTATTAGCATAACTAGGCATTTGGTTGCCTATGCCGTGAATGATAAGAACACCTATTTTATGGCTCATTTTTAGTGTTGAGTGAGTAGTATTGAGTGAATAGTATTTATTTCCTTTCGCAAATATATAAAAATCTATCATTAAAAAGCAAATATTTTAAGTAGGAAAAGGGTTTGTCCATTGTTTTTTAGCCATTATAGCCTTTACTTCTTCATAGCTAATGGGCGCATAATTATGACAATCAACGCCTGCATCAAAAGAAAGAGATGTAATATCATCTGGCAAAGTGCCGTGAGAATGCCCATATAAGTGCCAACTACCGTGATGGCTGGCGTTCCAAACACGCATAGCATAATGAAAAAGTACAATTAAACGCTCTCCTTTGTGTGCATCAGCATCTTTTACTATGAGTTCGTGGTAATCTTTTACCCATTCAAATTTATCTTCATTTTGAAGTGCCGCAGCCTCGTGGTTGCCTATAATAAGGTAGATTTTGCCGTTTAGTTTGTCCAAAATAGGTGCTAATTTGGTGCTAGACATCAGGGCAACATCTCCCAAATGATATATTTCATCATTTGGAGCTACTTTTGCATTCCAATTTTCAATAAATTTGTCGTTCATCTCCTCAATAGAAGTAAATGGTCTTTTTGTAAATTTAATGATGTTATTATGCCCAAAATGCGTATCAGCAGTAAAAAGAATATTATTTTTCATAAAAATAAGCAGAAAATCAGTAGAAAAAGTGTTAAATTGTAAGCAAATAAAGTATTTTTTTTGATTTTCACAAAATAAGTAATATATTTGTAAACAATCAAAAATTTATAAGAAATAACCCAAAATAATCATTATGAAAACCAACAATTTTGTTCAGAAATTTTTTCTGAAACCTCGTCTTTTTGCTACATTAGCACTTATTGGAGCTACAGCGCTTGCTTTTACGTTGAGTTCTTGCGACAATGCCGCAAAAAACAAAGCAAAAACAGATAGTTTAGCCACAAAAACAGAAGAAAAAGTAGCTGCAAAATCAACTGAAAAAGAAGTTGAAAAACTAGTAGAAAAACCAACTGAAAATGTTGCTAAATCAACAGAAACAGAAGGAAATGCCATAGATGTTACTTTTTTACGTGCCACTTGGTATGCAGGAAGCACCAAATATTACTTCAAAAATGCCAAAGGAGAAGAAATAGAGATTAGTCTTTTGAATGATGGAATGGAAGATGCTGCACTTTACAACCCAAAAATGCCAAAAGAATCTTTACTAGAAGGAGATGACCCAAAAAGAGAAGGTCCGCCAAGTGAAAATCCTAAGCTTGTTGGCAAAAAATTCAAAATCATTTATGATGCCAAAGACAAAGAAAAAGTAATTGAAATAAGAAAAGGTTTTTAATTTATAAAAACAAAAAACATAGAATACAAGTTGTATTCTACGTTTTTGTTTTAAATACATTGCTCTTGTGTTCCAAAAATAAAATACTGATAACCAATAATTTATCTTTTTGGCAATTTCATTCTTGTACTAAGTTTTTTGATGTTTTCCAAAAGATGTTCGTGCATTAGTTTGGCTGTTTTTTCTGATGCCCCACTTGTACCTAATTTTTCTTTAAGTAACTGACAATCAAGCAACATTTGTACTCGTTTTTCTCCCATAATGTTCCCATTTTCAGAAATTTTTAGGAGTTCTTCTGATAAACTTTTTTCATTGAAATTATCTTGTATCAATTCTTCAACCGCTTTTTTCTCCAAAACAAGGTTTACAAGCGAGATATAAGGGATTTTTATAAGTCTTTTAATAATAGCAAAAGTAAAACTACTCATTTTATAACAAACCACCTGCGGAACACCAAAAACCGCCGTTTCTAGCGTAGCTGTACCAGACGTAACCATTGCGCTATGTGCGTGTGAAAGCAAATCATAAGTTTGGTCATAAACAATTTTGATGTTGTTTTGTGCGTTTACGCCAGCATTTATGCTACTATAATATTCATTTGGAAGGTTGCTAATTCCTGCTACTACGAACAAGTATTGTGGATTTTTCTGCGCCACTAAAAGCATAGTAGTCAGCATATTGGCAATTTCTTGCTTGCGACTTCCTGGCAAAATAGCAATGATTTTTTTATTGTTTAAATCTTTATTTAGCTGATTATCAACAAGGAAATTATCATTTTTCTTATAATTAGCAATGGCATCAAGCAAAGGATTTCCTACAAAAAAAACTTCATAATCAAATTTCTCAAAAAAACTTACTTCAAAAGGAAAAATAACATACATCTTATCTACTGCTTTTTTGAGCGTTTTGGCACGAGAAGTGTTCCATGCCCAAACCTTTGGAGAAATATAATAAAAATTAAGAAAATGTTTTTGTTTGCAAAATTTTGCAATTCTCATATTAAAACCTGCATAATCTACCAAAATGACTACATCAGGCGCATAAGTGAGAATATCTTTCTTACATTCTGTGATAAAACCCAAAATAGTCCGCAAATGCTTAATTACTTCCCAAAAACCCATAAAAGCGGTTTCATTATAGTTTTTGACCATAAAACCGCCCACTTTTTGCATTTCCTCACCACCCCAAAACCTAAAATCTGCATTAGTATCATTTTTCAGAATTTCTTTCATAAGGTTAGAAGCGTGTAAATCTCCTGATTTTTCACCTGCTATGATATAATATTTCATTTATTTTTTGATTTTTTCTATAAATATGTCGTCCCGCTGGGACTAATACAAATTTTCCTTTTTATTTTCTATAAATATGTCGTCCCGCTAGGACTAATACAAATTTCCCAATTAAACTACTTTTTTATATTTCATTTTGACTATTTTTTTCTTTACTTTTCTACTAATCCAAAGTTCATTTTCTGTAATTTTTTCTATGTCAAACGCAAAATTTTTCTGTTTGATAATAGTGGCAACTTTGATAGTAAAGTTGCTTATTTTGATTTTTTGCTCATTTTTGGATAGTTCCCAAACACCTTTTCCAATAATATTACTATAACCATAACGGTAGTCGCCTTGTGCCGTAAACTCAATAACATCTAAAAAAGTGGCATTTTCAGGTATTTGAGAGAGATTTGGCAAATCCCCACTTGCCTGCCATTGCCCAATAAGCAAACGTGTAACGCTTTGTGTAACACCTTCCGTAGCGTTTTGCCCTCGCACCTGCGACACCAAAAATAAAAGCGCAAGCCCCAACGCAACAATAATTTTGATATAATCTTTATATGTTTTTTTCATTTGTTTTTATTTATTGTCGTTCCCCACGTTCCACGTGGGGTTATGATGGTTAAACCCTTTCAGTAGGCTGTTCAGAAGGCTACAATAGACTTCCCCCCGTTTTTGGATAATATTCAAGTACAAAATCAAGCACCTGAATATTTTTCCTCCGTCAGCTAAA
>JAYUKY010000108.1:0-8050 GCA_043764015.1 Raineyaceae bacterium
TTTTATTTATTGAGTGTGCTAAATTTTCTTATTTTTTAATTTATGTCACGTCATTTTAACTACTTGTATTTTTCTTTATAAAAAACCAAAGGTAAAGCATTTTTTGCAACGGAACTTTTACAGTAACGATTTACTTTATAAATTCCATTTTCCAATAACTCAAAAAGTTCTTTAAAATCAGAAAATACATCTTCAGTTTTTCTGAATAATTATCATAAAGATTACTTTTAAGGTTTTCTATAATTATTTTTTGTTCTAATTTGCTATAATGCGTCAAGGCAAAATATTCTGCCGTTGAATTCTATGACAAAACCAAATTTTTTGATAGTTTTTTTGGCTTTTCCTTAACTTTATTTGTTATTTTAGCATAGCATCAAAAAGAATCAATTATTATCAAAAATACTATTTCTATAATATAAATGATGTCTTTAAAGAAAAAAATTATCAATAATAAGAATTATATGCGTTAATATTTATATAAAGGTTGGTGTTTTAGCGTTAGCGACACCAACAACGAATTACAATCTTTTTACTTATTTCAAAAAGTGAGGCAAAAAAGCTATGTTAATTGTCATTTTCCAGTATTTCTAAAACTTCCGCTATTGAATATGTTTTGAGTGTACCATTTTTTGCTTGTTTGACTTCTGCAAGTCCTTGCTTAATGCCTTTAATGGTGGCTAATTGCTTTTTGGTAAGTATATTTTTAGTTTTTGTAACAGTTTTTCTATCCACAATAACACTTAATTTCTCTTGGCTGATAAAATTGGTTATTCTATCAACATCAAGTTTATTTTTAGCTGTAATAATAATGGTTTCCATATATTTAACTTTTAGACTTATACAAAAATACGCATTTTATTTGACTTTTCTAGAAATGATTTTTCCATACAAATGCCTCTTAATTCTTAATGCGTTGTTGGTGTCGCTAACGCTAGAACATGCAACAACGGCAGAAAAAGCATACTAACAAAGGCACAAAAAAGTTAGATTATTTCCACCTGCCACCAAAAAACACCCTAGCAAGCTCGTATAAGTAAAAATACAGCGTGTTTGGGTAGTTTTATATTTTGTGTGAGTTACAGATTATATGGGTCAATGACTTGTAAACCATCAATATCTTTGAAATCAGAGAGATTACGAGAAATTAGTATTAAGTTGTAAACAAGAGCCGTAGCAGCTATAATGGCATCACCAAGCGCAATCTTTTTAGCTTGTCTTATGGCAATGGTTTTCTCCACTACAATCTCGTTTATAGGCAGCATATTACTATTTCCATAAAATCATATAAGGGCTGTAGTTGTTCTATGGTGGCATTTCTCCAGCCCAAAACCTCAATTTTGGTAACAGATGAGATAGTCAAATCTATTGAATGGAGCAAGGTTTTAGCCTTTTCAGGCAATTTATTACCAAAATTATCAATAATTACGTTGGTATCAATTAAATATCTCTGTTCCATTCTTTGCGTGCTTGTTCTGTGTGAGATTTTAAGGCTTGATAATCATTTTCTGAAAGAATACCAGCAAAGTCAGCCATTGTTTTTTTAGGCTTTATTTCTTGTTGCAGTTCATCTTTTGCATAAAGAAGAACCTCAATTTCTCTACCAATATAATTGTCTGGTATTGTGAAGTTTAGGCTGTTATTTTGTGGAATAATGGTTGTTTTTATCATATTTTTGGGTTTTTATAGGTTGCTATTTCCAACAACGCATTACGTAGAACATTGTATTTATGCTCACAAAGATAATAAACTATTGGCAAAATTAACTAACAATTAGGGCTTTTTGCGCTTTAGTGCGTTGTTGGTGTCGCTAACGCTAGAACACGCAACAACGGCAGAAAAGGCATACCAACTAAGGTAAAAAAGGCATACCAACTAAGGCGCAAAATACATTGATTTATCTATTGATGCCATTAAGTTTCTATGAAAAGCCAAATAGTTTTTTCGTTTCTCATTTAAGATTGTTGGTTCAATATGATAATTTTTCCAAAACTCTTTCACATCATCTGATATTCTACTTGAAAAAAGTATTTTCCCTTCGTCTGTAAATGAGATATATTTCAAGTCAAACAATGAATCTACTGTTCTACTCAATAATAAACCATTATTTGGGTCATATGCTTCATTTTCGTCAGATTGAATAAATGGTTTTATGTGGCTTGCAATAAGGACTGGATATGTCAATCTTTCCAATACACACAAAGATTTTCCGTAGATGCCTTCACATTCTTGTTGTAGTTGATTTTTGTAAAGGCGGTGCAAGTATGGGTCACGTTTTTTTATTGATACTGCTAAGTCTTTGCCAAAAATTTGCTCGGCATCTTCTTTAAAATACAAGTCATTTTTTACGAAAATCAAATTATCCAATTTGCTAAGAATATTGTACAAATAACCAATTTGGTTGTATTTTCGTTCTATGAAACCAATATCTGTTGCATTTTTTACGTGTTTTTGAAGTTCTACTTCAGAAATAAAAGGTTGTTTGTGTGCTTCAATATCAACGAGCATTAGAGCAATTATTTCCTCTTTTGATAGTGTGCCTTTTTCAATCAAAGTTTGGATTAAAAAGTTGATTTGTTTCGTTGAAGAGTGATTATTTATGGCTCTGTTAAAACTTGCATTTGAGTAGATGATTTTTGAAAGCAAGGTTTCTCTTTTCTTATTTGTTTTTGCTTCAACGTATTCTATTGCTTGTGGATGGTATGATACTAAAAAAGAGTTGATAAATCCCATTTTTACCAACTGATTTATTGACTTGCGAATGGAAATCAAATTGATTGCATTTACTTTTTCAATTTCTAACTGCAAACGTGAATATTTTTTTTCTGAATAAGACTCACCACTGTTTGCTTCAATGAAGTTGATGCACACATTAAGCGTGTCTAAAAATTTTTTACCGTTATAATCTGTAAAAGCGTTGGTTAATTTCCAATATTCTTCATAGTTTTGATGTAGCATAGCCTTCTTTTATAGTTTCTTGGTAAAGCTCATTTTTCACAATAAATAAAAATTCTTTATTTTCTTCTTTTTTATCTTTTCCTGTTATTTGATAATTATGTTTTTTCTCAATTACTTGAACATCGTCAGAATATTTGTTTAATAAACACAGCAACGTATCTTTCTTGGGGTAAGATGAATTATTATAGCTCAAAAACCAATATTTGAAGTTTTTAAGTTTTGAAAACAACTTATCAAAGAGTAATACAGCATCACTTTTACTCATAAAATTATTTCCAAACGGCACTGTTTTAGTTGATGAAATAAAATTATCAACCAACCCATAAAAACCAAAATAATTATTCATTGTCCCTGTGTATGGAGGGTCAAGATAAATAATATCAGCTTTTATGGTTTCAATCAAATTAAATATATCATCATTATATGCAATGTTATTTTTTCTATTATCAAAAATTGCATTGTTATATTCATTTACATTTTCAAGAAAATGATATTTGAATGATTCATTGTGATACGCTCTTTTACGTTTATACTTTTGATAACTATATTCTTCATCTCGTAACTGAGTAATTGTGTCCCAATTCAATGTAAAACGTGAGTAAGGCATTTTACGAACCATTGCTCTACGCATAAGTGCAAATGCCAATGATTTTTTTTCTTCTGACTCTAACTTATCAATGTTACTTCTATATAAATCTAATTCTTTACATTCTTCTGAGAAGAAAAAAATATTTGAATAATGAAGAAACATAAAACCTTCAAAAGGTTGTCCTCTGAAGAGTATTTCAATATCATTTTTATCTAATACAGTTTTGTTATTTTGAATTAAAGCGTTTGCAATATGATAATTTACTTCCAAAATGTCGTTTGTATAAATTTCCAAACCTCTGCATTTTGCTTCATAACTTAGCGAACAACCGCCAGAAAACGCATCAAAAAGTGTCTTTGCATCTGATGGGAACTGGTCACAAATCCAACTAGCAATTTTTTCTTTGTTGCCTATGTAATTTATTTTTGGGTATCTAAACATTTTCTTTCATCTTAATAATTATACTTGCTATTGCTTCTGCCATTTTTGGCGGAACAGAATTTCCAACTTGCTGTTGTTGGGAGATTTTTGTTCCTTTAAAAATAAAATCATCTGGATACGATTGTAATCTTGCCAACTCACGGACTGTCAAAGCCCTATTTTGTTCATAGTGAAAAATTTTTCGCATATCACCAGTTACGCAAACTGAGGGTTCGTCACTTTTGTAACGAATATACTTTCGTACATCACCAGATTTAGGTCTTATTTCTACTGGGATTTCTTCTCTGCTACCACCATCTGAAATATAACTCATTTTCTCAAGCATTTGATTGGAGTGTGTCATTGCAATATGATTTGGAATGATTGATGCTTCGCCATTTAAAAGAACTGGATAATCTTGTAATACTTCTTTTACAGTTAGGTATTTTTCTGTTATTTTTTCGGGAAACTCAATTTTCTGATTAAAGCGTGTACCAATGAAAATTAGTCTTTTTCTAATTTGTGGCACACCATAATCAGCCGAATTTAAAATTTTACATTCAACATTATAACCTAATTTCTCAAAATCATTGATGATTTCTTTTCGTGTTTTACCGTTATTATGACTATATAAACGTGCAACATTTTCCATTACAAAAAATCTAGGTTCTATAATTTTTACAACACGCACAAACTCCTTAAAAAGTTTATTTCGTGGGTCTTCAATAAAGTTTCTCCCAATACTTCCTGCAATACTAAAACCTTGACAAGGTGAGCCACCAATAACTACATCAATATCATCATTTTTTTTCAGGTGTTTGATTTCTGTATCAGATAATTGGCAAATATCTTTTTCAATTAGTTTGTGATGAGGAAAATTATACTTGTAAGTTTCACAAAAACTTGGTTCTATATCAATAGAAAAGATATTTTGAAAACCTTTCTTATCAAAACCTAATGAAAAACCAC
This sequence comes from Raineyaceae bacterium, assembly GCA_043764015.1. Classification (GTDB taxonomy): domain Bacteria; phylum Bacteroidota; class Bacteroidia; order Cytophagales; family Thermonemataceae; genus JANYGM01. Next base: position 4,934 of record JAYUKY010000108.1, read on the forward strand.
CTGACCCAGAAAATAAATCTATGTATGTTAATTGCTTTTTCATAATTTATTTTTATTTATAAATTTTAATTTCTTCACTGTTTAATAAATGTACTAATTTTTTTGCTTACATTAGTTTGCTGTCAAAATTTGTAGCAAAACATTACACCACAGCAATAACATAAGGCATTATTCCTTTACCAATTTTTCTAGTATTTTATTTAATATTTCCGCCGTTGTTGGTGTTTTAGCATTAGTGACACCAACAACGAGTTATGTAGAATAATGTCTTTATGCTCACAAAGATAATAAACTATTGGCAAAATCAAATAAAAGCCAGATTATTCACCTATCAAACTATTTTAAAAATAATCAAAAATAATTTTGGAAGTAAAAAAATAAGTCTTACCTTTGCACGCTGATTAAAGAAAATCAACATAAAATATACAATCTTCTGTTTGTGAGTACACAACAGAAATCAAAACGAATAAATGTTACAATTTATATATTAACTGCTTTTGGCTTCCACTAATAGCAGTAAAGTATTCTTAAAAACACAACGACAATGGCTAAAGAAGTAGCAGGTTATTTAAAACTTCAGGTAAAAGGTGGACAAGCAAACCCTTCGCCTCCTATTGGACCAGCACTTGGTTCAAAAGGTATCAATATTATGGAGTTTTGCAAGCAATTCAACGCCAGAACGCAAGACAAGATGGGGCAAATTGCTCCAGTTTTAATTACATATTATACTGATAAATCATTTGAATTTGTAATCAAAACGCCTCCAACTGCTGTATTACTGAAAGGTGCTGCAAAAGTTGAAGTAGGATCTGCAGAGCCAAACCGTAAGAAGATTGGGTCTGTTACTTGGGAACAGGTGAAAACAATTGCTGAAACCAAAATGCCAGACCTTAATTGCTTTGTAATTGAGTCGGCTATGAAAATGGTTGCAGGAACAGCTCGTAGTATGGGTATTACCGTTAGTGGTAAAGCTCCTTGGGAAAACTAATTTACCTTTAATTGAAGAACTAAAATGGCAAAACTGACCAAAAAGCAGAAGGCAATTCAAGGCAAGTATGACGTTACTAAAGATTATTCTCTCTTTGATGCAGCGCAAATTTTGAAAGAAATTACTTATACAAAATTTGACTCATCAGTAGATATTGATATTCGTTTGGGTGTAGATCCTCGCAAAGCAGACCAAATGGTTCGTGGCGTGGTAGCGCTTCCTCACGGTCTTGGTAAAGTAGTACGTGTACTTGTACTTTGCACTCCTGACAAAGAAGAAGAAGCTAGAGCTGCGGGTGCTGAACACGTAGGTTTAGATGACTACATAGCCAAAATAGAAGCGGGTTGGACAGATGTTGATGTTATCATCACTATGCCAAGCGTAATGGCGAAAGTAGGGCGTTTGGGTAAGGTACTTGGTCCTCGTGGACTTATGCCAAATCCTAAAGCGGGTACAGTTACTCCCGAAGTGGGAAAAGCTGTAATTGAAGTAAAAGCTGGTAAAATTGATTTTAAAGTTGATAAAACAGGTATCATTCACGCCTCTATTGGAAAAGTATCTTTTGATGCGCAGAAAATAGCTGAAAATGCGTTGGAAATGCTTGCAGTTATCAACAAACTAAAACCATCATCAGCAAAGGGAACTTACGTAAAGTCTATTCATTTGTCTAGTACAATGAGTCCTAGCGTAGTTATTGATAAAAACTCTACAGGCTTATAATTATGACAAGAGAAGATAAAGCGGCTATCATTGAAGAACTTAGCCAAAAATTTGCAGCTACCAACTTTTTTTACATCACAGACGCAAGCGGATTTTCCGTTAAGCAAGTAAACGACCTTCGTGGCGAGTGCTTCAAGGCAGGTGTAGAATACAGAGTAGTGAAAAACTCTCTTATCAGAAAGGCACTTGAAACGCAACAATCTGATTTTTCAGAATTTACGGACAAGAAGGTTTTAAAAGGATTCTCAGGCGTGATGTTCACGAATGAGTCTGGCAAAACTCCTGCTAAATTGATAAAAGATTTTCGCAAGAAAAACAAAACAGAAAAACCTCTTCTAAAAGGTGCTTCTATTGATACAAGTTTGTTCATAGGAAACGACCAACTAGAAAGACTGGTAAGTCTGAAATCAAGAAACGAACTTATTGGAGATATTATTGGCGCATTGCAAGCCCCAGCACAGAATGTTATTTCTGGTCTGAAAGGACAAGGTGCAAAAATTGCTGGTATTCTTAAAACACTTTCTGAAAGAGAAGAAAAATAATTGTGAATTATAAATTGTGAATTGTGAATGAAATACAAAATACAAATTTTGGAGATAATTGACATTTCATAATAAAAGATAAACGATAAAAAACTACTTTAATTACTTCAGAAAGATGATAAAAGTTATCATTTCTCAATAAATTCAAAAACTGTACTAGAATTATTGATTTTAAATCAAACGTAAAGTAATTTTAAATTAATAAAAATTCAGTACAACTCAAATTAATTATTCAAACAATCCAAATTTTTATAAAAAAATGGCAAATCTTAAAGAATTCGCAGAACAATTGGTTAGTCTTACAGTAAAAGAAGTAAATGAGCTTGCTCAAATTTTGAAAGATGAGTATGGTATTGAGCCTGCTGCTGCTGCGCCAGTAATGATGGCTGGTGGTGGAGCTGCTGAAGCGGTTGCAGTACAAACTTCTTTTGACGTAATTTTGAAAGCTGCTGGAGCTTCAAAATTGAATGTTGTTAAATTGGTGAAAGACCTTACAGGTCTTCCTTTGACAGAAGCTAAAGCACTTGTTGATGGCGCACCAAAAGCAGTTAAAGAAGGTGTTACAAAAGACGAAGCTGATGCATTGAAAAAAGCATTGGAAGAAGCTGGTGCTGAAATAGAAGTAAAATAGTTTTTGAAGTCTTAGGACTAAAAAGCGTTATTTATAATAAAATCCCCAATAAAAAATTACTTTTTTTTGGGATTTTATTATCAAGATTTACTACCGTACGCAGTTCTAAAAGAAATTATGGTCTGTACCGTAGCGTAGGTCTGACCATAATCTCTTTTAAAATTGAAATTTCTGTTTTTTATTATTGGTCAGACCTTCGTTCCACTATGGTACAGACCAATAATAAAAAACAGTGT
>JAYUKY010000109.1:0-30620 GCA_043764015.1 Raineyaceae bacterium
AATGAAAGTTAAATAACTTGATATTTTCAACTAATTTTATTACCTTTATAATTATGAATTTAGATTTATTTTTATTTTATGCTGAAAAGATATAGTTTATATGAGTATTAATAGCCCTATTATTAGTATTGATTGCAAGAAAAAAGAAGTTTTAGGTAATTTATATAGAGATGGTAAATGCTATACACAAGGTGTAGTAAAGGTTTATGATCATGATTATTCTGATTTGGCAGAGGGAAAAGTGATACCACACGGTATTTATGATTTACAACGTAATAAAGGCTATATTACTATTGGAACAAGCCACGAAACGGCGGCGTTTATTACAGATAATTTGTGTTGGTGTGGGATAATTATAGCATACATCACTATCCAGATGCACAAAACATACTTATTTTTTGTGATGCAGGGGGCGGGAATTGCTACAGACATCATATTTTTAAGAAAAAACTTTTAGAACTTGTAGATAAAATAGGGAAAAAACTAATTGTGTGTCATTACCCACCATATGCTTCTAAATGGAATCCTATTGAACACCGTTTATTTGCACACGTACACCAAGCTATGAAAGGAGTTGTATTAGACTCTTATCAAACTGTAAAAATGCTAATAGATAAAACAACCACAAAAACAGGTTTGAAAGTATTCACTAGAATAGTAGAAAAAAATTATCCTATTGGAGAAAATACAAATGCAAATAATGTAGAATATGATAGAATCAAACAAAATAAAATTCTACCAAAATTATCGTATGAAATAAATATAAAATATCACATTATTTAATTTTCGTTCCTTATGATTATTTCTTTTTCTTTTTATCTATCTTTTTGAGTGTTTTATTTTGAGTTTTGAGTTGTTTTTTGGCATTTTTAATATCTTCTTTTTTCTCTAAAATTTTCTGGCGCAATACCACTAATTTTAATCATTGTATTTCTGACTTCTTGTCCAACATTTTCAGCAGTAACTTCCAATTTTTGTTGCCCTTTAATGTGTTCATTCTTTATTTTTAACTCTGTTTGTGTGATACGAAATAAGTTAGCAGCAAGCTCTTCTTTACCCATAAAATCAAGTAAACCCTTATTTTTATCAATATTTCTAATGATTTTAAGTTGTAAAATATTTTTATTATACATACCTCTATATCCAGCATTTTGAAACAATGCATAATTTTCTATTCCAGCTTTCTTTACAACACCAACCATACTTTTTTCTCTTCCGCTTATCTCTTCTCTAGTCAAAAGTCTATCAACTTTTTCAGCCTCTTCTACATAAGAGTTAAGCGCACCTGCAATAGTAGCAAAATAAGCCTACGCTTGTGCTACTTGTGGCTTTTTCACATCACCATTCATTGCAATTAGGTAGCAGGCAAAGCGGGATAATTTGCAATCCATACCAATTTTGCCAAAGCTATCTATGCGTTCAATTTGAATAAAATTCTCAATAATATCAATATTAAGTGTTACACAGGCTGCTATTGCCTTGTTGAGTGCCTTATTGAATGACGGTATTGTTTCATATCCCAAAAATTTCATAAAATCAGAAGAATACCAAAATGTAAAGCCATTTTCATTGCTGAAGCTCTCAAAATTTTGCTCATTATCAAGTGTAAATAATAATTCTAGTTGCATATTGATATAAGATTTAGTTATTACACAAAATATAATACACGTACTCCGTAAGATTTTTGAGTAGTACAAATTTTCTTTTACAAAGGTAATGCATTTATTTACTAAAGCTAAACAAATCTCTCCAAAAATTACTAAAAAATAGCTTTTGGAGAGATTTATTTATCATCTTCTGTAATTCGTAATTGAAATTAGTTTTTAAGCATTTTATCAATTCTAAATAAAATATGTTGTCTGTGTGCTTTTGTAGCAGTATCTCCACCAATGGCAGCATTCAGCATAGCTTTTATCTGACGCAGTTGATAAAGTCCAACAGATTGCGCAGCAGAAACATACATTGATGGACGCATATCTGTTCCCAACATTCCTAAAAGGCTACCAACATAGTCTATTTGAAGATTTTGACGGAATGTATTAACATTTCCTGCTATATCTTCTTTGAAAACAGCATCAGTCAAATCTCCCATTACTTCTGTCAATTTGTACGTATTGCCATAAAGTTCTGTGTTTAGGATACGTTGTTGCGTATTTGGATTGAAAAAGTGCGACAAAACATCTCTTTGAATGTTTTGCATACGCTCGTGTATGCGTGGGTCTTCACCACGTCCAAAGAAATTAAAGCCTCTGCGTTGCACTTGAAGATAATTATACAAATCATTTGGCGTTTTAACGGCATTTGGGCTAAAAATGTTCTCTGAAAGCGTTTTCATTGCACGTTTTTGCTCTTCTTTCGGAACTGGTGTAAAAGGTTGTTTTGCATCTTTCTGACCAATAAAACCACGCTCAACATACACACCACCCACATAACGAGAGATAACACGTGCCGTACTTGCCATATTGCCCGTAAGCACAGAATAACGTATCACCAACTCGTGGTAAGATTGATTATTCATATCAGCAAGATATTTGCCTTTAAGTTTGCCCAAAAGTTCATTTACGAGCTTAAAACGGTCTGTTCCGTATCTTATCATATCATTTGTATGGTCAAAAATCATTACTCTTGGGTCAATACCACCAAAACCACGCATATCATCAGCATCATTACCAAAAGTAAGCGCAGGCTCTGTAGAACGTGCTAAAATCTTATCCAAACGTGCTTTTTCAGCAGTTTCTGATGTAGCCGCAGTAGAATAAGCAAATTCTATTGCCCAAAGGTCATAAGGACCTGGTTTGTTGGTAAAATAAAGCCCTTGTTTTGTTTTGTCAAGTGCTACGTTTGGTGCAGGATAATCCATTACAGAGCCACTAAGCCCCACTTTTGATGTAATATCTCTATTATTGATTTCGTCAGGAGAAAGCATTTGTGTTGCTTTCATATTGTGATTTAAGCCCAAAGTATGCCCCATTTCGTGCAAGATAAGGTAATAAAGAGAGTTTTCTCCAAATTCTTTCATTTGAGTTTCTCCACCACCACGCAAGCCAATAGCAGCGTGTCCTAAACCTGTTCCTAAGTTCAAATAATGCCCTAGTGAGCAATAAGCGTGGTTTTTCTTATGCTTAAAATGTTCTGTTTCTTCTTCTATTCCTTTATTTGAAGGAAGATTTTTAACTTCAAAAACATTTTCTTCACGAGTATCACCTGTAATAAATGTATATTCTAACATAATATCAGCTCCTAAAATCTGCCCTGTACGAGGATTTACAAAACTAGGTCCGTAGCCACCAAACGGAGGATTTGGAGAAGAAGTCCAACGCAAAACATTATAACGAATGTCGCCTGCTTCCCACGTAGCGGTGTCAGATTGCACTTTTATTTGAACTGCATTCTTAAAACCTGCTTTTTCAAAAGCCTCATTCCAAGAAAGTCCAGCTTTCATAATTGGCTCACGAAGTTCTAATGGTGTTGTTTTTTCTATCCAATACACAATTGGCTCAATAGGCTCTGAAAGTGCTGCAGCGGGGTCTTTTTTCTCCAAATTCCAACGGTGAATAACGTCACGGTAGTTTGTCGCAGATGCAGAAGTCATATCATTGACTTCCGTACTGAAATATCCTACACGAGGGTCGTCATAGCGAGGTTTAAAATTATTTTGTGGCATTTCAATAAACGAATGCTGAGATTTGATACTAATAAAACGGTCATCAGCTACATCTGCACCAGCACCAAAGCCAGGAGAAGGATTATCAAACACAAATTCTACCACAACATCAGTATTTTTTGGATAGTTTTTTAGGGCAATATATTTGGTTTTGTCCCTATTAAGTCCGCCCAAACGGAAACCTTGAAAAGAGGGTGGCAAATTAGGACGAATAGCGGCAATATCTTCACCCAAAAGCAATTTATCTGCTTTTATTAAGATTTCGCCTTTTTCTTTATCTTCTGCTTCTACTTTTTCAGAAAGCATAATACCATCAGTCATATTGGCATCAGCTGCCTTTGCAAGTGGGTTTTTTGGGTCAAAATAAAAGTTAGTATTTTTAGCTACAAACTCTATTTTATCAAAATAACGCTTAATAAAAAAGATTTTGTTATCTCTAAAAGAACCTCTATTTAATCCAAAAGACGCAAGTCCGTCTGTTGTGTGGGTAAAATAGATAAATTCTTTCCCAATTTGGTCTTTTTTGATAAGCATATAAACGCTACCATCTTTTTCATCTTGAAAAAGGTTAAAAAGCCCATTATAAGGCTTGCATTTGGCAGTTACACTGGCAATAGTTTTGGCAGGTGGCGTAACGGGTGCGACAACATTTTTGTCATCTTTTTTGTCTTTTTTCTTTTTTTGTGCGAATGTTTCTTGCATAAAAAATACGCTCAAACACATTACAAATAGGAAAATGTTTTTTGTTTTATTGGTCATTTTAAATGATTTTTAGAGATTTTTGTTAAATGTTTAGTTAATTACTTAATAAGACTGTAATGGAACGCATAAAGTTATGATTTTATTATATTTTTGAATAAAACTTCTAAACTATTTTGTTAATTTAGATAAAGACATTAGCAATTTGTTTTTTAATACATTATTACTTCATTTCTATAAGTTAAAAATAATGAGATTCAAATACATAAAGATAAATCTTTCAGTGTATATTTTTTGCATTTACCTAATATTTGACTAAATTTGTCAGTAAATAGAAAATTTTATATTTTTTGTTACTGTAAATTATTCATTGCAATTTTTGGAAAAAATGTTTGTTGGGGACACCAAACGTGGGTTATAACCTTGTTTGGTGTCCCTCCTCGCCAAACAACGAGATACTGTTTTGCAACGGAATTTTTACAACAGCTATTTTTTAAATAAAACTTATAAATAATTATTAATCAATAACTTATGAAACAAATAAATTTAGAAAAACATAAAATTTCTCTAAAAACTTTTCAGAATATTTACCGTAGTGAGAAAGAAAGCAAAGTAAAATATTGGTTTTTTGGTATGATTATTTTTGGTATGATTATACTTCTACTTCCTTGGACACAAAATATAAAGTCAAAAGGAACTATTACCACGCTAAAACAAGAACAACGCCCTCAAAATATCAATTCTCCCATTGCAGGCAAAATAACCAAATGGTGGGTGAAAGAAGGGGATTTTGTCAAAAAAGGAGATACCATTTTGCAAATTTCTGAAATAAAAGAAGATTATCTTGACCCAAACCTTATAGGACGCACAAAAGAACAATTAGAGGCAAAAAAAGGGACAGTTACATCTTATGAAGGCAAAATAGCCAACGCAGGTGCGCAAATAACAATACTCCAAAGTGCAAAAGTATTAAAAATAGCACAATTAAATAATAAATTATCTCAATTAGATAATAAATTGGCAGGAGAAAATGCTGAACAAATAGCCATAGCCAAAGAATTTGACAACGCAGAAGACCAATATAAACGACAAATGAAAATGTTTGAAGATGGTTTAGTTTCTCAAACAGCACTACAACAAAGAGAGGTTTTATTTCAAAATGCGCTTGCAAAAAAAACAGTCATAGCTAATAAAATTGCACAAACTTATCAAGAAATCAGGAATACTAATCTTGAGAAAAGCAGTACAGAACAAGATTATGCAGAAAAAATAAATAAAGTGGAAAGTGATAGATTTCAAAGCCAAAGCCAAGTGGCAACAGGACAAGGAGATGTAGCGAAACTGGAAAATCAAGTGGCAAGTTATACTATACGCAATGGAATGTACTTTATCCTTGCGCCACAAGATGGGCAAATTGTGCGTGCTAGTAAGTCGGGTATTGGCGAAATTTTGAAAGATGGAGAAACAATTACCGTTATTGTGCCTAGTAGGGCTGATTATGCCGTTGAAATGTACGTTACGCCCGTGGATTTGCCACTAATAAATATTGGTCAGAAAGTTAGATTTATGTTTGATGGCTTTCCTGCCATTGTTTTTAGTGGGTGGCCAAATAGCAGTTATGGCACTTTTGGAGGTAAAATAGTTGCTTTTGAGAATAATATTAGTCCAAACGGACTTTTTAGGGTACTTGTAGCTGAAGACAAAGAAGATAGAAAATGGCCTCCACAACTCAAAATAGGGAGTGGCGCACAAGGAATAGCCCTTTTACAGAATGTTCAAATTTGGTACGAGCTTTGGAGAAATATAAACGGCTTTCCTCCTGATTATTACAATCTCAAAGATGCCACAGGAAAAGAAAAAGACAAAGAAAAATCTAAGGAAAAAGAAAAATAATTATGTAGCATAAGTTGTATTTTAGCGGTGGTATCAGGTGTTTACACCTGACACCAAAAACACACTTGTAAATATTGGATTTAATAACTATCCCTGAAAATTAATATTAAAAACGCATTTGAAGTCAGGTGGAAACACCTGACTTCACAAAAATATAAGGAAAATTAGCAAAATGAAAAAACTTATTTTATTATTATTTACTTTATTTTTAGGATATTTTGACATACAAGCGCAAAATATTCCTAAAGATTCTATAAAAGTGTTAAACGCTGAACAAGTTTTACAAATTGTACGACAATACCACCCCATTTCAAAGCAAGCATATATCAATATACAAAAAGCAAAAGCAGATGTAACCACCTCTCGTGCAGGTTTTGACCCTTTTTTGAGCGTACAAGCAGGGAAAAAAGTCTTTGGTGGAACTGATTATTACAACTATATCACGCCAGAAATTAGGCTACCAACTTGGTATGGCATAGAAGTTTTTGCAGGTGCAGAAAATCTTAGTGGTGAGCGTACAGAATCTTCTCAAACACCTGGGGAAACTAATTATTTTGGTGTGAGCGTTTCTCTTGCTAAAAACTTGCTTATGGATAAAAGAAGGGCATTTTTGAAGCAAGCTAAAATATATTCCTCAATGGCAAACACAGAGCAACGTGCCGTTATCAATGACCTTTTAATGGACGCAATGGAACATTATTGGCTTTGGGTAAAGAATTATCAGACCTATATAGTTGTTAGAGATAATGTGATTGTCAATGAAAAACGGGTGGAACTTGTGAAAAAATCTGTGGCAAACGGTGAACGTCCAGCCATTGATATTGTGGAGGCAAACACACAATTACAGAGTTTTTTGTATGAACAAAATAGTCAATATTTAGCTTTTCAAAACGCAGGACTGGCACTTTCTGCCTATCTTTGGAAAGAAAATAATACTCCTTTTATCTTGCCTGAAAGCGTTATTCCGCAAGATAATTGGGAAAATGAAACAAATATCAATGATACTTCCAAATTTAATGTAATTTTGACTGATTTGCTTGCCAGCGCAGATAAAAATCACCCAGATTTGCAACTTTACACCTTCAAATTAGATGTTTTGGGCATTGATAAAAAACTGAAATTTCAAGAATTATTGCCAAAAATTGATTTTAGGTACAACCAACTAGGAAAAGGTTATGATATTTTGAGTTCTGCAACGCAATTTCCGCTATTTGAGAATAATTTTCAATACGGAATTAAGCTAGAAATGCCTTTGCGCCTCTCTCAAGGGCGAGGTGAGTACAGAAAGGCTAAACTCAAAATAGAAGAAACACAACTTTTTCAGAATCAAAAACGCCTTGCTATTCAAATCAAAATAAAAAGTTATTACAACGAGTTTTTAACTTTGAGAAACCAAATAACGCTTCAAACAACTAATTACGCTAATTATCAACAACTTGTCAAGGCAGAAGAAACTAAGTTTTTGAATGGAGAAAGCTCTATTTTTCTTATCAATAGTAGAGAAAATAAAGCTTTGGACGCATTAGAGAAACTTATTGAACTTAAAACAAAGTATTATAAAACTGTTTATGCGTTGCAATGGAGTGCAGGGCTTTTGCAGTAATAGCCCCTAAATCATCAAAGATAGCCCCCAAACCCCCAAAGGGGGATTTAATACAATTTTATCATAAAAAATAACTAAAAAAATGAAAAACACTTTTATATTTGCCATTTCTACCTCTTTTCTAATGCTTTTTTTGCTTGTTTTTTTGCCTAGTTGTGGCGCAAAAAGTCAAAAAACTTCACTTGCTAAAAAATGGGAATTTGATACAACCGCCTACAAACAACATTTTAGAGAAATTTATGATAAAAATACAAAACCTGAACAAATTAGCATTTCAGAAACAACTATCAGCCAAAGTACGGATATGCTTATCTCTATGAAACTTTTTCTTAATGAAGATAGTAATGCTGATTTTACGCTGCAAGGCAACAATACCAAAGGAAAATGGGATTTTGTGGAAGATAAAAAATTGCTTGTTTTGCAGGAAAACGGTAAAACAGAGAAAAAAAGTTTTGAAGTCAAAGAAATTACATCTGATAAAATGACACTTATTGTTGATGAAAATACATTACTTTTTTTCAAGCAAATAAAATAATGCTCAAAAAGTAATATTTTTGTGCAACTTTCGTTAGGAGAAAGTACTCTTAGTAGTAATTATTAACTATTATCATTATTTTCTATCGTTCTTATGACTAATTTTACAAGAAAACGCATCAAAAATTCTTGCTTTTTTCTCTTTTTCCTTCTTTTCTTTGGAAAAAGTATTGCGCAAAATCTCCCTATTGACAGCAATAATGATAAAAACCCTCCAAAATTATTTATCAACTGCCCACCAAATACCAACTGTTATCAAGATTACATTCGTACAGAACTATCATTTTTTGATTTTGTGCGTGATAGGTTTCTCTCTGATATTCAGCTACTTATAGTCGTACAAGATAATGGTGGTGGTGGGCAAGGCTATACTGTTTCTTTTATTGGTCAGAAACAATTTGAAGGCACAAACGACACGCTCAAATTTGCTACCAAACAAGCAGATACAGATGATATGATACGCTCACAATTTGTCAAAACGCTTAAAGCAGGGCTTGCACAATTTGTAATGAAGACAGAACTTTCTAAACAAATGATTGTGGATTTTCCTAAACGAACCTCGGAACTTGCGGTTATTCAAGATGACAAGTGGGATTATTGGGTTTTTAATCTCAATATAAATGGGAATTTTCAAGGAGAAAGCAATCAAAAATCTAATAATATCAATGGGAATATCAATATAAACCGTATTACAGCAGAGAATAGATTTAATTTTGGTGCATTTTACTCGCAGAATACCAACCAGTTTGTGATAGATGACGAGAAAATAACTGTAAGTACGAAGGGTTATGGAGCTAATATGCTTTTTGTTAAAAGTATTAATGAACATTTATCTTTGGGCGGCACTTATTCAGGCAGGCATTCCGTTTTTAGAAATCTGAAATTTGCCCAAAGACTTGCCCCTGCCATAGAATATAATATTTTTCCTACTTCTCAAAATACTCGTAAACAATTTAGATGGATTTATAGGCTTGGTGTGCAGGGTATTCAATTTATTGAAACGACTGTTTTTGACCGTGATTACGAAATGTTTGCTTTCCATCAAGTCAATGGTATTTTATCTATTACACAACCTTGGGGAACGGTAGCAGCAAGAATGTTTGCCTCGCAATTTTTGTCAGATAAAAACAAATACCGTTTAGGACTTGATTTGGATATGAATTGGCGTATTGTGGAAGGCTTATCTTTGAATATTAGTGGCGGTTTGGAGTATATCCAAGACCAAATTTCACTTGCAAAATCATCAGTTGATCCTAATCAGTTACTTCTGAATGGACGACAATTACCAACTTCTATTAGTTATGGTGCTTTTATTGGGCTTAGTTATACGTTTGGCTCTATCAACAATTCTGTCGTAAATCCTCGTATGCAAGGCATAGATTAAATAGTTATGAGTTATGAAGTCAGGTGGAATACCTAACTTCAAGAAAATAAGTATTATTTTAAGTATTTGCTTCGTCAGATTTGAGTATAACTTTTTGATAATCATTTTTAAATCTTTTTGCATCTTCAGAAATAATTGGATTTTCTCCATATTTTGCTTTTATTTTATGCATAATTTCTTGTGCATCAAGCACTCTTCCATCAACAACAAGTATCAAATTATTTTTAACAGACATTTTAGTAATGTTTAAATATTTTTATTTTCTATAAATTTGAAAAGCAGTATATTCTTTTGAAAAATCAGGCAATTCAGGTTGGTAATCATCTTCTTCAAACGCCAAAATTTTAAATTCAGTTTCAATTTTAGCCCAATTATCTTTAATTATTTTCTGATAAAGCTTTGTTCTATTTATTGTAAATAGGTTTCTTTAATTAGTTTATGTTATTCATAATTTTGACAAAAAGAGTAACAAACAATAAAAAGCCACTTTCTAGTTTAGAAAGTGGCTTTTTATGTGAATTATTCACATTTTTACTCTATCACAATTTTCTTAGTAATAGTTTGTTCTTGTAAGCTAATTTTGATAATATAAATACCTTTTGGCAAGTGAGAGAAATCATATTCTCTTTGTGTAGTATTTGTTTGTGTAAATTCTCTTTTGCCTATGACAGAATAAGCTTCAAAATTATAATTTTCTACTCCTGTAAAGTTGATAGTAATATTACCTTTTGAAGGATTTGGAAAAATGCTAAAACTTACAGGCAAATTTTCCAAGACAACCTCAGTAGGAAGTATATTAGTATTTTTTATATCACTAGATTTTGTAGCAACCACTCTATTACCCAAACCACCACAATTATCAACTGTAAATGTGTCCCAATCAGTAGCACTATAAGTAGCTTTTGGAGCAGTAGCAGTAGTTTTTCTTCTAAGCGTTATGTCGGCAGCAAAATTAGCAGTACCACCATTAAAAGTACCTACAACATCTATCAAAACACCATTTTTGAAAAGTCCTACTGGGTCGTTGCCATTAAAAGCCATTTCTACAGATGCTGTAGAAAGATTAGCAGATGTTGTACTATAACAACTAGATGCAATAGCACTATTCACAACTACAAATTTACCTCCATTGGCAAGTGTACCAGAAAGTGTAAGTCCTGTACCCCAAGCACCCGCACCATTGGTTTGCTTTCTAATAGAATAACTTGATAATGAAATAGATACACCAGTTTCATTTTTAAGTTCAATAGCTTTGTTATTAGAGCTACCTTCTACATATTCAGAAAGATACAAGTCAGTACGAGAAGCTGTGGTATTGGCATTTGTCATTACAGAAAGCGTTGCACTACTTGCAGATTTGTTGCCTGCAGCATCTTTTGCTTTTACAGAAAAACTATAAGTAGTATTTGCAGAAAGTCCAGTAACTGTATAAGAATTTGTTGCTGTTGTCGTAATGAGTGTTGTATTATTATATACTTCATAACCTGTAACGCCTACATTATCAGTAGAAACATTCCAAGAAAGAGAAACAGAAGTAGTAGTTTTGCTTGAAGAGATAAGGCTTGCAGGCACAGAAGGAGGAGTTGTATCAGCAGTTGGGCTTGTGCCGCCCCAAATAGTATTTACGTAACCAGGATTATCAATGAATGGGTTTCTGTTGCCTTGTCTTGCATAAAGTGCGTTATTACGAGCAATTTCACGGCTACTTACGGGGTCGTTTGCGTGCCATTGAAGCAACATATTGAGGAAAGATGTTGTAAATACTTGGTTACTTGTTCCATTAAACATAGCATAAGGATAGCCAGCAGTAGTATTTTCATAACGTGTAGCAAAATAAAAATACATACGAGCTACATCTCCTTTAAAAGCATCAATAGGCTCAAAAACTGTACCTACATATCCAGAAACCGCGCTTGTACCTAATTTTCCACCGTTTCTAGATGTATAACTTGCAGTAGCGACTTTTCCGTGAGGATAATTAGAACGAATACCATTCACTTTGCCATCAGTTGGCGGGATAAAATGTGCATCAGAAACCATTGGAGCAGCAGAATTGAAAACAGACTGCGGAATGATATGCTCTCTGTTGTAACAATCTCCCTCAACGCTGTATGTACCACATTGTTTGGTGCTGTACGTGAACGTGTAAGGGTCTGTACCAGTAGGGTTTTCAGAGTAGATGTCTATGATAGTGTTATCATTTTCATATTGATTATCTCTGTCTGACGTGCCGTAGGTAGTCCAAAGACCACTATAACCTCTGTCTGTGTGCCCTT
Organism: Raineyaceae bacterium; assembly: GCA_043764015.1. Taxonomy (GTDB): domain Bacteria; phylum Bacteroidota; class Bacteroidia; order Cytophagales; family Thermonemataceae; genus JANYGM01. The sequence goes on from JAYUKY010000109.1 coordinate 12,054, forward strand.
TGACAATATTGTACAGTTGCGTTTTGAGCGTGTAACTTGTACCTGTTGCAGCATTGTAATAACCTGCGGGAGCTTGCCCCAATGCCACTAAACTCGTGAATGCAAAAATAACTGAAAGCGTTTTTCTAATCATTGTACTAAGTTTTAGAACGGAATAAATAAGAAAATAAGATTGGATAAATTCGTGGCGCAAAGGTATCCAAAAAACAATACCAAGCAATTTTTGCAATAATAACAAATTGTTAAGTTTGTGTGAACTCAACCTTAATAATTCATAATTTAAGAATAAAAATCAAATATTAAAATAATATAACAAATTATCTTCTTGTATTAGTATAATTTTATTAGGAGAAATATTTAATAAAGGTGCTTTTATTCCTTCAAAAAACTGTTTTTTAGATTGGAAAACGGCTATTTCGTCCCAAATATTTTTCTCTAAAAAAGCATTTAATAATGTAGTTCCACCTTCCACCATTGCAGATTGTATTTTTCGTTTGTACAAATCTTCTAATAAATTTTCTAGAAAATTATCATCTTTTTCTTCCAAACGAACAAAAATCAAATTTTCTTTTGTTTTATTTTGAATAAAATTATAACATAGAGTTGGTATTTTTTGGTCTAAAAGATGGCTTTCAGAACTAACAGAAAGGTTTTTATCAATAAAAATCCTAATTGGATTATTTCCTACCCAAAAACGTGCATCTAAGCGTGGGTTATCAGTTTTTGCGGTGTTCGTTCCCACCATAATAGCAGCTTCGTGGGTGCGCCATTTGTGCGTATGTGGGCGTGTGTAAGCATTACTAATTTGCTTTTGCTCGTATGTGTGGGCATTTGAATGTGCCAAAAAACCATCAGCGGTTTGCGCCCATTTGAGAAAAATATAAGGTCGTTTCTTCTCCATAAAAGTAAAAAAACGCCTATTGACAAACTTTCCTTCTGCTTCCAAAATGCCACTAACAACTTCTATTCCTGCATTTTTTAGCTTTTCAACGCCTTTGCCAGCTACCAATGGGTTACTATCAAGGTTACAAATAACTACTTTTTTTGGTTGATATTTTATAAGTAAATCAGCACAAGGAGGCGTTTTGCCAAAGTGAGAACAAGGCTCTAAACTTACATAAAAAGTGCTATCTCTCAATAATTTTTTATCAAAAACACTATTTATGGCATTTACTTCTGCGTGTGCTTCGCCGTATTTTTGGTGATAGCCTTCTCCAATAATTTCGTTATTTTGTGTAATCACACAACCTACAAGCGGATTTGGTGCAACATTTCCCTCGCCCAAAACCGCCAAATCTAAGGCACGTTGCATAAAAATAATATCATTCATAAGTTTTTTGTTTATATAAAAAATAGCAAAAAAATACTTTTGAGTATGTTTTTTGCTATTTTTTGTATGATTAGTAATTTTTTCTTAACACTAAGTGCATTAAGAAATACACACTAAGTAAACACTAAGAAATATAAAGCTAGAAATTTGTTTGTAATATACGTTACTTACGTAATTGATAATTCGTACCTCTTATTTCGTACCTCTCTCTCTTAATCTTCTTCTTTTTCTGTATCTTTTCCTTTGTTCACTTTAACTTTTTTCCCTTTAACATCAAAATCTTTGCGGCTACGTCCTTGAGGGGTAGGGGCAACATAAGGAACAACATTATTAGCTCTGTTTGTGTCTGCCATACGCATAGAAGGGTCAATTTCAATGCTTGTAATCTCACTTTTATCTTTTTTGATGGTAAAAGTATATTCAGGATAAACCCAGCCCCAATCTGTCATCAAAATAGTTTTTGCTTTTGGCAAATCTTCTTGTTTTTCTCCTCTCATTATCTGCAAAGGAATATAATATTTTTCAGATGTACCATTTTTATAGGTTACCACAACGTCCAAAGGCATTGGCATCAGCCCAATTCTTTCTAAAACTACCTCTGTTGCACCTTTTTTCTCATTGATGGCACGAATACCATAATCAATGGTTTTGGTTGTACCAATCCAATACTCCAAATACCAATCCAATTCAAGTCCTGACGCTTTTTCCATAATTCTTTTGAAATCAGAAGGCGTTGGGTGCTTAAATTTATACGCATTGAAGTAGTCCAAAATACCTTTTTCAAATGCTTTTTCACCAATTACATAGATAAGTTGGTTGATAAAAACTGCTCCAAACGAGTACGCAGACGTGCTATAAGTGCGGTTTGTCTTGTAATGGTCTGCGTGAGTTGTCAGAGGTTCTGTGTTTCCTGTTGCCACCAAATTAAAATAATTTTGGTAACTTTGTAGATACGGATTTGGAGAATTGATGTTAAAAATTTGGTTCATTACATCATCTTCTGCGTGTGTCGTAAAGCCTTCGTCCATCCAAGGATACAATGATTCATTTGTAGCAAGCACGCCATAATACCAATTATGCACCGCCTCGTGGACAGCAACACCTACCAAACCTTCTAATTCTTTGTGTTCTCCTAAGATAAGTGTGGACATAGGATATTCCATTCCTCCATCTCCACCCTGCACGAAAGAAAACTGCTCATAAGGATATTTACCATACTTTTTATTCATTATTTGGAACGCTTTCACCATATATTCAGGCAATTTTGACCAATTATCACGAGTGTTTGGTTGGAAAAAAAAGTGCATTGCAATACCATCTACGCTAGTTTGCGTGTGAATATAGTCAGGGTCTGCTCCCCACATAAAGTCGTGAACATTTGAGGCTTTGAAGTGCCAAGTATTTTTAGGATTATTGCTTTTTTTGACAGTTGAGCCTGCTTTTTCATATCCGTGACCAATTTCTTGCGGATTTTGTAGCACGCCTGTACCTCCCACAGTATAAGAAGAATCAATGCTAATTTTTACATCAAAATCACCAAAAACACCATAAAACTCACGTCCAACGTAAGGGTTTGCGTTCCAGCCCTCTTGGTCATATTCCGCCATTTTGGGATACCATTGTGCCGCAGAATAGCGTATTCCTTCTTTGCTATCACGTCCTGTGCGGCGTACTTGCAAAGGGATTTGGCTTTCATATTCCATTTCAAAAGTAACAGAAGATTTAGCTTTGATTGGCTCGTTGAGTTTCACCTCCAAAATAGTTCCTACTACTTCAAAAGCTACATTTTTACCATTTTGCTTCAAAGATTTGATAATTTGATGCCCAGTTTCTTCAGGTTTCAGATTAAAAATACGGTCTTTCACACGTTGGTCTGGGTCAGGGAGTGTACGAGAACGCACATCCATCATACTTCCAGGCTGAAAAGCATTAAAATAAAGATGATAAAACACTTTTTCTAGTGCATCAGGCGAGTTATTTGTATAAACAAGTTTTTGTTTACCTTTAAAGATGTTTGTTTTGGTATCAACATCAATTTCCATTTGATAATTAACTTTTTGTTGCCATCTATCAAGCACTTGCGCACTCAAAGAAGACAAAAAAAGACCATTTATAGCACATAAAATAGTACAAAAAAGATATTTTTTCATTGATTTCTTGTTGTTTAGAGAATATTATTATTGATTTTTAAAATGATAAGGCAAATATATAAAAAGTTATTAGATTTTTGTTTGTTGTTGTTTATTTTGATGCTTTATTTTATAGATAATTCTACCAAAATGCCCATAAAGTAGGTTTAAAGTAAAAAATACCAATTTTATGCTACTTGTTTTGCTAAATTTCATATCTTTGTGAGTCCCTAAATTTATTTTATGAAAAAAAAGTTACTGTTTGTTTTTTCTGTTTTCTTATCTATTTCTGCTTGTTTTGCACAAGAAATAGACAAATTGGGCGTTGATGACCTTGCCAAATCTGATATTGCCAACCAACAAACGGTGGTTTCTGCCAGCCGTTCTGCCAAGAAAATTGTTGATTTGCCCGTTACAATTTTTGTGATTACCAAAGAACAAATCCAACAAAATGCCTATACAACGCTTGTGGACGTGATGAAAGACATTCCTGGTATCAAGGTTTCTAAGCCTGGAAGTGGCGTTGAGGGAGAACTTTTTTTGCTTCGTGGTTTGCGTGGCAATTATTACGTAAAAATTCTTATAAATGGCGTTCCCATTAACCCTAGCGGAACACTTGGTATGCCTATTGGTGAGCAACTGCCTGTTTTGCAGGCGGAAAGAATAGAAGTAATTTATGGACCTGCGTCTGCGCTTTATGGGGCTGATGCCCTTGCAGGAGTTGTTAATATTATTACCAAAAATGGCGGAGAAAGTACCACAGCGCAAGCCAGCACAACCATTGGGCAATATGGCTATTTGCATACTTCGTTTTTGGTGGGTGGCAGTTTTGATGTCAATAAAAGTAAGTCTAAGTCAATAGAATACAGTTTTTATGGTAATTCTTCTCAAAGACGTGACCAAAATATCAAGTATGATTTGGATAATATCTGGAATCCTACCAATTATAATCCTGATTTTAACGTAGGAATTCCTGGCTATACCCCTAATTATCAAGGAACTAATACAAGTCCAATTTTAAAAGATATTCCACAAAAAGCCTATCTTATTGGTGCAAACATCAAATACAAGAGTTTTACGTTGGATATAATGAAAATGTACCGCAAAGATCATAGTTCTTTGGGGCAAGACCCAGCATCTTACTTTTTTTATAACCCAGAAACCACTTGGGGCGAAAATATTACTCGTATTGCAGGAATTTATAACAAAAAAATTGATAAACTTTCACTCACGACTAATCTCTCTTATTTGCGCTACCGCCTTGATAATCAGTCGGCTTTTGCGTTTAATTTTCCTGGTGGCGTGGGTGGACGAGTGTTTAAATATATGGCTTCTGATGATTTGTTTTTTGAGCAAATAGCCGCCTACAAAGTCAGTCCAAAACTAGAAATTACGGCTGGACTTAATTTTCAATATTCTGGGAATATGCCCAAAACAGGTGATTTAGACGTTCCTTTTGACGAAAGTCTGTATCAACCTTTTAGTACAAATGTTGATTATTCTGTGCCTAATTTTGGCAAATTTGGTATCAATCCTGTTGTTTTTTCAAATATTGCGGGCTTTGTGCAAGGCTATTTTAATACTGAAAAATGGACTTTTATTGCAGGCTTACGCTATGATAAACAGTCTATTTTTGGAGATTCTTTTAATCCTAGACTTTCTGCTTTGTATAAATTAAATGAAAAATCTTCTTTGCGTGTTTCTGCAGGAAGTGCCTTTAAAGCACCTACAACGTATTATAGCTACAACGCCATTGCTATTCCTGATGCTGGTACACAAGTAAATTATTTGAATATTCCAAATCCTTCTTTAAAAGCAGAAATTGCCCAAAACTACGAAATAGGCTACAGAAATGATATAAATGAACATATTTCTTTGGAAATAATAGCGTATTTTAATCAAGTGAAGGGCGTTATTGATTTGAAACAAGTTGATATTGATAAAAACAAATACCTCAATGCCTCTAATACACAAACAGGAATTTTTTTTAATGACCCCAATGCTGCAACCACGCTTTTTGGCACACAGTTGATACTAAGATTTAAGAATTTGGAGAAAAAAACAAATCTGAATATTGATTTTTACTTCTCCTACACGCAAGGGAGTGAGATTTTGACTGATTTGGAGAAAATCCCTTACTTTAAGGATATGCCACAAGTCATTGCACAACTTAATTTTAATTTGAAAGTTACTCCAAAATTATTTTTGAGTGTCAGGAATGTAGGCACAACAAGCTGGTATGCCCGTGATATACGTACAAAAGCAGGTTTTGAAGACCCAACAAACAAAATAAAAGGTTATTTTGTAACAGATTTTACGGGAAGTTACAAACTAAACCGTAATTTGCAGGCAAGACTAAAAGTAATGAATGTTTTTAATGTAGAATATGGCGGAATAAGCCCCTACGGACAATCTGATATGATTTATAACCCACAACTAGGTAGAAATATACAAGGAGGGTTTAGTTTTGATTTTTAAGATTTTTATAAATATGAAACAAAAAAAATACATTTGTATATTTTTCTTATTTTGTCTATTTTCTTTTGGGTTGATGCCTAAAAGTATAATACAATGCGTGGCACAAACGTCTGTAGATGAGTTGATTACAAATGCTAGGCAAAATAAAGCTAATGGGCAATTTACGTCTGCCTTTAAATATTATTATCAAGCTGATGCCATTTTGTCAAAAGATAAAAATAATACAGAAAAATTGCTTAAAAATAACATAGAAATTGGGGATTTATGTGTTGATTGGAAGGTTTACGACAAAGCTATTCAGTATTACGACAAAGCGCAAAAAATCAATGCCAGCAATAATTTTTCTCAAAAAAATCAAACTGAAGAGATTTTACTAGAAAATCTTGTCAAATCTTACGAAAAACTACAAAAATATCCACAAGCAACAGAAAATTATGAAAAACTGCTTCCATTGCGCAAAGGAACGCCTACAGAAGCAGAAGTTTTGAAAAATCTCGCTAATAACTATAATCAACAAGGTTTTTATGACAAAGGACTTGCCCGCAATTTGGAGATTTTAGCTATTCATCAAAATCAAAACAACGAAAAAGCACAAGCAATTGCCTACAACAACATTGGGTTTAGTTACAAGCAACTCAAAAATTATCCAAAATCAATAGAAAATTTTAAGAAAGCAAGTGATATTCAAAACAAATTAGGACTTCAAAATACGCCCGAACATAGGGTTGTACTCACTAATTTGGCTATTTTGTCGCAAAATCAGCAAGATTTTAAATCAGCAAAAAAATACCTTTTTGAAGTGGAAAATCTCCTTAAAAATACCTCTGATAAAGCCAACAAATCAGAACTTGCGGACATCTATAACCTTATTGGCACAACTTATTTCTACACAAATGAACAAGAAAACGCCATAAAATACTCTAATTTAGCCATAAATACAGGAAAAGAAGCTAAAAATAATGAAGCACAAAAAGGCGCACATAACACACTCTCGCAGGTGCATAGCGTACTTGGGCAATACAAAGCCGCCTTAGAAGACCATATTCTCTATAAAAGTATTTCTGATAGCATTTTACAAGAGAAAATTCTGCTTAAAGAAGATATTTTGCGCCGCCGTAGCCTTTCAGAAGATACTGAAAATGAACTTAAATTGTTGGGCGTGGAGAAGGAAATCAGAGATTTAGACCTTAAAAATGTTACGCTCCAAGCAGAAAAAAAAGAACAAGAATATAAGATTGAAAAGCAAGAAAAAGCTAATCAGATTTATGAATTGGAGCAAAAACAGCTCAAAGATGAGGCTCGCACGAGTAGTCTTTTATTGGAAAAACAGAAAAATGAAACTATTTTGCAAACGCAAGCCTTAGCACTTGCCACACAAGAAAACCAACTTAAAGAAGCGGAACTGAAAAACGCTGAAATAACACGTCAGGCGCAAGAAAATGAAACAAAAAAACGTGAGGAAATTTTATTAAAAGATAAAAAATTACAAGAACAAGAATTTATCCACGAAAAACAGGCAAAAGAAAGCCAAAGAAACACCTTTGGGCTTATTGGATTAACTATTTTAGGACTTCTGTTTGCAATGATTTGGGTTTATTTTCAGAAGCGAAAAGATAATATTAAACTTGAAAATCAACAAATTATTATCTTAGAAAAAAATAAAGTTTTAGATGAACAAAAATATCAGATTTTAGAGAAAAATGATGAATTAAACGCCACAAATGAAGAGCTTATCTCTACTTTGGACACTGTAAATGAACAACAAATAGCGTTACAAGGACAACAATTAGAGATTTTAGAGAAAAATGATGAATTAAACGCCACAAATGAAGAACTTATCTCAACTTTGGATACTGTAAGCATTCAAAGAGCAGAATTAGAAGAACAAAATCATAGCATTGTGGCAAGTATAAACTACGCACAACGCATACAAAACGCTATTTTACCCTCAAAAGTAAATATGAATGCTTTTGGTGTGGAAAATTTTGTGTTTTTTAAACCTCGTGATATTGTGAGTGGTGATTTTTACTGGTTTCATCAAATAGACGAAAATAGGGCTATTTTTGCCGCTATGGACTGTACAGGTCACGGTGTTCCTGGAGCGTTTACGAGTATGATTGGTTATAGCACTTTTAATAAAGTGGTCATTGAAGAGAATACGCATTCCCCTGAAATTATCCTTAAAAAATTGGATATTTATATGTCAAAAGCCCTAGACAACGGTGATAATAAGGTTATGGACGGTATGGACGGAAGTATTATTTTGATAGATAAACAGAAAAAAGAACTTTATTGTGCGGGTGCTATGAATAAAATTTATTATATTCAGAATAATGAATTTAAGGAAATTGAAGTAAATAAGCACCACATAGCAGGTATGGTTGATGCTGACGAACAGAAAATCTTTACGCTTACGACCGTTCCGCTCACAACAGACACAACTATTTTTATGGCTTCTGATGGTTACCAAGACCAATTTGGCGGAGAAAAAAGCAAAAAATTTATGACTAAAAATCTTAAAGCTTTGCTTTTTGAAAATTATCAAAAACCAATGGACGAACAGAAAAATATCCTTGATACAACCATAACCGACTGGATAACTCGTAAAGACGAACAAACTGATGATATGCTCGTAATGGGTTTGAAAATTGCTTTGTAGCTTTTTTAACACTAAGAACACACAGAAAAGCACAAGTAAGCACTAAGAAATACAAAGAGAAAATACAAAGAATACCCAAAAATATTTTTTAAGCTAAAAAATTAAATTACATAACATCAATTCTTAATTTATAATTAAAAAAATGACTGAAACCTCTTCTAAAAAAGTATATTTAACCGTAATGGTAGCTGCCTTGGGCTATTTTGTTGATATTTATGATTTATTATTGTTTTTGGTAATAGGAAAACAAAGTTTGTTAGATTTGGGCGTGCAAGAGGCAAACCTCAACAATACTAAAATTGATATTTTGAATATCCAAATGATAGGACTTCTTATTGGAGGGCTATTTTGGGGTGTTTTAGCGGATAAAAAAGGGCGACTTTCTGTGCTTTTTGGCTCAATTATTATGTATTCTTTGGCAAATTTGCTTAATGGATTTATAAATACCGTAGAACAATACAAAATCTTGCGTTTTATTGCTGGCGTGGGGCTTGCAGGTGAGCTGGGCGCAGGTATTACGCTTGTAAATGAGGTAATGACTAAAGAAAAACGTGGTTATGGCGTTACTATTGTGGCATCTGTGGGGCTTTTAGGCGCAGTAATGGCATCTTTGGTGGGTGAGCAATTAGGTTGGCGGACTGCTTTTTTTGTAGGTGGCGGAATGGGGCTTGCCTTGTTACTTTTGCGTGTAGGCGTGTCAGAATCAGGGCTTTTTGACAAAGCAAAACAAAAATCTCAAATTGGTTTTATTCAAAGGGACAAAGATGAAAAAACGGTTGTAATAGCTCCAAAAGTGCAAATGGGCAACTTTTTTATGCTTTTTACTGACTTGAATAGATTTAAAACTTACTTTTTTTGCATTTTAGGTACTATTCCTGTGTGGTTTGTGATTGGTCTTCTTATTCATTTGTGCGAAAGTTTTGGTAAAACCTTAAATATGAAAGAGTTGCCTACTTCTGGGCGTGCCATTATGTTTTGCTATTTGGGGCTTTCTATTGGAGATATGATAAGTGGCATTTTGAGCCAACAAATGAAGTCTAGAAAAGCCGTACAATATATTTTTATTATCATTTCTGCACTTTTAAGCGGTATTTATTTGTTTGCAGAAGGCATTTCTTTGACTAATTTTTATATTCTTTGCTTCTTTTTGGGACTTTTTTCTGGTTATTGGGTGATTTCTGTCACGTCTGCATCAGAGCAATTTGGCACTAATTTGCGTGCAACAGTAACAACAAGTGTACCTAATTTTGTGCGTGGTTCGTTATTCTTTATGACAATGTTTTACAAATCTCTGCTGGAAAACTTTGGTCAGATAAATAGTGCTTTGATTGTGGGTGGAGTAGTTTTTGTAGTGGCTTTGTTCTCTGTTTCTCAACTAAAAGAAACGTATGGAAAAGATTTGAATTTTAATGAAGAATAGGTTTTTGAGGTGATGAAAATACAATTTAATGTTATTGTAAAAGTTTCGTTGCAAAAATGTATTTATCAACATAGGAACACGCCGTGGCATGTTCTGAATCTAGCGAAATCTCTGCAAATAGGAACATTACCCAGTGTAGGAACACGCCAAGGCGTGTTCCTACACAAAATTTGCAACGGAACTTTTACAGTAACATTTAATTTTATCAAAAAACTAATAAAAATATGGCAAATATCAGAAAAAATCTCTTTCTAATGCTGTTTGTAGCATTTTCCTCAATGCTGTCTAAAGCCTTTGGACAGCAAGAAAATCCCTATTTATCTTCAAAGGAAATTCAAATTATAGTAGATAATGAAACTGTTGCTTGGAAACTTCAAAATTACGCAATTTCATTTTCCAAAATAAGTAATTATAAGGCAACAATGATAACGCAAGCCCTTTTTATTCAACGAAATAAAGCAAATAGAAATGTGCCAGATAAACCAAAAGCAGATAGCATCTTATTTCATTCATTTAAGAGAAAAAATGCACTTGATGTTATTTTGAAAACATCAGAAAAATACAAAGTTGTGATTACGAATGAAGCACATTATCAACCTCAAAATAGGGTTTTTACAACACTTTTGTTAGAAAAAATGTATAAAAAAGGGTTTCGTTATTTATGTGCAGAAGACTTTTCTTATGCTGATACTTTACTTAATATGAGAAAATATCCTATCCAAAAAAGCGGGTATTACATAAATGAGCCACAATATGGCAATTTGGCGAGAGAAGCCCTAAAAATTGGTTATACGCTTGTACCTTACGAACACAGAAAAAATGATGCAGACATCAAAGACCCAATGGAAAGGCAGTTTGTAAGAGAAAGAGGGCAAGCTGAAAATATTGCTCAAATCTTCAAAAAAGATGCTAATGCAAAGGTGCTTGTACATTGTGGATATGGGCATTTAAACGAAAATGAAGTTGCTGGAAATGGTTTTATGGGCTATTACCTAAAAGTAAAATTTGATATTGACCCATTCACAATAGACCAAGTAAATCAGTTAGAAGAAGAAAATACACCTTATTATAATTGGGCAAATGTTTCAGAACCAAGTATTTATGCGAATAACAACATATTTTTTAATAATTTAGAGAAAGGTCGTAAAGTTGATGCTATTGTATTTTTTCCGAAAGCAAAATATATCAATAACAGACCTGATTGGCTTGTTTGGGATAAAAAAAGAAAATATTTTTTTCCGAAACTAGACAATAAACTAGCTTTTCCTTTGATGCTTTTTGTTTATCACGAAGGAGAAGATGCTTCTGTCGCAATTCCTACTGATATTATTGAAGTGAACAACTTAACTGACAAAATTGCATTAGTTTTACAAAAAGGTAAATACAATTTACAAATAAAAGATGTACAAGGAAATATTGCAACACAAAAAATAACAGTAAAATAAACCAAAAACCACCAAAAAAATGAGCAAAAAACTAATCCGTTTTGATTGGGCTATCAAAAAACTCTTACGCAATAAAGCTAATTTTGTTGTTTTGGAGGGCTTTTTGAGTGAGTTGTTATTTGAGGATATTCAAATAATGCGCATTTTGGAGAGTGAAAGCAATCAAGATGCAGAATTTGACAAATACAATAGAGTAGATATTTTGACAGAAAATGCTCGTGGTGAGCTGATTATCATAGAGATACAAAATACTTATGAAATTGATTATTTTCAAAGAATTATTTATGGTACATCCAAAACTATTGTAGAGCATATTGGTTTGGGGCAGGAATTTATAGATGTCAAAAAAGTTATTTCTATAAATATTGTTTATTTTGATTTGGGACAAGGAAAAGATTATATCTACAAAGGTTCAACCAACTTTCAAGGCTTGCACACAAAGGATATTTTGCAACTCTCTAAACGTCAAAAAGAGAAATTTGATAAAGAAAACATTTCTGACCTTTTCCCAGAATATTACATCTTAAAAGTCAATAAATTCAATGATATTGCCAACGACAAGCTAGACCAATGGATATATTTCTTGAAAAATAGTGAAGTACAGGATAATTTTGAGGCAAAGGGACTTAAAGAAGCGAAAGATGTGCTAGACATTATGCGCCTAAACAAAGATGATACCTACAGTTATAACCGTTATTTGGAGTTTTTGCACTATAAAGCTAGCGAAATAATGTCTTTGAAAGACCAAGCAGAAGAACTAAAAGAAATCCAAGAACGTGAAATCACCATAAGAGTTGTAGCTGCGCTAACACAAAAAATTGCATCAGATATTACATCAGAAGTTACAGAAAAAGTAACATCAGAAGTTACAGAAAAAGTAACATCAGAGGTGACTGAAAAAGTAACATCAGAGGTGACTGAAAAAGTAGCGTCAGCAACTATGATAGAAGTAGCCAAAAATGCCCTTAAAAACGGGCTTTCTGACGAAATTATTATCCAAATTACTGGACTTAATATCTTAGAAATCAATAAATTACGCACTTAAAACCAACCCCACAAAACAAATGAATTTAAAAGAGGCAAAAGTCCTGATTACAGGTGCAAGTTCTGGTATAGGACTGCAAACTGCTAAAATGCTCATTGCACAAGGTGCAAAAGTGGCTATATGCGCTCGTAAGGCGGAAAAACTACATCAAGTAGCTAAAGAAATTGGGGCTTTTGGCATTGTTGCTGATGTAAGCAACGAAAATGATGTAAAAAATATGGTACAAGCCGTTATAAAAGAATTTGGAGGCTTTAATGTACTGATAAATAATGCGGCTTTTGGACATTTTGCGCCACTTGTGGAGATTTCTACAGAGAAATTTAACGAACTTTTGGCTACAAATATCACAGGCGCAATGATGGTAGGGCGTGAGAGTGCTAAACATTTCATTGAAAATAATGCTGGAAATATCGTTAATATATCTTCTACAGCAGGAAATGCAGGTTTTGCTAGCGGAACTACTTATGTGGCAACCAAATTTGCGCTAAAAGGAATGACAGAATGTTGGCGTGCAGAGCTTCGTAAGCATAATATACGTGTGATGCTCGTAAACCCAAGCGAGGTGCAAACCAACTTTTTACCTAATTCTGGAAGAGATGCACGCCCTGAAAATCCAACAAAACTAGATTCTGAAGAGATTGCACACGTTATCTTGGCTATGCTAGAAATGCGTGATAGAGGTTTTATTACGGAAGCTACAGTTTTTGCCACAAATCCGCAATAAGGAATAAGTAAGAAATACGAGGGACGAAGTACGAATTTACAGCTTTATCTTTCATATTTAACACTAAAAAAAGTCCTACAAAAGAGTTTTCTTTTGTAGGACTTTTTTTATTCGTACTTCATACCTCGTATTTCGTACCTCAAAACAATTATTTGCCCGTTTCTGCTGCAGTTTCTTTTGATGAAGTCTTGATGCTTTCATCTTTCAACTCACGCATATCATCAGCACTTGTGAAAGTACCATTGCTTGCAAGTATAAAATTATTTTCTTTTGTAAGTTTTGAACCAGTCATTTTGTTGTTTTCTGTTCCAAAATCAGCTAAACTTTTTTCATAAGTATATTCATAGTTTCTTGTGCTGATAGATAAATCTTTATTGATAGTTGCAGTCATATAACTGTATCCACCGCCAAGACTAGCTACATTTTCTTCATTGATAAGTTTACCTTCTTTATCAAAAGTAGCAATAACCATACTTACGTGAGCTTCTTCTGTGCTGTATTCGTAAGTTGTTGAGTTTGCGTAAAGAACGGCAACAAAATCTTTTCCTTCTTTGATTTTAGCAACTGCCACACCACGTCCTTGCATTGGCATACGTCCAAAATTCTTTTCTGCCAAAGTTGGCAAAAAGTCTGCGTAAGTATCAGCAATAATAATGTCGTTAGAAAGCGTTTTATTACTCATTTGATACGTTTTCATCATATTAGGGTTGATTGCCAAAGGCATTTTCTGCTTAGGAAACTTCGCTAAAAACTCTTTGAAACGCTTATCTTTTGTTTCAAGAGTAGTGTTTGTTGCACTCGCATTTGCAACTGTCGTGTTAGTGTCTGCTTTACGTGTAGTAAAAGCTGCCAATGCGCCCAAAGAGGCTACAATAGCAATAATGAATGTGAATTTGATAGCTTTCATTGTACTGTTTTTTAGAGTTTGGTTGTTTTGAATGTATTAGATAATATCTTAATTATATACTACATTCAACTAAAACAAATATCATACAACTTTTGCATATTTCCTAATAAAAGTGAAAATATTTTTGAAATATTTTTGAAATATTTTTGAAATATTTTTGAAATATTTTGTTTATATAGTAATTTTCATATATAAAATTGTATAAACCATTGATAATAAGTTTATTATATCTTAATGTTTAATACAAAAGTAAGTATTTGAAAATATTAAGTGCTAAGATTTAGTATTTTAGCAATAATAGTTATCTTTGTGTGCAAACACGCCTCATTTATCTTTTACCTATCTTTTACCCTCATATTTCACCCTTCAAACCTCACACTTCAAAAAATGATTTATAATTTTTTCAAATTTATTCTTAGTATTGGTTTAAGCGTATTTTTTAGGCGTATTTTGATACATAATAAACACCTTTTACGTACTGATGCGCCACTTTTGATTGTGGCTAATCACCCAAATACTTTTATGGATCCAATGCTAATTGCACATCTTCTCAACCAACAAGTGTATTTTTTGGCAAATGGAGGCGTTTTTAATAAGATTACAAAAATTCTTTTTAGACAACTTAATATGGTACCTATTTACCGCAAAGCTGATGCTAGCACAAATGTAGGCGTAGATATGCGTGAACAAAACAACAAAGCATTTTCTACTTGCTACGAATATCTAGGTAAAAAACGTACTATTTTGATTTTTCCAGAGGGAAGTAGCATCATAGAAAGGCGTTTAAGAGAGCTAAAAACAGGTACGGCACGTATTGCATTGGGTGCAGAATTTGAAAATAATTTTGAACTAAATTTGCAGATTTTGCCTATTGGCGTTAATTACTCTGATGCTACACGTTTTAGAAGTGAAGTTTTTATCAATATTGGTGAGCCAATTAGTCTAAAAGATTTCAAGGAAAAGTACAATCCTGAAACTGCAGAAATAACAGAAAATAATGTTAATAATACTGGAAATTCTTCTCAAAAATCTAATCCTGTTAAAGAATTAACAGAGAAAATAGAAGAAAAATTATTAGAACTAATGATTGTTACAGATGATGAAGTAGAAGATAAATTTATCCAAAACATTGAAAAAATTTATAAAAACCGCCTTTTTGAAGACGAAAATATTTCTTTAGATGCAAAAATAAAAGATTTTGAACTTACCAAACATATTGTAAAAGCCGCTAAATATTTTGAAGCAACAAATCCAAAAGTTTTGGATAATTTCAAAATAAAATTAGATAGTTATCTTGGAAATCTCCAAAAATTGAAGATTTCTGATGCAGTTTTTAGTCAGTCCAAAAAGAATAAAAACATATTGGTTTCCAGTTTGCTCTCTATGTTGTTTATGACGCTTTGTTTTCCATTGTTTGTCTTTGGTTTTCTGAATAATTATTTGCCCTATAAGCTCCCAAGCCTGATTTCACGCAAAATAACAGATGACGAAACTTTTTTCGCTCCTATTATGCTTGCAAGCGGAATAGTTACTTTTATTAGTTATTATTGCGTGGTTTTGTGGGCAGTAGAGACGTTTTGGTTACATAATTTTTTGTGGTTGGCAGGTTATTTTATGTTGATGGTTTTGAGTGGCTTTTTTGCCTTATTTTATACTGCTTTCTTTGAAAATGTGAAAGAAAATTGGCAATTTATCTCTATTTTTTATAAGAAAAACACACTTATAAGCACGCTTGTAGCACAACGCAAAGAGATTTTTAGTTTCTTAGAAAATGCAAAAAAAGAATATATTTTGAGTGTGGAGTAAAAACAACTTTTGGAGGGTTTAAAACCCTCCAAAAGTTAAAATAATAACAATTAAATAAAACTATTTTAATAAAATTATTAACTAAAAATTATGAAATTAGCTGCTGTTGATGTGGGTTCTAATGCTGCTCGTTTGCAGATTTGCCGAGTGATTACTAAAAGAAGTGGCATTGATTTCAAACTTTTGGAAACTATCCGCTTTCCTTTGCGTTTGGGAGAAGATGTGTTCAAAGATAAATATATCAGCCCGCAAAAAGAGCAAAATATAATGAAATTTTTTGGGGTGTGCAAGCTCCTAATGGAACTTCACGAAGTTGATGATTATATGATGTGCGCCACTTCTGCTATGCGTGACGCCACAAACGGCACAGAAATAGTCCATAAAATCAAGCAAGAATTTGGCTTGATTTTGACTATTATCTCAGGAAACCAAGAGAGTGAATATGTCAATAAAGCTATTTTGCGCAATATGGACGACAAAAACTACCTAAATATTGATGTAGGAGGCGGAAGTACCGAAATTAGTCTATTTTGCGAAAGAGAACTAATTATTTCTAAATCTTTTGAAATTGGTTCTGTGCGACTTTTGCAAAATGCTGTAGATAAATCCGTTTGGAAAGAAATGCAAGAATGGGTAGAAAACCATATTGAAGGAGTTTTACCAAAGCTTACTGGCATTGGTATTGGCGGAAATATCAACAAAATTGCGGCTATGGTCAAGGGAAAAGATAAAAAAATTATCACAGTAAAAGACATTGAAGATGTCCAAAAACAGCTAGAAGGTACTTCTTTGGAATACCGCATCAATGAACTTGCCCTAAATCCTGACCGTGCAGACGTAATTTTACCTGCCTCCAACGTCTATCTTTCCATAATGAAATGGGCAAAAATCAAAGAAATGATAACGCCTGGCGTAGGTTTAAAAGAAGGCATTATTGAGATGCTCATAGAAAAACATCAGGTAGAAGTAAGCGGTTTGCGTGGTTTGGCGTATAGTGAATAGTGTTTAGTGAAATAGTGAGTAGTGAAATACATTGTACTTCACTACTCACTGTTTCACTAAACACTTATTTTGCACGTATAGCTTCCACAGGATCCATACGTGAGGCAATATAAGCAGGAATAATACCTGAAAGCATACCCACAACGCTAGAAATAGCAAGTCCAGTAATAATGTTGCTTGTTGAAAGCAAAAGTTCCAGACTATCTTGCGGAATAATAGTAATCAGATAAACCAAAAACAAACCCACAATTCCACCCAAAACACTCAAAAAAACCGCCTCAAACAAAAATTGAAACAGAATAAAATAATTTTTTGCGCCCAAAGATTTTTGTATTCCAATGATATTGGTACGTTCTTTTACAGAAACAAACATAATGTTAGCAATCCCAAAAGCTCCCACCAAAATAGAAAGTCCTCCAATAATGCCCCCAGCGACATTTAAGACTCCAAAAATAGCCCCAACTTGGTTAGCAATCATTTCTGGGCGGTTAAGTGCAAAAGAGTCTTCATCACGTGGTTTTAGGCTACGTTTGGCACGCATCAAAGCCCGTAATTCATCTTCTAAAGCTGTCAGATTGGCATCATTTTCATATCCTTTAAGAGAAATTGTAGGCTCTGATGCGTTTTTACCAACTTTATAAATTTTGCTAAAATAACCATAAGGAATAAGACATTCTACATCTTTGCTATTGCCGCCCAAAAAACTTTCTCCTTCTCGTTTCATTACTCCTATTACGTTCATTTTCAAGCCTTTTACACTAATAACACCACCTATGGCGTTTCCTCGTGGAAACAAGTCTTTAGCAATTTGGTCGCCAATAATAGCTACATTTTGTGACCTATCAGACTCCTGAACAGAAAAATAACGCCCTTGCGCTAACAAAACATCACTTACTTTTTCGTAACTATGCGACACGCCAGATACATCTGTTCCTGCCATACTTAAATTACCTGCTTTAAGCGTAACATTACTTTTATCTACCATAATAGCTACTGCGGAGGCATTGGTAGCTTTTTTTTCAAGAAAACGGAACTCTTCCAAATCAGGTATTGGACGGTTCATATATTTCCACCAAGGGTAATCTGGTCCAAAACTCCAAGGCCATTTTTGAACATAAAGCACTTTATCACCCAGAAAATTAAGGCTTTGTTTAATGCTTCTTTCCAAAGAATCCACAATAGTATAAACAGCAATAATAGAAAAAATACCTACTGTTACGCCCAAAAGCGACAATGCAGTACGCAATACATTGGCACGCAATGCTTGCCAAGCAAAATTAAAACTTTCAAAAATAAGACGGAAAAATATCATTTTAATTGTGAATTTTAAATTGTGAATTGTGAATAAATACAAGCTATTGTATGTATTTATTAATTTCAAATCAAACGAAATTTTAGTTAAAATAGTATTTTTTAAAGAAAAATACAAAAAAACTCTTAATTTTGTGTGAGTAACGTGTTGCAAATAAGTTCCTAATTTCAAAAAACTGATTTTTAGGCTACGGTGGCGTGAACGCCACCGCTATACATAAAACCATTTTTGCCTTTGATATAAAGAGGTGGCGTTTACGCCACCTAGAATAAAAAATAAAACTAGGAGTTTATTTACAATGTATTACTTA
>JAYUKY010000110.1:0-30589 GCA_043764015.1 Raineyaceae bacterium
TAGGGTATCAAAAATGGCAAATCTTAAACTAAAGTCTTTGTTACATATGTGTACGCTAGCCGCTACCAAAAAAGCAGGAGAACTCAAAGATTATTATGAACGAAAACTTGCAGAAGGCAAGGCAAAAATGTCTGTTTTGAATGCCCTAAGAAATAAGATTATTCAAAGAATCTTTGCCTGTGTTCAATCTGGGAAAAAATACGAAAAAAACTATCAAAAAGATTTGGTTTTATCATAGAATTCAACGGTGGTTTTTTTGATATTCTTGTTACTTTCACCTCAAACATAACCAAACTATTTCAATTTTAAAAATATATTTTAATTTATATTTTTTATGCTAATCCAGCTAAGTCAGGGAATTTTTCTAGGAGTTTTTTCAGTAGATTTTCTGATTTTGTTTCTCTTTCTTTGAGTAGATTTATTTCTTTGGTAAGCACTTCATTTTCCAGTTTTAAGTCTTTTGTTTTTGTTTCTAGTGGAGAATTAGCAGCTCGTCTGTCCCAAATAATTGCGCCAACAAGTGCGGCAATGAAAGCTATCATACACATCATTAGATTACTTTGTGTATCTATGCGTTTGTCCATACCATCTACTTTAGTGGCTGTAATAGCTTGTTGTTTAGCAAGTTCTGCAAATTGTTTGTTGGTTTCAATTTGTTGTGTAGCCATTTGCTCCGCCAACTTATCAATTTTGTCAGAAAGTTTATCTAGTTTATCCTGCGCTGACAAATCAGTAGAAACCAGCAACATTCCCAAAAATAGTAGTATTAAGTGTATACTTTTCATTTTATGTTTGATTTTTTGTAAGTCCAACTGCGCACATTTCACCTCAAACATAACCAAACTATTTTTATTCTCCAAAACTATTTTAATTTATTTGAAATGGCTATGTTAATCTTACTAAATCAGGGAATTTGTCAAGTATTCATTCGTTTTTGGTGTTGCTGCGCTAAAACACCCAGCAAAAGCAAAAATCCCTTTGAAATTATCAAAGGGATTTTTTTATTTTTGGTTTAGCTTCTCTAAAAACTCCTTAGAAGGAAAGCCAACTTTATCTAACCACTCTTTTACTTCTTGCGACCTTTTTGACAAAATTATAGCAGTTTTCATATTTTTAATTTTTAGGTTGCTACAAAAATACGTATTTTATTGAATTTGTCAGTATGATTTATGCCGTTCTAATCAAAAGGAGAAAATACTAGAAAATTTTACTAACTTTGCAAAAATATAATGCTAGTCCTCAAAAAAATCACGGAGTGGTAACAGTATTTTTACAGAAAAAATAACAATATGAACCGTTCAGACTATTTTCGTTACATAGTAAAAAGGATAAATGCACTTGCTACTGATATAATATCATTTGGCAAATTAAATATCTTGGATTTGCACGTTCATTCAGAAAATTTCTATAGAGATTTTTTGAATAAATTATATGGTTGGGAATTGACAAATCTCAATGCAAATTTACCAAATGTAGAGGCAATAGATTTAGTAGATAGCGTAAATGAATTCGTTATTCAAGTATCAGCAACAAATACTAGAAGAAAAATTGAGGATAGTCTTGAGAAAGATAGTCTAAAAGATTATTCAAATTATACTTTTAAATTTGTTTCCATTGCTAATAATGCTGATAATTTAAGAAAAATAACAGGTTTCAAAAATCCTCATAATATCAGTTTTGAACCAAAAAATGATGTTATTGATAAAGATACTATTATTGCATATGTGCTAGGCTTAGATATTGATACTCAAAGAGAAATTTATAAATTTATCAAAAAAGAGTTAGGAAATGAAGTTGATTCACTAAATTTAGACAGTAATTTAGCAACAATTATCAATATTCTGGCAAAAGAAGATTTGAATGTGTCAGATGAAAATTCAGAACGAATAGTATTTGACATTGAGAAAAAGATAACGTACAATGATTTAGATGATGCAAAACCTATTATTGATGATTATAAAAAAAATCATATGCAAGTCAATAAAAAATATGAAGCCTCAAATGCACTTGGTGCAAATAAAAGTTTATCTGTTTTGTCAATTATCAGAAATCAGTACATTAATGCAAGAAGAACTATCAATAATGCAGATGATATTTTTTTTGATGTGATAGAAAAAGTCATTGACATTGTTCAAGAAAGTCCTAATTTTGTTAAAATTCCTTTGGAAGAGTTGGAGTTATGCGTTAATATTCTTGTAGTTGATGCTTTTATCCGTTGTAAGATTTTTGAAAAACCCCCTAATTTCTAAATTATGTTATTACCTGACAATATCCACCCAGAAAATACCATTTATTACAATGGTGCTATTGTTTTGCAGGTTTTACAAAAACAACCAAAACAAAATATCTTGGAATTATTCCAAGCACTCAAACAAATGCGTAATATGAGTTTTCCTATCTTTATATTATGCCTAGATTGGCTTTATCTTATCAATATAGCTATTTTAAACGAAAACGGAGACGTAGAATTGTGTTCTTAAAATCATTAACCATATTAAATTTAAAAACAAACGAGGTCATTCGGGAAGTAAAATTCCGAATGGGGCTTAACTTGGTTGTTGATGAAAGTAACAAAGATATTACTGGAAATGGCGTTGGCAAAACTACGTTTTTGAAATTGATAGATTTTTGTTTGGGCAAAGATAAAAAAGCTATTTACACTGATGACGAAACAAAAAAAGAATATGAAAATATTAGAAAATTTCTTACAGAACAAAATATTTTAATTACGTTAGTATTAAAAGAAAACTTTGAAGTTACTGACTCTGAAGAGATTGTAATTGAAAGGAATTTTTCAGACGGAGCCAAGGCAATACGTAGTATCAATGGACAAAAGGTGCTAGAAAAAGATTTTGACCTAAAATTATTGTCTTTAATATTTCTTCAAGATAGAACTGACAAGCCTACTTTTAGACAAATTATTTCGCACAATATGCGTTATGAAGATGATAATCTGAATAGAACATTAAATACATTGGGTTCTTTTGCTGCTGATGAAGTGTATGAAACTTTATATCTATATTTACTAGGTTGCAATACCAATACTGGAGAAGCCAAAAATCAGTTATTAACATTGATTAAGAATGAAAACATATTTAAGAGCCGTTTAGAAAAAATAACAACAAAAACGGCTTATGAAAGCAAACTTTTTCTTGTAAACGAGGATATAAAAATGCTCAATATCAAGAAAAGTAATCTTAAAATCAATACAGATTTTGAGAAAGATTTAGAAAATTTGAATAATATAAAATATGCAATTAGTCAAGTAAGTTCAGAGATTAGTACACTATCTATTCGTAGAGATATTATTTCAGAAGCACAACAAGAATTAAAAGCTAGTACGTTTAATTTTGATGTAAAGCAATTACAACTTATTTATCAACAGGCAACCAAAAATATTGGAAATATTCAGAAGACTTTTGATGAATTAGTTAATTATCATAATCAAATGGTAATAGAAAAAATCAAATTCATTACTGGAGAATTGCCAAATATTGAAATCAATTTAATAGAAAAGAAGACTATTTTAAAAAAATTATTAGAAGAGGAAAAAAGTGCAACAGAACTCGTGACGAAGAGTGATTCTTTTGCAGATTTAGAGAAGATTATACAAGCAATAGCAGAAAATAATATTAAAAAAGGAGAATACCAAAATGCCATTACACAGATAAAAGAAGCTGAAAATCATCTAAAAGATTATAATAAAAAACTTACTGAGATAGATGTAGAAATTTTTTCTGATAATTTTGAGCTAACTGTTAAAACTCAAAAAGATAAATTCAACAGGTATTTTTCAGCCATTTCAGATGAATTATATAATAAAAAATATGTTTTAAACTATGATGTAAAGACGAATAAAAAAAGGGCAAAAATTCTATAAATTCAGTATTTTTGATATAAATGACCCTAAAAGTTCTGGCACAAAACAAGGGGAGATTTTTTGTTTTGATATAGCTTATATTTTATTCGCAAATTCAGAAAATATACCTTGTTTACATTTCGTATTAAATGACAAAAAAGAGTTAATGGACGACAAACAACTTGTAAAAATAGCAGATTTGGTAGATAGAAGTAATATTCAGTTTGTTGTGACTATATTGAAAGATAAACTACCTGAAGAACTAAATAAAGAAGAATATTTTAGATTAAAATTATCTCAAAACGACAAATTATTTAGAATAGAATCTTTAAAATAGTTCTCCCAATAAAAAACCTCTTTTTTCTAGCGAAAAAAGAGGTTTTTTTATTGTTATTCTGCAAAAATTACCAGCTACATTTTGTGATACCAGGTATTTTTCCATCAGAAGCCATTTGGCGGAAAAGCACACGAGAAATACCAAATCTTCTCATATAACCTTTTGGACGACCAGTCAGTTTGCAACGGTTGTGCAAACGTACAGGTGAAGCATTGCGAGGCAACGCATCTAATCCTTCATAGTCGCCAGCAGCCTTAAGGGCAGCTCTTTTAGTTGCATATTTATCAACTAAGGCTTGTCTTTTGCGCTCACGCGCTTTCATTGATTCTTTAGCCATTGTGGTAAAAATTTAGCGTTTAGCGTGATAGTTATTGTTGTTTATTTTGACCTGTAAACGGCATTCCTAGTGCGACCAAAAGGGCAAGACCTTCTTCATCTGTTCCAGCTGTCGTTACAAGCGTAATATCCATACCAGAAATTTTATTTACTTTTTCAATAGAAATTTCTGGGAAGATAATTTGTTCTTTCACGCCAAAAGTATAATTACCTTTGCCATCAAAACCTTTATCACTAATTCCTTTGAAATCACGCACACGAGGAAGCGCAACAGTCATAAGTCTGTCTAAAAATTCATACATTTTGTCGCCACGCAAAGTAACTTTTGCACCAATAGGCACACCTTTACGCAACTTAAAGTTAGAAACATCTTTCTTAGAAAGTGTTGTAACCGCTTTTTGTCCGCTGATAGTTGTAAGTTCTTCAACGCCTTGTTCAACCAGTTTTTTGTCTGCAACCGCAGCACCAATACCTTTATTGATAACAATTTTGGTAACTTTTGGTACTTGCATTACTGATTTGTACTGGAATTTTTCTTTCAAAGATGACACTACTTCTTTGAGATATCTTTCTTTTATTCTTGGAGTAGCCATTATTTTTTAATAATTATAATGTTATTAGTCTTCTTAGAGTATCTTTGTAATTTGTCTTTATCATCTCTTTTGCGTCCTGTGCGAGTTGCTTCACCTGTTGCAGGGTCTACAAGTTTCAAGTTGCTGATATGAATTGAGCTTTCTATCTCTACTATTCCACCTTGTGGATTTTGAGCTGTTGGTTTCACGTGTTTTTTCACGAGGTTAATTCCTTCTATGAAAGCACGTTGTTTTTCAAGTACCATCTCTTTGATGACACCTTTTTTGCCTTTTGCATCACCTGCAATCACAAGAACTGTGTCGCCTGACTTTACGTGCAATTTGCTTGGTATTTCTATCTTTTTTCCCATTGTTTCAAGTAATTAAAGCACTTCTGGTGCTAGTGATACAATCTTCATAAATTGTTTTTCACGAAGTTCTCTAGCCACAGGTCCGAAAATACGAGTACCACGAGGCTCATCATTATTATTAAGCAAAACGGCTGCATTATCTTCAAAACGAATATAACTACCATCTTTGCGGCGTACTTCTTTGCGTGTACGCACTATAACCGCTCTAGAAACCGCTCCCTTTTTCATGCTAGATGAAGAAAGAGCTGATTTTACCGTTACGATAATTTTATCTCCAATAGAAGCGTACTTTCTTTTAGTACCTCCTAAGACACGAATACAGAGAACTGTCTTTGCACCGCTATTGTCTGCTACGCTTAGCCTTGATTCTTGACGTATCATAATTATTTAGCTTTTTCAATGATTTCTACTAGTCTCCAGTTTTTGGTTTTACTCAACGGGCGACATTCCATTATTTTAACTGTATCTCCAATAGCGCATTCCTGCTTCTCGTCGTGTGCCATAAACTTGGTAGTTTTTTTCATAAACTTACCATACATTGGGTGCTTTACCTTGCGTTCAATAGCAACAACAATAGATTTGTTCATCTTGTTGCTTACTACTTTCCCAACTTTCTCTTTTCTTATATTTCTTTCTAATGTTTCCATTTTATTAGGGAAGTTTATGTTATTTAACAAGTTGTTTAGCAGTGATACTTGTAAGAATACGAGCCACCAATTTCTTGTTTTCTCTAATTCTCATTGGATTTTCCAGTGGAGAGATAGCGTGAGCGAGCTTTAACTTATACAAGGCTTCTTTCTCAGAGGCTAGCTTGGCAGTCAACTCTTCTGTTGATAATGCCATTAATTCTTTACTTGTCATTACTTTGATTTTTTATTTTTATTGTTTGATTTGGGGAGTCAGGGTGGTAACTGCACCCCATCTCAAGTTTTACTGTTTTGAATTACTAACCACCCCCAACCCCTCCTTAGGAAGGAGGGGAGTTTTTTGTTCCCTTTTTGTGAAGTCAGGTGTTTCCACCTGACTTCAAATGAGTGAGGAAATTTTGTCTTTTGTTCCCCTCCTTTTGAAGGAGGGGCTAGGGGTGGTTGTAAAATCCCTTATTCTAAATCTCTACGCACAGATAATCTTGTGCGCATAGGTAATTTTTGTGCTGCAAGCGCAAGGGCACGTTCTGCAATTTCTCTTGGAACGCCACCAGCTTCAAAGATTATCGTACCAGGCTTGATACAAGCGACCCAATATTCTGGCGCACCTTTACCTTTACCCATACGTACTTCTGCAGGTTTTTTCGTGATGGGTTTGTCTGGGAAAACACGTATCCAAACTTGTCCTTCACGTTTCATTGCTCTAGTAACGGCAATACGAGCCGCTTCAATTTGGCGTGCCGTAATCCAGCCTATTTCTAGTGATTTTATACCAAAGTCGCCAAAAGAAAGTTCTGCTCCACGAGTAGCAAGTCCTTTTACACGTCCTTTTTGTTGTTTTCTAAATCTGGTTCTTTTTGGTTGTAACATTTTCTTATCTAGTTTATGGTTAGAAAGAAATAATTAGAAAAATCATAGACAAGTGGGCATGCCCACTTGCGTAATTTTCATTTTATTATTTCTTGTTTCCGCCGTCTCTTCTGCGGTTTCTATCACCGCCGCTCTTTTTATCTCTATCAGTGCGGTTGTTGCGGTTGTTGTCATTGTTGCCACGGTTGTTATTGTTCGTAGCGGTTGCGTTGTTAGCAGGTTCTGCATTAGGAGAAAGGTCAGGCTTGCCATAAATCTCTCCTTTGAAAATCCAAACTTTCACACCAATTTTACCATAAACCGTATCAGATTCAGAAATTGCATAATCAATGTCTGCACGAAGTGTATGCAAAGGCACACGACCTTCTTTATACTGTTCAGTACGAGCCATATCAGCACCAGCCAAACGTCCAGAAAGTTTCACTTTGATACCTTCCGCACCTACACGCATTGCGCCAGAAATTGCTTGTTTCATTGCCTTACGGTAAGAAATACGAGCTTTAATTTGCTGTGCTATGTTTTCGCCTACAAGTTTAGCATCAAGTTCAGGGCGTTTTATTTCAAAAATATTGATTTGAACGTCTTTTCCTGTGATTTTCTTTAGTTCTTCTTTTACTTTATCCACCTCGCTACCACCTTTACCAATCACCACACCAGGGCGTGCTGTTTGGATAGTAAGGGTAATGCGTTTAAGTGTGCGCTCAATAAGTACACGAGCTATGCCACCTTTCGGGATACGAGCATCAATGTATTTTCTGATTTTTTCGTCTTCTACAAGTTTTTCAGAGAAATCCTTGCCACCGTACCAGCTTGATTCCCAGCCTCTAACGATGCCAAGACGAAAACCTATTGGATTTATTTTTTGTCCCATTGCGTTTGTTTGTTTGGTTATTTAGCTGATATAGTGATGTCCACGCTATCTATTTTGATTGTAAGATGATTAGAACGCTTACGAATTCTATGTCCACGTCCTTGCGGTGCTGGGCTTAGTCTTTTCAGCATACGACCAGCATCAACGAAGATTTCTTTTACTACAAGATTTGCATCTTCTAGATTAGTTTCAA
Organism: Raineyaceae bacterium; assembly: GCA_043764015.1. Lineage (GTDB taxonomy): Bacteria > Bacteroidota > Bacteroidia > Cytophagales > Thermonemataceae > JANYGM01. The sequence continues at coordinate 8,057 of JAYUKY010000110.1, forward strand.
CGTTTTTTACTTGCCAATTAGCAATGGCAGTTAAAAGAACTCTCTCTACAGTTTGAGATGCGTGTTGCGGCTGAAACTTTAAAAGATTAAGTGCTTTGGTAACTTCCATTCCTCTGACAAGGTCTACTACAAGTCTCATCTTACGAGGAGATGTAGGTATATTTACGAGTTTTGCTATTGCTTCCATATTATTGTTATTGAGATAATGTCAAAGGGTATTTTGTCGGATTACCGCTTTTTTTGTCAGACATTATGCTTATTTTTTACCTTTGTCTTTTTTGGCAATGTGTCCTCTGAAGTTACGAGTAGGGGAAAACTCTCCGAGTTTGTGTCCTACCATCAAATCAGTAACATAAACGGGAATAAATTTATTTCCGTTGTGTACTGCGAATGTATGCCCAATAAAGTCAGGAGAAATTGTAGAGCGTCTTGACCACGTCTTAATTACTGACTTTTTGCCTGCTTCGTTCATATTCTCAATTTTCTTGAGAACTCTGAAGTCTATATAAGGTCCTTTTTTTAGTGAACGTCCCATAGTTTATTTTTTCTTTCTGCTAAGGATTAAACGGTTTGAATACTTCTTCTTGTTTCTTGTTTTCTTACCTTTTGCAAGTAAACCATTGCGTGAGCGAGGCTGTCCACCAGATGAACGTCCTTCACCACCACCCATTGGGTGATCAACAGGGTTCATAGAAACCCCTCTGTTACGAGGTCTTACACCTAACCAACGTTTTCTACCTGCTTTTCCAAGCTGTACGTTCATATGGTCGGCATTAGATACTGTTCCTACTGTTGCAAGGCAATCAGCAAGTACCAATCTCATTTCACCAGAAGGCAATTTGAGCGTTACATAACTATCAACTTTTGCAAGTAATTGCGCATACGAACCAGCACTACGTGCCATTGTTGCGCCTTTTCCTTTGCGGGTTTCAATGTTATGGACGATAGTACCAAGTGGCATATTGCCAAGCGGCAACGTGTTTCCAATTTCTGGAGCTGCGTTTTTGCCTGAAACAATGATTTGCCCTACTTTAAGCCCGTTAGGAGCAATAATGTAGCGTTTTTCTCCATCTTTATAAAACAAAAGCGCAATGCGTGCAGTGCGGTTTGGGTCATATTCAATAGAGTGTACAGTCGCAGGAACGTCAAATTTCTCACGTTTAAAATCAATGATACGGTACATTTTCTTGTGTCCACCACCCATGTACCTCATTGTCATTTTTCCTTGTGCGTTACGCCCACCTGTACGTTTTAGTGGAGCGAGCAAAGATTTTTCTGGTGTGCTAGTGGTGATATCATCAAACACAGGCGCAATTCTAAATCTTTGTCCAGGCGTAATTGGTCTTATTTTTTTTACTGCCATTTTTTTAATCTACATTATCAGTGTAGCCCTATAATTTATTTGAAAAACTATTTTTATATAAAAAGAAACCAATTCAATTTCAAATCACGAATTATCAATTACGGTTTACTTCGTAATTGATAATTCGTAATTCGTTATTGATTTTAGCCTCCGTAAATATCAATCATATCACCTTTCTTAACGGTGATTATTGCTTTTTTGAATGCTGGGCGGCGACCAGAAACTACTCTGCTCTTCATATATTTGCTTTTAACTTTGCCACTATAACGGATAGTGTTTACGTCTTGCACAGTTACGCCATACATTTTTTCAACAGCTTTAGCAATTTCAATTTTATTGCAATCTTTATCAACAATAAAAGTGTATTTGCCTTTTTCGTTCATTTCAGAAGATTTTTCAGAAACGACAGGTTTTTTTATAATTTCTTTCATTATTCGTTTTCGTTAAATAAGTGAGAGATTTTTTCTAGTGAGCCTTCACTCAAAAGCAAAATTTCAGCATTAAGCAAATCATACGTTGTTACGTAGTTGGCAGTAATTACTTTTGTTTTTTGCAAATTTCTGCTAGAAAGATACACATTATCATTATTTTCAGGCAACACAAGAAGTGTTTTTTTGCCAGTCAAATTCAAATCAGCTAATAAAGTTATAAAATCTTTCGTTTTTGGAGCAGCGAAATTAAACGCTTCCAAAACTTTAATATTTGCTTCTTTTGCTTTGTAAGAATAAGCAGATTTACGAGCTAAAGACTTCAGTTTTTTGTTAAGTTTGAAGCTATAATCACGTGGTTGCGGACCAAATACACGTGCGCCACCTGGGAAAAGTGGAGATTTGATACTACCTTTACGTGCACCACCAGTCCCTTTTTGACGGTGTAGCTTACGAGTAGAGCCAGAAACTTCGTGTTTTTGCTTTGCTTTGTGCGTTCCTTGACGCTGATTAGCAAGATATTGCTTTACGTCTAAGTAGATAGCGTGGTCATTTGGCTCAATACCAAAGATTTCAGCAGAAAGTGTTACTTTTCTACCTGTATCTGTTCCTTTTGCTGTTAATACGTTGATTTCCATAGTAGTTACCTCCTTATTTTTCAATGATTACGTAAGAATTGTTTGCGCCAGGAATAGACCCAGAAACAATTATTAGACTTTTTTCAGCAATCACCCTCAAAACTTTAAGGTTTTTTACTGTAACACGGTCGCCACCCATTCTTCCTGCCATACGCATACCTTTAAATACACGAGAAGGGAAAGAACAAGCACCAATAGAACCAGGCGCACGCAAACGGTTGTGCTGACCGTGAGTAGCCTGCCCAACACCTGCAAATCCGTGACGTTTTACAACGCCCTGAAAGCCTTTACCTTTAGAAGTTCCTACAACTTCCACTTTGTCGCCTTCGTTGAAAAAATCAGCGGGCAATATTTGCTCTCCCAGAGAGACTTTCTTAGTGAATCCTTTGAATTCTACTAATTTACGCTTAGGTGAAGTACCAGCTTTTTTGAAATGTCCTAGCATTGGTTTTGGAGTATTTTTCTCTTTTGCTTCTCCAAACCCTAGCTGAACGGCTTCATAACCGTCAGTTTCCTTTGTCTTCACTTGCGTTACTACGCAAGGACCAGCTTCAATAATTGTGCATGCGAGCATATGTCCATTGGCACTAAAGATGCTAGTCATTCCGATTTTTTTTCCTATAATTCCAGACATTCTGAATTGGTTTTATTTGAATAAATAAAACTACTTGTAAATCAAGCAGTTCCTTAAACGGACTGCAAAATTACGACTTTTTTTTGAACTAAAAAATTTTTTTGAAAAAAATTTGAGAAAGTTTTTATTTGTCCGTTTCCCCACGTTCCACGTGGGGTTATGATTGTTAAACCCTAGCAACTGCTAGTTTCAGGGTTTTTAATACAGTTTTTTTGTAGTTTGTTGTTGTATTTGTTTGTCGTTAGATAAGGCAGTACCTTATCTCTACGTTTTGTATCAAAATAATACAAAATAATCTTTAAATAATAACATTTGAAAATTATTTTTCAAAATAAATGCTCAAATCTCTATTTTATTTTATTTTATTTTATTTTATTTTATTTTATACCTTTGCGTTTAGTATTCTAAATTTTCATTCTAAACCAAAAATCCAAATGAAACAAACATTTAACTTTTTATTGATGCTCGTAATGGTAGCAACTGTTTTGTCTTGCAAGAAAACTGAGCCAACGCCAGAACTTACACCAGCACAGAAAATTGTAGGGAAATACAAAATGACTGTAAATACCGCAACTATAAATGGGGTAGTTACTAACCGTTTGGCAGGTCGTCCAACCTGTGAACTGGATAATATTACTGAATTTACAACTGATGGAAAATACATAGATAGTGAAGGTGCAACTTCTTGCACTCCTGCAAGAAATACAGAAACACTTTTCTACACAGTTTCTGTTGATGGGAAAACTCTAACCTTAACAGATGTTGGTAGGACTGGTAGTTCAATATATGCAATTGTGGAACTTACAGACACCCTATTAAAACAGTCTATAACTTATAATTATATTGATAGAGCTGGAGTTGCAACAGTTGAGAAACAGGATTTTACCTTCACCAAAATCTAGTATTTCCTAGTTCAAAAACCAAAAAAGGTAGCTTTTCGCATAGGAAAAGCTGCCTTTTTTTGTGAATAAGAATTTTTTACGTATTCACGACTTTTTCTTAGCTTTTTTTGTTGTAATTTTATAACTATTTTAAATAATACAAAATAATGATAAACAGTATTTTACATAAGGCTAATACACGTGGTGGCGCAGATATGGGCTGGCTCAATGCTAAACATAGCTTTAGTTTTTCTAATTATTACGACCCAAAACGTATGAATTTTGGCGTTTTGCGTGTGCTTAATGATGACATTATTGGTGCTGGAACGGGTTTTGGTACGCACCCACACGACAATATGGAAATTATCACCATTCCAACGGAAGGAGATTTGGCGCACAAAGACAGTATGGGCAATGGCACAACTATCAAAACGGGAGATATTCAAGTGATGAGCGCAGGAACAGGCATACAACATAGTGAGCAAAATCCTAACCACGACAAACAAACAAAACTTTTTCAAATTTGGCTTTTCCCAAATAAACAAAATGTAACACCTCGTTATCAGCAAATTAGCCTAAATATGGAAGATAAAAAAAATAATTTGTTGCAAATACTTTCACCAAATCCTGATGATGCAGGCGTTTGGATACACCAAGATGCTTGGTTTCATTTGGGAAAATTAGATAAAGATTTTTCTATTGATTATGACCTTAAACGCAAAGGAAATGGCATTTATGCGTTTGTGGTGAGTGGAGATTTTAGTGTAGAAAATCAGCAAGAAACACAAGAACTTAGCCAAAGAGATGCGCTTGGTATGTGGGAAACGTCCAAAATAACTATCAAAGCTACTTCTGAAAATGCAGAAATATTGCTTTTGGAAGTTCCTATGCAGGTTAATTGATTTTTATAGCATTTATTTTTCTTGTTTTTAGATTTTCCAAATCTTTAAGATTTGGAAAATCTATGCAAAAATCCCTAAAAAATTCTTAATTTTGTGGTATATTTTAAAATCAACTTAATAATCACCCAATAAATTTCCCTAATTTATGATAGGTATTTTCAGCCTTCCCACACCCATTAATGAGCCTATACTTAGCTATGCACCTAATTCCCCTGAAAAAATTGCGCTTAAAAAAGCTCTTAAAGAAGCAAAAAGCCAAGAATTAGATATTCCTATGTATATTGGTGGCATAGAAGTTCGTACAGACAAAAAAATGCGTCTTGCACCTCCACACGAACATAAACATACGCTTGCCTACTATCACAAGGGCGGAAAAGATGATTTGGAATTAGCTATTACAGCGGCACTCAATGCCAAACACGGCTGGGAAAATATGCCTTGGGAACATCGTGCAAGCATTTTTTTGAAAGCTGCTGACCTTATTGCTACAAAATATCGTGCAAAACTCAATGCTGCTACAATGCTTGGGCAGTCTAAAAGTGCTTTTCAGGCTGAAATTGATTCTGCTTGCGAGTTTATAGACTTTTTGCGCTTTAATGTGAAGTTTATGGAGCAAATCTATTCACAACAACCTGTTTCTGGGGCTGGAATGTGGAACAGAATGGAATATCGTGCTTTGGAAGGGTTTATTTTTGCCCTTACACCTTTCAATTTTACCGCTATTGCAGGAAATTTGCCTACTGCGCCTGCTATGATGGGTAATTGCGTTGTTTGGAAACCATCAGAAACACAAATATACTCTGCAAACGTCCTTATGGAGGTTTTCAAGGAGGCAGGTGTACCTGATGGCGTGATAAATTTGGTTTATGTTGATGGAAAAACGGCTGGTGAAGAGATTTTTTCTCACAAAGATTTTGCAGGAATACATTTTACCGGAAGTACTGGTGTTTTCCAAAATATTTGGCAAAGTATTGGTAATAATATTGCTAAATACAAGTCTTATCCACGTATTGTGGGAGAAACTGGTGGAAAAGATTTTGTCGTGGCGCATCTTTCGGCAGAGCCAAAAGCACTTGCTACGGCTCTTGTGCGTGGTGCATTTGAATATCAAGGACAAAAATGTTCTGCTGCCTCACGTGCCTATGTGCCTGCGAGTTTGTGGGAAGAGGTCAAAAACTATATGTTAGCTGATTTGAAAGAGATTAAAATGGGTTCTGTGGAAGATTTTACTTGTTTTTTCAATGCCGTAATTGATGAAAAATCTTTTGACAAAATCTCTTCTTATATTGATGAAGCAAAGAAAAATCCGTTAGTAGAAATTATTGCAGGCGGAAAATATGATAAATCTGTGGGTTATTTCATTGAACCGACTGTTTTGCAGGTGCAAGACCCAATGTATGTTACGATGTGTGAGGAGATTTTTGGACCTGTTTTGAGCGTATATGCCTATAATGATAACGCTACAAGTTTTGAAGATATTTTGTACCTTGTCAATGAAACTTCCCCTTATGCGCTCACAGGAGCAGTTTTTGCACAAGACCGCTACGCTATTGAACTGGCTTCAAATCTTCTTAGACACGCAGCAGGCAATTTTTATATCAACGACAAGCCAACTGGCGCAGTCGTAGGGCAACAACCATTTGGCGGTGGGCGTGCATCAGGCACAAACGACAAAGCAGGTTCTATCTTGAATTTGTTGCGTTGGGTTTCTGCACGCACTATCAAAGAAACACTTGTACCACCAACAGATTTTAAATATCCATTTATGTTGGAAGAATAGATAACTGAACTTCCCAAAAGTTTTTCAACTTTCGGGAAGTTATCCAAGTAATGGGCTGTAAATAAACTTCTAAATTCAAAACTAATAAATTGATTTTTGGTTCGTATTCAGACAATGAGGCATTGCCCATTATGTGGTAATAGCTATTTTATACTTATTTTTCCAAATTATAAAAGTACAAACTAGGAAGTGCTTTACAATGTGTTACTAAGTAACTTTTGTTTCAAATAACTATTCAGTAGCTATTCAATCACCATAATTTCACATAATTTCTAATTCGTAATTGTCTGCAAAGGTATTTTATTTTTCTGATTTAGACAATTCTTGGGTATGTTTTTTGCTTTTTAAGTTTCCAAACTCAGCATCAAAAATAAATTCTCAATAAAATTGCTTATTTCTCAAAAAAAATGCTCAAATTTGTTGCAATATTATAATTTAATTATCTAAAAAAGTTATCTAAAACTTAATCTAAAATAAATTTTATGAAACAACTCATTTTATTACAAGAAAGCATTTTTGAAAATTCATTTGTCATTTTGCTTGTCTTTGGCATTGTTGCAGTCTTTATTTTCCTCTATTTTTTCCCTATTGGTTTGTGGATTACGGCTGTCTTTTCTGGTGTAAAAGTAAGTTTATTTCGTTTGGTTTTTATGCGTATTAGGCGTGTACCCCCTCAAACCATTGTACTTGCATTGATTACGGCAAACAAATCTGGTCTTAATCTTACTATTGATGATTTGGAAACACACTTTTTGGCAGGTGGAAATATCCAATCTGTCATAAAAGCCCTTATTTCTGCTGATAAAGCAGGTATTGCGCTCACTTTCAAACAAGCAACTGCCATTGATTTGGCTGGTAGAGATGTTTTTGAAGGCGTGCAAGTGTCTGTAAATCCACGAGTTATCAATACCCCAAATGTTTCAGCAGTAGCTAAAAATGGTATTCAGTTGATTGTAAAAGCACGAGTTACAGTGAAGGCAAATATTGCGCAACTCGTGGGTGGTGCAGGTGAAGAAACTATCTTAGCACGTGTTGGTGAGGGTATTGTAACGTCTATTGGTTCATCTGCTTCACATCAAGAAGTATTAGAAAATCCTGACAAAATCTCTAAATTAGTGCTTTCTAAGGGACTTGATGCAGGAACAGCTTTTGAAATCTTGTCTATTGATATTGCTGATATTGATGTAGGAGAAAATATTGGTGCAAAACTACAAATAGACAAAGCAGCAGCGGATTTGAAGGTCGCAGAAGCACGTGCAGAAGAGCGTAGAGCTATGGCAGTTGCTTTGGAGCAGGAAATGAAAGCAAAAGCGCAAGAGGCTCGTGCTAAGGTAATTGAAGCAGAGGCAGAAATTCCAAGAGCTATTGCAGAGGCTTTTGCAAAGGGGAATTTGGGCATTATGGATTATTACAAAATGCAAAACATGATGTCTGATACCAAAATGCGTGAGTCAATAGCGCAACCAGACAACAATAAAGCAGAATAAGTTTTTTGAAATACGAGGTTTGAGGTACGAAGTACGAGGGTTTGCATATTCCTTGTACTTCGTATTTAAAATTCGTACTTCGTACTTCAAACTCCGTACCAAACACCAACTTTATGCCCAAAAATTATACTCATTTTCTTAAGTTTTTATACATTTTTGGAGATTTTATTGCGCTCAATATTGCCTTTGCAATAGCTTATTTCCTCAAATATGTAACTTTTGTAGGTTTTTTTGATGAAGGCCAAATAGTATTACTTGCTTATATAAATATTGTTTGGATACTTGTAATATTTCTGGCAAGAACTTATAAAATCCCTCGTATAGATGAGTATAGGGCGACTTTGCCTAATTCTTTGCGTGCTTTAGCGTGGCATTTTGCCGCTGTTACTACTTTTTTGGCACTTACTCGCATTTATGACTTCTCCAGGATACAACTTATTGCTTTTTACCTAATACTGGTTATTTTGGTGATTATTTGGAAATTTGTGGCAGTTTATCTCGCAAAAATTTACAGAAAACTAGGATTTCATTACATCAATGTTATCATTATTGGCAATGACAAACCTTCTTATAATTTTTATCAGTTTATCAACAAAAATAAGCAAGCAGGCTACCGTTTTATGGGTTTTTTCGCTAATAAGTCAGAAAATAATTCACTCGTAAAAGGAAATTTGGCAGAGGTGGAAAGCTATATTTTAAGAAATGATATTGATGAAATTTTTTGTTCTTTGGAATATATTGACAAAAAATACCTGCGCTCACTCACCAAATTTGCAGATACACATCTCAAAAGGATAAAACTCTTACCCAATCTCAAAGATTTCTATCAAGCAAATACTATATTAGAAAATTATGGCGAAATTCCCGTAATTCTTACACGTGATGAGCCACTCAACGACCAAGTAAATCTTGTCGTAAAACGAGCTTTTGATATTGTTTTCTCCTCTTTGGTAATTGTATTGGTGTTTTCGTGGCTTTTCCCACTCATTGCGTTGGCTATAAAGCTCACCTCAAAAGGTCCTATATTTTTTAATCAGAAAAGAAACGGGAAAGATAATCACGAATTTAACTGTCTCAAATTCAGGACAATGCGCTATGAGCCTAATGCTGATTTCGTACAGGCAACGCAAAATGACAACCGTATTACACGCATAGGCGCATTTTTGCGCAAAACGAGTTTAGATGAGTTTCCACAGTTTTTGAATGTTTTTTGGGGAGATATGACCGTTGTGGGTCCTCGCCCCCACCCACTTGCGCTAAACGACACTTTCAAACACGTTGTAGAAAAATATATGGTGCGTCATCTTGTAAAACCAGGTGTAACAGGCTTGGCGCAAGTGAAAGGCTATCGTGGCGAAACCAAAGATGTGCGTTCAATGATAAATAGGGTCAAAATGGATATTTTTTATATAGAAAATTGGAGTTTTTTCCTTGATTTGAAAATTATTCTTTGGACAATTTCCAGCGTGATGAAGGGTGATAAAAATGCTTTTTAGTGTTCTGTATTCAAAATTAAAAATTCACAATTAAAATAAAAAGTTGTATATTTGCGATAGAAATGTGTTAAAAAAAATTCAATGATAATATCCATAATTGCTTGTTTCGTGCTTTCTGCGTTACTTTCTTGGGTCAGTATTCCGTCCATTATTAAGGTAGCAAAAGAAAAACATCTTTATGACGAGCCAGACGACGACAGGAAAATCCACGAGGAGCGTGTACCCACGCTTGGTGGCATTGCTATTTTTGCAGGCGTGATAATTGTATCCACTTTTTTCTTCAAAAATGACACTCAAATCAATTTTGGGGCAATATTCTCTGCCATTCTTATCCTATTTTTTACGGGAATAAAAGATGATATAATTCCACTTCCACCTTACAAAAAAATGCTTGCACAACTTTTGGCAGCAGTTATTGTGGTTTTTAATGGGAATGTGCGCCTAACGAGTTTGTACGGGCTTTTTGGCATAGAAGAAATAAACCCTATTTTGAGTGTAATTGTGTCTATTTTCACATTTATTGTGATTATCAATTCTTTTAATTTGATTGATGGCATCAATGGGCTTGCTGGTGGCATTGCCGTTATTGTTTGTAGCACTTTTGGAACGTGGTTTTATACGCACGAATACAGTGATTTGGCGGTTTTGGCATTTTCTACGGCTGGCGCAAGTCTTGGCTTTCTGTACCATAATTTGCTGAAAGGTAATATTTTTATGGGAGATACAGGCTCTCTGATTATAGGAATGATTACGGCGGTGCTTGCGGTAGCTTTTATTAGCCTAAACCAACACTCACAAGGGCTTTTGTCTTCTAGTAAAGCCCCTGTTTTTGCTATTGCAGTGCTGATTATTCCACTTTTTGATACTTTGCGCGTGTTTATTATAAGGCTTGCTAACAAAAAATCTCCTTTTAATGGAGATAGAAACCATTTGCATCATTTGCTTGTAGATGCAGGTTATACGCACACAAAAGCTTCTTTTTTGCTTTATTTGGGAAATCTGTTTTTTATTGGTTTGGCATTTGCCGTTTGCCAGCTAAATACATTTATTTTTCTTGCTATAATTGTTGTAGTTGCGCTGATTTTCAACCAAATATTAGTTGCAGTTTTTCTAAAAAAAAAGCTAATCCAACGTAAAAAAATTACCCAAAAAGCTACTCAAACCACTTCTAAAATGGCTTTTGAGCGTATGGCATAAAATATCCAATAAGATGATAAATTGTAAATGACTTTCTATTCTGTTTTTAAACACTAAGCCTTTGTGGTTTAAAGTAATGAACAAACAACTCAAAGATTGGGAAGAAAAAGTATATTTGGTAGCTTAGGATAATTGTTTGTAATGCAAAAATAAATACAAAAGCCTTTCCTAAAATTTAGGAAAGGCTTTTGTATCTTATAGCAATTTTAGACAATATTTTTAAATTCATCAACACCAATAACAGTATCATATAATCCTATTTGCTCTACCTCGTGTTTGCTAATACCTGAATACGAAAGACTTGCATCTTCGTAGCGTTTGAAAGCAAAAACAGCATCATTCATTTTGGAGCTATTAAATACGTTGAGGCTTACCAATATTTCAAAATCTGCCACACTCAAGCCTGTTACTTTCTTAAATAAAGCGGGTTCTAGTTGCGTTATTACATCTTTCAAACCTTTTTCTCTGTAATCTGTCAAATACATAAAAACAGGAATACGAGTTGAAAACTTAATCAATTTGTCCTGAATTTCTTTACGGAGACTTTTTTGTTTTTTCTCGTCTTCTGTAAGTTGTTTTTTCTCATCTTTTGATGGTTCTTTGTCGCTTGCGGCTTTTTTTGCTTTTTTTATAGCATCTGATTTATTGATAATGGTTGTTATTTCTTGGTTTAAGTTCCTAAAACCTTCAATACTCATCAATGCTTTCATAGCAGCAGCACTTTCCATTAGTTTTTTTAGGGTAGCATTATCCACATTTACAAGTAATGCGCTTTCCCACCTACGAGCCAAAAGTGTTGCAGTTGTGCCACTCATAGCCATATCAAGCACGTCAGCAGGGTTTAACTCTTTCATAGAACTACCATCATAACACAAAACTGGTAGAAACTTTATGAAATCAGCTACTTTCTTTTCTGGATTGGTTTCTTGTACGTCTAAACTACAACTATATTCCTGAATTTGCCTTAACGCCCTATCTGGTGCAAAATCAAAGACATAACATTCTTCTTTAATGATAACTTCTTTGTTGGCATCATCTCCTTCAGGGTTTTTAATTACCCAAGGCGTTTGCACACGGAAAGCCGCCTGAAAATAAGTTTCTGGACTTGTCGTGTTTCTTAGCATAAACATTCCTGTCCAGGGTTTTACAGAAACGCCTGTTGTGAGCTTTCCGCAAGACAAAGTAATGGTTTTGCTTTCCAACGGATTTTCCATTTGTGCCAAAACAGGCGGCAAAGCCTCTGCCCCTATGCCTGCTTGCGTACCTGCACAAACTATCACTTTATATTCGTGATAAAATTTGTTTTGGCGTTTTGCAAGCAAATTTTTCATAGCAAAACAAGAAGAAACAGTCGGCAAAAACCAAAAAGTATGCGACAACAAACCAAGTAAACGCACATCAGAAAACGGCATAGGCGGTTTTGTACCTGTACGCAAATCATCTTGCGAACTTTCTAAATACTCGCCCCTAATCAAATTAAGCCACTTTTGTACTTCATCTTCATACTTAAAAACGGCTTTTGTGCCTTCTTTTTCAGCAGAAAAAAATATGTTCAAATCAAATTCGTCAAACTCTCCTTTGAGCGCAATTTCTCTGATAGCCGCTGGCAACTGATAAGTAAGCAACACCATTCTTGCCAAAGATAAATAAGGGTTTTTTGTGCCTTTCCATTCTGCTTTTGCCCTTTGTTCGTCTGAATATGTCCAATTATATATTTGTTCCTCAATAAATTCTCCTGACCCAATAGCCCTAAATGGCGTTCCAGAAAGATACAAATATCCTTTTGTAATAAGTGGCATCTGTTCTTGGTCATACAAAGACAAACCACCATCTAAATATTGTTGCTCTTTTTTGTCTTCTACCTCAAAAAGGTCTTTAGCATTATCTCGCCACGCTCCATAGTGATATTCATCCAAAATAACACAATCCCAATGAATGTTATGCGCCCATTCATTTTTCTGCTTGATGCCACCCAACTCATTTTTACCCAAAAAATCCTGAAAAGAGGCAAAACAAACCATAGGCTTACTTTTATCAGATTTTTCATAAGTCAAAATATTTTTTGCCACAAATTGCCAACCCTTAAAATCAAAGTGGTTATTCAAATCCTCTTCCCACGCAGTACGTACCGCAGGCTTAAAAGTCAATACCAAAATCTTTGTCCAACCCATTTTTAGGGCTAATTGATACGAGGCAAAAGTTTTGCCAAAACGCATTTTTGCATTCCATAAAAAACGAGGAATTCTATCTTTTTCTGTTTTTACGTCCTGAAAATAAGCATAAGTTTTATCTACGGCTTGCTGTTGTTCTGGACGCATTCCAAAGGTTTCTGTGCGCTTGTCGTCATTGCGTTGCCCACTTTTAATGGCTATCATTGCCGCTTTGATGTCGGCTACATTGCATTTAAACCATTCTCCCTCTGGATTAAAATAACCATTCTCACGTAAGTATTTATGTACATCTAAATCCATAAAAATACTGCCATCATTGCGCATAGCTGTTTCTTCAAACATAATTTTATACGGAAGCGCACCAGGGCGCAATGTTGGATACTGTTGCGCCACACGTCTTTTAGCATCAAAATTAGTAAAACCTATTTTTAGCAAACCTTTATATTGTGGGTTGGTATCAAGATACGCATAAATAGTGGGATTGCTACTTGTACGAGCAGGGAAAAATTTTGGGTTCATTTATGTATGTGTTGAAATATTTATGTGTATTAAAAACCCTTAGGGTGTAATTTTTTGGTATTCAGAGTTTTAACCAAATTACACCCTAAGGGTTTGGCGTACCAAACTACTCGTTTTCCAATACCATTGGGCGCACCATTGTATCTATAAAAGCAATTTCTTCTTCTGTAAGACCATACTTTTTGTATAATTTTGCATCTGTCCAAGACTCATCAAAATCTTGAAGGGGAACAAAAGAATATGCACCTCTCATTGCATCTTGTGTATTTTTCTTCAACATTACACAAAACCTAAAAAATTTAGTTTGAATGTAAGATATTAGGTTTTTACATCTTTCTTCCGACACTAATGGACCCATTAAAAGATATGTTTGGGTACAACAACTATTAGGCTCACCAATATAAGGCTTTGCCAAAAAACGGTAAGGATATGAACCTCTTTCTCCATAAGATTTTGATATGTAAACCTTGTGTTCACTAATCCACTCCTGATTACGAGGTATTTTATCCTTTGAAATATAACCTATTCCTTTGACTGTATGAATTTTAACTGCGTTTTCAAATGGAGCAGTTTTATAATCTTTAAAAGATGAAATAATCCCAAAAGGTGTTTGAGAACTTACTATTTTATCAATTGTTCCTTCTGCCTTTAAACGTATTTTTCGTAAAATAGAAATAGCTTCATTAAATCTTATAAATGTGTCAGAATTTTTTTCTAATAATGGTCTTTTCATTATTGAAGGTGCATTATCACCGTTTATAGTGGTTACTTCACATTCATCTTTATTATTTTTATCCCAAAGAAAATAGCAAACGCCACCAGAAATATCAACACCTGGAAAACAATCAGTAGCGTTTGGAAAATCAACTATTTTGCTAATACTTTTATCATTGAGCATTTCAGAACGGAATTCATCTAAACCTCTACCACCTGCAAACCAACGAGAAGGAATAATCATTGTCAAATATCTTGGTTGCAACTTTTTTGCTTGCTCTACAAATAAATGGTAAAGCGGAATTGAATAATTTTCTTGCTCAACTCCTACATTTAGTTGATATGGAGGGTTTCCTATAATAACATCAAATTTCATATTAAATAGTTTTTCTGGGTTTTTGGTATGTATAAATTGGTAGGCGTAGGTTTCTAGTGTTTTATCTCTGTCATATACTTCTTGGCTTGCGCCACAAAAGGTACATTTTTTATTTTTCCATGTATGTTTTACTTTTTTATATTTGATATTGCCCTCTTCTGTATCAAACTGAGCAATAGAATATTTGCTATTGGCTAGTTTGGCACAATAAACGGAACGCCTTGATAATAAAGCGGTTAGTTCTGTGATAGCTAATCCAAAAAGTTGTTTTTTGAAGATATGTTGTATGCGTGCATTGAGGTCAGGTATTTGTGTTTCTAACCCTATGATAAGTCTTTTAGCAATTTCCCGTAAGAAAACGCCTGTTTTAGAAACTGGGTCTAAGAAAGTAGCGTTTTTGTTTGTCCAGAGTTCTTGTGGGAGGAGGTCTAATATTTTGTTGGCAAGTTGTGGTGGTGTAAAAACTTCGTCATTACTAAGGTTGGCAAGGCAAGTAAGTACATCAGGATTGTAGTTATTGTTTGTCATAAGGTATTTTTAGTTAGAGAAATATTTAGAAAAATGTTTCAGGAAATGTACTTTAGGAAATTCTTGTATTGGTGTGGGTATAAAAGCTTTTTCACCCATATCAGAAAACAGGTTTGGTGTAGTCATTGGGGTATTATTAAGTAATTTTTGGAATGTAAAATCTCTTCTTTTGATATAATTGCCTATAAATGCCCATTCAGAAAATATAATAGGCTGATTATTATTATTTTCTGAATTATTTTCTGTCATCAAAGTGAGTGCATTTCCACAAATAATATTTTTTTCTAATATGATTTTGATAGTTTTAAAGCAAGTTTCCTTGATTTTTTTCTTGTATAATTTTGTATATTTCTGTTGGAACAAATCAAAAAGGCGTTCTCTTGCGTGGATTACGTTGTCTTGTAGCAAATCAATTCCATAAATACTCGTAATAGCTAAAATGGCATATTTTTCAAATTCTGGCTGATAGTTGCGGTATTTTTTTTGTACCACGTTTAGTTTTCTTTCTAGTATTTCTACTAAAAAGTTACCCGTACCGCAGGCTGGCTCTAAAAAGCGGGCATCAATTCTTTCTGTTTCTGCTTTGACAAGGTCAAGCATAGCATTTACTTCTCTTTTTGCGGTAAAGACTTCGCCGTGATCTGTTACTCTTTCCTTTGATTTGACTTGATTTTCTTGCATATTTTGTATTTATAAGCACGAAAATAAACAAAATTTTGCTAATATTTATCAAAAAAAATATTTTTTTAGAATTTTCAGCCTTAACCAACAAAAAAAGCCTTTCCAAATTTTGGAAAGGCTTTTTTGTTATATTTGCAAAACTAAAATCATTATCTAAACTTAATTCTCAATGAAAAAAAATCTTATTTTACTTGTTTTGCTATGTTTTAGCATACAAACGCAACTTTTGCAGGCGCAACAAAAGCCTTACAACAACCTTCAAGCCGCTTTTACGGCTGGGCGTAATTTTGTAGGTGATTTTGGTCCAAGAAATATTAATTGGATAAATAACGGAGAAAAATTTTCGTTTATTGATGGACAAAATATCAAAGCACTTGTGCCAAAAACGCAAGCAGAGGAACTTATTTTTGATGCGACAAGCGTGAAAATGCCTGACGGTAAAGCGTTTGCGTATGATTCTTATCAATGGTCAAAAGATAGCAAATATTTGCTTTTTCAGTGCAATTTCCGCCCCGTTTGGAGACGTTCTGGTATTTCTGATTATTATTTGTACTCTATTGCTGACAAATCTCTCAAAATTTTGGCAAAAGATGCACAAACTGCAGAACTTTCTCCTAATGGTACAAAAATAGGTTATGAGCGTGGAGGTAATCTTTTTACCTTTGATTTGGCTTCTCAAAAAGAAACACAACACACAAAAGATGCTGCAGATGGCTTTTATAATGGGCGTTATGGTTGGGCGTATGAGGAAGAATTTGGGCTTGCGCAAGCGTGGGCGTGGTCGCCTGATAGCAAATTTGTAGGTTTTTGGCAATCTGACGAAAGAGAAGTACCAATTTTTCAAATGACTGATTTTCAAGCTAAAAATGAAGAATATACAAAACTTCCTTATCCAAAAGTAGGCGACAAAAACCCAAAAGTAAAAATTGGTGTGATTGATGTAAACCAAAACAGCCTGCAAATGATGAATATTCCAATGAATGATGATTATATCCCACGTATTTATTGGACTGCAGAAGTTGGAAAACTCGCTATTGTGCATCTAAACAGAAAACAAAATCACCTAAAATTGTTCCTTGCTGATGCTAAAACAGGTGATGCAAGGCAAATTATGGAAGAAAAAAGCACCGCTTGGATAGATGTTTTTGACTTTTTTGCAGGTGTGATGCACTATTTTTATTTCCCTGAAAATGTAAAAGAATTTTTTTGGATTTCTGAAAGAGATGGTTTTGCGCATTTGTACCGTTATGATTACGCAGGAAAACTGCTTAATCAGGTTACAAAGGGTAATTTTGAGGTCGTAATTGTACAAAATATTGATGCAAAAGCAAAGAAAATTTATTACACTTCTACTGAAAAATCTCCCACAGAACGCCAATTATATGTCATTGATTTCTCTGGAAAAAACAAAAAACAACTCACCACAGAGGCAGGAAGGCATAATATTGATTTTTCTCCTAATTCTTTGTATTATATTGACCGTTATTCTAACACCACCACACCCACACAAGTAGAACTTTGGGAAACAGACAAGAAAATGGTTAAGAAAATGGTGGATAATGCAAAAGTGAAAGAATATATTTCTAAAAATGCCTATTCTCCTCGTGAATTATCTAGCTTTACAAGCGCACAAGGCAATAAAATTGATATTTATATCATAAAACCTATGAATTTTGATGCCACAAAAAAATATCCGTTGCTTGTCAATATTTATGGCGGACCTGGTGCGCAATCCGTTTATAATGAGTTTGGGCGTGATATGTGGGAGCAATACCTTTCACAAGAAGGTTACGTAATTGTAAGCGTAAACAACAGAGGTTCAGGAGGTTATGGTTATGATTTTGAGAAAAAAGTTTATGAAAAGCTAGGCTTTTTGGAATCAGAAGACTTTGCAGAAACGGCACTTTTTATGGGAAAACAATCTTACATAGATGCCACTAAAATTGGAATTAGAGGGCATAGTTACGGTGGTTATATGGCAAGTTTTACGGCACTAAACTATCCTGACATCTTCAAAGTGGCTATTGTGGGCGCACCCGTAACGGATTGGCGTTTGTATGATAGCATCTATGCGGAGCGTTATATGGGGCTTTTGCCAGAAAACAACGACAAATATGCAAAATCTTCTTCCACGACTTACGCCAAGAATATGAAAGGAAAAATGCTTTTAGCGCATTCTTTAATGGACGAAAACGTGCACGTTCAGAACTCTTATCAACTCGTAAAAGCAGCCACAGATGCAGGAAAAGACATTGATTTAAGGATTTACCCGTCTGGCGCACACGGAATTTCTTATAGTGGAGCAAGTCGTTTGCTTTTGTTTCAGACTTATACGGATTTTTTGAATAAGAATTTGAAGTAATATTTTTGAGAAATTTAACACAAAAAAGCCTTCCCAATGTTTGGAAAGGCTTTTTTGTCTAAATAAAATGTAAGTAATAAACTAACTTTGTTTCGTATTTATACAATGGGACATGCCCCATAGCGTAGTTATTGTAGTTTTATTCCTATTTTTAAAAATTACAAAAAGAAAATTAGGAACTTGTTTACAATATATTCCTAACTAATATTAGCACAACAGACCCGCCTAATATAAAAAATTAAGCGAGTTATCAAAATGAAAGTTAATGATAATTATTTTTTAGCTGGCTCTGCTGGCTTGTCAGCTGGTTTATTTGCAGGAGCTTTTGTAGCAGGCACATTTATTTTGATGTCGTCATCACTTACGCCTGCATTGCTAGCAGTTGAAGACCACATTGCAGAAGAAAGAGAAACTACAAAAAGCACCATTACAAGTCCCCAAGTTACTTTTTCTAGCAAATCTGTTGTTTGACGCGCACCTATAAGTTGGCTCGCACCACTAAATTGGCTTGTAAGTCCGCCACCCTTTGAATTTTGTAATAAAACTACCAATATCAGTAGTATAGCGACTATAATAGTCAAAATAATAATAAATGTCATTGTTTTGGTTTGGATATTTTGGTTAATTTTATATGTTTTGTTATCTGTGAAGACACAAATAACGGTACTTTTAAGTTTAAGAAAATAAAAAGTCAAATTTTATAATTATGTTTTGTATTTAATTCACAACTCACAACTCAAAACTCAAAACTACTTTAGTTTTCTAAAATTTCAATTTGGGTCACAAAGTAAGCCTTTTTTTCTGGATTTTGCAAAATTAATTTTTTATAAACTTCTATAGCCTCTTCCATACGTCCCTCATCAAGTAGTTTTAAAGCAGCATCTTCACGTAATATTTGTGTATTAGACCCATCAGATGTGGTTTTTTCTGTTATTTGAGGCGAAACTATTACTGTTTTTTTCTCTTCAATTCTCTCTGAAATTTTTTCAGAAATATTGATTTCTGGTATCTTAACTTCTTCAATTTCCCTTTGTACTTCTTTTCTATCTCCAAAAATTTCTGTAACAACTTCTTTTTCAATTTCTTTTACTATTTCCACAGGTGTTGTATCAAAACTAGCATTATTCAAATCTCTTGTTTCTGTGATGCCAATTTCTTGCCTAGTTTCCAATGATGAAGGCATTTCTATGCGTGTATCATCAGAAAAATCACTTAAAATCTCAATTTGACTTTCATAATAGTCTGTCTTTTCAGGGTTTATTTTGAGAAGTTTTTTATAAATTTCTACAGCTTCTTTATTTTTACCAGATGCATAAAGCGTAATTGCCTGAATTTCAGTAACTTGTTGAGCATCATTACTATTATCATTGCTATTATCATCATTAGTTTCTTCTTTTGCAGGTTCATATACAGGTGTGTGTATGATAGCAGGCGTTTCCACAAAAGCATCAACTACTTCATTTACAGTATTTTCTGTATTATTTTCAACTACATTTTCTGTTGATGTTTCCACAGAATTATCATTACTGTCAGAAATATTTTCAACTTCCAAATCCGTATTTTTTTCTGTTTGTTTTGGCGCATCTGCTTTATTCAAAAAAGCATCAATAAGGTCGTTTTGTTCCTTTTGATTGTCTGTTTGAATATTTTTATCTATTTCTGATGGCGCAATTTCTAGTTTATAATTATCTTTTTGATAAGATTTTTCTAATTCTTTCGTGATGATTTCTGGATCTGCTTCTGCAAATTTTTTATCAAAATCAGAGATTTCATTTTGAATATTTTCAAAAAAAATTTTGGCATCTTTGCTTGTAGTTTTGAAAGTCTGTGGATTGTCATTTTCTGTGCTACTTACCACGTCCAAGAAGGTTTTCAAACGGCTACGGTTATATGAATAGAGGCTTGCTTTGCGTATTTTCTGTACGGCAAGCGTGCTTTTTTGTGTATGTTGAAATTTTGCTATGAGCAAATGTCCTACTTGAAAGTACGGGTTTTGCCTGACAATTTCCTCCAACATTTCTGCCTCGTCATTGGAAATACTAGCGGGATTTTTGATGAGATTTAGTAAAGTATCTTTGGTCATTTTATTGAAGTGTGAAGTGTGGAGTGTGGAGTGTGAGATATAAAACGTAAGATTTTTTGTAGTTGTTTTGTTTGCACAAACAATATATTTACCTCACACTTCACATCTCACGCTTCAATACCTTATTTTAGTCCTATAATCATTTTCGTTGCATTGTAACCCAAATGTTTGACAAGAGATTTTTCATAAGCAGGTTTTTGTTTAAATTCTTCCAAAAAAACTGCCCAGACTTCTTCCCAATCACAGCCTTTTGGCATCACTATTCCAAATGGTTCTGCTTTTACGCTTCCCTCGTCGTGTTTTTTGATAGGGCGGCGTTCTCGTGAGGCAGCAGCATAATATAAAAAGTCGGTTTTTGTAAAAGATTTTGGATCTTCTAATGTTCTATTTATCAAATCTGCGGCACTAGAAACATAGATAATTTGCATATCTGGGTAATATTTTTTCTTTATTTCTTGGATTTCCGTATCAACGGTTGAGTTTTTTAAAGAATATGCTTTAAGTCCTTTGAAAGCCGTACTAATATCCACCATACTTGGCAAATCTTGTACGCTACTATGTGAAATAAGCACTGACAAATTACTCATATAAGCAGGCGTAAAAGTCATTATATTTTTACGTTCTTGCGTGATAGAAAGTGGTGCAAGCCCAAAAATTCCGCCTTTTCCTGTCTTAATATTATTTAAAAACAAAGAAAAATCATCTGTTTTTTTTTGTAAATTTACCTTCAAACTAACGCCTTTTTTAACTTTGACATAATTGATAAATTCTCTTAATATATCTATGCAAATACCATCTAATTTGTTGTTAGCATTTTTGTAAACCACGCCAGGCGTTTCAAAATACGTAATAGTAATAATCCCTGATTTGTTGCGTTGCGCATTTGCCCAACTATCACCCGTAAGTTGCGCAAAAGCACTTTTATTGCTCAAAAAAAGCAATAAAACCGTAATAAATAAAGTGCTTATTATTGTGATTTTTGATTTCAAAAACAAGGTTTTCATAAGGAGCGCAAAGGTTAGTATTTAGAAAATCAACTGCAATCTACTATTTTATTTTTAAAGTTAAAATAAATAGTAGAAAAATATTATTATATTTGCGCTATTCTCATCAAATAATTCCAAATAGACTTGCAGAAAGCATTGATTTGTTTGAATAATGATTACGGTTTAAGATATTTTCTATATTTATGACTAATTTATTTAGTTTTGGCACAAAAAATGTAATACTTAAAACGTAACTAAAAATCTAACTAATTATTTAACAGATTATTTATAATTAGTATATCAAAAAATATTTATTCAATATATTTATCACTAAATTCTTTTATTTTATGAAACGTAAGTTTACAATCTACGCCCTAATGCTTGCAACTGCTACTTGTGCAGTAAGTACATTTTCTAGTTGCGGAAAGAAATCTGTTGGAAAAGCTCCTGTTGGTGAAACTGAAATCCTTGTTGCTTGCTCAGGGAAAGAATATTTTACAGACAAAAAAACGTTCCGTGCAAACTCTGTGGGCGAAAGTATGGATCAAGTAGCTTCTAAGAAAAAAGCCCTAAGCAATGCTCGTGCAGAAATTGCGGCTAGTATCCAAACAACCGTAAAGAGCGTTACAGATAACTACCTCAATTCTAGGACTTTCAATCAAAAAGAAGAAGTTGAACAAAAATATGAAAACCTTGGGCGCGAGATAGTTGACCAACAACTTAGTGGCGTGAAAACCATTTGTGAAAAACTAATGAAAACTGCTGATGGCAACTACAAAACCTATATTGCCATAGAACTTTCGTCTGATGAGCTTTTGGAAAGCTACAACTCACGTATGAATAAACTTTCAAAAGATGAGCGCCTGAAAATTGATTATGATTACGAAAAATTCAAGAAAACTTTTGACGAAGAAATGGAAAAAAGAGGAAAATAATCTTTGTGAATTGTGCGTTAAAAAAGAGAGATAAACATTTGTTTATCTCTCTTTTTTAGTTATTTATCTGTTTTTATCAATACTATGGACGACTTTAAGCGGCTATTTTGCCTTTTTGGTAATTTTTATGGTTTAGTTATTGTGAGGTAAGAGAAAATAAAATCTTTTGGTTGTTGGTGCGTTGCTCTACCATTCGTTGTTGGTGTCGCTAACGCTAAAACACCAACCTTTAGATTTGTGAAAAAATAAAATTATCCAAAACAGGATAAAAAAAAAGTTGAATATTTTAGTAAAAAATTGTACTTTTACTAGAATTCATCACAAGAGTAGAGAACCTATAACACCGACTAGGACACCAAGCCCATCCGTTGA
>JAYUKY010000111.1:0-7890 GCA_043764015.1 Raineyaceae bacterium
AAGTCATTTTCTAGTATTATTCTAATTTTAGTCATAAGATTTTTTTTCGTAAAGCTACACAAAAATCAATATATTTGCAACGGAACTTTTACAGCAACATTTAATTTATCTTCAATTTTAATACTTCAATACAATGAAACGAAAAATGGTTTTTGCCCTGCTACTTGCAGGTGTGAGTTTCTTAGCCCCAAGTATTGCAGATGCACAAGCTACGTGTACTGCAGGATGTCCTGGAGGAAGCAGTGTGAGTTGTAGCGGAAGTGATTGTTCTGCCACAAGTGGCGACGGAGTTATGTGTAAAGTTAATGGGCAATGGTGGAGCAGAAGTTGCCCAAGAGTGGCAGCTGATTGGTAAACTTCCCTATCTTATTTGTATTGCCTACAGTTTGTTTTTAAAAGTGTAGGCAATTTTACTTCATTAAATAATAACAACCTCAATGCAAAAAATAACTATATTTTCTTTTTTTACTATGCTTACTATAGCTTCCTGTATATCAAAGAATGAGCGTACGGAAAAAAAGGTAGAGAATATAGTAGTTTCTCCTGTTAGAACGCTAGATAGAATTTCTGATAGTATACTTGTAGGGCGAATTTCATCCATCACAGCTCAGGAGAATATTGTAATGATTGGGGATGGCAAAAATAACCGAGTTTTAGTTACTGACGCTAACTTTAAACTAAAATATATTCTTGGTAAATTACAAGGAAATGGACCTGGTGAGTTCAACTATGTAAAACATCACCTCATTAAAGATGGAAGGATTTATGCTAATGATAGAGGAAATAACCGCATTAACATTTTTAATACAGCGAATGGTGAATTTATCAAAAGTATAAAGTTGCGTGACAGAACTAGCATCGTTACAGCACAATTTTACCTTGACAATGATAATAATATTTATTATTCTACAGATCCAGAAACTAACGGAAAAATGTTATTAAAATTAGATAGCAATGGCAAAATTATCAAAAAATTTGGTGATATATTACAAAAAGCTATTGATCCAGTAGAGCAGATAAATACTAATTTTAAAGAAATGGTTGTTGCTAATAATCGTATTATTTCTGTTGGGAGAACCCTTGGTGTAGTGGAGATACATGATTTAAATGGTAATAAAATCAATTCTTTTGACATTTCTAAGTACGAACCTATCAAAACAAATAGTGAATTAGTTAAAAATAATATTAAGGCAGACCCTAGTGCTGCTTATATTCTTCACGGATTTTGTTATGTGCGAGGTGAGCATTTGTATATAGGACCCGCAGACTGGACTCCAACTCTTATCAACAAAAGAGATATAATGGTATTCAAATGGTCAGATACAAGTTGTGAGCTTATTAAAACTATCAACTTCAAAACCAATAAAGATGATGATATGACCTTATTTGAGCCTTACTTTGTATCAGAAGACGAAAAAACTATTTATGCACAAGGTGGAAGCACTAAAAAACTCTACACTTTCAAAATGCCATAAGTTTATCCTACTTTTGCATACTAAAGCCTTTTTTCTTTATGGAAAAAAGGCTTTTCTAACTTAGAATGGCAAGTTTATTATGAAACTATTGCATAGCAACTTATTTAATGATTTTTACCCAAAAAATCCTTAACTTTGCCTATCCAGAAACCAAAAAATCCTCTTAAATGTCCGTTTTACTAGAAAAATTCAACACTCCATTTGAAACTGTGCCTTTTGACAAAATCAACCAAAATGATTTTCTACCTGCATTAAAAGAAGCTATCAAAATCTCTAAAAATGAAATTGATACTATCACTCAAAATACGCAAAAAGCCACTTTTGAGAACACAATTATTGCATTGGAGCAATCTGGCGTACTTGTAGAGAGAATTTCAGGGATTTTATTTAACTTAAATTCTTGTGAAACAAACCCAGAACTTCAAAAAATCACTCGTGAAGCCTCGCCACTTTTATCAGAATATGGCAACGACATTATGCTTAATAAACAGCTTTTTGAGCGTGTGAAAGCAGTTTTTGAAGATAAAGAAACGAATAAAAACTTAGATATTGAAAGCCAAAGTTTGCTCACCAAATCTTATAAAAGTTTCTCTCGCAATGGTGCAAACCTTAATGAAAACGACCAAGAAAAACTGCGCCAAATTGACAAAGAGTTATCAGAAAAAACACTACAATTTAGTGAAAATATACTTGCTGAAACAAATGCTTATATTTTGGAAATAGCTGAAAATGAAATAGTTATGCTTGTAGGACTTCCAGATTATGTTTTGGAAATGGCACAAGCAACCGCAAAAGAAAAAGGCAAAAATGGTTATGTTTTTACGCTTCATCAGCCAAGTTATTTGCCGTTTATGACGTATGCGGAAAACAGAGATTTGCGACAAAAAATGTTTCTTGCTTCTGCCTCAAAAGCTTTCCAAAACAACGCAAACGACAATCAAGAAAACGTAAAAAGTATTGTTTCCTTGCGTCATAAGCGGGCAAACCTGCTTGGATATGCCACACACGCAGATTTTGTGTTGGAGGAAAGAATGGCAGGCACGCCGCAAAAAGTCCAAACTTTTTTAAACGAACTTCTGGAATACGCCAAACCAGTCGCAGAAAAGGAAATGCAAGAACTCACCAAATATGCTAAAAATCAAGGCTTTACGGAAGATAGTTTGCAGCGTTGGGACTTCTCATTTTATTCTGAAAAACTCAAAAAAGAAAAATATCAAATAGATGACGAAGTTCTAAAACCTTATTTCCAGCTAGAAAACGTGGTTTTGGGCGTTTTTGAAGTAGCAAAAAAACTGTATGGACTTTCTTTCGTTGAAAACAAAGAGATTGCGGTTTATCACGAGGACGTGAAAGCGTATGAAGTATTAGATGAGCAAAATAAGCATATTGCGGTATTTTATGCTGATTTTTTTCCTCGTGAAGGTAAAAAAGGTGGTGCTTGGATGACAAGTTTTAGAGAGCAGCGTGGAGAAATACGCTCTCACGTTTCTATTGTCTGCAATTTCACTAAGCCAACACCTACAAAACCCTCTTTGCTTACTTTTGATGAAGTTACAACGCTTTTTCACGAGTTTGGACACGCTTTGCACGGTATGCTTGCCAACGGAAAGTACCAAAGCACGTCAGGAACGAATGTTTATTGGGATTTTGTAGAACTTCCTTCACAAATTCTGGAGAATTGGTGTTACGAAAAAGAGTGTTTAGACATCTTTGCAAAGCATTATCAGACAAACGAACCTATTTCACAAGATTTTATCCAGAAAATTACGGATAGTGCCAATTTTATGGAAGGTTATGCCACAATGCGCCAGCTAAGTTTTGGACTTTTGGATATGGCGTGGTACGGAAAAGTAGCGCAAATAGATAATGTAGCCACTTTTGAGAGAGAAATAAGCGCACCAACAGACCTTTTTCCTGCCATAGAAGGCACGAATATGAGTTGTGCGTTTGCGCATATTTTTTCTGGTGGCTATTCTGCAGGTTATTATAGCTACAAATGGGCGGAAGTCCTTGATGCTGATGCTTTTGAATATTTTAAAGAGAAAGGCATTTTTAATAAAGAAATTGCAGATTTATTTAAAGAAAATGTGCTTTCAAAAGGCAGCAGCGAACATCCAATGGTGCTTTACAAGCGTTTTAGAGGGCAAGAACCTTCTCCAAAAGCACTTTTGAAACGTAGTGGCTTGATGCAAAATTAGTAAAAGAGTTAATTATCAGAGTTAATTATCAGACCTATAAGGTTTTTAAAACCTTATAGGTCTTTTTTTTTCAAAAAACATAATTTGTTTTATGAAAATTACTAACTTGCATAAGATTTTTACAATTACGAAATAATCACAAAGTAAATGCTTGCTACCAACGCACAAAATAGCACCAAAATTACTTTATTGGAAGATGACTTGCAACTGCAAACCCTTATTAGTGAGCGTTTTGCAGAGGAAGGCGCATATCAAGTCGTTTGTTTAGACAATGATATTAAAACTGTTTTGCGCTCACGCCCCAACTGTTTGCTTGTAAAATATGATATTTTTGAAAGATATTATGGTTCTATTGCACAAAGAAACCATAATAATAATATGCTTGTGGTAGTTTATTCTCTGGAAGACAAAAGCCAACACGCAGTAAAATCTCTCAAATTGGGCGCAAATGATTTTGTTGTTTTAGACCCCAAAAGACCCGAAAACCTTATTGAAGCTATCAAACGTGCTTTTGAGGAGAAAAAAATGCAGGTTTCTTTGGAAAAAGAAGCTAATGACCTCAAAATAACCGTTGATAAACTTGCTAATAATATTCGCAAACGTGCCAGATTTTTCTTAGATACCAATAACTCTCTCCAAAAAGAAGTAGAAACGCATCAACAGAAAGAAAATATCTTACAAAAAACGCTACAGAAACTCTCTTCTCACTTAGAAAATTCCCCTCACGGTGTTGTGGAGTGGGATAAAACACACAAAATAGTCAGTTGGTCTAGGCAAGCAGAACTACTTTTTGGCTGGAGTGCCGCAGAAGTTACAGGAAGGCATATTCCTGATGCAGATTTTATTCACCAAGACGACAGAAAAGCCGTTTTGACAAGTATGGCACGCCTTTTTGCAGGAAAAGAAAAACAAAATATCTCTTTTAATAAAAATCATACCAAAAATGGTAAGGTTGTTTATTGTGAATGGTACAATACCGCACTTTTTGGAGAAGATGGAAAAGTAGAAACTATCCTTTCTATTGTCAATAATATTACATCTTTTAAGATGTATGAACAAGAACTCTTAGCCTCACAAGAACGCTTTGAAAAGCTATCTCAAGCCTCTTTTGATGGCATTGTGATACACGAAAACGGCTTGGTACTTGATTGTAATCAGAGGTATTTGGATATGTTTCAGCGCAGTTTGGACGAGTGCGTTGGGCAAGATACTTATGAATTTTTTACGAAAAAATCAAAAGAAATCATTTTAGGGCATATCAAGACGCAAAATGAGTCTGCTTATGAAGTGGAAGGAATACGCAAAAATGGTAGTATTTTTCCGTTGGAAATAGTGGCTCGTACTATAAGCATTGGAGATAAAATGTTGCGTTTGGGCGCATTACGTGATATTACGGAGCGCAAAAGAGAACAAGCACTTTTGCAAGAAAGTGAAGAAAGATTTAGGGCTACTTTTGAGCAAGCGGCTGTAGGTATTGCTCACGTAAGTCAAAATGGGCTTTTCTTGCGTGTTAATCAGCGTTTTTGCCAACTTTCTGGCTATACCAAAGAACAACTTTTGGCTATGGATGCTTCAAAAATATTGGATTTAATGGAAAATAAGCCTGATATCAACGAAATAAAGAAAGTTATTTTGGGAGAAATTGCTGTTTTTGCAACTGAAATGTGCCTAAATGCGCCTAACAAACAGAAAATTTGGCTTAATTGTACGTTTTCTTCTGTTCACGAGTCCAAACAAGGTGATACTTATCTTATGGCTGTGGTTGATGATATTTCTGATAGGAAAAAGATAGAATCAGAACTGAAAGTAGCTAATTTTGAGATGGATAAATTCATCTATAACACTTCTCACGACTTACGCTCGCCTATTGCATCAATAAAAGGGCTTTGCCATATTGCAGCACTAGAAATCCCTATTACTTTGGAGCATAATTATATCCAAATGATAGAAAACACAGCTAGCAAAATGGATATTATGCTCTCTTCTTTGGTGATGCTCAATGACATCAAAAAACGCCAATTAAAGGGTTTTGAGATAGATTTAAACCTGTTTTTTATTGAAATAGAAGAAAAAATACGTAAGAGCAAACAACTTGATAATATTGACTGGAAACTTGAAATAAATGTCCAAAATCCGCTTATTTCTGATGTAGAATTGCTTATTAACATTTTAGAACGTGTTTTGGATAATGCTTTTTACTTCAAAAATAGTAAGAGAGATAGCCATAAAATCAATATTTCTGTGAAACAAGAGGGCGAAATAACAGAAATAAAAATAACAGATAATGGCATAGGCATCAAAAAAGAGCTTATTGACAATATTTTTGATATGTTTTTTAAAGGTACAGAACACGCTCACGGAGCTGGTTTGGGGCTTTATATGGCAAAACATATGGTAACAAAACTCAACGGACACATAGACATTAAAAGCATTTATGGAGAATATACTGTTGTTATTATTACATTGCCCAATTTGCCACAATACAAACCAAAATGGACGAAATGACAATTTAATCAATTTTAATATAAAAAGCCTCTCTACTGCAAAGTGGAGAGGCTTTTTTATTTGCTATTCTATGATTTTGAGTTTTTGGGCGCAATCTGTGAGTTTTACATCTCCACTACTGATAATAGTTGTTTTGCCATCTTCCGCCAATGAAGAAACTGTAAAAGTATAAATACCCATTTTGAGACTATACCTGCACTCGTTACCGTTTGTAGGCACAACTAAAAAACTACTTGTATTGTCTGCACCAGTAGCATTTTTGAGTGCAAACTCTACTTTTATGCGGTTTTTTTGCTTGTTTTCAAAGCAAATTTCTGCAGTTTCACAAGTTGGAGTGGCGGTTTTGACATTATTGGAGGGTGTTTTATCTTTTTTTGAAGTTTTGAAAATCTCCCAAATTAGTTTTACACTCTCTATGCCCCTATCTACATCATTGCGTTGTTGCGCCTGCATCTTACGCCCAAAAACTAATATCACAAATAGCAAAAGCAAGGTTTTGCTAGGTTGCATATTTTTATTTTTTTTCTTTGGTAGAAATTTGCTTTTGACCTGTTTTCATCAAAGAATCACGCCATTCTTTTCTAATGTCCATATTAACTTTAATGTCTCTTACTTTCAGACCAGACTCGTTATAAATCTCTTTCATCTCGTTAATATTAACTTTAGATATTCTCCCCATAAATGCATTATAGGTTTGAAATGCTATCAAATCATTATCCAAGGCTTGTATATTCAAAGGCTTGTTATCCAAAGTGCAAAGATTACTAGTATAAAGACTAATATCTTCATTATTACATTTGATGACCATAGAATCCCTACGACTTTGTGATGCGTTTTTATATATTTTAAGGAATACTTGTGGTGCAGAACAGCCATCTTCTGGAGTTTTGAAAACTAATTTACCATCTTTATTATATATCCTTGTGGCTGTAGATTGCTCTTGCCAAAATACTATACTGTTATTAGCAATTCGTACTACATCAACAGTATCAAGTTTATATTTTTTCATATATTTAGTTATACTAGCTTTATCCTCAAATTTAGGCTTACGTACTCCATGAGTAATAGACATAATTCCAAAAAGCACTTTGCCACATCCAAACATTGGTAAAGATATTATTAATATGGCAAAAATATTCAAAGCACATGTACTACATGTGCTTTGAAATGCTTGTTTAGCGAATTTCTTGACGAACATTGACATATGTAAGCCCTTTTTCCTCATAAGATTTGTAGCTACCAGCTTTTAGAATTATTGTTTTACCTTTGTACTCAGTAGTTGCAAGCATTTCTGGCATAATTACCATATCTTCCTCAATTTCAAACACACTTTTATCTGTGTCTTTGTTGAAGTTCACACCATAACTAGCAAATTCCAATTTAGCTAGTTGTTCATTTAGTATTTGAATATTTACAGCAACTTTTGGTGTGTCTTGCATTATACGACAACCACTCACACCAATAGCAATCTTCTTGATTTTTACGCATCCAAACCTGAACCCCTTACAACCGTTTCTCTTTCCACCCAATTCAGAGCCTTCTGCAAACTCAATGCTTAAACACTGGGCTTTACTCTCAAGCGTTGCAAAGCTAATGAAAGCCAACACAAAAACCAAAACTTTTGAAAACTTTTTCATTATTATTTTAAAATTTATTTTTAGAAATGTGCCTACTCTATGTTAAACGGCTTTTGGGCTTACTCCGTTGGTTAT
>JAYUKY010000112.1:0-29995 GCA_043764015.1 Raineyaceae bacterium
TATATCTTTTCAGCATAAAATAAAAATAAATCTAAATTCATAATTATAAAGGTAATAAAATTAGTTGAAAATATCAAGTTATTTAACTTTCATTCCTAATATACTTCCTCTGGTTTTTAAACAAAAATTAGTGTCGCTTGGCTTCAGCCAAGTGACGACTATATCTAGGCATCTTGCCTAAAATAGCTTTTTGATTTATAGATAGTGAGGCTGGAAGCCTCATTATAGTCGTCACTTGGCTGGAGCCAAGTGACAGTAAATAGCACTTTTTTAAACTTAAAACTTGGGGAATTTGCCCTAGCCTTCTGAACAGCCTACCTCAAAGGGCAAGTCGTGGTGCTTAATTTTTGGTTTACCGCTTGCTCGCCCTGCATCAAAGAAATTCCTTTACTTAATGATATTGCTGAAAAATATAAAGATAAAGTACATTTTTTGGCTATTTCTTTTGATAAAAATGATGCTTATTTGGCTTGTGTGGTGCGCATACGTGAGATGCAATACCAAATCATTGCAGATAGAAAAGATATTTGTGATGCCTACAAAATCAAAATGTACCCTACCAATATTGTCATTGACAAGAAAGGAAAAGTTGTTTTTTCTGAAATGGGCTTTAAAGAAGACATAGAAGGAAAACTAAATAAAGCCATAGAAATGGCTTTAAAAGACTAAAATATTACAAATAATGCAAAAAATACTTTTTCAATTTTTCAAACTCAAAAATATCCCCATAACTAACTTGAGTTTGGAAACTATTGAGTTTTATCCAGAATATCCAAGTTTATCGGCTTTATCTGATTTTTTAGATCCGTATTTTGTGCCAAATATGGCAGTAAAAATTACCCAAAAAGAACTTACAGAAATTCCTTATCCTGCATTTGCGCAAATACAGCAAGAAGAGTTAGTTTTAATAAAATCATTTGAAAATCAGCAGATTACGTATTTTACTGATACAAAAGGTTTTATAACAGAAAACATCACAGAGTTCTCCAAAAAATGGACTGGAAAAGCCCTTTTAGCAGAGCCAAACGAGTTTTCAGCAGAACCAAACTATAAAGAAAATAAGCAACAACAAACTTTCCAAAGTTTTGAAAAAAGTATTTTATATGTGTCTTTGGTTGTTTTGGTGTTAGTGAGTGGTTTTCTTATCAAAGACACCAAACAAATTGGAATATTTGCAGGTTTATTGGCTTCTGTTGTCTTAGGACTTTCTGCAAGTGTATTTTTGCTTATCAATGAGTTTGGCAAATTACCAAAAATAGTAGCGCAAATGTGCCACATAGGCAAAGAAACTGACTGCAATGCTATCACAAAATCTGCGCAAGCAAAATTATTGGGTTGGTTGTCGTGGTCTGAAATAGGTTTTTTATATTTTGTAGGTACTTTTTTAGTTTTATTATTGGCATTTTTTGCAAATAAAATAAATGATGCAGTTCCTATTTTATTTGTTTTGGGATTTCTTACTTTGCCTTATACGCTTTTTTCTGTTTATTATCAGGCTTTTGTGGTCAAAAAATGGTGTCCTTTATGTCTTGTGGTGCTTTTGATGTTGTGGGCTGATGTTTTATTTTTATTTTTTAGTTTTGAAAGTTTTAATATTGATTATCAAGTCTTTATGCTGATTTTGGTTGGTTTTTTGTTGCCTATTTTGGCGTGGTTTGTAGTAAAACCATTTATTACAAGAAATAAAAAACTAGATAATTTGGAAATAGAATTGCAGAAGTACCAAAGAAATACGGCACTTTTTGATAGTTTTTTAGCAACACAAAAAACAGTAGAAATAGAAAATTTTAGCAGAGAAATTATTTTCGGAAATCCAAATGCGCAAAATACGCTCCTAAGCGTATGTAACCCATTTTGCAAGCCTTGTGCCAGCGCACATAAAGAAATTGAAAACTTGGTAAAGCATTTTGAAGATATAAAATTAGTGATACGGTTTGTAGTAGATAATGACCCAAATAGTGCGCAAAACAGGGTTTTAAGGCATATTTTTAGTTTAGAAAATGATATTTTGCCACAGGCATTAGATAGTTGGTTTGAATTGCTCAACTATGAACAATGGAGCAAAAAATATCCGCTTAATTTAGCTAAAATTGATACAAATAACATAGAAAATCAGCTAAGAGAACACAGCATCTGGAGTACAAAAAACCAAATTGACTATACGCCAACTATTTTTCTTGATGGCAAAGAACTAACATCTCCGTATGACGTTAGGAAACTAAAATATCATTTGAAAAATGTTATTTTGAAAAATAGACTCATAAATGCCTAAATTCCCCTATTATGCACAGCCCGACCAGATGGATTGCGGACTTACGTGCCTGCGTATGGTCGCAAAGTATCACGGTAAAAGTTATAGCATTCAAAATCTAAGAGAGAAAACCCAAATAAGCAGAGAAGGGGTTTCTCTTTTGGGTATTGCAGAAGCTATTGTAAAATCCCTTTGAATTTTCACGCAATATCAGTTAGCAATATGAGTATTCAGAAAAAGCTTTTCCTAATAGAGTTTTTATATATTGATAATCAACGAATTATGATTGATAATTTTTTTATATGAATTTTGTAGGGTGCGACCCTTGTGGTCGCCCTGTTTGAATAGGTTTAAAAACTGTTTTTTTACACAGAATTTTGCGTGCTGTTTGTCGTGTTGCTTTCGCTTGTTAGGGCGACCACAAGGGTCGCACCCCTAAACTTGAAAAATTATAAATATAATTTTTTTGTAACTACTTGATAATCAAATTATAAAAACTCTAATTTTGGAAAAGCTTTTGTTTTTTAGATTTTAACTTGCAATAGTTCTATTAACTTTGCATTCTGCTCCAAAAGCTTTTGAATAATTCCATTTTGAGTATTCTGTTTTTCAATTAGTACATATACAGGAGTAAGCAACTGTTCCATATCTAAACAAACAGGATTAAATGGTGGCTCTTTTCTTTCTTTTTTAGCCTTGCTTTGTTGCATAGTATCCTCATTATTCTCGCAGACAAACACTTTGATGTCGCAATTAAGTGCTTTGCAGATTCTGAGTATAGTATCAAAATCTACCTTGCTCCTGTCACTTTCAATGTTACAAATGGTGCCTTGACAAACTCCAATAGCAAATGCTAATGCCTCTTGGTTCATTTTTGATGCTTCTCTAGTTTTTCTAATTCTTGCGCCTATAGTCATTTTTATTTTTTAAAGGGAATAGTGAGTGATAACAGAAATGCTTTAAGATACCTATGTAGCTTAAGTCAAAGATATATTATTTTGTTTGCATTGTCAATACTTACTGAGAATTCGTAGGCATCTGTTGAGAATTCGTAGGCATCTGTTGAGAATTCGTAGGTATCTATTGAGAATTCGCATTACATTCATTTTTTTACATATAATTTCAAGGCTCTAAACCTAGAATTTATTAAAACTTTAATAAATTTATTAAAACCTTAATAGGAAAATAATATTTAGATGTTTACCTTTGTTTAATATAATCTACTTTTCCATAAAAAATACAATGACTGAAAGCATATTACAAAATGCCATACAAGAGATTAGCCAAATATTGGGTAATTCTGTAAAACAGCATAATCTCCTTGGTGGAGATTTGGGCAAAATCTTATTTTCGTCTTATTATTATCTCAAAAATAAGAATGAAGACACAAACGTTTTTCAACTTATTGAAAATGCTTTTGAATCTGACGAAATACAATTTATTGATGAATTAGGTAGTATTTGGCTCGTCCAACATCTTATCAATATTGGTATTTTAGATAAAGATTCTTCTGAAATGGTAGAAGATTTGATAAATAGTGTTCCTGCGCTTATTGAAGAAGACAGAATAAAGAAAAATCACGAGTTACTTTATGGTGTAATGGGTAAGGCTTTATTATATTTGGAGGCTTATCCACAGTTTGAGGCAAAAAAACATTTGAGCAAAATAGCTACTGATATTAAAGAAACTGCCTATCAAACCCCAAATGGACTTACTTGGGTTGATATTAAGAAAGAAGAAGAAACTTCTTTTAATTTAGGTCTTTCTCACGGAATGCCCGCCGTAATTGTGGGACTTTCTAAAATTTATACCGCTATTGGTGAAGGCAAAGAAACACTAGAGAAAGCTGTAGAATGGTTGCAGGCTCAAAAAGTAGAAGATGGTTTATTAAATGATTACCCTAGTGTTACAGCTGAAAGTTTTACAGAACAAGAAAAAAGAAATCTTACTCGTCTTGCTTGGTGTTATGGAGATTTAGGGGTAGCTTTGGCTTTATTTCACGCTTCAAATGCGTTAAATAGAGAAGACTGGAAACAAGAAGCAATAAATACTGCTTTAAAAGCTACCAAAAGAACGCCTGAAAATGCTACTATTTTTTATGGCAAAGAATTAGGCATTTTTGATGCTGGTATTTGTCATGGAACGGCTGGTGTAGCACACATGTTTAACCGTTTTTATAAGGCTACAAAAATACAAGATTTTAAAGATGCAGCGAATTTTTGGTTGCAAAAAACATTAGATGCACGTTTGTCTAATGGTACTTGGCTCTTCCCACGCCACAATCAGGGAACTAATGAAAAAGATTGGGTAGAAAATAATTCTTTTTTGGAAGGTTTGATTGGTGTGGGTTTGGTATTGCTTGCTTTTCAAGATGAAAATACAGACCCTGCTTGGGACAAGTATTTTATGATGGATATTTAACGCTTCTTTGAAAATTATTAAAACTTTAATAATTTTATTAAAATCTTAATAGGAAAAGTCTGTTTGTAGCTGTAACTTTGCAATGCTGAAAGCACATAAGCATAACAACTTGTTTATTGTAAGCCCAAGCACACACTAATAATGAAAAAAATAGTGAAAAAACTCGCTCTCAACAAACAAACAATGGCTTTGCTTGATGATAAAGAGATGACAAATGTGAAAGGTGGGCTTGAAAGGGTAAAAACTTATGTTCCTTGCCCAGATAATAGCGCAACTTGCCCAGGTAGTGCATCTTGTGGTGGTGATTGTTAATTAAGTAGGTAATCAACGCTATAAGCAGTCAAATACTTTTATTTGACTGCTTATTTATTTCCGTTGAAAATTATTAAAACTTTAATAATTTTATTAAAATCTTAATAGGAAGATGATATTTGTAGTTGTACCTTTGTGTTGCTAAAAGCACATAAGCATAACATCTTGTTTATTGTAAGCCAAAGCACACATCTATAATGAAAAAGATAGTAAAAAAACTCGCCCTCAACAAACAAACAATGGCTTTGCTTGACGAAAAAGAAATGGCAAATGTGAAAGGTGGAGCTGTAATAACTGCAAGAGGCTGTCGCTATACAGAAGAAATGACTTGTGTTTCTTCACCAGCTGTATGTTGTGTAACCCTTGGTTGCGGAACTCGTGTAAACTGTGAAAGTAATGATACTTTTTGTGCATAGGTTATAAAAAAAAGTTAGGGAAACTAACAAGCAATCAAATACATTTATTTGATTGCTTTTTTAGTTCTCTTGAAAATTATTAAAACTTTAATAATTTTATTAAAACTTTAATAATTTTATTAAAATCTTAATAGGAAAAGTGTATTTGTAGCTGTACCTTTGCATTGCTGAAAGCACATAAGCATAACATCTTGTTTATTGTAAGCCAAAGCACACACTAATAATGAAAAAAATAGTAAAAAAACTTGCTCTCAACAAACAAACAATGGCTTTGCTTGATGAAAAAGAAATAGCAAATCTGCAAGGTGGAAAACGCAGAAATAATAACTCACAAGTTACAGGTGGCTGTGAGTGGACAGAGGGCAACAATGGTGGTTGTATGGCTACGGATTTTCTATGTGTCCCTACTGATACTAATTATACAGTAGGTTTCTGTAACTAGTTTACCGCTCCTGAATCTTTCTTACCAAGAGATTTAAAAAATACTCTTTGTATTAAAGTTTCTTTCCCTAGAAGAGTTAAGTAAAATAAATCAATTGCAGAAACCTTCTTGTTATATAAAAAGCAGTCAAATACTTTTATTTGACTGCTTTTTTATTTCCGAGGTTGTTTAGGATTAGCAGTTTTTCTTATGTATGAAATGAAATAAAATAAATTTAAAATAACATTTAATTTGCTCGTTTTTGACTATGAAAATGAAAAAGTGGATATATTCAAAGGCTCTAAATTATTTATCAGATTTATTTTAAATATTTTAATTCTTTGGTAATCAAGAACTTATATTCTTATCAGTTAATCCTAAACAACCTCTACGTTAAAAATTATTAAAACTATAATAATTTTATTAAAACCTTAATAGGAAAAGTGTGGCTATATCACTACTTTTGTATTCGTAAATACTAAAAGACAATTTTTTAAATGACTATCCAATACCCAGATTTTGCAGTAGTAAGAACACCTCTATTACCTTTCAAAAACATCAATAACATCAATGTAGAAAGCCTAAAAGCAATAACACAAACTGTTGCTTTCCAAGAAGCTATTTTTTTGGCTTCTCCTTCTCTTTATGATACTTTGATGCAATGGCTCAAAGGAGAACTCAAAGATAAAAAAGCCATAGACAAACTGGAAAATACTTTGCTCAAATATATTCTAAGGGCTTCTTACCGTTGTACGCCTTTTGGTTTGTTTGCAGGCGTGAGTGTGGGCAGTTTTTCAGAAAAAACAAACATAAAACTTCCCAAAGATAGTGCGCATATCTGTAAAACACGCATAGATATGGATTATCTGTGTTCTCTTGCATACACACTTACATGTACACCTGACGTAAAGGAGGTTTTAACGTATTTTCCTAATAATACTATTTATGGTATTGGTGAAAATCTGCGTTATGTTGAATACAACGTAAATAAACGTGTTCGTTTGCATAAAGTAAGCAATATTGATAATTCTGATTATATTCAGGCGGTTTTGGAAAAATCACAGAATGGTGCAAAACTATCAGCACTAGCGGAAATCATAGTAAAATTAGATAAAGAGATAACTCTGGAAGAAGCAACAGAATTTATCAGCGAAATGATAGATGCGCAAGTGCTTGTAAGTGAGCTAGAACCACATATTACTGGGGAAGATTATCTTTTGAGGCTTATTACTAAGTTAGATGCTTACACCCAAACCAAAGAAATTGCAGAAAAACTACAAGAAATAAATATACTTCTCAATAATTTGAATACGAACATTGAAACAGATAAAATTAGTTCTTATAAAAAAATAATAGCCATTATTGGCACGCTTTCCGTTGATTTTGAAATTGGGCAATTGCTACAAGTGGATATGCTAAAACCTGCATCATTTAGCCTAAATGCTACTTCAATACAAAAAGAAGTAACAGAAACTGCTAATTTTTTATATAAAATCCAAAATGTACAACAAATTCCCAGTATCAAAAAATTTAAGGAATTATTTTTGGAGCGTTACGAAGATGGGCAAGAAATCCCTTTAATGGAACTTTTAGATTCTGAAATTGGTATTGGTTATCCTCCAAAAGAAAATGCTAATTTGGATAATTCACCTTTGATACAAGGTATTCCATTTGGTTTTCAGCAAAGTGATAAATTTGAGATTACTTGGAATAATTGGAATCAATATGTTTTTAAGAAATACTTAGAAGCTATCAATAAAGGAGAAAAAGAGGTTGTTTTAGAAGAAGTAAAAACAAAAGAAATTTTTGGAGAAAGGAAAAATAACCCTTTGCCTTCGTCTATGTATGCCTTTTTTAGTGTCTTGGCAAATTCTGCTGAAAATGTAGATAATGGAGATTTCAAACTTGCCTACAAAGGTATTTCTGGACCTTCTGCGGCGACACTTTTGGGAAGATTTGCCTATTTAGATAATGATTTTTCAGATAAAATCATTGATACACTCAAAAAAGAGCAAGAAAAACAGCCAGAAGCTATATTTGCGGAGATAATTCATATAAATCAGGGGCGTATTGGCAATATTTCTAAACGTCCTGTGCTTAGAAATTATGAAATCCCTATTTTGGTTCAAAGTGGCGTAAATAGTGAAAATACTATTTTATTGTCTGATTTGATGGTTTCTGTAAAGTATAATAAAATAATTTTGACTTCTAAAAAACTTAAAAAAGAAGTTTTACCAAGATTGAGTTCAGCACATAATTATTCTGCAAAAGCGTTGCCTTTTTATCATTTTTTGTGTGATTTGCAGTTTCAAGGGACAACTTCCCATTTGGGTTGGTCGTGGAGTTTTCCACAAAATTTGGAATATGAACCAAGAGTCGTTTTGGGAAAAACTATCTTATCTCCTCAAAAATGGACTTTGAGGGGAAATACTATCAAAAAAGATAAAAATACTTCTGACAAAGATGCTTTAACAAATCTTAAGAAAATCTGTCAAGAAAAAAATATCCCTGCGAGTGTTTTACTTGCAGAAGGTGATAATGATTTGCCTTTAAATCTAGAGAATGAATTACATCAAAAACTGCTTATTTCGCATATAGAAACAGGAAAGAATATTGTTTTAGAAGAGAATTTATTTCAGGAAGATAACATATTTATAGAAAATGAAGAAGGAAAACTAACCAATGAGTTCGTTATTCCCTTAGAAATTCCTAATGAAATTGTTGAAGTTGCTATTAACAAAAGTAATAAATCAGAAGAAACTTCTAAAATAAATGATGAAAAAAATATAGAAAGAAATTTTTATATTGGTTCTGAATGGTTGTATTTTAAGATTTATTGCGGTATAAAAACGGCTGATAAAATCCTTACAGAAACCATTAGACCACTAACAGACCATCTTTTAGAAGAAAATATAATAGACAAATGGTTTTTCATTAGATATAATGATGAAGGAGGAGCGCATTTGAGAGTTCGCTTTCACGGAAAAGCTGATTTTTATAAAAATGTCATTCAACTTTTTTATGAAGAAATGCAAAGTTATATTACAAAAAAATTGGTGCGCAATATCCAAATTGATACTTATAATAGAGAACTTAGTCGTTATGGCTGGCAGAATATTATAGCAACTGAAAACTTGTTTTTCTATGATAGTGAGGCTATTGTAAATATTTTGAGCCTTTTAGATGACGAAACAGGAGATAAATTAAGGTGGCAAATTGCAATGAAAGGTATGGATTGTATGCTCAATGATTTTGGGCTGAGTATGGAGAAAAAACGTGATTTGTTGGATAATTTGCGCAAATCTTTTGCACAAGAATTTGATTTGGGTTCTACTTTTGGTAAAACTTCTTTGGGTGCAAAATACCGTACTGTAAAGCTAGAAATAGAACAAGTAATGAATTTAAATGAAGATAGTGAGATATATCCAGTAATGGAGCATTACGAAAAACGCACTAATTTATGGAAAAATGATATTGCTAAAATCATTGAAAAATATGATAATACAACTTTTTTATCTAATTTGCTGGGCAGTTATTTACATATGTTTTTGAACAGGTTTTTTCGTTCCAAACAAAGAATGAACGAAGCCGTAATGTATGATTTTTTATATCAATATTACCGTTCTACTTTGGCACGAGAAAGCAAAAAGGAAAAGGAACTCATCAATGCCTAAATTCCCTTTTTACGCACAGCCCGACCAGATGGATTGCGGACCTACGTGCTTGCGTATGGTCGCAAAGTATCACGGCAAAAATTATAGCATTCAAAATCTGCGTGAGAAAACCCAAATAAGTAGAGAAGGGGTTTCTTTGTTGGGTATTGCAGAAGCTGCTGAAGTAATTGGTATGCGCAGTTTGGCAGTCAAAATCAGCCTAAAAACGCTTATCACAGAAGTCCCTTTGCCGTCTGTAGTGCATTGGGAGCAAAATCATTTCGTGGTAGTTTACGAAATAAAAAAACCAAATTCTAAAAATGCTAAAATAGTTGTCGCAGACCCTGGAAAAGGCATTGTAACCTACACTCAAGATGAGTTTATGACTGGTTGGGCAGGTACGGTGGCACAAGGTGAAAAACAAGGTATTGCTTTGCTTTTAGAACCAACGCCACAATTTTATGAGGAAGAAGACGAAAAACCTTCAAAAATGGGTTTTAAACGCCTTTTTTCTTATCTTTTTCAGTACAAACAACTGCTTTCTCAACTCGTTCTAGGGCTTGTAACGGGAAGTATTTTGCAACTTATTTTCCCATTTCTCACGCAGTCTGTCGTGGATACAGGCGTGCAAACCCAAAACCTAGATTTTGTATTTATTGTGCTTTTGGCGCAATTGATGCTATTTGCTGGGCGTATTTCCATAGAATTTATACGGAGTTGGATACTTTTGCACATTAGTAGTCGCATCAATATTGCTATTTTGTCGGATTTTCTTATCAAATTGATGAAATTGCCTATTGGCTACTTTGATACCAAAATGTATGGTGACATTATGCAACGGCTAGGCGACCACCGTAGAGTGGAAAGTTTCCTTACTGGGCAATCTTTGAGTACGCTTTTTTCGTTGTTTAATTTGGTGATTTTTTCTGCTGTTTTAGCAAGCTACAATTTGCCTATTTTTGGTGTTTTCCTGCTTGGAAGTGTTTTGTACACACTTTGGATAACTATTTTTTTGGAGCAAAGAAAGAATTTAGATAATAAGCGTTTTGATGTGAGTAGCAAAGAACAAAGTTCTGTAAATCAGTTGATTAGCGGTATGCAAGAAATCAAAATGAATAATTGCGAAAGGCAAAAACGTTGGCAATGGGAAGGCATACAAGCAAAACTTTTTCGTCTGAATATGAAAAGTTTGTCTTTGAGTCAGTATCAGCAAGTTGGGGCGTTTATTTTGAATGAAGGAAAAAATATTTTCATTACGTTTTTGGCTGCAAAAGCTGTTATTTCTGGGCAGATGACACTAGGCGGAATGCTTGCCATTCAGTATATTTTAGGACAACTAAATAGCCCTGTGGAACAATTAATACAGTTTTTG
This sequence comes from Raineyaceae bacterium, assembly GCA_043764015.1. Lineage (GTDB taxonomy): Bacteria > Bacteroidota > Bacteroidia > Cytophagales > Thermonemataceae > JANYGM01. Next base: position 10,847 of record JAYUKY010000112.1, read on the forward strand.
CAGGAGTGGCAAGATGCAAAACTAAGTTTGGAACGCCTCAACGAAATCCATACTTTGGAAGATGAAGAGCCAGCCGACAATCCTAAAATCAGTATTTTACCAGAAAACAAAAATATCAGTATCAATAATCTTTCTTTCCAGTACGTAGGCGCAGGAAATGAACCAGTTTTGAAAAATATTAACCTAGAAATTCCGCAAGGAAAAATAACGGCTATTGTAGGCACAAGCGGAAGCGGAAAAACTACTTTACTCAAACTATTACTAAAATCTTATCCGCCAAATAGTGGCGAAATTAGGCTTGGAGAGATGAATTTAAAGAATTTTAGTCATCACAAATGGCGTGAAGTATGCGGAACGGTGATGCAAGACGGTTTTATTTTCTCTGATACCATTGCTAATAATATTGCTGTTGCTGATGAAACGCCAGACATTCATAAGCTCATAAATGCCGTTAAAGTGGCTAATATTCAGGATTTTGTGGAAGGTTTGCCACTTTCTTACAACACTAAAATTGGTGCAGAAGGAAACGGCATTAGTCAAGGGCAAAAACAGCGTATTTTGATAGCTCGTGCCGTTTATAAAAACCCAGAATTTCTATTTTTTGACGAAGCAACCAACGCCCTAGATGCCAACAACGAAAAGCAAATTATGCAAAATATGGATAAGTTTTTCAAAGGGAAAACCGTTGTTGTAGTAGCGCACAGGCTTAGTACAGTAATGAATGCACATCAAATTGTGGTGTTAGAGCGTGGCGAAATCATAGAAAAAGGCACGCATCAAGAGCTTATTGCGCTGCAAGGAAATTATTTTGAATTAGTGAAAAATCAACTGGAATTAGCAGAGTAATTTGAAACTAAAATAAATGTAATTACGTTGTAATTACAAATCAAACTAAAACCGTAATTTTATGCAAGTTTCAGTAGTTCAAATTGGCAATTCAAAAGGCATTAGGCTTAATAAAATGCTTTTGGAAAAGTATCAGATTACAGATAAAGTAGAACTTATCTTGGAAAATGACCATATTCTTATCAAATCCATTGATAAACCACGACAAAATTGGGACAAAGCCTTTGCCAAAATGCATAAAAATGGGGAAGATAAACTGCTTATAGAAAGTGTGTTTTCTGATGAAGATTGGGCTTAAAATAAACCATAAAAATGACCTCTAAAAATGATTTATAATCAATATGAGATAGTTGTGGTGAATTTAGACCCAACTATTGGAAGCGGTATTAAGAAAAAACGCCCTTGCGTGATTGTTTCACCTATTGAAATGAACAAGCATCTGGCAACTGTGGTAGTTTGTCCAATTACTTTACAATCAAGAGATTATCCAACAAGGGTGAGTTTTGATTTGGAAGGAGAAACTAACTGGATTATCATTGACCAAATCCGCACTATAGACAAGGCTAGAATCACCAAAAATATTGGAAATCTGACAGAAAATATCATTGAGCAAGTCAAGAATGTGATAAAAGAAACGTTTGTAGATTAAAATTATAAATAAAAATATGCCTAACACTCAAACCAAACCAATTATTGAATTTCGTAGTGAGCAGGTGCAAGAAATTGTGTCTGCTATTCCTAATTGGCTTGTGCGTTGGGGAATTAGCCTGTTTTTTATGGTTTTATTGCTGATTTTATTTGTGGGTTGGCTGGTGCATTATCCTGATTTAGTGAGTGTTCCGTTTAGGCTGACTTCTGACAATGTGCCAAAATCTGTAGTGGTACGGTCAGAAACAAGGATTATGAAGGTTTTTGTGAAGGAAAATGATTTGGTAGAAAAAGACCAAATTTTAGCTTTTTTGGAAAGTAACGCTAATCACAACGAGGTTTTGAAAGTGTCTGACGAGATACAAATGGTTACTAATTTGATAGAAAACAACAGTTTAGAGCGTTTGCCACAAATAAAACTGACCAATTATAGCAATTTGGGTGAGTTGCAAACGAGTTTTCAGACTTTTTATAAAACTTACACAGAATTTCAGGCATTTTTGCAAAATGGCTTTTACGTAAGTCAAAAAACATTTCTCCAAAATGATTTAAACGCACTTCAAAGGCTACAAACCAATTTACAAGAACAAATAATTATTCAAAAACAAGAACTACAACTTGCTGAAAAAGAGTTTATTATCCAAAGAAAATTATACGAAGGAAAAGTTATTCCTATTTCTGATTTTCAGAAAGAAGAAAGTAAGTTTTTAGCAAAACAAATGCCTTTAAAGCAACTAGAAAGCAGCATTATCAATAATTATTCCTCCCAAAATACCAAACAAAAAGAGATTTTAGAACTTGATAAGCGCATCTCTGAACAAAAACAAGGTTTTCTACAAAGTTTGTACGCTCTGCAGTCTGCCATTATTGACTGGAAACGCAAGTTTTTGCTTGTTGCGCCTGCACAAGGCAAAGTTTTTTTACCTAATTTTATTCAAGAAAAACAGCTTTTATGCGCCAATCAAGAAGTTTTTTTTATTGGAGAAGACAATAATAATCAACAAAATCAAAAAGATACTACAAAAAATAAACTCAATAATTCCAATTATTTTGGAGAAGTACAACTTTCGCAACGGAGCTTGGGCAAAATCCAAGTGGGGCAAAAAGTGCTGATTAAATTCAATAGTTATCCTTTCCAAGAATTTGGTTTGGTGCATGGGAAGGTGGCTTTTATCACAGAAACGCCCATAAAAGATAGTTTATTTCTTGCCAAAATAAGCCTTCCAGAAGGACTGACAACCAATTCTAAAAAAATAATTCCTTTCAAAAACAACCTCTCCGCCACCGCAGAGATAATAACACAAGATAAAAGCCTTTTAGAACGCTTTTTTGAAAAATTTAAAATGAATGGGCAGTAATAAATTTTTTCATATTTTAAAGTCTAAAAACAATTTTAAAATGCGTTTAAACCTTGTATTTTTCATATTTTTAATAAGTTGTGAAATGAATGTCAAACCAACTAATACAAATCTGAATTTCATTCAAAATCAATCTTATTTCTATGAAACTACTAGCAAATCAGGCGTTGATACGCTTGTTTTGAGTGTTGCAGACAAAAAATGTGAAATTCATACAACGCAATATGCTATCTCTTGGAGTGCTGTAACAAATTTAGAATATGACAATCTACAATATACAGGTATTATCATCAATAAAAATAGGATTTGGGTTCACCCACCAAGATTTGATGTATATAATGTTTTAGAATTTTGCCCTTTCCCTGAAATAAGAACTCCGTTAAAATCTGGTACAGAATGGAAAGACTCATTATTGATAGGAGGCAACTATTCAAATAAACGGGGGCTTGAATTTGAAGGTCAAATAATGTTTTTTCACAACTATAAAATTGTAGGAGAAACAGTTATTAAAACCAAATTTGGAAAATTAACTTGTTGGGAAGTTGTTGCAAATGGAAAGAGTAAAATAGCAAAAAGTGCCACAAAACTCTATTATAATGAAAAATATGGATTTGTAAAAATGGAATTTTATTGTGTTGATGAAAGTACCATTACTATGAATTTGGTAGAGATAAAACCGTTTCAGACCAATGAAAAAATAGATTTTCTGAAATTATTAAAATAAAAAAAGTCACTAGAAAATATTTCTAGTGACTTTTTTTATTTTAATAATTTCTCCAAGGAGGCTTCGCTCAAAGCTAAGCTCTCTTTTAAAATTTAATGAAAAAACTTATTTTTTTGGCAAATAAAACAACGTAACACGCTCATCTTTAACGAGATATTTTTTTGCCACACGTTGTATATCTTCTCTTGAAACAGTCATAAAGCGTTTTATTTCTTCATTGATAAGATTAGCGTTACCGTAATAAGTGTGATAATTAGCAAGATTTTCAGCTATTCCAGCCATTGTCGCATTTTCCGTATAAAACTCTTTCTCAATTTGATTTTTGAGTTTCTGAAATTCACGTTCCGTAATTATTTCAGACTTCAGTTTTTCGTATTCCGCTTCCATTGATTTCTCCAAATCTTCTGCTTTTACGCCTGCGCTAGCAATTCCAAAGGCAATAGACACGTTTGGCTCATCTTCCAAATCAAAAGGAAATGCACCCACAAAAACCGCTTTTTGTTGTTCATTTTTGATAGCTTTCGTAAGGCGTGAGCTTTCTCCTTGCGACAAAATCTGCATCAGCATAGACACGGCATAATAGTCTGGGTTTTTAATTGAAGGGATTTTGAAAGCGTGAATTACGGCAGGAAGCTGAATATTATCATAAACAATGTCCCTGATTTCTTTGCTTTGTTTAGGTTCTAAGATAGTTGGACGCACAATGGCAGCACCTTTTGGAATATCCTGGAAATAACTAGCAATTAGTTTCTTACTTTGCTCAATATCAAGGTTTCCCGCAATAGAAAGCGTGGCATTGTTAGGGATATAGAAAGTCTTATAGAAATCCTTAAAATCCGCCTCTGATGCTGCGTTTAGATGCTCCATTGAGCCAATTGGAGTCCATTGATAAGGGTGTTTTGTGTAAACACGTTTCATTGTTTCGTCCAGAATAGAGCCATAAGGTTGGTTATCACCTCTTTGGCGTTTCTCTTCTTTTACGACCTCACGCTGCGTTTCAATACCTTTTTTATCAATTTTGGCGTGCAACATTCTTTCAGATTCTAACCACAAAGCCATTTCTAATTGGTTTGCAGGTAGGATTTCGTAGTAAAAAGTGCGGTCTTGGCTTGTATTGGCATTATTTGTTGCACCTGCGTTATCCAAATATGTATCAAATTCACCACGTTTAATGTTGTCAGAGCCTTCAAACATCAAATGCTCAAAAAAGTGCGCAAAACCCGTTCTTTTAGGGTTTTCGTTTTTAGAACCAACGTGATAAAGCACAGAAACCGCCACAATAGGCACAGATTTGTCTTGGTGCAAAATAACGTGCAAACCATTTGGAAGGTCGTATTCTACATATTTAACGGGATTTTGGGCGAAAAGCGCACCAAAAGACAGGCAGGCAACAAGCGTAAGGATATTTTTTTTCATTTCTTAAATTTTATAGAAAATTTATTAAGATTTCATTTTTTTGATATAACGAGAAATAATACATAAAAGTATATTTTTTATTAGTTTTTATTAGTTTTTATTAGTTTTTATCAAATTTTTTGTTTCTTTTTTTGTTTATAAGAAAAAAGTCTTTATATTTGCGTCCTCAAAAAAGAGATAAAAAGAGTTAAAATATTTTAGATTACATAAAAAGAGATACAAGATAATGAAAAGGACATACCAACCTTCTAACCGCAAAAGAAGAAACAAACACGGTTTCCGTTCACGTATGGCTACTGCTAACGGTCGTAAAGTACTTGCTCGCCGCAGAGCTAAAGGAAGAAAACAGTTGACTGTTTCTAGCGAAAGAAGACACAAAGCATAAGTTACTTTGACAATTTATTCAAAAGGTTTACCCAAATCTGAAAGACTTAAAAGCCAAAAAGACATTCAGGAACTATTCAAAAAGAGTAGTTCCTCTTGTTATTTATATCCCTTCAAACTCGTTTATAAATTTCCTGTTGAAGAAAAATTAGTAGGCAATTCAAATGAAAATAATCCTCAAAAAATTTTACCACAATTTTTGCCACAACTTTTATTTTCTGTTTCTAAAAAAAGTTTTAAGCGTGCCGTTGACAGAAATATCATTCGCAGACGTATAAAAGAAGCCTACAGACTAAATAAAAACCTCTTTTTACCCAATATAAAAATTCCCCAACATATTGGTATTATCTATATTGCGAAAGAAATAATGGAATTTGCAGACATTCAAAAGAAACTTATTCGTGTTTTTGGAATGATAAAATAATTTTTATGTATTTATATACTTGTGATATTTTTCAAATGTTTGCAGAAACTGCCATTATTTGTGAAGGCACAAACAACGGCAGTTTTGTATAAATATTTTATTGAAATTTTACAATTTCTCCAAAATCCTTTTAATAGAAACGGCTTCCGAAATTTTAGCATTTATATCAGAAATATTCACACGTTCTTGTGCTGTGGTATCTCTGTGGCGTATGGTAACCATTCCATCTTCTAGTGTTTGGTGGTCAATAGTAACACAAAAAGGTGTTCCTAGCATATCTTGGCGTGTATAATTTTTGCCAATAGAACCACGTTCTTCATAAATTGCATTAAAATCATACCTCAAAAGCTCAAATATTTCTCTGGCTTTTTCTGGAAGACCTTCTTTTCTGACAAGTGGAAAAACTGCTACTTTGATAGGCGCAAGCGCAGGGTGCAAATTAAGATAAACACGTAATCTTTCTTCTCCGTTGGCATCTTTTCCAACATCTTCTGTGTAGGCGTTGCACATAGTCGCTAAAAACAGTCTATCTGCTCCAATAGAGGTTTCTACTACAAAAGGCACATAATTTTCTTTCAATTCTTCATCAAAAAATTGTAATTTTTTCTTTGAATGAATTTGATGTTGTTTTAGGTCATAATCTGTACGAGAGTGTATTCCTTCCAGTTCTTTGAAGCCAAATGGAAACTCAAACTCAATATCAGTAGCCGCATCTGCGTAATGAGCGAGCTTTTCGTGGTCGTGAAAGCGCAGTTTTTCAGCAGGAATACCAATAGCCAGCAGAAATTTGTGTCTTTTTGCTTTCCAATAGTCAAAATGTTCTTTTTGGTCGTTTGGACGTACAAAATACTGCATTTCCATTTGTTCAAACTCACGCATACGGAAAATAAATTGCCTTGCAACAATCTCATTTCTAAACGCTTTTCCTATTTGCGCAATACCAAATGGGATTTTCATACTTGTTCCACGACCGCTTTTTTGCACATTCAAAAAATTAACAAAAATACCTTGTGCCGTTTCTGGACGCAAATAAATAGTTTCAGATTCTTCTGCAATAGCACCCATTTGTGTAGAAAACATCAAATTAAACTGCCTTACATCAGTCCAATTGCTTGTTTTTGATACAGGACAAGTAATTTTTTCTTCTAACAAAAGTTTGCCTACGCCTTCCATATTTTCAGCAGTAAGCAAATCAGCCATTTTTTGGACAAGCGTTTGGGCTATTTTCTGACTGTTCTCTTTGCCTTCTTTTCTAATTTCTTCAGCCCTATTTTCCACCAAAACATCAGCTCTATAACGTTTTTTGGAGTCTTTATTATCCACCATTGGGTCGTTGAAACTGTCAATATGTCCTGATGCTTTCCACGTGGTTGGGTGCATAAAAATAGCAGCATCAATGCCTACAATATTCTCGTGGAGCATTGTCATAGCTTTCCACCAGACGTTTTTGAGGTTATTTTTGAGTTCTACACCATTTTGGGCGTAGTCGTAAACTGCTTGCAAACCATCATAAATTTCGGAAGAAGGAAACACAAAACCGTATTCTTTTGCGTGAGAGATGATTTTTTGGAGATTTGCCTCTTCTGGCGTGATTTTGCTTTTATTGTTTTTATCAGACATTCTTTGAGTTTTGAATTTTGAGTTGTGAATTATTGCTTGCAAAAGTAAGAAAAAAGCTAAGAATATTTTTGTTAATTCTAAATATTGTTAGCTTTCTGCGGATTTACTCCTCTTCTATAATAGCAAATTCTAACGCTTTTGAAAGTTCATCATAAACTTCTGAAAGTATGTTTTCTGGCACATTTTCCCACTTTATAGGAGTGTTTGTTATTCTCCAATCATTATCACCATACAAAGTATGCCAATAACTTGAGTCTTTTTCGTTTGAAAATTCTGTATATTTTGCTCGTGTTTTGCCTAAATCTGTTATATTTATTTTTGCAACAAAAATTTTAGAGATTATTTCTTCCTCTCCATAAGGCGGCGTACAAATATATTCTTCAAAGTACAAAAATGCCTTAAAACTTTCTGCATCATTTTCTTTTGTCCAAGTACGAGAAAAAAATTGCATCAAATCACTTTCTTCCAAATCATATTTCCATCTAGTTACGTTTGGTGTTGGAAAATCTGTTTGGCACAAATACTTAAAAATATTTGTGCAATTTACTTTTTTGCCTTGATAACTTTGTATTTGGCTGATTTTATCTGCGTTTGTCATATTTTATAATATCAAAAATTCTACACGTCTGTTGCTTTGTCTTCCATCTTCTGTGGTATTTTTTTCAATAGGATTTGTAGCTCCAAAACCTTTAAAAGAAAGCCTTATGGCATCAATTCCATTGTTTGAGAGATATTCTAGGACTGATTTTGCTCTGTTGGTAGATAAATTTTGGTTGTCTGCGGGCAAACCCACGTTATCTGTATGACCCAAAATCTGTATTTTGAGTTCTTTTTGTGTTTTCAATAATAAAACCAATCTATCAAGTTCTGCTTTGGACTCATCTCGCAAGTGAAATTTACCAAAATCAAAAAACAAATTATTCAGCCTGATTGTCTGCCCAGCTTCAATAGGCGACAAATATAAATCTCTTCTGATCTCTTTATATTCAGTTAGTTTACTCAAATCAATATTTTGACTGACTGGATAATACTCTTCTTTTTTACCCAAAAAGCCATACAAAATACCTGCGGGCAAAACTATTTTATAGCTTCCATCTGTGGCATTGGAGCTTGCAGTACCCAAATTTTTGCCTAAATTGGTAGTTGCCTTGAGGTTACTATAAGCAATATTTACACCCAAGGGCTTTTTAGTTTTACTATCATATACATTTCCGTACACCAATACAACAGGTTTTGGACGTGCAGACTTTGGCAAAGCTATTCTGATAATATCTGAAGAATTATTTATGCCATCTTTTGAAGAACTCATATAGGCATACTCACCTGACGCAGGAATGGTGTAATAAGCGTCCCAAGCATCTGTATTGATAGCATTTCCAAGATTTTCTGGCTCGCTCCAATTTGTCCAACTGTCATCTAAACGCTTTGTTACGAAAACATCGTGGCTACCAAAACCTGGCAAACCATCAGTAGAATAATAAAGTGTTACGCCATCAGCCGCCAAAAACGGTGAAACTTCTTTGCCATAAGTAGAAATAGTAGCCCCCAAATTGCGTGGTTCAGACCATTTATTGGTGTTTTCATCAAGAAAACTCACATACAAATCCTTAGAACCGTGTGTTTCATCACGTTCTACTGCCATTATAAGCACTTTTTTATCAGAAGACAAGCAAAATTCATTGAAAGAATTTCTATTATAAAAATTTTCAATATTTACTTTTATAGGCATTTCCCACTCACCAGCATTATTTTTGTTGCTAATAGAAATTCCACCACCAGAAAGCGTGCCATCAGCATTATAAATATTGCCTAAAAGTGCAGTATTATTATCTGGCGTTATAGAAATCATAAAATTGTGTCCATCATTATTGAGTGGTTTTCCAATTTTAGTGGCTTTTCCCCAAGTATTATCTTTCTGACGTTGTGAAAACCAAATATCATCTTGCTCTTCTTGTGCATTATCATCTTTTTTGTAAGAATTATAGCTAAAATAAATAGTTTGTCCATCAGGAGAAATCAGAGGGCATTTTTCGTCAAATTTATTATTGACATTTGCGCCAATTTTCTCTTTTTTGAGAGTTGCAGGCATTCCTGCAAGCAATTTTATAGGAGATTTATCTTGTTTGAACACCATTTTATCAGCTAGCGCAGTCATTTTGTCGTGAATAGTAAACCCAAAATCAGTAACATTTTTGACTTCATTTGCAGCGCATTTATAAACACTTTTATTGTTGATAAAAAATTCCAAATCTTCTTCTTCCTTAGTAATTTTGAGTGTATTGTATTCTAAGGCACTTTTTTTGATATTTTCATTTAGTGTCCACTCTTTGAGTGTTGTCCATCTTCCTGCAGAAAGGTGCAAAATCTCGTATTTTCCTTCCGTAGAAATAATAAAAAATAGCCTTCTTATTGCGCCAGCAATTTCTATACCATAGCCGCCTTTTCCTTCTCCACTAGCAAAAGCGGTTGTAAGCTCAAACGTAAAATCTTTTTCAGGGTGAATATATTGTTTTTTTGTGCTAGAAAATACTTTCCCTGTTATCAAACCGCCAAGCACTAATTTGCCATCTTTTATATTTCTTTCTGTGTCTTTGGTTGTTGAAATTGTCCATTTATTTTTGTTATCTGAAAAATCATCAGAAAATAAAATATCATTTTGTGCATTTACGCTAAAATGAGCAAGAAAAAAGGTGAATAATAGTAGTTTTTTCATTTATGTAATTGTTTTTGTTAAGAATTAGCTTTATTTTGAATGATTTAGCAATATATGTGCCGTTTTTGCTTACATTTTTTGTAACATTGCAAAGTAACAAAAAAATTGGACAAAAAAAATACGGCAAATGCCGTATTTTTTAATTCATAATCTGTAATTGAATTAAAATGTTTGTACCTTCATTTAGCTTACTTTTAAGCGAGATTTGCCAATTATGCAGGCGTACAATGGTTTTTACGTAGCTAAGTCCCAAACCAAAACCTTTGACGTTGTGCAAATTGCCTGTAGGAACTCTATAAAAAGTATCAAAAATGTGTTTTTGATGTTCCTGTGCTATTCCAATACCATTATCTTCAATAGAAAAAAGTATTATTTTATTCTTTTTTTCTATTTTAAGTGTTGTTTTTATGATGATTTTGGGTGTTTTATTGATGTATTTTGTGGCATTATCAAGCATTGTATTGATGATATTTCCTAAATGTACTTTATCAGCAAAAATCATATTGTTTTGTGCATTTAATTCCAAAATTATCTCAAATTGTTCTTGCCAATTTTTGAGAAAATCAACCAAAAAATCATCTAAAATAATGTTTTCTTTTTGCAGTTGTATTTCTTCTTTTTCTATTCTTGCAAGCTGTAAAACTCGCTCTACTTGGTTTTTAAGGCGGTTATTTTCTTCTGCAATGATTGTAACGTATTTCAAATGGCGTTCTGGCTGGCTAAGTATTTCTACTTTTGAAAGTGTTTGTGTAGCCAATGAAATAGTAGAAATAGGCGTTTTAAACTCGTGTGTAAGTGTATTGATAAAATCTTTTTGGAGAGTTGAAAGGCGTTTTTGCTTGAGAATAACGAACATTGCATAACCAAAAAACATTACCACAACGCCCAAAATAGCCGACATTCCTAACCAAATATTGAGTTCTTGCAACAAAAAACCCGTTTTTTGAGGAAAACGAATAGCAAAATAATAATTAAATTTGTCCCATTTTGGCAAATGTTTGTCTTGTGTAATATTATTATCATTTTTGTTCATTTGGACAAATTTCCCATAAACAACTTTATCTGTTGCACAATCATAAATGCCGTATTCAAAGTTAGTGATAAGGTTTTTTTTCTGAAATTCTGTTTTGAGATAGTATTCTAAAACATTTGCATCTATTTCGGTATTGACGTTCACGACAAAATATTGCGGACTAAGCTCTTCCACAGAGTTGATATTAGGGCTGGTTTCGTGCAGAATGGCAATTTTACGTGCCACTTCGGACAAAGAAATAAAAATTTCTTGTCTAAATTGTTTTTCTCTCACGTCCCACGCCTTGCTCAACCAATAAACCTGCATTCCGACAATGCCAAGCACGCAAAAAACGCCCAGAAGTATCACAAAACGAATATTTACCATAAAATAGTGAGTAGCGAAATAGTGTGTAGTGCTTTTTGTCGTAAGCAATGTATTTCACTACTCACTAAACACTATTTCACTACTTCACTACTTTTTAGTGTTTAAAGTGCCTTATTCCTGTAAAAACCATAGAGATATGATTGTTATCACAAAAAGCAATAGAGTCTTTGTCTTTAATTGAGCCGCCTGGCTGAATAACTGCTTGAATACCTGCATTATACGCAATTTCCACACAATCAGGAAAAGGAAAAAACGCATCAGAAGCCATTACAGCCCCTTTCAACTCCATTCCAAATTGCTGGGCTTTCTCTATTGCGTGTTTGAGCGCATCTATACGTGAGGTTTGCCCAACACCGCTAGAAAGCATTTGAGAGCTATTTGCCAAAATAATAGCATTTGATTTGCTATGTTTTACGAGTTTATTTGCCAATAAAAGTGCTTTTATTTCGTCTGATGAAGGTTTTTTATTGGTTACGAAGTTCAAATCTTTTTCTGTTTCATTTTTAATATCTTTTTCTTGCGAAATAACACCATTCAAAAGCGTTCTAAAAGTAGTTTTTGGTTGAATATCTTGCTGATTTTCTTGTTTATTTTTTGTTATTTCTTTTTGATGTAAGATAATTCTATTTTTCTTGTTTTGGAGAAGAATTAAGGCATTTTCATCAAAATTTGGAGCTATCAAAATCTCAAAAAACAAGCTATCCATTGCTTGTGCCGTTTCCAAATCAATTTTTTGGTTAGCTATCAAAACGCCCCCAAAGGCAGAAATAGTGTCAGCCGCAAAAGCTAGTTTGTAGGCTTCGTGTAGGGTAGTGGCAGTAGCGCAACCACAAGCGTTATTATGCTTTAAAATAGCTACGGTAGGTATTTTTGTATCAAAATCAGCCATTAAATCAATAGCAGCATCAACATCTAACAAATTATTATAGCTTAATTCTTTGCCCGAAATTTGTGAGAAAATTTCTTCTAAATTTCCAGAAAAACTAGCTTTTTGATGCGGATTTTCTCCGTAACGCAATGTTTTATTACTAATTTCTGCAAAATATTCAAAGATTTGTTTGTCATAATTTGCCGTTAGTTCAAAAGTTTGTAAAGCTAATTTTCTGCGTTCTGAAAGCGTAGAAGTATTTTTTTGTAAAATTCCTTCTAATATTTCATATTGATTTTTAGAAGAAATCACCAATACATCATTAAAATTTTTGGCAGCAGCACGAAGCATAGCCACACCACCAATATCAATTTTCTCAATAATTTCTTCTTCAGATGCGTTTGTCGCAACTGCATCAGCAAAAGGGTACAAATCTATCATCACTAAATCAAAGGTAGGTATTTGATAATGAGTGAGTTCTGTTGTGTCTTGCTCATTTTCTGAACGTGCCAAAATGCCGCCAAAAACCTTTGGGTGAAGGGTTTTCACTCTTCCACCTAATATCTCAGGAAAAGCTGTTAAATCTTCTATTTTGGTACATTTAACGCCCAAATTGATAATATATTGGTACGTTCCACCAGTTGAGTAAATTTCAGTATTATTTTTCTCTAAAAGTTTAATTATTTCTTGTGTACCATTTTTGTTAAAAACGGAAATTAGGGCTTTTTTTATTGTTTTTTCGTTCATTATTGAGTAATTGTGAATTTTAAATTGTGAATTGTGAATGAATACAAAAAACGTAATTCGTAATTTCTAATTCGTAATTGAAAGTACGTGTTTTAAAATTTCTTTTTCGTCTTCAGAAAGTGCTATATTCCGTCTTTGCATCACTTTTTGTGCTACTTCTATGGCTTTTTGAAAATCAAAATTAACGAAATTTTCTCCCTCACTCCACGCAAAAGAAGGAATAAATTTGCGTGGAAAACCGCCTCCAAACACGTTAGCACTCACTCCAACGACAGTTCCAGTATTAAACATTGTGTTGATGCCTGCTTTTGAGTGGTCGCCCATTGTCAGACCGCAAAAAGTTTTATTGGTATCAATGTAAGTTTTTTGCTCATAGTTCCATATTTTGACCGTAGAATAGTTGTTTTTGAGGTTAGAAGTATTGGTATCAGCCCCCAAATTGCACCATTGCCCAAGTACAGAATTACCTAAAAAACCCTCGTGTCCTTTGTTAGAATAGCCCCAAATGACAGAATTAGAGATTTCGCCACCTACTTTTGAGTACGGTCCTATGGTTGTATCACCTTTCATTTTGCTTCCCACACTCACGACTGCGCCCTCGCAAAGGGCGAAATTCCCTTGAATAACGCTCATTTCTTGTACTTGTGCGTTTTTGCCAATATAAATAAAGCCTTTTTCAGCATTCAAAACGCAAGCTTTGAGGTCTGCGCCCTCCTCAATAAAAACGTTTTTAGGGTTATAAACAATGGTATGAGGGTCTAAAATAGGCTGACTTTTCCTATGTTTGGTGTATAAAGCAAAATCTAGGGCTATTTCTGCACCATTATTTCCAAAAATATCGTGAGAATAACGAATATGCGTAATCTGCTTATTTTCTGTTATTTTAGATGTAAGATTTTTATAAAAAATGCTATTTTCTGTAATTTCACCAAAATTCAGGTTTTGATGTGTGCGAATGGCAATAATTGTATTCTCATTTTTGAGATAAGTTTCCTCTTCTAATAAAAAAATCTCTTCTAAAAGTGCTTTATTAGGGCAAATAGCACCATTTATATAAATTTTTTCGTCTGTTGTAGCAGGTAAGTGTGGATATTTTATTTGCAGATAATCATCAGTCAAGTAATGAAAACGCACCCCATACGGAATATCCCAATCTTCTTCTATGTGTTCGCTCCATTTTTCGGCAATAGTCCATATTCCTACACGCAAATCCGCCACAGGACGTGTGAGTGTGAGTGGAAACAAATTTATACGGCTTTTTGGCGTATCAAATAAAATTAAGTGCATAGGAAAAGTAGAATTTTTAAGTATTGATGTTTGTTTAGATAACGATATTGTTAGTTTGTATTCAGTCCCAGCGGGACAATATATTTATAGTAATATGATTTTTTATATGTATTCAGCTCCAGCGGAGCGAAATATTTATAAAATAGCCTTGCTGATGCCGCTCCGCCGGAGCTGAATACATTTTTTATTCAATTTTCTATAAATATATTGCCCCGCTAGGGCTAGACACAAATTATCAATATCACTGTCTAGGTACGCCCTTACATTTTAGAAAGTTTATATTGGAGAATTACTTCAAAAACTCACTCACACGCATCAACACACGCTCTATACCGCTTGTATCTGTACCGCCTGCGGTTGCATAAAACGGTTGTCCACCGCCGCCGCCTTTGATTTCTTTAGCAAGTTCTTTGACAATATTTCCTGCGTGAAGACTGTTTGCCTTTGCAAATTCTTCTGAAATCATCAACGAAATAAGTGGTTTTCCAGCTATTGTAGCTACATTTAGTAAGAAAAGAGAACGCTTTTCATTTTCTATTTGATGTTTCATTTCAAAGGCAATTTGTTTCATTTGGTCTGCTGTTTCCACATCAACCACAGACGAAACAAAACTCACTTCAAAACCATTCATATTCATTTGTTGTACTTTGGAAAACAAAGTTTGCTTTTCTGCTTTTGTTTGAATGATTTGGTACTTTTCTATTTGTTTTTGCAGCTGATGTTTCTCTTCCAAAAGGGTTTCAAGTGCTTTTTTGACATCTTTTGGGTTTTTGAGAAGTTCTTTAACTTGCTCATTTTCAGAGATTTGAGAATTTACAAAATTTTCAGCCGTTTGTGCCGTAATTGCCTCAATACGCCTCACGCCAGAAGAAACAGAGCCTTCAGAAATAATCTTAAAAAACCCAATATTTCCTGTACTTTTTACGTGAGTTCCGCCACACAATTCACGAGAAAAATCAGCATCAAAAGTAATGACACGCACAAAATTACCATATTTTTCTCCAAAAAGTGCAGTTGCTTTTAACTCTTCTATGGCTTTTGCAATAGGAACATTACGGCGTTCGTCTAGCAAAATATTTTCTCTAATCTTTTGATTTACAATGTTTTCCACTTTGGTTATTTCCTCGTCAGAAACTTTGGAAAAATGCGTAAAATCAAACCTAAGCACCTCATCATTCACCAAAGAGCCTTTTTGCGCAATATGATTGCCCAAAACCTGCTTTAAAGCTGCTTGCAAAAGATGCGTTGCAGAGTGATTGTTTTGAGAAGATAGACGTTTTTCAACATTTATGTTTGCCAAAACACTAAAACTATTGTCAGTATTCTCCAAATGCGCTTTTTTATAGTTTTCAATGAAACCCATAAATTGTTTATCATCAGAGAAATGCACAATCAAATCATTCTCTTTTTTGGTATCATAAAAAGAAAGTTGATGATTTTTATCTTGATAATTAAAGCTAATTATCCCAGTATCACCAACTTGTCCGCCACTTTCTGCATAAAAAGGCGTTTTATCTAACACAATTTGATAGAAAGTTTTGTTTTTCTCTTTTATGGTACGATAACGCAAGATTTTTGACTCACACGCAAGTACATCATAACCAACAAATGTGGTGGTAGAACTATGTATTATCAGAGGTGTTTTATTGCTAAGTACCCTTGGAAAATATGTAGCCCTATCTTCAATAATTTGCCAATCATCTTTTTCTTGCGTTTGTTGGTTGCGTGAGCGGTCTTTTTGAATTTTCATTTCTGCATCAAAACCCTCTTTATCAAAAGAAAAACCGTTCTCACGACCAATAAGAGCCGTTAAATCTTCTGGAAAACCAAAAGTATCATACAACTCAAAAGCAATTTTCCCATCAATGATTTTACTAGCGTTTCCGCTGGCATTCTCTTGAGAAAGATAGTTATCCAAGCGTTTTAAGCCGTTTTCAAGCGTTTTCAAAAAAGATTTTTCTTCCTCGTGAATGACGTTTGTAATAAATTCTTGTTGGTTGATGATTTCAGGGAAAACATCTTTAAATTGGTTTGCCAAAAGTGGCACAATTTGACACAAAAACGGCTCTGTAAAGCCCAAATACGTATATCCATAACGGACAGCCCTGCGCAAAATGCGCCTAATCACGTAACCTGCGCCATTACTTGCAGGCAGTTGTCCATCTGCAATGGTGAATGTAATAGCTCTAATATGGTCAGCAACCACACGCAGGGCAATATCTGTTTTTTCATTTTCAGCGTATTTTACGTTGGCTTTTGTGGCTACAAACTGTATAATAGGCTGAAAAACATCAGAATCATAATTAGAATTTTTGCCCTCAATAGCCCTGCAAAGGCGTTCAAAGCCCATTCCTGTATCAATATGTTTGTTTGGAAGGGCAATGAGTGAGCCGTTTGCCCTGCGCTCAAATTGCATAAAAACCAAATTCCAAATTTCAATGACTTGGGCATCATCATTATTAACTAAATCTCTACCACCTTTTTTAGCTATTTCTTCATCAGAACGCAAATCAATGTGGATTTCGGAGCAAGGACCACAAGGACCAGTTGCGCCCATTTCCCAAAAATTATCCTTTTTTGAGCCATAAATAATCTTTTCTTTTGGCACAAATTCTAACCAAATAGCCTCTGTTTCTGTATCTAAGGGCATATTATCTTTTTCATCTCCACCAAAAACAGAAACATAAAGCCTATCTTTTGGTAATTTATAAACTTCTGTAAGCAACTCCCACGCCCACGAGATAGCCTCACGCTTAAAATAATCTCCAAAAGACCAATTTCCTAGCATTTCAAAAAGCGTATGGTGATAGGTGTCGTGTCCAACATCTTCTAAATCATTATGCTTTCCTGTAACTCTAAGGCACTTTTGCGTATCTGCAATGCGTGTAGAGGCAGGCGTTCCGTTACCTAAAAAATAATCTTTAAACGGTGCCATACCTGAGTTTACAAACATCAAAGTTGGGTCGTTTTTGAGTACAAGAGGCGCAGAAGGCACAATAAGATGCTGTTTGCTTTTGAAAAAATCTAAGAATTTCTGTCTTACTTCGTTGGAGGTCATTATTGAGTTGTGAGTTTTGAGTTGTTAATTGTGAGTTTACAAGGTGCAAATTTAACGAAAAAAATGAAAATAAGGACTTTTTGGGTAAGGAAATATATTTTTATGTTTGCTTTTTGAAGGATTTTGATGTAATATTGTAGGAAATAAATACTATGGAAAATACAGAAAAATACGGAATTATTTCAGCACAGGAGTTTTTAAGGCGTTTGTATGCTGGTGAAGAAATTAAAGATATAAAAGTAAATGAAGATATTTTTATTGATACTTTCCAAATGAGAGGCAACCCCATAACTATTAAATCTGGTAAATTTTCTAATTTTCAAATCTTTTGCACGCTTGAATCAGCCAAATTTATACATCTGAGTATATTAGGAGGAGATTTTGATTGTTTCAAAATCTTGGAAGATGTACGCATAAATAAATTATTAATTCAATCTGGAATATTTACAGATTTTGCTATTTCTGATGCAAAAATTGATTATTTTACAATTAATGGTGGATTGTTTGAAGTTCCTGTAATAGAAAGAACAAAATTACTAAATACAACAATAAATTTTGGTAATTTTCCTAAATTTACTATTGATAATGCTGACTTTGGCACGTTTATAATTAAAAAAGGTGAATTTGGAGATTTTACACTTAGTAGTGGTATATTCAAAATATTTAAGGTTTTAGGAGGCTCATTTTCTGATTTTGTAATTGAAGATGGAAAGTTTGATGAGTTAGAGATAAGTAACGGTGAACTAGATATTTTTGAAATGCACGCAGGATTATTTTTGAATTTCAGAATTAACAAATGTAAATCAACTAATTGTTTTTCTATTGAGGGTGGGGAATTTACTGGAACATTTACTATTACTGGAGAATTTCAGAATTTTTACATCAATGGTGGAGAATATAGTTATAGAACTTGTTTTATAATAGGTTGTACTTTTAACTTCTTTGAAATTAGTGATGGGAATTTTAAAAATATTCTCCAAATAGGTGTTGAGGGCATTAATAGCATGCTCTTTGAGGATAAAGCTAGATTTATTGGTGGGATTTTTAGAACTCTCTTGTTTTGTGGTGGAAAATTTAAAAATGGATTAATGTTGTCAAACAATATAAAAATACAAGAAAATTGTAAGTTTTTAGGTGGGGAATATATAAAACCTATCTCATTAAATGCAGGGATAGATGTTAGTAATTCAATATTTTACTTCAACAAAAATTTATTAGTGGGGCAAATTCAATTTAGTACATCTTTTGCAGTTAAAAACACTTATTTTGAAAATAATGAAAATTTACTCCCTAATTTACTATTTGAAAACTGTGCTATTCCTACTGGCACGCTCATTAAAATCAATGAAACGCACATTGAAAATATCAGTTTTATAAACTCCGTTAATTTTGGAAATATTGTGTTTAGTGGTGTAAAAGGTACTAAAAATAAGGCAACACAACAATCAACTTTAAAAATCAATAATTCTGATTTGGGTAAAACTACCTTTATTGATTGTGATTTTGAAGAAATGGAATTGGATTTTAGAGTATGTTTAGAAACTATTTTATAGAAATATAACAATGTAAAATATTACGTATCTTTTGTAATTTTGTATAAAATTATCACAATTATATTCAATTACGGATGAAATCTTACAAGTTTAAAGTACGCAGT
>JAYUKY010000113.1:0-29959 GCA_043764015.1 Raineyaceae bacterium
GTAATAAGTTGTTAATAACTTCCTAGTCGGTGGCGTAAACGCCACCTCTTTATATCAAAGGCAAAAATGGTTTTATGTATAGCGGTGGCGTTTACGCCACTATACATAAAAATTAGTTTTTTGAAATTAGGAATTTATTTGCAACACGTTACCTAATTTACTTATCAAATCAAATGAAAAAATACACTTTATTACTTGTTTCTTTGGTATTTTTTGGCTCATCTATTTTCTATAATTGCACCAAAACAACTGAAAATGAAAAAGTTGCTGTAAAAAATGCTGACGACAAAACGCTTTATCCAAACAAAGATAGTGAATTGGCTCTGCTTATGCGTAGTATGTACGAAGATTCTGATTTGATGCGCAAGGAAATACAAGAAGGTAAAATACCAACTGATTTCAGGGCAAAGTTTAAAAAACTTCACTCTGCAAAACCTACTGATGCAGAAGTGAAAAATGATATTTTTACCAAAATGGGGGATAATTTTTTGGTATCTATGGACGAGGTTTATAAGCCAGAAACACCCAAAGAAATGCGTATTTTAGCTTTTAATACAATGGTGCAAACGTGTGTGGGTTGCCATACGGCACATTGTCCTGGTCCTATTAAACGCATTAAAAAATTGAATATCAAGTAAGAAGAAGTACGAAATTTGAAGTACGAGGTACGAACATAAAGTTTTGATTATTAAGTTATTTATTTTCGTACTTCGTACCTCTTATTTCGTACCTTTTCCTTAGTAGCGTCCTTTAAGTAAAGGGAATTTCATTCTATAATCAACGTCCACATTGCCTTTGCTGATGTTTGTGAGCTTATTTTTGAGCAGTTTCTTTTTGAGCGGAGTCATATAATCCGTAAAAAGTACGCCTTGTATGTGGTCGTACTCGTGTTGTATGATACGTGCAGCCATTCCTATAAATTCTTCTGTAAATTCATTCCAGTTTTCATCAAAATAATGTATTTTGACCCTTTCAGGTCGTTTTACATTATCTCTCACACTAGGAATACTCAAGCAACCCTCCTCAAAAGCCCAAAGTTTGCCTGTTTCCCCCAAAATAGTAGGATTTACGAAAACTTTTTTAAAGCCTTTAAGCTCTTCATCTTCTTCATCATATTTTGTGCCATCAGCAACAAATAGGCGCAAACTTTTGCCAATTTGTGGTGCAGCAAGCCCAATTCCAGAGGCGGAATACATTGTTTCAAACATATTATCCACTAAATCTAAAATAGGCGTATTTTTTTCTATATCTACAGCTACCAGACGTAATACCTCATCTCCGTAGGCAATAATAGGATAAATCATTGTTTTATTGTTGTTTTGATGATTGTTTTGTAATTATCTTTGTAACTGTATTCATTCACAATTCACAATTTGAAATTCACAATTCTAAGTTATATTTCTAGTTTTTCTAGTTTGCCAAAAGGCAAAGTATCAATTAAATTTCTTAGATAATCTTCTTTTCCTTCTAGTTCGTAGCGGTCAAGATTTTTGAGCGGTCTGTCGGCACGAAAATATGCAATTAAGACAAAATTATCATCTCTTAATTGCACATAATCAGGTATTTTAGCTTTTCCTTTTACTTTAATAATATACATTTTTCTGATGTGTGATGTATGATGTGTGATGTGTGATATATTTTTGTCGTTGTTTTTAGTTGCGTAAACAATGTATTTTACATCACACATCATATATCATACATCATACATCAATTATTGATTGCGTCCCAAAGTAAATCTTTGAGTTTGTCTATATTTTTTTGCGCTACTGATGAAATAAAAATGTAAGGCAAATCTTTTGGCACAGTTTTTTCTAGTTTATTTTTTGATTTTGTATCCAACAAATCCATCTTAGTAATAGCAAGAAGGCGTTTTTTATCCATTAGTTCTGGGTTGTATTGTCGCAATTCTTCTAATAAAATATCAAAATCAGCTTTAATGTTTTCACTTTCTGCGGAAATCATAAAAAGCAAAATAGAGTTTCTTTCAATATGCCTTAAAAACCTAGTTCCTAGCCCTTTTCCCTCTGCTGCTCCTTCAATAATTCCTGGAATATCCGCCATAATGAATGAACGGTAATCTCTATATGCTACCACGCCCAAATTAGGCGTAATTGTGGTGAAAGGATAGTCTGCAATTTCTGGTTTTGCAGCAGAAACCACAGAAAGCAAAGTTGATTTTCCTGCATTAGGGAAACCCACAAGCCCTACATCAGCCAAAACTTTAAGTTCCATAATCACCCACAAATCTGTCCCCATTTCACCAGGTTGCACATAAGTAGGAGCTTGATTAGTAGAATTTTTGAAATGTGTATTTCCAAAACCACCTCTCCCACCAGCAAAAAGTATGCGTTCTTCCTCGTGAGTAGTTATTTCTGTGATAACCTCACCTGTTTCTGCATTTTTGATGATAGTACCAAGTGGCACATCAATAATAATATCTTTTCCGCTTGCGCCTGTACGGTCACTTTCTTCTCCTGCTGCTCCGTCATCTGCGTGAATATGTTTTTTGTAACGCAAGTGCAAAAGCGTCCAAAGGTTAGAATTTCCTCGTAAGATAATATGCCCGCCACGTCCACCATCTCCGCCATCAGGTCCTCCATTAGGAACGCCTTTTGCCCTAAAAAAGTGCATAAAACCTTTACCACCTTTGCCAGAACGGCAATTTATCTTAACGTAATCTATAAAATTTGTAGAAGCCACTTGTTGAATTATGAATTGTGAATTATGAATTGTGAATGAATACATTTCTATTATTCACAATTATTTTGCAAAAGTACGCAAAATAAATAGCAACTACAATTAGTAACGGATAATATTTGACAAGTAGTTTTTATTTCCTAAAAATCTTGTGTATATTTACCAAAACTAAAACTTCGTACCTCGTACTCCAAATTTTGTACTTCAAAATGCTCTATCTCAAATATATTTTTTTATCTTTTTTCCCTTTTTTTTTAGCAAGTAAAACTACTAAAAAACTTAACCTAGAAGCTGTAAATAGCTTTTTGGTTACTGAAAAAGCCAATGAATTATTTGAGAAAATGAATGATAATGAGCGTATTGGGCAAATGCTTGTGGTGGCTACAGGCAAACTAGGCAAACCTAAAAAAGATGTTTTAGAAATTATCAATAAGCACCATATTGGCGGAATTTTGCTATTAAATGGCTCAAAAAAAGAGTTTCAAGGCTACGTGAAAGAGTTTGACAAAATCACCCAAAACAAAAATGGTATTCCTATTTTATATAGCGCAGATGCAGAGCCAAGCCTTATCAACTTCAAAATCAAAGGATTACCTTACATAAAACCAACAAGCACTATAAAAGACTCTGCGGATTGTTATAATATTGGTCGGCAAATCAGCAAAGAACTGCTAGAAATAGGCATTAGGCATAATTATGCCCCTGTTTGTGATATGAGTACCAAAAATATTGCCATAGGAAACAGAAGTTTTGGAAGTGACGAAAAACGAGTGATGGATATGAGCCTTATTTTTATCAATGCCTCTCATAATAATAACGTCATAGCAACTGCAAAGCATTTTCCTGGTCACGGATACGTGAAGGGCGACACCCACGAGCAACTTGTTTTTATTGATGGAGAACTAAAAGAATTACCAGTTTATAAGCATTTGATAGAAAATTTTACGCTTAGTATTATGGTTGGACATATTGCCATAAAAAATAATGAGAAATATAATACTAATGGTTTTCCTGCTACTTGCTCACGAGTAATTGTAACAGATTTGTTACGTAAAGAAATGAACTTTAATGGGCTTATTGTGACTGATGCTATGAATATGGGCGCAGTCAAAAAGCTCAAAGATGCGCCTCTACTTGCTGCAAAAGCAGGAAATGATATGATTTTGATGATAGAAGATGAAGGTAAATTTGTGGCTGATGTGCTTGCAGAAATGTCTGTCAATGCGGAATTTAAGGCACAAATTTATGAATCTGTCAAGCGGATTTTACGGTACAAAGTGGCTTTAGGAATGATTTAAGAAATAAAACAGAAAGCCCTACTTTGATTATCAAAATAGGACTTTTTTGTTGGTGGTTGCTTACATTTTCTTAAAAGTTTTCTCTTGTATTCCACTAATATCAGGAATTTTTAGTCTTAGTGTGGTGGCATCAAGTTGTAACACTTCCGTTACTATTGGACCTAAAGTCAGACTTTTTCCGTTGGCAGAAAGCGTATAATTCAGTGTTTCTGTTTGCTGTGCTGGGTCAACTTTGAGGATATTGGGGTCGTAGGTTGTTGTTCCATTTGCCTTAAATTCTTGGGTATCATCAGCCAAAAAAGGAAAAATAGAAAGATAATTAACTATTTGTCCGTTGTCTGTGAGCGTAATTGTGCTTACTTTCCACTTGCCAATAAGTAGGCTTTGTGTAGATGTGCTTGGTGCTGGCGTGTTGCTACTTGTTCCACAAGAAAACACGCTTATTATTAGCGTGAGAGCTAATAATCTATTTAAGATATTTTTCATTTTTTTTAAATTTATTTTTTAGTTTAATCATTGTTTATCAAGCCTTTGATAAATATTATAAAACCATATATTAGAAAAAATAATGTGACAATGATAATAAACGTTGCTAAAAGCGTAATGAGCATGCTAGCACCTGGCGAGGATGTATCACTCGCAAGAATTAAACCAACAATAAGAAATGCACCTAGAAATGCACCTATACATATCAGAAGCCCTTTTAGCCAGCGTTTTATTTTAAATCTACTTTTTGATTTTTGGGTAGGATTTGCACTTATTTTATGTATTTTCTTCGTTATTTTCCTTATAATCCATCTTTCTACGGCATTATTTGATACTTTTATGTATATTTTTTTAGGTTATTTCGTAGGCATTTGTACAAAACTTGATAACGCAAAAACTACCAAAAACAACATAGCCAAAATATAAGTCTTATTTTTCATCTTCTGTTTAGATAAAACCCACTAGCCAGAATACCCAGCTAGTGGGTTTGGTTATTTACTCTACCCTGAAAGTATAAAAGCGTTGCCGTTCTGGATCATTAACGCAACTTTCAATAGTGTAAGCCCCTGCGTGATTGATTAAACCATACCTACAATACATTTCAGCATTTCTGTTTACTGTTTCTTTATATATTACAGATAACCTAGCTTCAAAATTATCGTTAATTTTGATATTAACAGCTTGATAGCATAATTCAATAAAATATACACCTTTTTCTTTTGGAACAAAATATAATTCAGAAGTATAAGGTTTTTGCTGATTACTGAAATATGCATCTCCTGCTGGTGCTTTCACACCCAAGCGCATTGTACCTTTTCTTGAAAAGATATTTACAAAATCATAGTTGATGCTATATGAGTACACGCCACCATTTAAAGTATCAAACTTATAGCACGCAAAATTATAAGATGCATCTTCTAAAGAAGTTACGTATATTTTTGATGATTTACCAGCAGTATCAAAATATTCTAATGAATCTCCCAAAATGACACTTAGCTTTAGTGTATCTCCTAATCTCAAATTTGCATTAGGGAAAATATTAGCTTTTAGTGTTACAAAAGCCGTTGGCTTTACCATACGTGGGTCACAACTAACCAGTTGTAAAGCCACAAATATCAAGAGTAAATATCTCATTTCGTTTAGATAAAACCCACTAGCCAGAATGCCCAGCTAGTGAGTTTGGTTATTTACTCTACTTTGAAAGTATAAGCTCTTCTTTGGTTATTCATCTCACTCAAACACCTTCCTATGTCATTTATAGTGCCACCAGCAACAGTATACTTACAATACATATCTGTATTCAAATTCAACCCTTCTTTGTATTTTACAGAAATTCTTGCTTCAAAGTTATTATTGGCTTTGATTTTTGTGTTTGGAGTACTCCTAAATTCTGTGTAAAATACACCTTTTGTTTTTGGTATAATTTTCAACTCTACATAGAAAGGGCGTTTCTGGAAATTAAAATATGTTTCTTCATACTTAAAATTCAAATCATCATCTTTGTATGAAGTGAGACCACCGTTTAAAGTATCAAATTTATAGACAATAGCATAAACACCGTTTATATTATCAATAGATTGTATAAAAATTTTACTCGTTTTTGGCAAATCCCCCTCAAAATAATCATACTCTAGTGAATCAGGAATATAAGTGCGTAACTTGAGTGTGTCTCCTAAATAAAATGTTGTTTGATAAGGAGATACAACTGCATCTAAAAATACATAATTTAACGCATAAGGACTAATACGTGGTGGGTCGCAACTTAGCAAACCCACCAAACAAATAACTATTAGCTTTTTCATCTTTTATTTAGATAAACCCACTAGCCAGAATGTCCAGCTAGTGAGTTTGGTTATTTACTCTACTCTCAAGGTATAGAAATTTTTACTTAATCCAACCTCATTTATACACTTTTGTCTTTCATAATTAAGGCTATATTTACAATATATCTCATCATTTCTATTTATCTGCTCATCAAATATTACTGCTAAACGAGCCTCAAAACCATCATTAACTTTGATATTAACAGGTTGATAGCGTAATTCAATATAATATATACCTTTTTCTTTTGGAATAAAATGTAATTCAGAAGTATAGGGCTTTTGCTGATTACTCAAATATCCATCTCCTGCTGGTGATTTTACACCCAAGCGCATTGTACCTATTTTTGGAAAAATATCTACAAAATTATAGTTTATACTATGTAAATATACTCCACCATTCAGGGTATCAAACTTGTAGCACACAAAACTATAAGAGGCTTCTTGCAAAGAGTTTATATAAATTTTTGATGACTTACCAGCAGTATCAAAGTATTCTAGTGAATCCCCTAAAATGACACTTAGTTTTAGCGTATCTCCTAATCTCAAATTTGCATTAGGAAAAATAGTAGCTTTTAGCGTTACAAAAGCCGTTGGCTTTACCATACGTGGGTCACAACTAACTAGTTGTAAAGCCACAAATATCAAGAGTAAGTATTTCATTCTGATATTTATCTATTACAATCATCTGTGAAATTGGCATTATTCTTATAATTTTCATTCAAGGGAAAGAAACTTACTCTACTAGGATACAAAACAAGTAATCTGTTGATGTAAGTACACATTTCACCTTGTCCTAAGCCGTGAGCTAAATACAACTCTCGTATACTTAAGCCTGAAACTAAGTCCCAACTTTCACCACCACCTATTCCATCCATACAATCATTATAGAACCCGCTAGAAATCCATTGATTAAAAAACCAGCGTTCACTCTCCAATGCAAAGTTAAAACTGATATATTTTGTAAAACCTGCCGTTATTGCCCAACTACTAGGTTTTTTGCCTTCTGTACCAGTAGCGGGTATAATGCCAATGCCATAATGCCTTTTTGCAAAATTAGTGCTTAAAAACTCTGCCCAACTCTCGTTCATTTGTGTAAAGCCAGCAAGGAAAGTGCCACCATTTCCATATCCGCTACCACTATGCGTAAGTGTATCCGTAATGACATTTATCCAATAAGCACTTCCCACTTGTGCAAAAAGGTTCACGTGGGAGAGTTCGTGGAAAACTTTATGTGTAAATTCAGAAGAGAAATAATTAATACCACCATCTATGTATGGGCTAGTACTACTACTTTCAATAAAAGTCATATCTGGCAAAGTGGAAGAAAGGACATCAAAGAAAGTAGGAATAGAAGCATTTACATTAGCCCCAAATATGGAGTTGAACACACCAACCCATAGGCTTGATGTATTTATATGCCCTAGCATAGGTGCAGAAGCAGGTCCAGAAACGCCATTTGTCCAGATGGCATAAGTTCTTAGGTTTGTCTGTCCGTTATTTATATTCTCTGCGGCACAATACTGGCGTTGTAGATAAGCCGCCCTCAAAATGTGCGCCCAATATCTTTGCTGATTATGGGAATTAAAATTGATGTTGATATTATTGACATTGCAAGCACCATACCAACCGTTTATGTGTAGTGTACCTATAACAAAACGTACTATTAGCTGCACAACTGCACTTGGTATGTTGGTAATAATCTGTGTTGCGCTAGTGCCAGTAAAACCACTTACGTCTATTGGTGTAATCTTCATATTACCATTTCCTGCTTTTGTACCAACCAAAGTACCTATTAAAAACCGCCAATGGATTTTAAAATAACCATTTCCGTCTGCGTGTGTGGTAAGTGGAAGTCCAAAAAGCAAACACCAAACTTTAGTTTCAGAAACTGGCTGGTTCGCTCCTAATTGCGTATCTGTAAACCTTACATAACCTTCAGGTTTTTTCCAACAAATTTGCCACCTTTGGTTAAGTTGTTCATCTGTAATAAAACCACCCTCCACCATAGCATCAAACATAATGGGGTCGTCGTCGTCTTCTGGCATATAAAGTGTGTCTAGCACTTCAACAGGAATGTTACTAATAGGGTTATCCACAGGATTATCATAGGTGGGTAATGTGGCATACATACCTCCATCAACAAGTTGTAAACGTCTTTCTTC
Source organism: Raineyaceae bacterium (assembly GCA_043764015.1). Taxonomy (GTDB): domain Bacteria; phylum Bacteroidota; class Bacteroidia; order Cytophagales; family Thermonemataceae; genus JANYGM01. The sequence goes on from JAYUKY010000113.1 coordinate 8,467, forward strand.
TGTAAAGCCTGCTCCATTATAATATAGTTCTGCATTAGCAAAAGGATAGTTTTGCACCATTATTTTGTCGTTGTTGGTTACTTTTCTCAACATAGTAGAGTCTATCACATTGGGCGAAAATTTTACATACAACCAAAGATTAGCAGGTTTGAAAGTATATTTTTCATCAACTGTGCCATTTTTCTGCAATTTTGCAAGGCTCAAACGCATATTATTTGCAGAAAGAGGGTTTCCTTTGCGTTTGACAATGCGTGCCGTAGCACCTGCACCAGCATCTGTAAGTGAGTTTTCTTTCATTTCTTTGGGTGGAATGAGTATTTCTTCTAATTTTTTTTTCTTACAACTGCCAAGAAAGAATACCAGAGCGCAAGTAAAGAATAAATTGTTGCGTTTTATGCAAATAATATTTACTATTTTTGCAAATATTGCATTTCGGGGGGGGGGTAAATTGCTAATTATCAGCGTTTTTTGAGGCGTGCATTATGATATATTGAGTTAAACTGTAAGCAATATAGCTTAGTGCAATATACGAAATTTTTTAATATGTGGTTGATATTTGGGGAGTATTTTTTTACATTTTTTTTCGCAATGTATGATACTATTTTTTTCGTACATTTGCGGTTACACAACTCATAGCTCATAATTCATCACTTATAATTCAAAATAACTATGTTAGAGTTTTTTCAGTCTTCAGATATTACGAAAGTGCTTTTAGCTGCTTTTTTTGCTATTTTGTTTTTGCAGTCGGGCATAGACAAAATCACGGATTATGCAGGGAATTTGAGTTGGCTGACAGGGCATTTTGGCAAAAGTCCACTCAAAAATATAGTTCCTATGATGCTGATTACTATTACTATTTTGGAAGTGGCAGCAGGCGGACTTTCTGCGGTTGGTGCAGTTTTTATATTGCTAGGAAAAGGTAGTCAGGTAGCTTATTTTGGTGCTGTTTTGTCTTCTGTAAGTATTGTAATGCTTTTTTTTGGGCAAAGAATAGCAAAAGATTATGGCGGAGCGGCTGGGCTTGTGCCTTATTTTGTGTTAAGTGTACTTACTATGGGGCTTTTAAGATAACTTATAACTTATTCAAAATGAGTAAGTTATAAGTTATATAAAATTATTCTTCATACTACTACACATAGTTTTTGTTTGTCGTTCCCCACGTTCCACGTGGGGTTATGATTGTTAAACCCTTTCAGGGTTTTTAATACAGTTTTCTTTGTTTAGACAATCCCAACGGGGTTGAACTATCATAACCCCACGTGAAACGTGGGGAAAAGGACAAGCAATGTGTAGTAGTAGTATAATTATTCTTCTGTTCTCGTAAATAGCACATTTATTTTTTTTGGACGAATAAACCACTCATTTTTATAATTATTCTGAAAACTTTTAGATGATTTTTTTAGTGGAGATTGTGGCGCAATTCCTGCTAAAAAATAATTATCATTTGTTATGCTTTCTTGATTTTCGTTGTGGTCGTGTCCGCAGTCGTGTGCAGAACCTTGCGTATTGCGCTTATACAGGCTTGCGTTGTCGTGTGGGCGCACCTGAATACTTTTATCTTCTTTAAAAAGGCGTTCTTCTTCCATTTCTTTCATTTCTGCCTCTGTAAAACTCACATCTAACAAATCAAGGTTTGGCTGTCCGCCATCAACCCAAGCGGTGTACCAAAAATCAGCCACCATTTTGAGTGCCGCCCTAAAACGGCGTTCTACTTGTCCATCAAGGCGTTTGTGGTACGCACCAGAGAACTCACGAGAATAAGTGCGCATATTGATTTTGTTGCGCTCTTCCATTGTAAACTTTTTATCTTCTCCAAACTGTTTGGTAAGTTCTTTTTCAAATCTCAAAACAGAATCCAAAGCATTATTAGCGTTAGTAATGGCTTCCCAAGCGGTGAGTTGTGGGTTTTTGAGATAGCTTGCTTGCCCTACAAAAAAATCATAATTATCAGAAAAAAGCTCTGGTAAACGGGATTCCCAAAAGCCGTGAATACCCACTTGCCCTGTTCGTTGTCCGTTATAATTTTCTGTGGTATGAAGTGGCACATTGGCATCACCAATATAATGTCCAATATCTGCGCTAAGCTTCAAAATACGTTTAGCATTTTTGTCTTTAAATGCTTGTGTAAGTTGGAATTTCATCAGATTTATTTGCCAAGGAACTATTCCGTATGCTTTTAGGGTATCTTCTGAAAATTTTTCTACAGCATCTTTCCAATAGCGAGGCATTTTATAAACGGCACTATCTCCATAAACTTTATCATAAATATCAATATCAATATAATGCCTACAAGCCTCATCTTTGACCATATTACGGCGGCTGTCGGGGTCTGTGGCGTGGTCTGTGATGTAAGAGATATTGCGCTTATAAAAGTTTATCATCTCTGGTGGAAGGCAAAAAACCGCCAATCTGTTAATGCGTTTGTGCGCAAAAAAGCCCCAACCAAGTGCAACAAAATTGCTCAAAAATAGGATTAAAACAATAATTGCATTTTTTTTCATAATAGACTTAATCAATTACGAATTATCAATTACGAATTACGGAAATACTATTTCTGCAATCTTTTTTCGTAATTGATAATTCGTAATTCGTAATTTATTTATTTTTATATTCTTTCAAAGTAGCCAAAAATGATTTTGCATCTTGCAAACCAACTGCTTCACCTATTTTTGTACCATCTTTGTCAAAAAACATAATAGTTGGATAGGCTTGAACTTCATATTTTTCAGAGAGTTGTTCACCTTCACCTTTTTCTGCGTCCATTTTGTAGGCTACAAAATTTTCATTAGCAAATTTTCCAACTTTTTCATCTTTAAAAGTGGTTTTACTCATTGTTTTGCAGGGTCCGCACCACGTTGTATAAAAATCTACAAAAAATGGTTTGCCTGATTTTTTTGCTTTTGCAAGAAGTGCCTTCCAATCTCCCTTAAAAAAAGTAATCCCTTTTTCTTCTGTTGGCGTATTTTTTGACTCTGTTTTTATCTCTTTCTTAGGAGTATATTTTTGCATTTTTCCAAGAAAATCTTTTGCATTCATAAAGCCGCTTTCTTTGCCTACAATCTCTCCGTTTGGGCTGTAAAAATAAAAACTAGGAAATGCTTTGATACCATAAACATTAGCAATATCTTTTCCTTCTGCATTATCTCCATTAACTTTGTACGCCACATAATTTTGTGTTGTAAAATCAATGACTGTTTCATCTGCAAAAGTTTCTTTATCCATTTGTCGGCAAGGAGCACATTTTTCTGTATAGAAATCAATTAAAAGCGGTTTTCCTTGGCATTTTGCTTCTGCAAGTGCATCTTCCAAGTTTCCTTGAAAAAACGAAATTTGTTGCACTTTTTTTGTATCTTTGTAAGTGCTTACATTTGCCATTATTTGAGATGAGGCAGAAACTTGTGTGTCATTCTGCACGAGTGTTTGCGCTTGTATTGTTGCGCCAAAAGGCAAAAAACAACAAAAAAGAAGGCTAAATTTTTTCATAATAGTAATAATAATTTTTAATTAATTTAATCAGGCGAATTCTGTTTTGTATTCACAATCCAAAATTCATAATCCATAATTTCTTTCAATGCTATACAAAACTCGTGCAATTATTATAAATTACGTCAAATATAGTGAAAGTTCTATTATTACCAAAATATTTACAGAAAATTTTGGTTTGCAATCTTACATCATCAACGGTGTGCGTAGTGAAAAAGCTAAGATAAAAATAGCTCTTTTTCAGCCGCTTACTTTGCTAGAAATTGTTGTTTATCCAAAAAAACAAGGTCAAAATATAAGTAGAATTGCAGAAGCGAAATGTGAACATATTTTTGTAGGTATTTTGAAAGATTTTAAGAAGACGGCAATAGCCACTTTCATCTGCGAAATCTTACATAAAACGCTCCAAGAAGATGCGCCAGATGCACTTTTTTTTGATTTCCTGAAAGAATCTATTTTGTTTTTGGATAATCCTTCTAGTGAGGAAGAAAATTTTTCTTTGCAATTTCTACTAAAAATGGCAAGTTTTTTAGGCTTTTTGCCTGAAGATATGAAGGATATTTTTGTAGAGCTTCATCAGCAAAAAACTATCAATATGAATCCAGAGGGCTTTAAGGAAGAAGCAAATGTTTTGCAAACACTTGCAAATACCTCTTATCAAACGCCTTTCACTCTAAAAAGTAGCCTTAGGCGTGAGCTGGTAGATTATATGTTACTTTTTTATAGACTGAATTTGGACAATTTTGGCAATATAAAATCTTTGAGCATCTTAAGAGAAGTCCTAAAATAAATATAGTCGGTAAAAGTAATATGAATTACATAATTTTCTTAAAATCAGAGTTTTAGTTTGCCATTTAAGATAATTGTTTTTGTATTGTCAGGCGTAATAATTTCGTTAGTAGCACTAATACCACCTCCAGATACAAAAGTAATATCATTTATTTCAATATCATTCAAATTATTTACATTGATTTGATGCTTAACCGCATAATAATATTCAAAAGGTTTTCCTACTTCTGACTGAACTACCAACGACCCTTTTGTTTGATTAAGACTTAATGAAAAGGCTGGATACGTAATATTTGTGGAATCAGAAATAGAGGTTAGTTGCCACAAAACCGCAGGAGAAGCAGGCTTTTGTATGATACGTGTGGTAAGAAAGCCCGCATAATCACCTGTGGCACGTATGCCATTTTCTGGGTTGATAATGTTTTTACAAGCAAATAAGCCCATAAAAGTTAATAATAATATAGTAAAATATTTCTTCATAAAAATTGGATTATTATTTATTCTAATAAATAGTAAAAATGCTACTTTTTAAACATATATTTGTACTAAAATAGACAATTTAAAACATAATTTAGTTACATCTTTTTTCAAATATACATAAAAAATGTTTAAAAACTTCAAATCTGTTGAAAAATGTACTTACGGACTTGGTACATTTGACAAATTAGGCGAAATAATAGCCCCAAAACGTACTGAAAACAACAAATACTTCCTCTTTTTGGTTGATGACTATTTTCAAGGAAAAGAACTAGAAAAACGTCTTCCTATCCTTAAAGGAGATGCCGTAGAGATGATTTATGCAGGCGGAGAAGAGCCAAAAACTTCTCAAATAGATGAAATAAGAGACCGTTATCTCGCCCAAAAAGGCTTGCCTGCTGGTGTTGTAGGCATTGGTGGTGGTAGTGTAATGGATATTGCAAAAGCACTTTCTTTGATGTTTACCAATGAAGGCTCGTCTGTGCAATATCAGGGGCTAAATCTTATCAAAAAAGCAGGTATTTACCACGTAGGCGTGCCTACTATTTCTGGGACTGGGGCAGAGGTTTCTATGACTGCCGTGCTTACTGGTCCTACCAAAAAACTTGGTTTGAAGTGTGATTGGACTGTTTTTGACCAAATAATCTTAGACCCAACCCTTACCACAACTGTACCACGTAACGACTGGTTTTATACAGGAATGGACACTTACATACATTGTGTAGAATCTATGACTGGAAGGCTTAAAAATACGTTTAGTGAAGCGTATGGACACAAATCTCTGGATTTATGTCGTGAAGTTTACTTAAATGAAGGCTATGGACAAACGCTTATCAATGATGAAAAACTAATGATTGCTTCATATTTTGGTGGTTTGAGCCTTACTTATTCAGAAGTGGGCGTTTGCCACGCACTTTCTTATGGAATGTCGTATGTGTTTGGCACTCGCCATTGCTTTGCTAATTGTGTTATTTTCAATGTTTTGGAAGACTATTATCCTGATGGTGTGAGAGAATTTAAGGAAATGATACGTAAAAATGATATTTTTATTCCTGAAAATCTTTCAAAAGATTGGACTGACGAGCAAATAGAGAAAATGATAGATATTTGTTGGGCACTTACGCACATGTGGAAACACGCAATAGGGGAAGATTGGGAGCAAAAACTCACCAGACAACAACTAAAAGAACTTTATTTGAGAATGTAGATACAGTTTAGTAAGATAACGACATTACTAATTTGTATTCAAAATTTCGTAGTTACTTGATTTATCAAGGCGTTTTGATAAATCAAACGCCTAAATAAAATTTTACAAAATAACAACGTCGTTATCTAACTTTTCTTTCTTTGCCGTCTGCTTTAGCTGACGGCGTGAAGATATTAGAGTGCTTAAACAACTCACAATTAAAAATTTATAATTATGTTGGATATTCCTCTTTTTGATGATTTTAAGTCGTGGAAAACCTATTGTGTGGAAGAGAATAAGCCACTTTATATGCCTGTTCTTTCCTACGAAATAATGCAACGTGGGCGCACAGAAGCAGAAATTTGGGCGCATCTTAAAAAAGCATATCTTGTTATGACAGAAGCTATTACGACAGGGCTTACAGAAGATATGACCTCACGCTCAGGTATGGTCAATAATAGTGGCAAAAAAGTTTATAACACGTCAATTACGGTGCTTTCTCCAGAATTTCAAAAACTCATTTCTCGTGCAATAGCCGCAAAAGAGGTTAATTCTTGTATGGGGCGTATTGTAGCTGCTCCTACGGCGGGCGCATCAGGGATTTTGCCTGCTATTTTATCCACAATACAAGAACTTCATCAACTTTCAAACGAAAAAATATTAGAAGGACTTTTAGTTGCGGCAGGAATTGCACTGATTATAGAACGGAATGCGGGTCTTGCAGGTGCTGTGGGCGGTTGTCAGGCAGAAACAGGCTCTGCGGCAGCTATGGGTGCTGGTGCAGTGGTTTATTGCTTGGGCGGTACTATTGATATGGTTTTTAATGCTGTAGCCATCACTATTCAATGTATGTTGGGGCTTATTTGCGACCCTGTGGCAGGACTTGTAGAAGTGCCTTGCATTGTGCGCAATGCAAGTGCGGTGAGTATTGCGTATTCGTCTGCACAAATTGCTATTGCAGGCGTTGGAGCAGTTATTCCTGTTGATGAGTGTGTGCAAGCAATGGGAGAAGTAGGGCAAAGTATGGAAACAAAATATAAAGAAACTGCACTTGGAGGGCTTGCAGCCACACTTACAGGGCAAAATATTGCCAAAAAAGTGCTAATACAAAATATTGAAATTTTACCAGAGGAATAGACAATTACGAATTTTAAATTACGAGTTACGACAAACTTAAGCAATTAATTTATGTTTGGATTTGACTTAAAAGATATATAATCATTTGATTATCAAAATATTGTATTTATTCATAATTCACAATTCACAATTCACAATTACTTATGTTTTTTAATACACAAAAAAGGCGTATATTTGTGAAAATTTTATAAGAATATTTTAAGAATGAAATACACAAAATATCTATCAATAGCTCTTTTAATGGTCATTATTGACCATATTATTAAACTTTGGATACACGAAAATATGATGGTGGACTCCACCGCAGATGAAATTCCGCTTATTGGTGAGTGGTTTAGGCTGCACTATACGCTAAATCCTGGAATGGCGTTTGGTATGCAACTTCCTGCGCCTTATGGCAAAATTATTTTGAGTGTTTTTAGGCTGATTGCAGTTGTGGGGATTGCGTGGTATATCCATTCTTTGAGCAAAAAAAATGCTCATTGGGGCTTGCTGACGTGTATGTCGCTGATTTTGGGCGGTGCGCTAGGCAACGTGATTGATAGCACTTTTTATGGAGTGTTTTTAAATAATGCACCTGAAGGCTCACCTACGGGCTGGTTTTATGGACAAGTGATAGATATGTTTTATGTGAGATTTCCCACAACAAGCAGAATACCTGAATGGATGCCTTTTTGGGGTGGCTTGCCTTATTCTACACCTATTTTTAATTTTGCTGATGCGTCTATTTTTGTAGGTGTTGTGTTTATTTTGATTTTTCAGAGAAGGTATTTTTTGGTAGAAGAACAAGAAACTACAAACATCAATACAACTGAAAATAATGTAGAAAATATTGATAAAAATATCATTGAAAATAAAGAAAATAACATTTCAGAAAGTAATATTTCAGAAAGTAATATTTCAGAAAATAACACTGAAATAATTGCTCAAAATTCAACTGAAAAAATAGCGGAAATTTCTACAGAAAATTTAGCTCCAACAAGTGAAAAATAATGACAGAAAACCCTATAAATCTTAGGATTGGAGGCGTTCCTGAGCATTTTAATTTGCCTTGGAGAATGGCTATTGAGGAAGGAAAATTCCTCAATGAAAATATAAATTTAATTTGGTCTGATTTCGGTGGTGGTACAGGTGCAATGGCAAACGCCCTACGCAACAACGAGCTTGACCTTGCCATTATGCTCACAGAAGGCATTACCGCAGATATTATTGCAGGAAATGCCGTAGGCAATAAAGCTAAAATTATCAAAGTTTATGTAAAATCTCCCCTTACGTGGGGCATTTATAGACTTAATAATAATATCCAAATCACCCCTAACCCCTCCTTAGGAAGTAGGGGGACTTTTAATTCCCCTCTTTTGAAGGAGGGGTTAGGGGTGGTTACTTCCTTTGATCAACTTAAAAAAAATATTCCTTCTTTGCGTTATGCTATTAGTCGTTTTGGCTCTGGCTCACACCTAATGGCGTGTGTAGATGCCTGCAAACGTGAATGGGACATCAAAACGCTCAATTTTGTAGAACTCAAAAATCTTGTAGGTATGTGTGAGGGCTTAAAAAATGATTTGGCTGATGTTTTTATGTGGGAAAGCGTGATGACCCAACCACACGTGAATAGCGGACTTTTGGAGAAATTAGACGAAACAATTACGCCTTGGTCGTGTTTTATGCTTGTAGCAAGTGAGAATGTACTAAAAAATAATCCTCTTGAAATACAAAAAATCTGCCATATTATCAATGATTATGTGAAAGATTTTAAGACAAAACCAAGTATTTTGGAAAAATTAGCAACTCGTTATCAGATTAATTTAGAAAAAACGGCTTATTGGTTGCATAATACACATTGGGCAACGGACAACGAAATCCCTACGGAAATGCTTGAAAACGTGATGGAAGAGCTGTTCAAAGCTAAAATTATTCGTCAAAAAATGGGTAATCCAAATCAGCTTTTTCAGATAATTAGGTAGTATTAAAAAATAGGGGAAATGGAGCATAATTGCCACGAATACACGAATGAATACAATTATTTGTGTATTCGTGTATTCGTGGCAATTAAATCAGTCAGACATTAGCAAATCCTGTTATTACTTTGTATTTCTTAGTGCTTACTTGTGCCTACTTTGTGGTCTTAGTGGTAAAATACTTTTAAAATAAAAGTTTAATTTTTATGCAAAATAAAACTTGTGCTATCATAGGTGCGGGCGTGGCTGGGCTAGCTGCTGCAGTGCGTCTTGCACAAAAAGGCTACCAAGTTACTGTTTTTGAGGCAAATACGTATTTTGGTGGCAAACTTTCAGAAATAAATATTATTTCAAAGGAAAATACAGATGAAAACTACCGTTTTGATGCTGGTCCTTCACTTTTTACTATGCCTCATTTGGTAGATGAATTATTTGTTTTGGCGGGCAAAAACCCCAAAAAATATTTACAATATGAGCGTTTGGACGTGGTTTGTAAGTATTTTTATGAAGATAACACCATTATCAATGCTTTTGCGGATAAAAATGCTTTTGCACAAGAAATTGAAACAAAAACATCAGAAAAAAAGGAAAATGTTTTACATTTTTTGGAAAAATCAGCCCAAAAGTACAGCCTTACTGCTGATTTGTTTTTGCATAGCTCTTTGCATAAACTAAAAACTTATTTTTCACTAAAAACACTCAAAGGAATCTTAGGACTTGGAAAATTAGAGGTTTTTAAGACAATGAATGAGGCAAATCAAGCTAGTTTTTCTGATAAAAGAGTAGTCCAACTTTTCAACCGTTTTGCGACTTACAACGGCTCAAATCCATATCAAACACCTGCCACACTCAATATTATTCCGCATTTGGAGCATAATATTGGAGCTTTTGCGCCAAAAGGTGGTATGTATGCTATTTCAAAAAGTATTTTTAAATTGGCGCAAGAATTAGGCGTAAAATTCTGTTTTTCCTCAAAAGTAAAAGAAATTATCATAAAAGATAAAAAAGCGGTTGGAATACGTTTAACCACCCCTAACCCTAGCAAGATGCTAGCCTTAGAAAGTAGGGGGACTTCACTCCCCTCCTTGGAAGGAGGGGCTAGGGGTGGTTTTTCTGAAATTTTGCCTTTTGATGTTGTTGTAAGCAATATGGATATTGTGGGTACTTATAACCATCTTTTGCCTAATGAAAATGCACCTCAAAAGCTGTTAAATCAGCCAAAATCAAGCTCTGCACTTATTTTTTATTGGGGAATAAAGAAAAGTTTTCCAGAATTAGAAGTACATAATATCTTTTTTGCGCAAGATTATGAAAAAGAATTTAAACATATTTTTGAAGATAAAAATGTGGCAGAAGATGTAACTATTTACGTAAATATTGGCTCCAAATATGCACTAGAAGATTGCCCACAAGGTCACGAAACTTGGTTTGTGATGGTGAATACACCCAATAACACAGGGCAAGATTGGGACGAAATAACCAAAGAAGTTAGGAAAAATGTGCTTGAAAAACTTTCCAAAATTCTCAAAAAAGATATTGAAAGTTTGATTACTTGTGAGAGTACACTAGATGCTCGCACCATAGAAAACCGCACTTCTAGTAGTTTGGGCGCACTTTATGGGAATAGTTCTAACAACCGTTATGCGGCATTTTTGCGCCACGCTAATTTTTCTTCTAAAATAAAAAACTTGTATTTTTGTGGAGGAAGTGTGCATCCAGGCGGTGGAATACCACTCTGTTTGTCTTCCGCAAAGATTGTAGCAGAAATGATGGAGAAATTATAAATTATAGTGCAAACGGGAAGGATTTCAGAAAAATGGTTTTTGGTACACAACTAGGCTAGACAATGGGCATGCCCCATTGCGTATTATTGCAGTTTTTCGTTTTCCGAAATCTTTCCCGTTCATAGTATAACACTACCAAAAATCTTATTTTGACATTTCTACTCTTTTTATTTTTTCCTAAAAATTTTATCTTTTGCTATTCTTCTGCCTACAAAAAAGCCCACAGTTTCATAATAAGCCAATCCTCTTGTATTTCCCATTCTAAATTGGTTACTTTCTAGTTGTGCATTGATGCCTCCAAACCAATTTCTGTGATTATATCCCAAAACTGCTCTCAAATCAACAACGAATGTAATAAAATCTTCTGTTTTTTTTTCGTTGGTCATATCATAATTGCCTCGTTTTAGCTCCAAACCAGTACCACCCAAAGCCATAAAAAAGAAATCTTTGTATACAAAAGTATGCGCATAACCACCCAAAACGCCCAATCCAAAAACTGACATATTCTTAATATTTCCATAATCTTCAAAAGCAGGGCGCAAGTTTGACTCCAAAAAAGGTTGGGGGGAGTTAATACTCAAGAAAGTAATATTTCCGCCTAGTAACCACGAGCCTGCACTACGTTTTTGGCGTTCCATTAAGCGGTAAGCAGCACGTAAAGAGAATTTATCAGGAGAAAACAAATGATAATAATTAAGTTTTACGTATCTTGAACGTAAATCTTTATTAGCAAAAACTTCTGGTGCAGTTGGGTTTGATTTTTGGTAATCTTTGTCTATAAAACCACTAACGCTTTTATAAGATAATTCTAATATAAAAGTTCTTTTAAACATCTGCAAATTAAGGTCTGTATAACGGCTTTTTACTTTATCTTCAATACTTTTTTGTGTATTAGGGAATTTGGTAGCTAATTGAATACGAAAGTTGCTATAAGCAAGATTTACGCCAAAAGCATCAGCCATATTAGGAATAAAAGTGATATTTCTATTTGTTTTTGGTATTAGTTTGATAGAAAACCCTCTATTTGCATAAAATGGGCTTATCAAAAAACTTTTTGGATAGGTATAGACGTAATTTGTATCAGAAAAAATATTAAAAGTAGTGGGCAGTTTGTTAGCTATTACCTCATAATTGATTTGAAAGGCAATAAAAAGTAAGAAAATAAATAGTTTTTTTTTCATTAAATGAAATTGAATGATTAAATAAAATAGATAGTTAATAATGAGCTTTTAGCTTAGATAGAATTAGTACGCAGAAGTTTAATAAAAAGTGCTAAAATTATATCATTTTTATTAGATATTTTATTATGATAAAACTAAATAGAATAATCCTTAAATAATCAGTTTCTATACAAAATATGTTCCAAACCGTATTTATGGCAAAGGAAAATCTTATTATTGGTGTTTTTGAGATATTTATATAAGTTACGAGGCACATCATTACCTGCAATTATCTGGAAAGCAAGTTCTACATTTGCATTTTCGTCACTTTGTAGAAGTTCTTTAAGATTTTCTAGCATTTGGAGTGTTTCAGGCGTGTTTTCTAAAAGATAACTTTTCATTGTGAAAGTTTAGAGTGAGGAGATTGTATCATTTTAACATTTTTTTTGAAAAAAAGTTAAAAAAAATTTGGAAGTTCAAAATAAAGTTGTACCTTTGCATCATCAATAAACGTAAAAGCTATAGAGAAATGGCAGAGCGGTTTAATGCGGCAGTCTTGAAAACTGTTGACTGTTACAGGTCCGGGGGTTCAAATCCCTCTTTCTCTACTAAAAAACTCTTTGTAAGCCATTACAAAGAGTTTTTTGTTTTTGAAGAAAACAGACAAAATAAAAAACACTTTGTATTCATTCACCTAGCAACTGCTAGTTCACAATTCATAATTCAAATAATGGCTGAAACACTTATTTTGCCTACTTCAGGCACACGTACAGAAATTTATCAGACAATTATACCTCAAATAAGTGCAGTTTTATCCACAGAAACAGACCTTATTGCTAATCTTGCGAATGTTACGGCTATCATTAAAGAGGCTTTAGGCTTCTTTTGGGTGGGTTTTTATGTTGTGAAAGATAATCAGTTGGTGCTTGCGCCATTTCAGGGAACGCTTGCTTGCACTCGCATACCATTTCATAAGGGCGTTTGTGGTGCGTGTTATACACAAGAAAAGACAATTATAGTTGATGATGTAGAAAAATTTGATGGGCATATTGCGTGTAGTTCTGCTTCTAAATCAGAAATTGTTGTACCATTATTTGCTGGCGGAAAAGTGGTTGCTGTTTTTGATATTGACAGCGACAAATTAGGTGATTTTTCTGAAATAGATAAAATTGCTTTGGAGCAAATTACGCAAATGCTGGAGAAATTTTTTATCAGTTAAATTAGTTAAATTAGTAATTTGCTACCGTACACTGTTTTTTATTATTGGTCTGTACCATAGTGAAACGAAGGTCTGACCAATAATAAAAAACAGAAATTTCAATTTTAAAAGAGATTATGGTCAGACCTACGCTACGCTACGGTACAGACCATAATTTCTTTTAAAACTGTGTACGATAGCAAAAATTAGTAATAAGTTGTAAATAACTTCCTGGTTTTATTTTTTATTATAGGTAGCGTGAACGCTACCTCTTTATATCAAAGTCAAAAAATAGTTCTTATGTATAGCGGTGGCGTTCACGCCACCGTAATCTAAAAATTAGACTTTTTGAAATTAGGATTTTATTTGCAATACGTTACTTAGGGAGTCCTTCACGAATAGTCGGCTGACTTTCGTGAAGTTAATTGGGTAGGGCAAAAATATTCAGGTTTTTTCGCTTTGCAGTAAATCACTTCACAAAAGCCGCTGGCTATTCGTGAAGTGACTATACGTATATATCCACGTAGCCTTGTAAGCCTTTTTGCGCACCTGCACCAGTTGCAACAAAATGCCACTCATTTTCTTCTAAACGCAAACGCCCAAATTCCATATCTGTATCACGAGCATTATTTTGGTCAAGGCTGTAGCGCACTATTTCTCTATTGCTTTCCACATCAACAATACGTACATACGCCTCACTCAAAAGCCCAAAATGATGGTTTCTTTCTTGCGCTTCGTGTATGCTCACCACGACAATTAACTCCTTGATATTGTGGTTGATAGCGGGCAAGTTGGCAAGAATTATCTCGTCATCATTGTCGCCAACGCCTGTACGGTTGTCGCCTGTGTGTTGCAAACCGCCATCAGGTGATTTTAGGTTGTTATAAAAGATAAAATATTCATCAGCAGGGACTTTCCCCGCAGATGTAACCATAAAAACAGACGCATCTAAGTCAATGGTATTGTTAGAAACCACGTCCCAACCAAGTCCAATAAAGATTTTTTTGAGTGCTGGCTCTTTTTTTGTAAGGTTGAGCCTGCCTCCTTTTGAAAGCGTAATAGACATTTTGAATTGTGAATTGTGAATTTTTAATTGTGAATGAATACAGATTGCGGCAAAAAACGTAATTCGTAATTTATAATTCGTAATAGAAGATTACACGTACATATCCACGTAACCTTGTAGCCCTTTTTGCGCACCTGCACCAGTTGCAACAAAATGCCATTCATTTTCTTCTAAGCGCAAACGCCCAAATTCTATATCTGTATCACGAGAACTATTTTGGTCAAGGTTATAGCGCACTATTTCTCTGTTATTTTCCACATCAACAATACGAATATAAGCCTCTTTCAAAAGCCCAAAATGATGATTTCTTTCTTGTGCCTCGTGTATGCTGACAACCACAATAAGTTCTTTTATGTTGGTACTGACCGTTGCCAAATTAGCCAAAACCATTTCATCATCAGCATCACCCACGCCAGTACGGTTGTCGCCTGTGTGTTGTACACTGTTATCAGGTGATTTTAGGTTATTATAAAAAATAAAAAACTCATCAGTAGGCACTTTTCCTGCTGCCGTAACCATAAAAACAGAGGCATCTAAATCAACAGAATTATTGCTGACCATATCCCAGCCCAACCCAATAAGAATTTTTTTGAGTGCAGGTTCTTTTTTTGTAAGGTTGAGTTTGCCACCTTTTGAAAGCGTAATAGACATAATTTTTGTTGTTTTGTGTTGTTTTGAATTTCGTAAAATTGTTTAATTAGTCTTTAAAAAAATCCTCAATATTTTTCTTTGGATTTTCTGTTTTCTCTTTATTTTCAGCAAAAAAGTCATTTAAAACATCTTTTTGCTTATTTTCTTCTTTTTTAGTTTCCTTAAAAAAATCTTCCATTTCAGTTTTTACTTTGTCTGCTTTGGAGTTTTTGGCATCATTTGAAAAGAAATCTTGCAAATTATTTGGTATGATTTCTTTTGGTATTTCTTTAGCAAAAAAGTCGTCAATATTTTTCTTTTCTGGCAGAATTTCTTTACTAATTTCTTGTGCAAAAAAGCCTTCTAATTTGTCTGTTTTTTTATCTGTTTCCTGTTTAATTTCTTTGTTTTCCACCTCAAAAAAACTATCAATATTTTTCTTTTCTGATAAAATTTCTTGTTGATTTTCTTTAGCAAAAAAATCTTCTAATTTGTCTGTTTTATTTGGAACGACATCATTTTTGGCATCAAAAAAGCCATCAAGTTGTACTTTTTTGTTTTTTTCTTGCTTATGAATAAATTGTTTTTCTTCTTTTTCAACATCATTACCCAAAATAAGCTGAATTTTCTTATTAAAATTTTTCTCTGCAAGTTCTTTCTGACGTTTTTCTTCTCGTAAAATATCCTCATTAAGGGCATTGAGGTCAGTTTTGGAGTCTAAATTGAGTTTTGCAAATTCTTCTGCAAACTCATCTTTTTCCACATAACCTTCTATTTCCAGCTTCATTATCTCCTCATCAAAAGCATTGGTAGAGTTATTCAAATCTTCCAAACGCTGTGCCATTTCTTTTTGTGTGTTTGCATTGGCGAGTTGTGCGCCCAAAATAGCCTTTTTGGAGCGTATTTCCTCTGATTGCATTTGCATTTTATTGAGTTGTAGCTCCAATTTACGAACATTTGCCGACATTTGTTTGTACAAATCTTCGTATTGCACCACAAAGTTATCATTATTAGCTTTGTCAGCAAGCAAGCCTTTGGCAATAGTTTCTCTTTTTTCTTTCATTGCTTGCGCTGCGTCTTTGTACAATCTATCAGATTTTTGTTGATAAGCAGCCAATTTTTCTCCTATTTCGTTTTGAGAAGTCATAGCGTTTTGAAGTGCATTGGCACTTTTCAGCACAGATTGCTCCATTTCTCTAATCACCAAATCTAGGCTTTCCTCTGGAGAAAGTACCTTTTCAGGCGTGTTAGATGATTTTCCAAACAAATTTTGTAACCAACCCATAAAATTATACCTTAAAGTTTTGAAAAGTTGTAGTAATAAAACATAATTTTAGTCATATAGGTTTGTTTTTTTTAATTTGATGCAATTATTTTTTTATTGTATTCATTTGTGTATTCGTGGCAATTACACGCTATTTTATAAGCTAAAAAGGGTAGTTTCCAGTTAGAAAACTACCAAATTTATTTTCATACAATAACTTGTATCAACACACAATTACTTATACTTTTGTTTCTTTTTTGTCTGCATCATTTTTCAGGTAAGTTGGGCAAGTATATTTTTTTGCACAAGACGACAAAAGACCCACCAATGCAATAACAGCAACAATTTTGAGAGATTTCATAGGACTGATTTTAGGAATGATTTTGATTAAATAACACTTTTTATTTGATTTCTTAATGCTTTACGCAAGTATTATGCCAGCATTAGCTCTAATAATTTACGCTAAGGTAAATGTTTTGTTACAAAAAAACAACATTTTTTTTTATTTCTTAAAAAAATACAGAAAAATTTTGTTTTTTTGAGTTTAAAACTTACTTTTGAGAGTAATTATGTTAAAAAAATTAAGTATTTTAACAGTTTCTTTTAATAAAACCTAAAAAATCTCAAATAATTTATCTTATTTCCTAACCCCTAAAATCACCTTCAAATGGCTACAGTAACAAGAGAACAAGTAGAAGAAATGATAAACCAATATGTTCGCTCTGTTGGTTTGAGCGTAGAACGCACCTATAATGCGGAACGCAGAATCTGGGATTGGCAGGTTGGCTCTGCTAAAATTGAAGTTTTTGTACAACCAATTCCTATGAAAGATGGCACAGAAAGACACTTTTTGCGTGTATTTTCGCCACTAATGCTCGTACCAAAACACGACGAGTTGCGTTTTTATAGACATCTTTTGGAGCTAAACGACTCTAAACTTGGCGTAAAACTTACCGTTTTGCCAGGCTCCGAAACCGTCTATGCCACTTACGAAAGAGACATCAATGGTATTGATTATGAAGAAGTTAAGACTACTATTGCTGATTTGGAATGGTGGGCAGACACGCTAGACGACCAATTAAAACAACAATTTGCTGTAAGTGATAGATAACATACGAAGTCAGAGGTTGGAAGTACGAATGCAAAACTCTGATTAGTAAACAATAAATCCACAAAAAAGCCTTTCTGAATTATCAGAAAGGCTTTTTTGGGTTTTACAAATCTTTAAATTGATAAAATCACAATTCTTTACAACTTTCTACTAGCGTTTGTTGTCTTAAAAGTGTACGCTAAAACAGCCAAATGTGTACGAATATGTACGAAAGCGGACACTTCTTAAATTCTCGTTATTATCTAATATATTGATAATCAAGAAATTAAATCTGTGGCACGAAGTTCGTAATGTATCAATCAAATGACAAACAAATCTTTTCCAAGAAAATATAAAAACTACCACAATGAAACGTCTTAATAAAAACCAATATAAAAATTTTACATTTGTAAAAATATTTGTAGCCATTATGCTAGGTTTGCTACTTACTCAAATGGTAAAAAGTAATTTGCAAGAAGATGCTTTCAGCCGTTTACAAAACGTAGAAGAGGTTTCTGAAGGAATATCTACCACAAAATCAAACGAAAATACCAATATATTTAGTTTTACAAATATCATTAAAAGTTCTATGTAAATTTAATATAATTTCAGTAAAATCCAAAGAAGGCTTCACTTTAAATGAAGTCTTCTTTTTTTATAGCTAAATATTTGGCTATTTTTTGATTTTTTAATAAAAAAACGTATTTTTGAGAATATTAACTGATTTAATAGCCATAAATACACGAATAAATATAATCTAAATTTCTACCTTTTTGATTATAAAGACTTTGTACTAACTCCCAACTAAAAATTATTTTGCTACTCACATTCATCAAATCTCTTTACCTAAAACCTCGCTTTTTTTGGCTAATGGGCGGTTGTATAGGACTTTTTATAGCATCTTTTCCATTTGAAGGGCTCTTTTTGTTATCAAAAATAGTGCTTTTGGTACTTGTTTTGCTTACTTTTATTGATATTTTATTACTGTTCTCACGCCAAAATGGGATAATGGGCAAGCGTATTGTGCCTGACAAACTTTCTAATGGAGATACCAATGATATTTTAATAGAAATAGATAATAACTATGGATATAAGGTGCATTTGAGCATTATTGATGAAGTGCCAGCGCAATTTCAGATGAGAGATTTTTTGATAGAACTAAAAATCCTTCCAAAAACTTCACAACAACTAAAATATCATTTAAAACCCGTAAAACGTGGTGAATATACTTTTGGCGCACTAAATTTGTTTGCAGAAAGTATTTTTGGGCTTGCAAGTAAACGCTATGTTTTTGACCAAAATAAAAGTGTCCCCGTTTATCCAGGATTTTTGCAATTAAGAAAATACGAACTAATGGCTATTTCTAACCGCCTAACTGAGTTTGGTATCAAAAAAATACGTAAAATAGGTCATAATAGAGAGTTTGAGCAAATAAAAGAATATGTACAAGGTAACGACTTGCGCACTATCAACTGGAAAGCTACAGCAAGAAAACAGAGTTTGATGGTGAACCATTATCAAGACGAAAAGTCGCAACAAGTGTATTCTGTGATAGATAAAGGACGTTTGATGAAAATGCCTTTTGAAAAAATGACACTTTTGGATTATGCCATCAATGCCAGCCTTGTTATCTCTAAAATTGCCCTGATGAAAGACGACAAAGCAGGGCTTATTACGTTTGGGAGCAAAATGGACACTATTTTGCCTGCAAGCAAAAATAATTCTCAAATGAGTACCATTTTAGAAACGCTTTACAACCAGAAAACTGCCTACAAAGATGCAAGTTTTGAAAAGCTTTATATCAATATCAAAAAACGACTAAATCAGCGTAGTTTGGTACTTTTATACACTAATTTTGAATCTTTTTCTTCTATGCAACGCCAACTTCCCTATTTGAGAAAGATAGCTAGAAACCATCTTTTAGTTGTTATTTTCTTTGAAAATACAGAATTAAAGACACTTTTAGACAAAGAATCAGAAACATTAGAAGAAATATACATACAAACCATTGCGGAGAAAATTGCTCACGAAAAACAAATGATAGCCAAAGAACTCCTGAAATTTGGTATTCAGTCCGTCCTTACGCCACCAAAAAACCTTACCATTGATAGTATTAATAAGTATTTGGAGCTAAAATCACGTGGAATGATTTGATATGAAATAATAAAAATCCCATTCAAAAAATACATTTTGAATGGGATTTTATTGATTGGCTATTCTATGATTTTGAGTTTTTGGGCGCAATCTGTGAGTTTGACATCTCCACTACTGATAATGGTTGCTTTGCCATCTTCTGCCAATGAAGAAACCGTAAAAGTATAAATACCCATTTTTAGACTATACCTGCACTCGTTGCTGTTTGTAGGTACAACCAAAAAACTACTTATATTGTCTGCACCAGTAGCATTTTTGAGTACAAACTCTACTTTTATGCGGTTTTTTTGCTTATTTTCAAAGCAAATTTCGGCAGTTTTACAAGTTGGAGTAGCGGTTTTAGCATTATTGGAGGGTGTTTTATCTTTTTTGGACGTTTTGAAAATCTCCCAAATCAGTTTTACACTCTCTATGCCTCTATCTACATCATTGCGCTCTTGTGCTTGCGCCACACGCCCAAAAACTAACATCAGAAGTAGCAAAAACAAGGTTTTGCTAGGTTGCATATTTTTTAGGGTTTTAGTTTTCTAAGCCTTTTTTTCTGTATTTCCTTGCCCCTTCTGAATCAACCAGAATACGCCAGCCATTACTACTGTAAATATAGCAGATTTCAAGGCATCTCTTTTAAATTCAAAAACATCATTAGGAAAGAAATAGTCCATCATAAGACGCACCAAAAATAACATTAGGAGTATTAAAAGATACTTATTTTTCATTGATTTGATTGTATTTATGATTTCCAAAACTTTATGCTAATAGCTAAAATAAGCACAAAAAACAATAGAAATAATGGATTAAATTTTTCTGGTAAAACAAATAATCCATAACAACTAAATAGTAATATCAAAACAATGATAGATTTTTTCATAGTTATTTAGGGTTTAATTTCTCTTTTCCAGCTTGATATCATATTATCAACATCATTTAGACTACTATTTCCGTAATAAATCACTCTTCCATCTTTATTGCATACCATAAAGTAAGGAATAGATTTGATTTTAAGCAAATCAACTACATTTTTATCATCTCTTAGTTGTACCCAATCTATGTTATGTTTTTTAATAGCATTTTTCCATTTGTCTTCATCTTTATCAGTAGAAACCCCCACAATTACTAATTTATCCCCATGTTTTGCTTGAAGTTCTTTTAGTTTTGTTATGTTTGATATGCAAGGAGAGCACCAAGAAGCCCAAAAATCAATTAAAATTATTTTGTTTTCGCCAAATTGAAGGATATTTTTTGTTTTACCTTCAACATCAATAAAACTAGCATTTTTAATTGTTTCTGTGTTAGAATCAATACTATCAGGAGTTTCACCTACTTCTTTTTGTAGAATAGCAGACTTCAATACATACGCATAAATTTTTTGCATATCTGTTTTAAGATCACCAGTAAGGGCTTTATTAAACCATTCTTTGTGTTTTTCTACATCTAACATTCTAACTATTGCTTGCATCACGTAATAATAAAATTCTCCTTTTTCATCTTTCAATGCAATATTGTCAATAATATTTTTTATTTGGCTCGCATTGGCTTCATCTTCAGCAAATTTCTCATCATTTAATACTTTATTTTCTATAGAAATTAACTCTTGCATACCATTACTGAATTTTTCCTGAGTAGAACTACCTATGCAAACAAATGATTTAGCTTTTTGCAATTTTATATCAATACTAATTTGACCACTTTCAAGATACATAGGAAAGATAATTGAGTTATTAGCTGTCTGTACAACCATTAAAATTAAACGTTTTGAAGTGGTTATACCTTTTAAAATAGTTATCCCATCTTTAAATTGATTTTCGTGAAGAATATTTTCCTTAAAAGTAAAAGACATATCTTTTCTGAAAACTGCATTTATTTCTTTCAAAATAATAATACCTTCTTCAATATCAATTTTTATTGTTACTTCATAATTAGGTTGTCCTTTGTTATAAACTAACTGTTTTCTAAAAAAAGAAATAAAACTTAAAATTATTTTTTTCATGCTTTTGCTTATATTTAAAATAGAACAAGGTAAGTAATACATTGTAAATAAACTCCTAGTTTTATTTTTTTATTCTAGGTGGCGTGAACGCCACCTCTCTATATCAAAAGCAAAAAATAGCTTTTATGTA
>JAYUKY010000114.1:0-93781 GCA_043764015.1 Raineyaceae bacterium
TAATTCGTTGTTGGTGTCGCTGCGCTAAAACACCAAACAACGGCGGTTTTTTTGATACCTTTTGCAAAAAAATAATGCTATAACTATTTGATTATAAAAATATTATATTCTGTTTCTTAACAACAGTTTAAAACAAATCTTTCTTCAATTTTAAATATTTACAATTATGCGTTTAGTTTTTGTTATTCCAGTAGTTTTAATGTCTTTATTTATATGTAAAAGTGCTTTTGCACAAGCAAAAGGCAACACAGAAAAATCTGAAAAAACAGAAATTTCTCTAAAAAAGTACAAAGGAATTGTACTTACAAAATCTTGGACAAAGTCCACACAAAGCTATTGCGCACAAGGAAGTGATTATTTTGTGCTAAAAGTTGGTAAAGGGGGGTTTGTTTTAGAAAACCAAAGTAGTATCAATTTGGCGGACTATAAAGGCAAAAAAGTTAGTTTTTTGGGCTACGAAAAAACAAGAACAATTGAAACAAAAGATGACGGTTCACAACGCCCAATCCAAAGAACACTAGATAAAGATGGCAATGAAATTACAATAGAAGAAACAGCTTTCACTTGTACGGTGCTTATTGTTCAGAAGAAATTGTAGTTTGTAGGTTCTTTTTCTCAATAGTTTTTTCATAAATGGCAATAAGTTGCTTATAAATAATTTCTGGGGTGTATTTTTGCTCATACGTTAGGCGTGCTTGGGTGTATAAATGTGCAATATTTTGAAAATTATTATTAAAATTATCTTCAAAATGTTGCACTTTTTCAGCCAAATCATTTGCATTTCCATATTTGAAATGCACGCCATCATAGTTATCTGTTATAAGTTCTCTAATATTATCAATATCAGAGGCAATAACAGGCGTTCCTGTAGAAAATGCTTCCAAAACAGTCAGGGCTGTACCTTCATACCAAATAGAAGGAAATATAAAGGCTTTGCAGGATTTTAGTTTGTTTATAATAAAATCTTTTTGTTGAAATCTGTGATAAATAATGTTTGGGTGTGTTTGGGTTGCTTTTTCAACCATTTCTTTTAAATCCCCTTCTCCAATAATTTCTAGCTTAAAACCACTTTTTTTAGCGGCATCTAGCAAAATATCAATGCCTTTTTCTTTGGATAATCTCCCAACAAAAAGATAAAAATCTTCTCTTTTTCTCTCGTTAATAATTTGATAACCAGCATCTTCTACACAATTAGGCTTTATGGAAATTTGAGATAATGATAATTCTAAAGAAGAATTTGCAATCTTGTTTTTAGTAAATTCATTCCAACAAATATACTGAGAAACTTTATCTTTCCACGTACCCAAATACTTGTGTACAGCGGTCATCAGGGTGAGTTGTGTCGTTTTTAGGTAAGAATCACCAAAACATTTGTGTTTGATGCCTTGCAATGGAAATTTTTGATTTACACAAAGTTCACAAACTTTTGCATCACGCAACAAAAACGCTCCAGCACAGATTAGGCGGTAGTTGTGGATAGTCATCACAATAGGGATTTTATGTTTATTTGCGACATAAAACACTGAAGGTGATGCAATTCTAAAAAAATTATGTACGTGAATAATATCTGGTTGAAACGCTTTTATCTTATCTGTGAGCAATTTTGCTGAATGACTATTATAAAAAATACTATAAATCATTTTGAGTTTGGCAAGCCCAGCATCACTTTTATTATCAAAAATGAGGGTTTCTATTTGATGCCTGTTTTTGATTAAAAGAGCTTTTTCACTATCAAAAAGAGCATCTTCTCCACCATAAAGCGTATATCTGTTATGAATAAGTAGAATTTTCATAAGATTTGTTTCATTTATTTTTTACCACTAAGCGCACAAAGTAGGCACAAAAAGGCACTAAGAAATACAAAATTTAGTATTTATTATTTTGTATTTGTAAATTATTTCTGTAAATTATTTTTCTAATTTCTTTTTCTGAATAGCTTGCTCATAAATAGCAATAAGTTGCTTATAAATGATTTCTGGCGTATATTTTTGTTCGTATGTTAGGCGTGCTTGTGTGTATAGGTGCGCAATACTTTGAAAATTATTATTAAATTTATCTTCAAAAAACTGAATTTTATCTGCTAAATCAGTTACATTACCGTACCTGAAATGCAAACCATTATAATTATTTTCTACAATATCTCTAATATTATCTATATCAGAAGCAATAATGGGTGTCCCTGCTGAAAATGCCTCTAGAATAGTCAAGGGCATACCTTCATACCAAATAGAAGGAAAAATAAGTGCTTTACAGGTTTTTAGCTTATTTGTGATAAAATCTTTTTGCTGAAATCCGTGATAAATAATGTTTGGGTGCGTTTGAGTAGCTTTTTCAACAAGTTCTTTTAAATCTCCATTTCCAATAATTTCTAGTTTACAACCGTTTCTTTTGGCAGCATCAAGCAAAATATCAATACCTTTTTCTTTGGATAATCTCCCAACAAAAAGATAAAAATTTTCTCTTTTTGTATTATTATCTTGATTATCCAAATTATCACTAATATCTTCCGTACAATTAGCTTTCACAGCTATTTGTTCTAATGGGATTTGTAAAGAAGAAGTTGAGATTTTATGTTTAGCAAACTCATTTAAACAAATATAAGTAGTAATTTTATTTTTCCACGTACCCAAATACTTGTGTAAAGAGGTCATTAGCGTGAGTTGCGCAGATTGTAATATAGAATTATTAAAACATTTATGTTTGATGCCTGCCAATGGTAGTTTTTGTTTTACGCATATTTCACAAACTTTTTCATCACGCAAAAGTAGCGCACCCGTACATATAAGGCGGTAATTTTGTATGGTTTGTACTATAGGAACATTATATTTATCAGCTACATAAAAAATAGAAGGAGAAGCCAGATAAAAAAAATTATGTACGTGGATAATGTCTGGCTGAAAGTTTTTAATTTTTTCAGTCAGTATTTTAGCGGAATGATTGTTATAAAAAATATTATAAATAAGTTTTAATTTTTCTATTCCTACAATGTTTTTATTATCAAAAAAAAGTGTTTCTACTTGATGTCCGTTTTTGAGCAGGAGTTTTGTTTCTCCTTCCACAGTTGTATCTTCTCCACCATATTTGAGGTATTTGTTATGAATGATAAGAATTTTCATAGGGTTTTAGGCGGAGATATTTAATAGTTTAGACGTAGATGATTATTTTGCTGTTTACCATTTCCAATCTTCATAAAAATCTTTTTTATCTGCTTCAAGTGGTTTCAAACCATCTTCTATTGTATTTCCACGCATTAGCAAATTATCTTTTTCGTGAATAGTAATACAAGGTAAATCTACGAAAGAACAATTACTTTCTACTACATTTACTTTCAACTTATCACTTATGAGATAGGTTTGTTTAGGAATTTGCGGGATAGTTCTTTCTGGGATAACTAGAAGATTTTTCCCTATATTATGATAGATATTTTCGTAATATACTCCATTCACTCCCAAATAAATAAAGAGGATAATTACAAAAAAATACTTATAAAAATCTTTTGTACCCCAATAAAATAGTAATCCTATTAAAAAAATTGAACAAAATAATATAAAACCTAACCCAAAACGAATATCAGGAGCAGAAGAAAACCAAAATATAATGCCTATTAAATATGTTATAGCTAATATCAAATAACTTTGGTAAGTATCATTTTGAAATTTTCTTTTAAATATGCCATAAATAACATAGCAAAAAGTTAAAAACATAGCTAAAAATACATTATTGATAATGACAGTCTGGATAAAACTTAGTTTAGCATAAAATATAGGAAAAACTTCAGACATAGGCATCAGCCACGCAGTATCCCAATTAAGTGTGGGTTCTATTGCCCAAGATTTTACTAATTTTTGATGTATTAGAGTGCGTACAAGCGGTACTTTCCAATCTACTGAAAGAATATTTAGTTGGCTAAATGGAAATACCAAGTAGCCAGATAACAAAATATTACGTGCAATCCAAGGGAATATAAAAACAATAGGAAATAGTGCTATTTTTGATGATAAAAGATATTTTTTAGAAAATATTTCCCTAAAGAATAAATAAATACTAAGTAATGCGAGTGGTGCAGTACTTAATTTGATTGTTATGACAAACACAGATAATAAAATAATTACTAAACTTTTTATATCAAAGACTAGGTCATTATTGTTTATTTTCTCTACAAAAATGATACTGATTAGGCATACAAGCAAGAATGCAGGTAAGTCTGATGTCATAGAACCAATAAAATTGGTTGGAATAAGTAGCATTTCATCAGCTGCACCAAAATATAATGCAAGTGTTGGCAGAAAAAAAATAGTTTTTAAATAGTTGGGAAACGAAGTTTGTCCTTTGTAAATTTTATTTAGCCCGTTTAACGCATACAACAAGCAATACAAATACATTAAGCCATTCAGGTCATTGAAATATCCTTTAGCAATAAAAGGAAAACTAAATACAGCACTTAATAAATGCCAACTACTATTAAATGCTAATCTAGGATGTAAATTTCCTAAACCAATGATTATTTTATGTTGTTGCATCCAGTGAACAGATGGCAAGAAGTACGAACCCTCGTCTGCATGTGAAGTAACAGACAAGGAAAAATAAGCAATAATAAATATAGAAGATATAAAAACAGGAAATAGCAAAAAATTCGTATTGATAATATTTTCTTTACATAACTGAATATAAGTAAACAAAGATTTTCTATATAAAAAAGTCTGTATAACTGTTATTATCAATAGAAATATTAAAAATTCAATATTGATATAGAAGAAAAAATGCCACAAAAAACCATAAAAACTTATGATAGCAAGCCCTGAAATACAAACAATAACAAAGTGCAAGTCATTTAATTTTGCTTCAATTTTGAAAAAGTCACAAAGTTTTTTTATGCCAAATATACCCTGAATAAAAGCTACATAAGTAATAAATAACCACGAAAGAATAATAGAAAGCATTTTAGGTTATTTAATTTGTATTACTTTATTAGATTCTGTTGGATACTGTACCCTATAATAACCAGCAGCCAAACAATATAAATTATATTGAAAAGGAAGATGATTAGCAGTTGTAATACTCTTTATATATTCCTTATCATTATTTAGTACGTGTCCTATTGTTCCTTGTAGTTTGAAGTTATTGGTAGTAATATCTCCATTTTCAAAAATAGTAACAGAATCTCCTATATATTCTTTACTATTTTTTATCATAGTTAGAATATCATTTGCAGTATATTCTTTTTTCATACCACCTTTGATTTTTCTTTCGCTCGCTATTTGTCTTTCATAATAAATAGATAAAAGATAAAAGCTAACCACCCATAATATAACAACAAAAATCAGAAGTTTTTGATATTTATTAAATTCTATAGATATTTTCATTGATATAATATTGTTTTAGTTATCTTTTAAAAAGTCCATATTTTAAAATACAATAAATAGCTCTAAAACCATCTTTCCAACCAATTTTTTTGCCTTCTTCATAAGTACGTCCATAATAGGAGATACCAACTTCATAGATGCGTATTTTGGATATACGAGAGATTTTTGCAGTTACTTCTGGCTCAAAACCAAAACGGCTTTCTTGTAATTTTAGGCTTTTTATGCTTTCCGCTTTGAATAATTTGTAGCAAGTTTCCATATCTGTAAGGTTCAAATCTGTAAAAAGATTAGACAAAAAAGTAAGAAAATTATTGCCAAGTGTATGCCAAAAAAACAAAACTCTGTGAGGTTTCCCTCCCATAAAACGGCTACCAAAAACTACATCAGCAAAACCATCTAAAATAGGTTGCAACAATAAATTATACTCTTGAGGATTGTATTCCAAATCTGCATCTTGTATAATAATGTACTCACCAGTTGCTTTCTCTATCCCTGTATGTAAGGCTGCACCTTTTCCTTTATTTTTTTCGTGTTTGAAATACTGAATATTAAGGTCAGGATTTTCCGCTTGATACTCTAAAATTGCTTCTTCTGTATTATCTTTTGAATAATCATTGATAATAATTACTTCTTTTTCAATAGTACCAATCAAATTAACAGCCTTGATTTTGTTAAGAATATGATGTATAGTTGCGCCTTCATTGTAGGCAGGAATGATAATAGAAAGTTTAGTCATTTTCAATATTTTAAATAAATTTTATCCTTCTAATAGCAAACCAAAGCATTTGTAGCAAAATAACACCATGTTTCCAACGCTCAATATTGGTGCTACCATAGGTGCGAGCTTTGTAGGTGATAGGAAGTTCTACAATTTTCAGCCCCAAACGAGATGCCCCAAAAAGCAAATCAAAATCTCCAAAAGGGTCAAAATCACCAAAATAATTTCTGTTAGCTGCAAGTTTTTGATAGTTTTGTCTAGAAAGCACTTTTGTACCACATAAAGTATCTTTCAACGGCTGATTAAGCGTATAAGAGAATGCAGCCGCAAAAAATTTATTTCCAATCAAATTAAAAAACCTCATTGCTTCTTTTTCCATTGGATATACAAGGCGTGTACCGTTGATAAACTCACCCAAATCATTTTTTATGCTATGATAAAATTTTGGCAAGTCTTCTGGAGGAACGGTCATATCAGCATCCAAAATCATTAAAATATCTTGCTCTGCCATATTAAAACCTTTTCTTACAGCATCACCTTTGCCTTTCCCGTCTTGTTTGGCAAGTTTTATGGTGAGCGTATCTTTGTATTTCTCTTGTATGCGCAGAATTTCGTCCCAAGTATTATCAGATGAGCCACCTTCTACAAAAATCAGTTCGTCATTTTCACCCATTTTAGGCAATCTTTTGACAATATCTTCAATATTCCCTGCTTCATTACGAGCCGCCACTACCACAGAAACAGAGGCATTTGCTAGGGGATTTTTATATTTTGGACGTAAAACTGCAATATTGACCAGTCCAAAATTTCTAAAAAAAGGCAAAGGTAAAACCCATCTATTCAAAATATAGCTCAAAATAGGAATAAAAATAGGACACAAAACACGTACTTGCTTTTGCACAATTTCAAAATTAGTAAGCAATGCAAAATTATCCAAATCTTGGTGTGTTATCCAATTGGTGTTTCCTGTTTTTTTTCTCAAACCAAAAAGAGAAGCTAGTTTGACGAATGGTGACCACAAAGCACTATAATAAGTGATGATTAGGCGAGTGGTTGCGGGTATTTTTTTGTAGATATTTTCTAAAAAAAGTTGAATATCTGCCTCATAATGCAATGTTCCATTAAGAATAAGGTATTCATATTCTTGATTTTTCATTTCTGAAACATCTTGTATTGTTTCATAATGTTTACTGGTCAGCTTTTTTTGTAGCAAATCATTTTTAGGTTTAATTTCCAGTGTTGTATTGTCTGGTCTAACATAGAAGCTAAGGTATTTAGCTAGAAGACGGTAGATATAATTTTTTATCATAAATAGATTTTTTTTTAGATTAATAGATAAGTTCATATATACACTCACCAGACTGATTATCAAAAATAAGTTTTACAGGAAACGAAATTTCGTCTATATCACTATTCTTAATTTTAATGGTATTTTTATAACTTTCTGGCAAAGTAGAGCCTTGTAATAATATTCTTTTTTTCTGTTCTATTATTTTAGCTATTGGTATTGGCATATTCCACACATAACATTTATTATTGGTAACATTTAACTCTATCATATCAGGGTTTAACTTGTGTGCATAATAGGCATAAGTATCTTTCATTATCCCGCTAAATGAGATACCAAATGCAAGACCAAATATAGGAGAAGAATTAGCATAGTAATAAATAATAATAGTATTCTCGCCTTTTTTAGCATTGAGAATTTTTTCATTGGTTATCATTCGTTTTTGCTTGTAATCTTCTAAAATTGCAATTCTATTATTAAATGTGTGTGCATTATAAAGCGGCATACATATCAGACCAACACAAAATATGCTGATAATTCTTTGCGTTATTAGTTTATTCTTGTATAACTCTTGCAAAAATAAGTAAAATATTGACAAAATACCAAAACTAAAACATATTATTGGTGTTAAATATTTTTCTGAATACTGTTTTGCTACCAAAATACTGTTTACAACAATTAAAATAAGGAAAGTTATTAAAAACAAAGAGATTTTTCTATTTAACTCTGGATTCTGTTGTTTTAAACTCACGTAATTCCGTAGCCAAATTACGCTAGTAATCACAAATATAATTACTGGAATAAGCAAATACACTTTTATTATTAAGTGTAAATTTGGTAAGAATGTGCTTATTTCTAAGAAATTTTTCTTACCATTTCCATATTGCCCTGAATGAAGTAAAAGGTTTTTAATCCAATGAAAAAGGTATTCATAAGAAAATAATGCAGGCAAAGCAATCAATATAAATAAAAGTAATGTAATCAGTACGTAATAGCCTTTTTTTCTATTATCCTGTATTAGCAACAATGGAGTAACAGCAAATGGTATAAAGGTTATTTTAGTGATGATGCCCATGGCAACTACCAACGAAAATGCAAAAATATATTTGTTCTGATTGGTAATATCAGCACTTTTGAGCCAGAAAATAATACACAAGAAGGTGAAATAACTTGCAAAAATCCATAATACAGACTCCGCCATTATTTTATAGATATAAAATGAAACATCAAGAAAAAAGAACGGAATAAGCTGTAAATAGATACCAATCCATATTTTTTTAAAGTATTTATCCGCAAGCAATGCCAATACAAAAAAAGCCAAAACATTAAGAACAATAATTGCATTGGAAATTATGGAAAGATATTTTTCTGGTTGAGAAATAACATCTTCTATTATTGTTGTTTTTGTACCACTTGCCCAATAGGTAATTCTTATAATAATAGCCCCAAAGTATTGTAGAGTGGTGCCTGGATGGTCTACATGCCCTGGGATATAGCCATAAGTAAGATTTAAAGAATTAAATAAATAAGCATAACTTGGGTCAGAGTGATTTCCTATATAGAAAGGTCCTTGTGCTATTTTAGCTTGGTACAACAGCACACCCAATATTATTGGCAATACTAGCGCAACTATAATTTTAATGATTTTCAGCTTCATATTAGTAAATTACCTCATAGATAAATTCATCTGTATTATTGTCTTGTATTAGTTTTATTGGGAAGGTTATTTCTTCTGTATCACTATTTCGTATTTTTATTTTTTCTTTATCTGAAAGTGCGCCACCATACAAAAATATTCTTTTTTTCTTTTTAATTATTTCTTTGATACCAATTGGTTTTTCATTGTTATAACACCAGCCACTACTTGGATTAAATTCTATCATATCTGGGTGCATCTTGTGCAAATAATAATGGTATGTGCTTTTTAGTCCTGCTGCATATACATTTATCCCAAAAACAAGAATATTTTTATCAGAAGAATTAGAATAATAATACAAGAAAATAGCATTTTCTAGCTTATTTGCCAACATTTGCGTTTCTGTTCTGCCTTTTGTATATCTTCCAAAATATTCAACGCTTGCTTGATACCTATTTTTGATATTCCACGTCATTAGAGCCATTATGCCTATACAAAGGACAATAGCTATTTTTTGTAAAGGTATTTTTGAAAATAATAGCTTATCTCGTAAAATTTCTTCTAAAAACAAACAAAATACAGGCAACATAGCATATGTAAAACTAAATAATGGTATCAAGTATCTTGGGCGGTAATGTTTGGCAACAAAAAGTACATTAACACACAAAATCACAATAAATATAAAAAAATAAATCCCTATTTTTTTACAAAGTATAGGATTTTCTTTAAAAAAAGACTTGAATTTAATTACATAAATAATGAATATTACAGTAATAATTTGTACTGCTAAAACGAAATTTTTATTATCTCCCATAATTGCTCTAACATTGGCAAAAAATGTAGTTGTATCTAAAAAATTTTTTTCTCCGCTACCATAATGCCCAGAATGCCCCCAAAGTCCTTTAATCCATCCAAAAAGATATTCATAAGAAAAGAACGCAGGCATTCCTATTAAAACTAACAACAAGAAACTAACAAGAATAAAATACATTTTACGCTTATAACTAGCTATAAGCAACAAAGGAATAATGCCAAATGGGACAAAAGTTATTTTTGTGATAATGCCAAAAGCCAGTATAAAAGCAAAGGCAAAAATATATTTACTGTTATTTGTGAAAGTATCATCTTTAAACCAAAATAAAATACTAAGAAAACAAATGCCCATAGTTGGTATGAGTATCAAAGATTCCGCACAAACTTTAGGCACAAATAAAACCAAAATATCAATAAATAATAAAGGTGATATTTGTAAAAAAATACCAATCCATAGCTTTTTTGTGTATTTATCAGTCAAAAAACCAAATAAAAAACTTGCAAAAACATTCAAGAAAATAGCAATATTCGCAATAATATGGAGATATTTTTCAGGTTTTTGCATTACATCTTCTATAAGTGTTGGTGCAGTACCATCTACCAAATAAGTAACCCTAACCACTATTGCCCCCAAATATTGCAATACTGTTCCTGGGTGGTCTATGTGTCCTGGTATGTATCCGTGAGCCAAGTTCATTGAATTGAACAAGTAAACATAAGCAGGATCTGCATTTTGCCCCAAATTGAAAGAGCCTTGTGTCATTTTTGCATCATACAGAAAATAACCCAATAAAATTGGAAAAACCAATAAAAGAATAGTTTTGATAACTGTTATTTTCATCTATTTTTTGAGTTTATCTGGGTGTGCTTGTGCATAATAAACCATTGCTTGCTTATAAGCATAATAGCCCACTGGCAAACCAGACGTAGTAGCTTCATTCTGAATACCTGCAAAATTAGCTGGAACAATATACATTTGTGCTATGACACTTTGAATTAGTCTGTTTTTGCTTTCTACGCTTCCATCTTGATAAACTATTAGGCTATCACCTTGATATTCAGGTAAATCTTGTATTTTTTCTTTGACACTTTTGGTTGTCCAAGTATTGATAGCTAATTTTCTTGGAGAATTAGCCAATTCATAAACATTTATTTGTTGCAGTAAACTAAAAAAAACTGCAATACACGCAACGAGCAATATAATCCAAAAACTATCTAAAGAAACTTTTATTGCTTTACCATTTCTTGTATAAATTTTATAAAAAACATATAAAAGACTGATTATAAAACCAAAAGACAAGATAAAATAACTTCTTGGAAAAAAAACAATTTCATTTTTTGAAGAGATATTAGCAACGCCATCAGTTACAACAGTTATTTTAAAATAAGCATTGATATAAAGGCAATAAGCTAAGATAACTAGCATTACCAACCAAGCAACAAACAAAACACGAAAACTTTTATTGGTCAAATTCATAAATAATTTATAAAAAATAGTGTTTCTATTATTTTTTTTCAATAACAATATAGCATCTAAATGCAAGCAATGAGCGCAAAGGATAAAGCAACCATTCAATTCCCTTAAAAACAGGAATAAGCCAATCTGGAATCATAGATTTATTTTCAAAGCCACCAGAAGCAGGATAAAGCAAAAAACTCATCTTTTCTTTTTTGACAATATTATATTTATCAGAAAAAAGTGCTTGGAATTTCTTAAAATCTTTGAAAAAAACTAAGTAAGGAATTGCTTGATTGGAGTCCCAAGGGTCTTTTTGTTCTGTTTCTGTTTTAGAGAAATAATCAACATCCATAATAAATGGTTCTGGGTGAAATTTCCTATAAATAGGCAACGAAAACGTGGAAGGAAAAGGCTCTAACATCACTATTCTGCCATTTTTTTCTAAAACTCTAAACGCTTCTTCCAAAAATAAAACAGGATTTGCAAGGTGATGTAAAACGTCTATAAGCACTATATTAGCTAGTTCACCCTCTTTAAAAGGCATTTTATGAGCATCAAAGCACATATCAAGCCAATCTTGTTTGTCAATATCTGCAGAAATAACATCAGGCTTAAATTCCTTAAAATTACCGCTTCCTGCGCCCAACTCTAAGGTTTTTGCAGAAGATAAATGCAAATCACTAATAATTTGTTTGTACCATTCTGAATAAATAACCCTCAGGATTTTCTTTGCTTCCCAAGTTTTTTTGTGTTCTGAAAGAATATCAGACATATATTTTTTATTTTAGTGATTATTTCTTTGATATGAGTTTAAACTATTCTGTTGCCATTTTGTAAGCTAAAATAGCTAGCTGAATTATTAAAGGTGCAAATATACGAAAATCAAAAAGAAATTGTCTCATTTGCAGTATTTCTTTACTTTTTAACAGCCTTAAAGTACCCAGATGCTATTTTATAAGCTAAAACGGGCATAGGTATAGCTAGCTTTTTTGCTTCATCAACAATAGGGTCGTAGTTGGCAGAGAGTCTATACATTTCGTTTAGTGTACCTTGAAAAGCACCATTGTCTGTTTTTACATAGAAATCATCTGTAATTTCTACCTTATCTCCCAAATATTCAGGGAGTTTTTTGATAAGAGCTACTATTTCTTCTTTGGAAGCATTAGTAGGATTACGTTCTGCACGCTTTTGTGCTTTATTCCAAAAGAATATTCCAGCACTCAAAAGCGCAACAACCACAACGGAAATAATAATATTTTTCTTGTTCATAATAGCAAAATAGGTAGTAGAATTATCAGTTAAAAAGATATAAATGAGTTAAAATTTCTGCAAATATAAGATATTTTTTCAAAATAATATTCTTAAAGGAAAATAATACGTACTTTTGTGTAAAATATCCCCCGTAATTTTATCTAAAAAAACTGCCACCAACAAAAATGAGAAAACGTATTGCATATATTATTTTTACTATTTTTCTGCTTTACGGATTAAATTACACCATTTTTGAGCGAGTTTTCTTTTTTAATGAAGTGCTTTCATTATTGGGAATATTGATTTTTTTGTATAAAGGACTTACCCCAAAACTCACTTTTAAAGTCCCTCGTGTGCGCTTATACCACCTTATTTTGTGGTTTTTATTGCTCAATTCCTTTCACGCCATTGTGTCTATTGCCACTTGTACTAATTTTTATTATTATTTTAGGAGTTCTGTCATTTTTTATTCCTCTTTTGGTTTTTTTCTGGGATTTTATTTATTTCAGTATTTTGAAGGATTTATTACACTCATAAAAAGTTATTTTTTATCTTATATAGTGATATTTTTCATTTATCCAGTAGAAATATTATTAGATAGGTTTTCTGCTGCTGTATTTTTACCGTTTTTGTTTAAAAGCACAAAAATTCTTTCTGTTATTGGTTTACTTGTGCTTACGTTTATCTATGCACAACGCTACGCCTCTATGACGGTGAGCCTAATTGGTATTATTTTGATAGGAATTATAATGATACCAAGTTATAGAATGTTTAAAGTATTGTTTTTTAGTGGTTTTATGGTCATATTCCTTGTTTTCCTTAATTTTATTCCATATTACAAACTTGCCAAAACGGATACTTATAATCTTTTTGGTGATATGCTAAAAGTAAGAGAAAACAGCAAATTCCTTCAAATAGACCCTAATTCTACGTGGAGACTTGTTTTTTGGTATAGAGTAACAACTGAAAACTTCCCAGAAAACCTTATTGGTATTGGTTTTGGAACGCCTATTTTACCTTATCAAGAAGGTGCAAAAACAACAGAATCTGGTCAGACAGATGAACACGATGCTCACGTAATTGGTTGTCATAACACTTATATTACGCTTACTGTGCGTTTGGGTTTAGGTTATTTGGTATTATTATTGTGTTTTTATGGTACAATAATGAAAGAATATTATAATTATAATTTTTATTACTGCAAACGTCCATTTTTGATGTTGTGTTTTTGGAGTTTTTTTACAATAAGTATTATAGGCTTATTCAATTTAGTATTAGAAAGCCCTATTTATGCTGTAATGTATTGGATTTTAATGGGTTTTATGGCACAAATAATGGCTAGAAGACAAGCAGAAACTCAAAAACCAGCAATTTGACACTATAAAATCATAATAAAAGCCCACAAATTTTTAAATTTGTGGGCTTTTATTATGATTGATAATCACTATTTTTTTTCATAAACAACCACTACTGATTGTCCAACCGCATTTTTGGTTTTCTTTCCCAATAAGAGTTTTATTTTGGCAATTACGGTAGCCACACCATATAAAAAAGTATTGAAAATTCCATTTTCTAGCGTTCTAAAAGGTATTCCTACGGTTTTTCTGATTTTTTGGAAGATTTCTACTTTTTCGTAAAACTCCTCGTGAATTTTGTGCAGAGGTTCGTGTGAAATCCTAATAAGTTTCATATCAAACATACCAGCAATATTATTAAGCGTATTATCATACCAACGTGTAGCGTGGTGTGGAGGCATATTAAGATAGTAATTGACATGGCGAGAGATAAAACTATCTTCTGCAGGAACTGCCAAAATAAGTTTCCCACCTTTTCTAAGGCATTTTAAAGCACTTTCCAGAAAAGTTTTTGGGTTTTCTACGTGTTCCAAAACCTGAAAAAAGCAAACAACATCATATTTCTCTGCATTTTTCTCTGCGTGAACTTCCAAAAATTCTTTCTGAACATTAATATTTTTGCTTTGCGCTATCTTGATAGCTTTATCATTAAATTCTATGCCTGTGTATGATTTAGGCTTAATAAAAGCAGTAAAAAAAGCAGTAGCACAACCTACCTCAAGCACATCATCAGAAGGAGTTATAAATTTTGCAGCCTCAAGATAATCATATTTTTCTTCCAAATAATAGCCTTCATAATCTTGTAATTGCTCGTAAAAATGCCCATCTCCAAGTACCAAAGGATAATAATAACGCAATTTGCAAGAATTACATTCGCACAAACTAATAGTAGGAATGTCTGTGAAAGATTGCTTTACATTGATATTGGCACGTGATTGGTATAAATCCGTGATAATCTTTGTGTCTAATTCTTCAACA
This sequence comes from Raineyaceae bacterium, assembly GCA_043764015.1. Lineage (GTDB taxonomy): Bacteria > Bacteroidota > Bacteroidia > Cytophagales > Thermonemataceae > JANYGM01. The sequence continues at coordinate 14,862 of JAYUKY010000114.1, forward strand.
ATAGTAATATTTTTACTTTCACACAAAAGGCATTTATTTTCAGTCATTAGTTGTTACTTTAATTTATTATTTTAATTTATTTTAACACTTTCTAATCTTTTATCACCAAGAAACAGCAAACATAAACTACCCAATACAAGAAAGAAAGCCTCTGTAAGCAACAATGCAATAGCTCCACCAAGTTCTTGGTACAAAGGTAATAATATTAAGTTAATACACAAATTGAATAAAATAGTAAAAACTAGAATAATGGATAATCTTTTTTCATTATTACCAACAAGCATTTTTTGGCTTATAGGTACGCTCATAGCATATAAAAATGGTGCAAACGCAATAATTCTTAATAATAATACTGATTTTTCAGAATTTTGACTTGATAATAACAATAATATTTCTGATGCAAATATGAAAATAAAGCTAGAACAAGAAAAAAAAGCAACGGCTATTAAACCACTGATTTTCAACAAGAAAGAATTAACTTTTTCTGGGAATAATAAAAATAAGTTACTTACTTTTGGATAAACCACTATATAAATAATGCCTGCAAAAGTACGTAACATCATATAAATTTTATCTGAATAACTGTATTCGTCTAATGCCTTGCCTTCTACAAACAGCCCAACTAGAAATAAATTAGCAGTAAGGAAAGAAAAATGCAAAAAATTAGTCGTAAAAATACCAAAAGAGGCCTTCAATTCCGTCCAAAGTATTAGCCATTTTTGTCTGTAAAAATGTAAATCATATTGCTTTTTAGCAATTATCATACATATAAAGCTAGCCAAAATCCAGCCTAAACCCTGAATAATATTCACAAATAAATAATCCTCTGTTGTTTTCACCACCAAAAACATCACTCCGAAAACAATGATATTGATGCCTAAATTGATGATTGCCATAGGTTTTAGGTTGTTTATTCCCTGAAAAAACCAAATAGGCAAAAGTGCCTGACCAAGCACCAAAAGCAATGAACTTACATACAATAAGCAATCATCTCTAAAAAATTTAAAACTAAAAATCACCACCAACGCCACCAAAACGCTTATTGCAAACAAAACCAACTTACAAACCAAAACTATATTATAAATTTCATTTACTTTTTGAGGATTATTCTTATGAATAGTCAAATCTCGTGTAGCAGTTAAATTAAAACCATATTCTACAAAAGCCATCAAAAAACCCATAAAACTGACTGTAAAAGCTATTTTACCAAATTTGCCCTCGCCCAATGTGCGTGCTAGGTAAGGCGCAGTAAGCAAATAAGGAAAAACAAAATTTGTTCCTTTTATGATAATAAGATAAATGAAATTTGTATAAAATTTGTCCAAAATTCGTATAATATTTTTTGGTATTTAGCCAACATAAAGTTTCTAATAGAAATAAAATAAAGCAAAATTAGCTTATTTTTGTGGTTTTGCAAAATACTAAATTTTAATTAGTTCGCCATAAATAACAGTATGTCTGGTTTAGTTGCCACGAATACACGAATAATTGTATTCATTCGTGTATTCGTGGCAATTGCAAATCCTATAATATAGCTTTTATGCAACATTAGTTCTTTTTTCTTTTTATTTCTTATAACCAGCCACAGCAAAATACAAAATATACAAATAACAAGGCAAAAGTACCCAATATCCTGCTTGCAAACCATAACCAGTAGCCAAATATCCATAAATCAAAGGCAAGAAAGCACCACCAGAAATACCCATTATCATAATAGCAGAGCCTTTTTCAGTTAATTTGCCCAGTTTTGCTATCCCCAAAGGGAATATAGCAGGCCACATCACAGAATTAGCCAGCCCCAAAAGTGCCAACGCATAAATAGACATCTCCCCCTTCAAAAAAACTGCCCCAAACATCAAAAAAATTCCTAAAATACAACAAACAATCAATGATTTTTCTTGTGAAATGTATCTCGGAATACAAAAAATTGCCAAAACATAACCCACAAGCATAGCCACAAGTGCCAAAGAAGGGAAAAAATTAGCCTGCTCTGCCGTAAATTTTAGACTTTTTGCATACGTGATAATGGTATCTCCTACAATCACCTCTGCGCCCACGTAAAGGAAAATAGCCAAAGCTCCCAAAAATACGCTTGGAAACTGAAAAATAGAGGTTTTTGTACTTTCTGTCTTATCATTTAGAGTGTCTTTTGTACTTTCATCAGCCCTATTAAGACTTATTTCTGGTAAATAGATAAAATTCAATAAAACAGCTATAAGTAATATAAAAACCGCCAAAACAATATAAGGAGGGATTACTTTGTCTGCCAAAAGTTGTAATTTTTCTATCTGAATGCCACGTCCTAATACTCTTAACCTATTTTCTACTTCGTCGCTATCTTTCAAAAGGATAAAACCCATCAAAGGTGGCGCAATAATGCCCGCTATCTTATTACAAATGCCCATTATACTGATTCGTTTTGCCGCACTTTCAGGCGCACCCAAAACGGCTACATAAGGATTTACGGCAGTTTGGAGAAGTGCCAAACCTGCGCCCTGTATAAAAATTCCTATCAAAAATATACTAAATGCCCTGTTTTGTGCTGCAGGAATGAACGTAAGACAACCAACGGCAATAATTACCAGTCCAACGACCATTCCACGCTTAAAACCTATCTTTTCTAGCAAAAAAGAGGCAGGTAACGCCATTATTGTATAAGAAATAAAAAACGCAAACGTCACTAAATACTGTTCGTATTGTGAAGTTTGGCTCAATTCACAGGCTATTTTAAGGTACGGAATAAGCACGCTATTCAGCCACGTAATAAAACCAAAAATAGCAAAGAAAATACCCATTACAACAATAGGAGGCAATATAGATTTTTGAGTAGTAAGTTTGTCGGACATTTTTTTATAAATTGTGAATTGTAAATTATGTATTTATTTGTGCATTTGTGGCAACTACTATTTTTCATAAATAATCACTTCCAAATCATCATTACAAATGCTTAGAAGTTCTTTATTTGTTTTTTTTAGTATTGGGTGAACAAAATCAAGCGCAATTTCAGCCAAAGGCACGAGCACAAAAAGCCGCTCCTGCATACGTGGGTGAGGCACAATAAGCAAATTTTCTCCAAAAATATCATTTATAATTACATTGTCAAAATAAATAATATCAATATCAATAATTCTCTCGCCCCAACGTGTTTTGCGCACTCTTCCTAAAAATAATTCTATGTCTAAAAGTACATTTAAAAGCATTTGTGGAGTTAAATTTGTACTAATTAGTATAATTTGGTTACAAAAATCCGCTTGATTTTGCACGCCCCACGCTTTTGTTTGATAAAGTTTAGATTTTGATATTATTTTGCCTACTTTTTCTTCTAAAATAAGACAAGCAGCAGTAAGGTTTTCAGCAATATCTTTGATATTTTTTCCTATATTAGAACCTAAAGAAAGATAAACGAAGGGCATTTTGAACGTGATTAAAGGTAATTTTAGAAAATATCTTAAAGGGTTTTTAAAATATTTTCAACTTTTTTTCTCAAAATTAAGCTAATAAAACAAAAAATACGTATTTTACAGAAAAATTTATAAAGATTTATTCAAAGAATGCTTTAAAAAGCCTTAAAACCATAATAGTAACTCATAAGAACCTTACAAGATAGCTAAATGCAAGACGAGGATATACCTAAAAAACTAATTCTTTATATAGATGACGAGCCTAAAAACCTTGTTAGCTTCAAATCCGTGTTTAGAAGGCATTACGACATCTATCTTGCCACCTCTGCTATGGAAGGTAGCGTAATTATGGAGCAAAACCCTATTCAGTTAGTCATTACAGACCAACGTATGCCCAAAGTTACGGGAGTAGAGTTTTTAGAACAAATTGCAGGGCAATATCCTGATGTAATGCGCATCATTCTTACGGGTTATTCTGATATGGAGGCTATTGTAGCGGCTATCAATAAAGGTAGAGTGCATCAATACATCACAAAACCTTGGAAAAGTGAAGATTTGAAGGTCAGCATTGATAGTGCATTAGAAATAAATAGGCTAAAAACACAAAACCGTAGCCTTATGGACGAGCTACAAAAAACTAATTACGAACTTGACCGCTTTGTTTATAGTGCTGCCCACGACTTGCGTTCCCCTATTGCCACGCTTTTAGGGCTGATTAACCTTAGCAAAACGGAAAATAATTTGGACATAGTAAAAGATTATCTCAATCTCAAAGAAATTACTGTAAAAAGGCTGGACGAATTTATACAAGATATTGTAAATTATTCTAGTAATATGCGTTTGGAGATAGAAAAAAATGAAATTGATTTTAAAGAAATGACCCAAAAAGTGTTAAATAGCTTTAGCTTTTATAAAAATGCTGATAAAGTAGCACAAAGTATCAATGTATTACAAGAAGGTAGTTTTATTTGTGATAGAAAACGTTTAGAAGTGATTTTTAACAATATTATTGGTAATGCTTTGCGTTATTCTCGTGATTATGAAACATCTTACCTCAAAATTTCTATTAAAGCAGATAGCCAACAAGCTATTATTCAGTTTACAGATAATGGAGAAGGTATTGAAACAGAACACATTGAGAAGATTTTTAATATGTTTTATAGGGCAAATTCAAAAGCGGGCGTAGGCTCGGGCTTAGGGCTATTTATTGCCCGTGAAATTGCACAAAAATTAGGCGGAGATGTAGGCGTACAATCAAAATATAATGTTGGTTCTGTCTTTACCGTAATAATTCCTAATTTTTTAGAGATTTAATTAAACGGTCAGACCTCCGTTTCACTACGGTACAGACCTATTTAATTAAATCTAAAAACAGAAAAACGTGTTAGATTGACTTCTAACACGTTTTTTATTCAAAATTTTCGTACCTCGTACTTCAAACTTCGTATCTAAAACTTAGTATCTGTAAGCATCATTTTTGAATGGTCCTACTTTCGCAACGCCAATATAATCAGCTTGGTCTGAAGTAAGTACATCAATTTCTGCACCAACTTTCGCAAGGTGAAGATATGCAACTTTCTCGTCTAGGTGCTTAGGAAGTACATAAACATTGTTATCATATTTACCAGGGTTTTGCCAAAGTTCCATTTGTGCCAAAACCTGATTTGTGAATGAGCTAGACATTACAAAAGATGGGTGTCCAGTTCCACAACCAAGATTTACCAAACGACCTTCCGCCAAAACAATAATATCTTTACCTTCAATAGTATATCTATCCACTTGAGGTTTAATAATATCTTTTGATGCGCCATAGTTTTTATTCAACCAAGCCATATCAATTTCAGTATCAAAATGTCCAATGTTACACAAGATAGCATTATGACGCATTGCTCTGAAGTGTTTTTCAACAACAATATGCATATTTCCAGTTGCCGTAACAATAATATCAGCCAAAGGAATAGCCGTATCCATTTTAAGCACTTGGTAACCGTCCATTGCCGCTTGTAGCGCACAAATTGGGTCAATTTCAGTAACAATTACACGCACACCTTGAGAACTCAAAGATTGCGCAGAACCTTTTCCTACATCACCATAACCAGCCACTACAGCCACTTTTCCAGCCATCATAATATCAGTAGCTCTACGAATAGCATCTACCAAAGACTCACGGCAACCGTATTTGTTATCAAATTTAGATTTCGTTACAGAATCATTGATATTGATAGCAGGAAGAGGCAATTTACCATTTTTCACACGTTCATACAAACGGTGAACGCCAGTTGTTGTTTCTTCAGAAATACCTTTAATATCTGCAGCAAGTGCAGGAAAACGGTCAAGTACCATATTTGTAAGGTCACCACCATCATCAAGAATCATATTCAAAGGTTTTCCACCTTCAAAAGCGTATAAAGTTTGCTCAATACACCAGTCAAATTCTTCTTCGTTCATACCTTTCCAAGCAAAAACAGGAACACCTGCCGCTGCAATAGCTGCCGCTGCGTGGTCTTGAGTAGAGAAAATATTACAAGAGGACCAAGAAACCTCTGCACCAAGTGCTGTAAGCGTTTCAATAAGCACCGCTGTTTGGATTGTCATGTGCAGACAACCCGCAATACGAGTGTTTTTAAGTGGTTTACTCTCGCCAAATTCTTCACGGAGCGACATCAAACCTGGCATTTCTGCTTCAGCCAATGAAATTTCTTTGCGACCCCATTCAGCTAGGGCTATATCTTTTACTTTGTAAGCAAGTTTTGCGGTTGTATCAGCCATTTTTTTATTAAATTTATACTAGATTTTATTTTAAAATAATATACTCTAAATTTTGGTGCAAAGGTAAAAAAAAATTAAATAAGGAACAAATTTTTAATAAACTTTGTAGTATTTTTGTATTTTGCATTCTCAATATTTCTACTACTTTTTCCAAAATCAACCTAAAAACTATGAAAAATGTATTTTTGTTTTCTATTCTCTTCCTGACTTTTTCTTTTAATACTTTTACGAATGTTCTTTTTGCACAAAAGAAAGATTGCCCCATCAATATAAAAGTTGATGTAAACCCCAATACAACTGATATTCGTACAATGAAAGGCGTGGTTTTAGGAACTTCCGCCAAAACTGCTAAAATTATTGCTACTTTTGGAAAAGAATATGTAGAAGTTTCTGTACCAAAAAATGATAAAAATGTTCTTTTACGCATAGAAAACTCACATTGTGAAGGTTATTGCAAACGTGCTGGGCGTGTGCGCCAACTCACCAAACGAGATGCAGGCTTGCTGGCAAATATTATCAAAAAACAAGAAATAGAGATTTTTAAGCAAATAGATGCTTGTAATTAGTTAGATAAGGACATTGTTAATTTGTATTCAGTCCCAGCAGGACGATATATTTATAGAAAAATAAACTACGAGAAAATGTACTCAGCCCCAGCGGGGCGGCATATTTATATCAAAATTATGTCAAAAAATATATTAGCTTTAACGGAGTGATATTCTTATAAATATGTCGTCCCTCTGGGACTAAATACATTTTTTGCGTGATTTATTTTCTATAAATATACCGTCCCGCTGGGACTGAGTACATTTTCTCGTAGTTTATTTTTCTCATTTAACGGTCATTTACGCCATTTTTTTCAAGCAAACCTTCTCTCGTTACAAGTGTGCCGACTTGCTCACCTTGCATAATTTTGCTAAGATTACCTACTTTATTGATATCAAAAACAATAATGGGTAAATTATTTTCTCTGCAAAGCGTGAAGGCAGTCATATCCATCACATTAAGATTTTTTTCATAGACTTCATCAAAGGAAACGTGGGTATAACGTACTGCATTAGCATCTTTATTGGGGTCTGCCGTATAAATACCATCAACTTTTGTACCTTTCAAAACTACATCAGCCTCAATTTCAATAGCTCTTAGACTTGCCGCAGAATCTGTGGTAAAATACGGATTTCCTGTGCCTGCCGCCAAAATAACTACTCTACCTTTCTCCAAATGACGAATAGCACGTCTGCGGATAAATGGCTCGCAAACTTGCTCCATTTTGAGTGCAGACATCAAACGAGTAAAACAACCTTGTTTTTCTATAGCATTTTGCATTGCCATACCATTGATAACAGTTGCCAACATTCCCATATAATCACCTTGTACTTTGTCTATACCAGATTTGTCAGCTTCAGAACCTCTATAAATATTCCCTCCACCAACCACAACTGCTACTTGTATGCCAAGTTTTACTACCTCACTGATTTCGTGGGCGTATTGTTCTAGTTTTTGAGGGTTAATTACGTATTCCTGACGGTCTCCAGCGAGTGCTTCTCCGCTAAGTTTGAGTAAAATGCGTTTATATTTCATAGATTCTTTTTAGATTTTTTGGAGATTGGAAAACTTTATTTAAGCGTTTATTTTTTGTGCAAAGGTACGAATTTTTTGGTATTTTGCATCTTTTTAAATTCACAATTTACTGATTTTTTATGTCAATTATTGAAAAAACTATCATTGAAAAAACCATCATTTTCGTAAAAGAAAAATTATATAATGCAGAAAGTGGACACGACTGGTTTCATGTAGAGCGTGTCTATAAAAATGCACTTTTTATAGCTCAAAACGAAACTTGTAACGTGCTTGTAGTGCAATTAGGCGCACTTTTACACGACATAGCAGATAGTAAATTCCATAACGGAGATGAAACCATTGCGCCCAAAATCACTCGTCAGTTTTTGGAGCAGGAAAATACAGAAGAAACTGTTATTCAACACGTTATAAGTATCATTGAAAATATTTCATTCAAAAGAGGAAATTTTGACAAAAAGTTCACTTCCAAAGAGTTAGAAATTGTGCAAGATGCTGATAGGCTTGATGCGCTGGGCGCAATAGGCATTGCAAGGACTTTTAATTATGGTGGTTTCAAAAATAGACTTTTATACGACCCAAACATTCCGCCCAATCTCAATATGACAAAAGAAGAATATAAAAATGCTAATTCACACACTATCAACCATTTCTACGAAAAACTTTTATTGTTAAAAGACAAAATGAATACTAAAATAGGTAAAGAAATGGCACAAGAAAGACACCAATTTATGGAGGTTTTTTTGGCACAATTTCACGCAGAATGGAAGGCAATAAAATAGAAGTTAGAGAAAAATCTAAACTATATTTGCAACATTGTTGAACTTTTATTATATTTGCAACATTGTTTAATAAAGCAACTCAAAATTTACTATCTCTACTCAAAAAAGATGAAAACACAGATAATTTCCAAAAATACTTCTGAAAACACCAATAAATTTGGGTTAATTTTGCCATTTTTGTGTGCTATTCATTGTGTTGCTTTGCCATTTTTGGTGAGTTTGTTGCCATTTTTAGGACAAAGTTTCTTATCTTCTGAAATTTTTGAATGGCTGATGCTACTCACAGGTGCGTGTACGTCTGCGTATTTGCTCACTCGTGATAGACGCATACACAAACAATTTTCTCCAATAATATTAGCTTTATTGGGTTTTGGAGTGCTTAGTTTGGGGCATATCTTCCACGAAGTTAGTTATATAGAATTCATTTCTATTGGTGTGGGTTGCACTAGCCTACTTTTTGCTTATATTCTTAACTGGAATTTTATCAAAAAAATGAAAAAATGTGTTTGCTAAACGCTTAAAAAACACTATTACACAACATCAATAAAAGATACACAACCTAGATAATGACATTGATATTTCGTAACTAGCCCCAGCGGGGCGAAATATTTATAGAGGGATGATTATATTTTGTATTCAGTCCCAGCGGGACGACATCTAGCAAGTGCTAATTTGTAAAAATTGGATAACGAGATTGGCAAACTAATTACTATGAAAAATAATTTTATTATTATAAATATTTCGCCCCACTGGGGCTGAATACATTTTTTGGTGGTTTATTTTTCTATAAATATATCGTCCCGCTGGGACAGTCCCGCTGGGACAGTCCCGCTGGGACTGAATACAAATTAACAATATCGTTATCTAATTATGGAAAAGAGTAAAAAATTAGAAAAATTCCTAACCCTAGTGAGTAATGAAAAGTCAGGTTGGTTAGAAAAAATGAAAATAAGGCAAGCTAACCAAGCGTCTTTAAAAAAATCTGGCAAAATTCCGTTCAATATCACAAATATTGAACGAAAAACAATATCAGTTCTTAATGGTGTACAAGAACAGAATGTGACTGCAAATTAAATAAGGCTACATCAATCATCATAATTGTTTCTTCTATTGAAAATAAAAAACAATAGAAGAAATTATTTTGTTTAATTGCTATCTTTGCACTTCCAAAACACTATTTTATTTCTCAATGCAATTATTAGACGGAAAATACCTTTCAGCCCAAATCAAAAATGAACTTTTTTTGGAAGTAGAAAAAATCAAAGCAAAAAATGGCAAAATACCCCATTTGGTAGCTATTTTGGTGGGGCACGATGGCGCAAGTGAAACTTATGTAGCAAGCAAAATAAAGGCTTGCGGAGAAGTTGGCTTCCGCTCCACGCTTATACGTGAGCCTGCGACTATTTCAGAAACGAAACTCCTCCAAATCATTCAAAATCTCAATAATGATATTGATGTTGATGGCTTTATTGTGCAGCTTCCATTACCAAAACATATCTCTGAAAATATTATTATACAAGCCATTGCACCAGAAAAAGATGTTGATGGTTTTCACCCAATCAATGTTGGGCGTGTCGTAAAAGGTTTACCTGCTTATATTTCTGCGACACCTTTTGGTATTTTGCAAATGCTTGGACGTTATGATATTCAAACAGCAGGCAAACATTGTGTTGTCTTAGGGCGTAGCCAAATTGTAGGAACGCCAATGGCTATTTTGATGGGACAAAAACAAAAAATAGGAAATTGTACTGTTACAATGTGCCACAGTCAGACTGAAAATATTGCATTTTTCACTAAAAATGCGGATATTATTATTGCCGCTATTGGTATTCCAGAATTTCTTACAGCTGATATGGTAAAACAAGGAGCTATTGTGATAGATGTTGGCATTACTCGTGTGGAAGATTTGACTAAAAAAAGTGGCTATACACTCAAAGGAGATGTTAAATTTGATGAAGTAGCACAAAAGGCAAGCTACATCACACCTGTTCCTGGTGGCGTAGGACTAATGACCGTTTGCGCTTTGATGCAAAACACACTCACAGCAGCAAAAAAAGGCATTTATTCAGATGAATTGATGCTACAATTAGCAAGAAGCTTTTAGAAATACGAAGTTTGAGATACGAAGTACAAAATACGAATAAGAAAGTCGCTTAAATCTTAATTTAAGCGACTTTTTAGGTAAAACCGTAATTGATAATTCGTAATTGAATTTATTTTGTGGTTAAATCATAACAACCCCAACTAGATATTTGATTACCTGTTTTTGGATCTGTTGAGTATGGATTTTCTGCATCACCTTCAATAAAACTGATATTTGTGTTCGCAGCTGTCATTCCTTCAAACACAATAGCAAAGAAAATCATCTCACCATATTCTAAGTTATCACTATATGGTTGTACCTCAATTCCAAAAATACTTTTAGTGACAAATACTTTCTTTGTTTTATTATCAATAGCTTTAAAAGCATCTTTATCTCCTATGGGCAGTGTATAAACTACAGAGCCAGAAACTTGTTCAATATTATGAAATTGCAGATAAACAACAGCATTGTTGTCTGCTGTGTATAAAATTCTGTCTATAAAAAGCCCGTTTCCTCTATCGTCACATTGCTTACAAAATTCTACTTCACTTGTTATTTTTTGAGTTTTGAGAAAGTCATTTAAATTGTCTTTTCCTTCAGAAACGCCTGCTTTATATACTACTGTTTTCTCAAAAGTATAGACCATTTTCTTAGTTTCTTTGTTTCTAACTCCTTTGGGACTACTTTCTGTTTTTCCATCACGCAACCCATTCTTTATTTCTATCTTTTCGTCCATTCTACTTTGAGTTGGATTATAATCTTCTGCAATGCCTGTGTATGGTTTGTCATCTTTGGTGAATTTTTCACTAATTTTGATACCTTTTTCGTAGGTAGAAATGCCTACAACGCCATTTTCATAATAGATTTTGAAATCTCCAAAACGGCGGTTTTTAGTATAATTTCCTTCTTCTTTCAATCTTTCAGTTATTTTACCATCTTTTTTAGAACTACAAAATTTCTTGTATTTTCCATTGAAAAAATTAGAGTAAGTATTAGCATTAGCAGTTTGATAGCCTTCCGCTTCTATGCGTGTAGTGTTTTGCTTATTGAAATAAGAAATTTTCACTTTTCTAAAAGCAGCATCACTTGAAAGGTATTCAATACGTCTATCTACGTGAATAGAGTCATAAAAATCCGCAGATTTGATAGCACCTTTTTCGTAAGTTTCAGTAGTTTCTAGGTTGCCAAAAACATAATTATTGTTTTTGCCATCTTTCAAACCAGCAGAATAATTACCCAAAAACATCATTTCTTTGTTTCCTTTACCCTCGTCATCATTATAAAGTTCAAGTTTGCCGTGCAAAAGTTCTCCTTTGAAAGAGCCTTTTGATTCTTTGACATCACCATTCAAAAACCATCTATAGGTTTTGCTTGGCTCTGCCTTTACATCAGTGCAATTAGTGCAAACTTCCGCCTCACCCTTGTAGTCTTCTGTTTTGATAGTTACTTTTTTGGATTGGTATTGTGCTAATAAATGGTTTGTAATACTAGAAAAAACCATAACACATAGCGTCAATAATATAATAGGTATATTTATCTTTTTCATAGAAATAGATTTAAGAGTTATAAAAAACTTAGATAGAAAATATTGTAAGCTTCATCATTGCATAATCTCTGCGTAATATTAGCTAAACACAAACATAACGAAAAAATAATTATATTCAAAACACTTATACAATAATATTGCCAAAAAATATAAAAAAGTGTTTTAAGGCATAAATTACAAAATTTACTAACCTATTATAAATTTTTTCCTGCAAGCCAAGCGGTCGTCCAAGCAGCTTGAAAATTATAACCTCCCGTAATGCCATCTATATCAAGAACTTCACCCGTAAAAAACAATCCTTTTATGTGCAAACTCTCCATAGTTTTCATAGAAATATCTGCCAAACTCACGCCGCCACAAGTTACAAATTCTTCTTTAAAGGTAGTTTTACCACGCACTTCGTACAAATCATTAAGAATTTTGTTGGTAAGTTTATTGATTTCTGACTTGCTAAGGTCTGTCCAACGCTTTTCTGGGTTAATTTGAAGGTTTTCCAAGAAAAACTCCCACAATCTTTTGGGCAAACCAAAGGGATTTTTGTTATTGATTTGTCTGACATTCAAAAGTTTTTTATTATCATAAAATTTCTCTCTCAAATGCTCCTCTGAAACATCACTTAACCAACTCACACGAGCCACAAACTGGTAATCCATCTCCGAAAGTAGCCTTGCACCCCACGCAGAAGTTTTCAAAATAGCGGGTCCGCTCATTCCCCAATGCGTAATCATAAGTGCGCCTACCTCATTGAGTTTCGTTTTCTGAATTTGTACTCTTGCGCTAGGTACAGACACGCCCATAAGGGTACAAATGTCGTTTTTAGGCATATTGAAGGTGAAAAGAGAAGGCACAGGCGAAATAATAGTATGCCCTAATTCTGCCAGCCAATCAAAATTTTGTAGCTTACTTCCACCACCAGTAGCTATAATTACCTTATCAGTATAGATTTGTGTACTTTCAGTTACATTACCAGTTTCTTTTTGTTTCAAATCTAATAAAAAACCTTGCTCTTGTGCATTTTGAATAAGATTTTGAGGTGTTATTTTTAGTATTTCTGTTTGCATTTTAATGGTAATTCCCAAAGAAATAGCTTCATTAAGCAGACAATCTACAATAGTTTGAGAGGTATTCGTTTGTGGGAACATTCTCCCATCTTCTTCCGTCTTAAAAGGTACATTTTTGCTTGCAAACCACGCAATCACATCAAAAATTCCAAAGAGATTGAAAGATGTTTTTAGTTGCTTTCCGCCACGAGGATAGGCTTTTATGAGTTCGTTTACATCTGCGCAAGCGTGTGTAACATTACACCTGCCACCGCCAGAAACGCTTACTTTTGTGAGTAGTTTTGTTGTCTTTTCGTAAAGTGTTATTATTGCTTTTGGGTGATGTGTGGCGGCACTTATGGCTGCAAAAAAGCCCCCAGCACCGCCACCAATAACAGATATATTCATTGAAAAAGTATTTATTCGTCTATATGTTGTAGCTTGATTTTCAGCAAGTTATAAGGAAAAGAAAAGCCTTTACTTCCTTTTTTATAATCTTGCCAAACCAAATAAAATGGAGCAAGTTCTTTGATTTCTGTGCCTTTTTTAGCAGATAAAAACCGCTGTCCTGTGGGTGCGTCCACATCTTTAAAAGCAATAAATCCTTTATGATGTAAGGCAAGCCCCAAATTCATACTCGTAATGTAATTATCAGTACATTCAAAGATAAGCCTTGTTTTGGAAGTATCCAAGCCTGCAATATCAAAATATTTTTCTAGCATTTTGTTAAAACTTACGCCTTTATAAGTTTTTTTGGTAGAAAAAACTGGGTCTTCGTCAATATGAATAGTTAGCGTATCTTTAAAAATACCAGATTTTTCAAGAGCAATCAAATCTATTTCAGCTGTAATAGGATTTTTAGCAGGTTTTTCTTCTGCAATTTCGTTACTTTCAGTAACAGATTTCGTAATTTTTGTATCTTTACTTTCTCCACAAGATAGCAAAAATAAACTAATAAAAGTAAGAAAATAATACATTTTGAATTGTGAGTTGTAAATTAAAAAACCGTAATTGATAATTCGTAATTGAATTGTTTATTGAATTACTTGACTAATAAGAGAAACACTAAAAATAGACAACAAAAACCAACCTATAAAACCTTCTAACACAGTAAGATAGCGGATAACTCCTTTTACAGGAATTTCTCCAAAACCAAGTGTAGAAAATACATTTAAACTTAGCGTGAAAGCATCAATAGCACGCACAAGCATAAAATAAACAAATGCAAAAATAAGTAAAATTCCAAATAAAATACTAGCAAAAAAGCGTTTTTTTGTAGGTAAATTTTCCCATTTTTCAGGGAAAAAATCTATTTTATCATAAAACCAAAGCATAAAACTATCTTGCTTTTTGTGCCACCAATCTAATGGAAAAGCTATAAAGCTAAAAAATAAGGGTAATTGTTCTTTATTTGATGTGGCTAAATCTAAGAAAATTCTTTTATCTTCTTTCAATTGTTGAAAATTTTTAGTTTTTATATAAATATTCTTCAGTTTGTCGTGTTGTGTAAGATAAGTTGCATAGAGTTTTAGATGTGAAAATACACTTTTTTGCTGAAATTTGCCATTTTCATCTTTATCTGCATTTAACTGGAAAGAACTGATAAAATAAAAAAATGCAAAACTAAGCAAGACAATACTAGACAAATAAATGGATTTTAACGGATTTGTACCATAATCACAAAAATCTCTCAAAAAAATATTCATCAAATATCCAAAAAAAACAGATGTTTTATTGTCTTTTTGATACAAATTATAAAGATAAGACGTTTCAATATTTTTCCATTCAATATACGAACTATTGGCATAAGTGCGGTTTCCTTGCGCCTTAAAAAGTCCATAAAAAGTGGCATAACAACTAATCAAATTACTAAAAACTACTTCATCTTTGATATTTTCACGTTCTTTTCCACTAATAAGTGCCTTTTTTGAGTCGTAAACAGAGATTTTATTATCAGATAATACAGACCACTGCACACGTGTATTAAGAGGATTGATGTTAAAAGCATCAATAATCATAGCTCCATTGAGGTTTCCGCCCATAAATAAAAACTGATTTTCAACGGTTGCCTGCGCCAAATTCACATTAGTTTCGTACTTATTACTAACCATTTGAAGGTTAGTAAAATGCGTTTCAGAGATGTTTACAGCATATTTTGGAAGGTTTTTGTTGCGTTTGGGAATATCAAAAGTACAATCTTGCAGAAAAAAATCAATGGCTTCTCCTTTTTGTTTAAACTCAAAAAGATGTGCCTCTATGACAAATTCATCAAAAACAGACATTCTTGTATCATCTTGAACGGCAGGATTTAAGGCAAATTTGCATTTATCAAATTTTACATAATCTTTTAAAGTATTTAGATGATAACGAAAACCGTGCTTAAAATCACAATTTTCAAATGCAAGAAAATTTATTTGATTGCTTGAAATACGCAAAGGCATTTCAAAAATACAGTTTTTAAAAATAGCTTTTACATTTTGGCACGCTCCAATAATTACATTGCCTTTGAAAGTTATCTTGTTCAAAACCAGCCACATACCTACATCAAAAGTAACGTAATCCAAAGAAATATCGTGATAAACGGTGAGCATTGGCGCATTTTCGTCAGCAAAACGCTCATCCATACCTTTTCTATCTACCTTTGCATCAAAAGTTACCGTTACATTTTTCACTATAAGAAGAGCTGTTTCATCATTTATATTGGGGTGTTTGGTCGTAATATATGTAATAAATTGCGAGAAGCTAATAGTCTGATTATTTATATCTGCTTCTTCTCTGCGTTGGATAGGCACTTTTTTTACTTCTTCTATTACGAAATCAGTGGTTTTTTGGGCATACAAACAATCATTATTTCCAATAATATTGGAAATAATGATTAGTAATAGTATTATAAATGTATTTTTTTTCATAATTTTGTTTTGAATTGGGATTTTATATAAAACAAAATTAACATTGATAATCAAGTAGTTATATCTCTACTAATTAAAACGCAGAAATTTTTATATATCTCTTTGGGTTAAGCCTCAAATCAATGATGAGTTTATCAATATTGATAGAAAGATTATTAAGATTGTCATAAAGTGCCTTATCTTTGAGCAACGCACCTAATGAGCCTTCACCTTTATTCATTTTTTCAAGAATTTGGTCAAATTGTGCTATTGCTACATTGGCTTTATTGACTGTTTCAGAGAACCTAATAGCGTTCAAAGAGTCTGCAAAAGTGTTCATTTTACCCAAAATAGGCTTAAACCCTTTTTCAGTTTCTACAATATTGGCAGAAAGCGTATTAAGGTTAGCCAGCATTGCATCTATTTTGGCTCTATTTTCCAAAAGTGTTGCATTGAGCGTTCCTGCGGTGGCTTCTGCGCTTAAGAGCGTACCTTTTACAGCTTTTCCCACGCCTTCAAATTCTCTCAAAAGATTTTCTACTTGTATCATCACAGAATCAGCACGTTTGACAATGGGCGCAACCTGTGAGGTAATACTCGCTATCATATCTTTTTCAACACCCACACGCAAAGTATCTTTTGGATTATAATATTGCGTAGAAAATGTCTTAAAACGCTCTTTTGAGAGAGTTGAGTCTATTTGTAGATAAACGGCTTTTCCACCCAACAAACTAGCATTTTTGAGCATAGCATAGTTTATTTTCTTTATTTGTAGTTTTTTACTGATAGTTAAGGTTACGAGGATTTTATTGTTAAGTTCTGGCAAAAGTTCTACTTTCGCCACACGCCCAACAGGTAACCCATTGATTAGTACAGGATTAGAGGCTTGAAGATTGTCAATATTATCATACAAAACATAGTATTTGTACTCAGAACTTAAAAAATCTGCTCCTTTCAAAAAACTCACCCCAAAATATAGCATCACCATACCTACCACCGCCATTATACCTACTTTTACCTCTTTAGAAATACGCATTTGCTTTTTTTTATTTTTTAATTAAATCTTAGAAATTGCTTTTAGGACAGTTCTATAATCTTTTTCAAGTTGTTTTTCTTCTCCTTTTTGATATTTAATGTTCAAATTTAGGCTATCCAACATAAATTCTAGCATATTTTCAGAAAGAATAATACTTGTAATGGCTGATGTCTTAAAAAGCACATTGGTTACTCCAGAGCTACTAAGTGATATTTTCTTTTTGAGTGAAATACGCACCCACGAGCCTTTTTCTACAGTTCTTGTCCTAGAAATAAATTTGTCAATGTCTTTTCTGAAAAATGATATATCACGCACTTGAGTAAAAATTTATGTTTGATTGATGTTAAAAAACTTTCACAAAGATAAAAAAAATATTTAAGTAATTGTGAATTTTAAATTGTGAATTGTGAATGAATACAAAATTTAGATTTTAAAGCAAAACTGCAAAATTTCTATTTCTCGTAATTGATAATTCGTAATTCGTAATTGAATTTTACCCAATAATTTTCAAAATCTGCGTTACAATCTCTTGTGCAGCATTTGGTTTGGCAAGTTTTACAATATTTTGAGAAAGTTTTTCTTGCAAAACGCTGTCAGAAAGCAAATCAATGGCATCTCCTATCAAAAAATCTTTTGCATACACATCAGCTACCAAAAGTGCCGCATTATTATTGACCAAAGCCATAGCATTTTTAGTTTGATGGTCTTCAGAAACATTGGGTGAAGGTATCAAAATAGCAGGTTTTGCCACCAAACAAAGTTCAGAAATAGACAACGCCCCCGCCCTAGAAAGTACAATATCAGCAGCAGCATACGCCAAATCCATTACATTTATAAATTCAAAAACCTTAATATTTGGATAGTTTTCAACGGCTTTTATAGCTTTTTCGTAATAAGTTTTGCCCGTTTGCCAAATTACTTGTATATTATTCTCTGTGAGCCTATTAAGTCCTAATTCTATACTTTCGTTGATAGTTCTTGCACCCAAACTTCCTCCAATAACGAGAATAGTTTTCTTGTTTTTATCTAATCCAAAATGTTCTTGTGCTTGTTTTCTTTTACTAAAAATATCCAAGATATCACTTCTGACAGGGTTTCCTGTGAAAATAAGTTTATCTTTCGGAAAAAAATTATCCATTGCAGGATACGCCACACAGATTTTTTTAGCACTTCTTGACAGCCATTTATTGGTCAGCCCA
This sequence comes from Raineyaceae bacterium, assembly GCA_043764015.1. GTDB lineage: Bacteria > Bacteroidota > Bacteroidia > Cytophagales > Thermonemataceae > JANYGM01. The sequence continues at coordinate 33,184 of JAYUKY010000114.1, forward strand.
GCATAAGAATTTTGTTCTTGTATAAGTGTAGGCACATTCATACGTGCAGCCGCAAACAAAAGTGGTCCACTGGCATAACCACCCACACCAACAGCAATATCAGGCTTAAAATCCTTAATAATTTTGCGTGCTGCCGTCAAACTTTTGAATAATTTGAAAGGAAACAATAAATTTGCCCTTGTATGCGTAAGAGAGAGAGAGCGTTGTATGCCTGCAATGTCCAAACCAATAATTTTGTAGCCTGCTTGTGGTACTTTTTGCATTTCCATACGGTTGTTTGCGCCTACAAACAATATTTCTGGATTATCAAGTGTGTTTTTGAGTTGGTTAGCAATGGCAATGGCAGGATAAATATGTCCTCCTGTGCCTCCTCCGCTAATAATAATACGTTTCATTTTAAATTGTGAATTATGAATTGTGAATTGTGAATTATTATTTGTCGTTATTGTATTTTAATTTACAATTCACAATTCATAATTCACAATTCTTATACAAATTTCTCTAATTGCTTGACAAGTATAGAAAAATCTTTTGGATAAGGAGCTTCAACAGCAATTTCTTTTTCGTTCATATCCAAAAAAACTATCTTTTGAGCGTGCAAAGCAACTCTATGCGTGATTGGCTGTTCTTCTGTATCTTTTTTAAGATGAAATTTTTTCTTAAAGGTAGATAAGAAAATATGTTGTCCGCCATAGCTTTCATCTCCTGCAATGGGCGCACTCAAACACGCCAAATGTATGCGTATTTGATGCATACGTCCTGTGTGAGGTTTGCACTCTACAAGCGTATGTTCTTTGAAGATTTTTATGGTGTTGAAAGTCGTCAGGGCAAGTTTTCCTTCTTTTTTGGAGATAGTTACAAGTCCTTTTTTAGAGAGTTTTAGGATAGGTAAATCCACTATTGTTTCCTTAAAATCACGTTGTCCTTTGGCTAATGCGTGATAAACTTTGGTTACTTTTCGTTTCTGAAAAAGCAGCGTAAGATGCTTGTAAGCATCATTATGCTTAGAAATAACCATTACGCCAGACGTTTCTTTATCTAGGCGGTGACAAGCCTGTGCCGCAGGGCAATAACTACGTGCCATAGACAAGATACTGATACTCGTTTTTGTAGCGTGGCGTTCGCTCAAAGTAGAAACAAAGGGCGGTTTGTTGATAAGAATATAATTGTCATCTTCATATAAGATGAGGTCTTTAAAACTGTTTTTTGACATTATTTTTGTTATTTCACTTAAAAAAACAAACTTCGTAAACAAGACTCGTGAACGTAATTCGTAATTGATAATTCGTAATTGACTATTATTTTATTTCTTCAAAATCAACAAAATCATCATCATTTTGGATATTATTATTTTTCTTTTTTTGTTGATTATTGGGAATATCAAAAGAAAATTCTCCCTGTTGATAAGTATTTGTATTTCGTGTATTATCTGCTTGATTTTGCATTTGTTGTGCAAACTTTTGTGCATTTTTTTCCATTTTCTTCACCAAAAACTTCATCAAAAACATAAAAATCCACTTTCTAAATACATAAATCAATACTAAAACTAAAAAAATCCATTTCCACATAAAAAAATTGTTTTAAGTGTATTTTTAAACTTGCGCAAAGATACGAAAAATAGTATTAAGTAATTAGGATTTTAGAATTTTTTAAGATTTTGGATTTTGGATTCCTCTTTATAACTTTTTAGAAGATTACCAACGCTACACTCGCCACAAAGTCATTCTTAATTGTTTTTTGCTTTTTTTGAAATAAATAGTAAATTTGCATTTATTAGGTTAAAAGAAGTGTATTGTATTCACTCACAATTCATAAAATCACATTTCACAACTCAAAACAATGGAAGAAGAAATTAAGATGTTTTTAGATGAAGCTAAGGCTTTAATGCAAAAATCTATAGAACACACAAGCAACGAATTTGGCAAAATACGTGCAGGAAAAGCTAGTGCAGCAATGCTTGAAGGCTTATTTGTTAATTATTATGGCTCTCAAACGCCTATCAGCAATGTGGCAACTATCAACACGCCAGATGCTCGTACACTTACCATAAAACCGTTTGAAAGAACACTGATTGGTGAAATAGAAAAAACCATCAAAAATAGTGATTTGGGCATAAATCCACAAAATAATGGCGAACAAATTATTTTGACAGTTCCGCCACTTACAGAAGAACGCCGTAAAAATCTTGTAAAACAAGTGAAACAAGAAGCTGAAAACGGCAAAATAAGCATCAGAAACGTAAGAAAAGACATCAATGAATCTCTGAAAAAACTTCAAAAAGAAGGTGCAGCAGAAGATGCCATCAAAGGGGCAGAAGACGAGGTACAAAAATATACCAACGGTTTTATCTCCAAAATAGACGAGCTAGCCAACCACAAAGAAGCAGAACTTTTGAAAGTGTAATCATATAACTTTTGGAGGGTTTTAAACCCTCCAAAAGTTTGGTTATCAAGATTTTAACTAATCAAATAAATTCTGTTACTGTTTCCAGCTTCACGCCTCGTGAGCCTTTGACCAAAAAAGCCATATTTTCAAAATTTTTGTCTTGCAACCAATTATGTAAAGAAAATTTATCAGAAAAATAATAAGCATTTGGGTTGCTTAGGAGTGCTTTTTTAATCATTTCTCCATAAAAAACAACTACATCAAAGCCTTTTTCTGCCACGAGTTTGCCTAAATTTTCGTGTTCTATGTCCGTATAAACGCCCAATTCGTACATATCACCCAAAATAACCGCTTTTTTTGGATAATTTAGCTCTGCAAAATTATTGATAGCCTGCTTCATTGAACTAGGATTTGCATTATACGCATCTAAAATAATAGTTTTGTTATTATCTTTTTGGATAATTTGTGAACGGTTGTTACTTGGCACGTATTGCATCAAAGTAGTAGCAATTTTTTCATTAGAAACTCCAAAAAAACTACCAATACAAGCTGCAGTAGCAATATTATTAAAATTATATTTGCCTATAATTTGTGTTTTGATAGGCTGAATTTCATTAGTAATAACATTGAAAATTTCACCAAAAACAACACTCAAAAACGGATTATTTTCTGTAATTTCCGCCTGAAAATGGTCGTTTTTTTGAGGATATGTAATGATATTTTTGAGTTGCTTTTTTGTAGCAATTTCTAATAAATCATCTTCTAAAGTATTAACAAAAACTGTTCCATTATTGATGTGAAGATAGTCATAAAGCTCTGCATTGGCATTTTTTACGCCTTCAATGCTTCCAAAACCTTCCAAATGATCAAGACCGTTGTTGGTGATTACGCCAAAATCTGGTTGCGCAATCTGGCAAAGTTGCATAGTTTCTTGAGCGTGATTTGCACCCATTTCTATCACCGCCATTTGCGTATTATTGCTAATTTTGAGCAAAGTAAGTGGCACGCCAATATGATTATTGAGGTTTCCTTCTGTACAAGTAGTTTTATATTGTTGCGTTAGAATAAGCGTCAAAAGTTCTTTTGTGGTTGTTTTGCCATTTGAGCCACAAACCGCAATGACTTTCAAATTATTTTCTATGCCTAAAGTGCGTCTGTGATGCGTAGCAAGGCTTTGTAAAGTCTGCAAAACGTCATCAACCAAAATAAAACGCTCATCTAGTTGGTGAGCAAATTTAGCATCATTTTTGTCCAAATCTTCTTTCAACAAAATATTTTCATCAATAATTACATATTTTGCGCCTTTGTTGAGTGCCTCTTCTGCAAAAAGATTTCCATTAAAATTAGTGCCTTTCAAGGCAAAAAACAAAGAATTTGGAGTTATTTTTCTTGTATCTGTTGATATTATGGGAAATTGTACGTATTTTTGATATAAATCCATCTTTTTGAGGTGTGAGGTGTGAGGTGTGAAGTGTGAAGTGTGAGGTATTTCTTAATACCAAATACACAAAATCTATTCTTTAAAACAAATTTATTATTATTATAGTTGATAATCAACACAATAAACCGTAATTCGTAATTGATAATTCGTAATTGACTAACTTTTTTATGCTCAAATATACTGCTTTTTTGCTTATTTTTTGTGGAAATATTGCCTTAAATATTTTTACTTTGACTACTGTTTCTGCGCAATTTGCGTTTAAAAGTGATTATAATCCACCTGTTTTTGGCAAAACTAATGCTTTAACAAATGCTTGGGCAGGCGGTCTGAATGCTATGCAATATTCTACTATTGACCTTAATTTGGACGGAATAGATGATTTGCTCACTTATGACCGTAGCACAAACTTACTAAAACCTTTTGTAAGAGAAAACGGACAACTTATTTACAAGCCCGAATACATCAAAAAGTTCCCTGCGGATATACGTAATTGGGTGCTTTTACGAGATTTTAATAATGATGGCAAAAAAGATATTTTTACACATACTTCTGCAGGTGTGAGAGTTTTCAAAAATATCTCTACAACGGCAACAGGACTACTTTTTGAAAGTTTTTCTAACTTGCTTTATACCACCACAATGGATCAAACCCCTAATTTTACTTACAATTTGCCTGTAGAATCAACGAGCATTCCAGCTATTTTGGATTTAGATGATGATGGAGATATGGATATTGTATTTTTAGACAATCACAATGGGTATGTAGAAGTGCATCAAAACCAAAGTACACAGCTTTATGGAAATGCTAATACGTTGGAGTTTAGGCGTTTGAATATTTGTTGGGGAAATTTCAAAATAAATGATTTTAATTGCAATTTGATGAATTTTGATTTGCTTTGCCCTACTGATTACCCTCTAAGAATAAAAAAAGAGCAAATAAAAGAGTATTTGCCTATGCCAATGTTGAAAGGGGAAATTAAAAAATACCAAGATTTCAAAGATAAAACTACTGGAATGAAAAATATCCAGCATAGTGGCGGAAGTCTTACTATCTTAGATATCAACGGAGATGGGAAAAAAGATGCTCTCACATCTTCTATTGGCTGTAATAGTTTGTCTATGCTCCTAAATTCTACCAATAATTTGGGCGCAAGTTTTCCTAGTCGTACCACTAATTTTCCTGCTAGCAAGCCTGCCACTTTTCCTACTTTTCCTGCTGCTTATTATGAAGATTTGGATAATGATGGCAAAAAAGACCTTGTAGTTAGTCCTAATGTATATTTTGATGATGCGAATAATATTGATTTTGCAACCTCTAATTGGTATTATAAAAATACAGGAACAGCAACTTTACCTGTTTTTACCTATCAAAATAATGATTTTCTACAAAATACAATGATTGATGTAGGCGCAGATGCTGCTCCTGCTTTTGCAGATTTTGACAATGACGGAGATTTGGATATGTTTGTAGGAAATGCAGGTAAACCAGAAAAAACAAATAATGACCTTCACGTAGCTATAATAGCACTTTTTGAAAATATTGGTACAAAAACTGAAGCCTCTTTTAAGCTAAAAACTGATGATTATTTAATGCTTTCTACTAAAAAAATGCGTCTTTTGAAGCCATTTTTTGCAGATTTCAATAATGATAAAAAATCAGATTTCGCATTTGTGGGTTACTCTACAAATGACGTAGGAGAAGAAACAAGCAGTATTCAATACATAGAAAATACTGGAATACGCACTGGTGGAATGGTTTTTGACTTGCAAAACGTGCGAAATTATGATTTTACATTTTTTAATAGTGAATTGCCTTATTTGTATGATGCTGATAAAGATGGAGATTTAGATGTGTTGGTAGGCAAAGCAGCTGGCGGAATTTCTTATTATAAAAATACAGGAACAACACAAAATCCTGTTTTTGTTCTATCAAATAGTGCTTTGGGAGCTATCCCTAGTGGTTCTGCAATGCGACAAAGCCGCCTTTGTGTGGCTGACCTAAATTTAGACGGAAAAGATGATTTAATAGTAACAAATAATACTGGAAAAACAACTATTTACGGTGCTTTTTTGGATAATTTTGAGGGGGTTTTTGTAGCTACTGACAATGTTTTTACGACAAATGATGGTTCTGCGGCTACTTTTACGGCTTTTGGAAACTACCTCACACCTGCAGTGGCTGATTTGAATGGTGATAACCTCAAAGAAATAATTGTTGGTACGTATGGTGGTGGTTTGCATATATTGCGAAATAGTAGCGTGAGTGGCGGTATTTTGCCTCCTACGCCCACATATACAGTTGGGATTTACCCAAACCCTACCAATGATGATACATTTTTTATTTACTTAAAAGAAGATGCACAAATAGATGTTTTTGATACTACAGGACGCAAAATTTTAACTAATATCACCATAAAAGCAGAAAAAGAAGAAGCTATATTTCTTACAGGGCAACCACAAGGCATTTATCTTGTGCATATACGTACAAGTACGCAAACAATGGTTAAGAAAGTAGTTGTAACGAAATAAAGAAGAAGTTTAGTAATGTGTTGCAAATAAGTTCCTAATTTCAAAAAACTAATTTTTAGTGGCGTGAACGTCACCTAGAATAAAAAAATAAAACTAGGAGTTTATTTACAATGTATTACTAACTGATGTTACGCAAAAACATAAAAACCACCCCTAATCCCTCCTTCCTAAGGAGGGGCTGGGGGTGGTTAAATAAGTTTTTTTGCATTATTTTTATTTCTTGCGTAACATCAGTTACTAAGTAATTTCCTACTAAACTTCCCGAAAGTTTACAACTTTCGGGAAGTTGCGCACCAAATAATTCTTTTAAATAATTTTCTTTAATGAGTTCACTTAATATAAAAGCCATACAAGCACCCATTCAGGCAGAAATGGAGATTTTTGAAGTAAAATTCAGAGAATTTGTTAAAAGTAAAGTTTTTCTCTTAGACAAAATAATGAGTTATATTGTCAAACGTAAAGGTAAACAAATACGCCCAATGTTTGTGTTTTTGATGGCTGGTACTTGTGGGAAAATCAATGATAAAACCTATCGTGGCGCATCTCTGATAGAACTACTACATACGGCAACCCTCGTACATGATGACGTGGTAGATGATTCTAACGAAAGACGTAGTTTTTTTTCTGTTAATGCTTTGTGGAAAAACAAAATAGCGGTACTTGTAGGAGATTATTTGCTTTCTCGTGGCTTACTTTTGTCTGTGGATAATGGAGATTTTGATATGCTCAAAATTGTTTCTACCGCAGTACGTGAAATGAGTGAAGGAGAATTACTACAAATTGCAAAAGCACGCAAATTAGATATTACAGAAGATATTTACTATGAAGTAATTAGGCAAAAAACTGCCTCTCTGATTGCTTCTTGTTGTGCTGCTGGTGCAAAATCTGTTAATTTAGATGATGAAATAGCAGAAAAAGCTAAACTTTTTGGAGAAAAAGTAGGTATGGCTTTTCAGATTAAAGATGACCTTTTTGATTATGGAACTGCAGAAATAGGAAAACCTGTTGGAATTGATATTAAAGAGAAAAAAATGACTTTGCCACTCATTCACGCACTCTCTAGAAGCTCTTGGCTAGAAAAACGTCATATTATTAACCTTATTAAAAATGAAAGCCACAAGACAAGTAAAGTAAATGAAGTAATAGCATTTGTCAAAGATAAAGGCGGTTTGGAATATGCCACGCAAGTTATGCTTAATTATTTCAAAGAGGCAATGGCTATTTTACATACATTTGAGCCTTCTATTTACAGAGATTCTATGGAACAATTAGTGCAGTTTACTGTTGAGAGGGAAAAATAATGAAAAGGTACGAAATTAGAGGTAAGAGGTACGAAAATTTACGTCAATATATTGTAATTCGTAATTGGTTACTATATTTCAAGGGCAATTTTAGCTTTGATGTTTGCAACAAGGTCATTGGGAACGCATTTTTTTTCTATACGTTTTTGTAAAACCTCTTTTACGGCGGTTTCTAAGCAATAATTATTAAAATTAGGAAAACACTCGCACAAGTGTAGCTTAAATTGCATTGTTTGCTCATCTGTTGCTTCACCATCTAAAATCAGATAAAGTGTTGCAAGGCAATAATCTTTATCTTTTGAAGGGTTTGAAGAACTATTTTCTATAGTTTCTACAATATTTTCTATATTTTTAGACTTATCAGAGGTTTTCATACAATTAAATAATAGTTATTTTTGAGCGTAGCCCATTGTTTTGGCGTAAACTTTTAGTGTGTCTTTGAGTAAAATCCTTGCCCTGTGTAGTCGTGAGCGTACCGTACCAATAGGAATGTCCAAAATTTTTGCCATTTCTTCATAAGTAAAACCTTCAATATCACAAAGGATAATGACAATTCTAAAATCCACAGCAAGCGCATTAAGGGCGTTGGCAACTTCATCTCCTATCAAATCTCTTACACTTTCCGTACGCAAGTCGTGGGTTGCGACCACGTCCACGTCTGCATCTTCAGAGTTATAAAAGCCTTCTATTTCTTGGTAATCAACTTTATTAGGCTCTTTGCTTTTCTTGCGAAAGTCGTTAATAAAACTGTTCTTCAAAATTCTAAACAACCAAGCTTTGCCATTAGTTCCTTTTTGAAAAGAATTTATAAAGCGGAATGCCTTCATATACGTATCCTGCACGAGGTCTTTGGCATCATCTTCATCAGTAGTGAGGCGAAAGGCAAAATTGTACATAGCATCAATATAAGGCATAAATTCCTCATTAAAGACACGGTGTTTATCTTTTTCTAAATATTCTATATTGAGTTCTTCTGACATAAGTCTTACTTGAATTTTGAATTAGGAATTGTGAATTAGGAATTATTTATACAAATAATTAGTAATTCAGATAAGAAGTAAACTTACAAAAACCATACAAAAGCGTATAAAAAATAGTTTTTGAGTAGTTTTTTGTCAGTTTTTTGCGTTTTTGACAATGTTTTGCTACTTTTGTCAAAAATACGCTCTATTCAAACGCTAAACTACCAAAATTATTAGTCAAATTGTCAGTTTTTTTTGATTTTTTTAAGTAAAATGAAAAATTATAACTATTTAGGTATTATTGTATTTTCTATTGTTGCCACGAATACACGAATTATATTTGATTTGTATTTCATTTGTGTATTTGTGGCAATTCTTTTTAATCTTTCAATAAACAAATGATAAAAATATCTCTTACCGTCATTACCTTTAATGAAGAAAAAAATATATTACGTTGCCTAAATTCTGTGTTGGGTTTAGTTGAAGAAATAGTAGTTATTGATTCTTTTTCTACTGATAAAACCAAAGAAATTTGTCTCGCTTTTGCTGAAAAATATAACAAAGAAATTCAATTTAAGTTCTTAGAAAATCCTTTTGAAGGGTATGTAACCCAAAAAAACTATGCTATTTCAAAAGCTACACATTCACTTATATTATCTTTGGACGCAGATGAAGCCATCTCTGATGACCTAAAAACAAGTATTTTGGCTATCAAACAAAATGAGTCAAAAAATATATTGACACAAAATACATTAAAAGAAGTTTATGAAATGCCACGCCTTACCAATTATTGTGGAAGTTGGATAAAGCATACAGATTGGTATCCTGACAAAAAAATACGGCTTTTTAATAAAAATATAGCTCGTTGGTATGGAATTTCGTTGCACGAAACTATCCAAACAAATGCAAATATTAAAACAAAGTGCTTGAAAGGAGATATTTTGCATTATAGTTTTTATTCTATCAAACAACATTTAGAACAACTTAATAAATTTACGGATATTGGTGCAAAAGAAGCATTTGAGAAGGGCAAAAAAGCCTCACTATTAAAGATTTTGGGAAGTCCTACATTAAAATTTTTTAGTAGTTATATTGTCAGATTGGGCTTTCTTGATGGTTATGCAGGTTTTTTGGTGTGTGCCATTTCTGCATTTGCGAGTTTTACAAAATACATCAAATTAAGAGAATTGTGGAAAAATTAGCAATAATATTAGGAAATAATAATATTTATAGTATTTTTTTTTACTAAGCGCATCAATATTTCAGAATAAAAAAATATTTGGCAAGAAATTTGATAAACCGTGTACATACAATGCCAATATCTCTTTTTAACTCATTCAAATAAACTTAAATATCTAAAAGTAATCTATTATGAAAAAAATCTTACAAACAGTTCCATTTGAACAACCCTTTGGAGAGCCTTTGGGGCTATCTTACGAGGAAATAGCCCAACAGGCAGAAGCAAAACCTAAAAACATTTGGTTGAGTTTTGCAGAACTTCTTTGCCTTATCACACTAGGAATAAGTATGTTAGCTTTTTTTCCTTCCTAAATTTCAATACCATTTTTTTAGTTTTTCAAAATCCTAATAAATAACTACCTCCAAGTAGTTTATTTATTGGGATTTTATCATTAAAAAACAATAATTACCATATTTTCACGTTAAAAAATACATAACAAACTAATAATTCATAACTCACAACTCATAACTATATATGTTACAGTTTTTTAAATTCACTTTTGCCTCAATGGTTGGCTTGTTGTTGGCATTTTTGATAGGCATTTTTATCATAATTGGCATTGCTGGCTCTGCAAAAGATACACCAACAATAGAAGATAATTCTGTTTTGCACATCAAACTTAACGCACCAATTACTGAAAGAAGTTCAGAAAATCCACTAGATGATTTAGATTTGCCTATTTCTACAGGTGAGCCAACAAGTTTGGGCTTAGTAGAAATTTTGCAAGGTATCAAAGATGCCAAAGAAGATACAAAAATAAAAGGTATTTATCTTAATTCTAAGACTGTAGGGGCAGGTTTTGCAGCTTTACAAGAAATAAGAGATGCACTTATTGACTTCAAAAAATCAGGCAAATTTATTGTTGCGTATGCTGAATATTATTCAGAAGGAGCATATTATTTAGCATCTGTGGCAGATAAAATATACCTTAATCCGCAGGGAATGATGGAGTTAAACGGACTTTCTTCTGAAGTTACGTTTATCAAAGGAACGCTGGAAAAATTAGAAGTAAAACCTATGATTTTTAAAGTAGGAGATTTTAAAAGTGCGGTAGAGCCACTTTTTTTGGATAAAATGAGCGACCCAAACAGAGCGCAAGTTACTTCTTACCTTAATTCTGTCTATGATTTTTACCTGAAAAATGTAGCAGCTTCTCGTGCCATTGATTTGAAAGACCTTACTATACTTTCTGATTCTATGTCTGTACGTACCCCAGAAGATGCACTTAAATATAAGTTAATCACACATTTAGGGTATGAAGACGAAGTGGAGGACGAAATTAAGAAAACTTTAAAATTAACAGAAAAACAAAAAATTGTTTCAGTTTCAATAGGTAAATATATCAAATCTCAAGCAGAAAAAACACGTAGCACTTCACCAAATAGAGTGGCGGTACTTGTGGCTGATGGTGAAATAGTAGATGGAAAAGGTGAAAAAGGGCAAATTGGTACAGAACTTGCGGAAGAACTTAGAAAACTCCGCAAAGATGACAAAGTGAAAGCTATTGTTTTGCGTATCAACTCGCCTGGTGGGAGTGCTTTGACTTCTGATATTATTTGGAGAGAAGTGGTTTTGACCAAAAAAGTGAAGCCAATTATTGCCTCTATGTCTAATGTGGCGGCTTCCGGTGGATATTATATTGCTATGGCTTGTGATACTATTGTTGCACAACCAAATACAATAACGGGTTCTATTGGTGTTTTTGGGGTGCTTTTCAATGCAGAAGGACTGCTCAAAAACAAGATTGGTGTAACGACAGACAGGGTGAGTACAGGCTTTTATTCTGATTTGGGAAATCCTACACACGCTATGTCTGAAACAGAAGGAAAAATCATTCAGAATAGTGTAGAACGTATTTATGAGGATTTTACCTCAAAAGCGGCAAAAGGGCGTAAAATGACACAAGACGACCTCAAAAAAGTTGCTTCTGGGCGTGTGTGGACAGGCGCACAAGGCAAAGAAAATGGTTTGGTTGATGTTTTAGGAGATTTTAATACGGCTATACAAATTGCGGCTAAGAAAGCAAAAATTGAAAAAGATTTTTCTTTGAGGTATTACCCTGCTAAAAAAGATTTTTTGCAAACACTTCTCAATAAATCAACAGAAACCAAAGCAGAAATATCTTCAAATGCTATTCAAAGTGCAATGAAGAAAGAAATGGGAGAAGAACTTTATCAGCAATATCAAACTATTCAGAAACTCAAAAATATGAAAGGCGTTCAAATGCGTATGCCTTTTGATTTGAATATTAAATAATTACGAGTTGTGGGTAAAAAATACAAAAAGCCTTTCCAAATTTGGAAAGGCTTTTTGTATTCGTACTTCGTATCTCTAATTTCGTACCTCTAACTAAGCTGCTACTTTTGCTGTTTGCGCTGGCATACGTTTTAGCCTTCTTTGCTTGTTGGCATTGATAACGAAATAATCAATAAGTGGCGCAAGCACATTCATAAGCAAAATTGCAAGCATAATTCCCTCTGGATATGCTGGATTAAATACTCTTATAAGCACTGTGAAAGCACCTATCAAAAGTCCATATACCCATTTTCCTGTTTCTGTTTGTGCCGCAGAAACGGGGTCAGTAGCCATAAAAACAATACCAAAAGCCAAGCCTCCCATTACTAAATGATAGTGTGCAGGAAGTGCCATAAAAGCATTTGCAGCTGTTGCATTAAGCAAAAGAGCCATTAAATAAGTGCCTACAAAGCCACTTACAATGATTTTCCAGCTTCCCATACCCGTAACTATCAAAATAGCTGCACCAATCAAACACATCAGCGTAGAAGTTTCGCCAATAGAACCAGGAATATTGCCCATAAACATATTTTCAAAGGAAAAAAGATTACTTCCACTCCATTTCCCTGCCTCTGTAAGTGCATCAACGCCTGTTGTATTTGTAAATAATGCTTTACTTTCTGATAAAGCCGTTGATTTGTCTGCCACAATAGAAAGTGCCGTAGCACCAGAATAACCATCAACGGTCTTCAAATCACCCGTGTAAGTCCAAACTTTTGAGCCTGCAATATTCACAGGATAGGCAAAATAAAGGAAAGCACGTGCCGTAAGAGCAATATTTAGGACGTTCATACCAGTTCCGCCAAAGACTTCTTTTGCAATAATCACCGCAAAAGCAGTCGCAAGTGCTACCTGCCACAAAGGAATATCAGGCGGCATTACTAGCGGAATAAGCATCCCACTTACCAAAAAGCCTTCATTTACTGCGTGTCCTTTGCGTGAGGCAACAAAAAACTCAATACCCAAGCCCACACCATAAGAAACAACAATAATAGGCATTATTTTTATTGTTCCTATCCAAAATTTAGCTAAAAAATCTAAATTTTGCCCAGTTGCGAGTGCGTGCTGATGCCCAATGTTCCACATACCATACAGCAAGCAAGGCACCATAGCAATAATGACAGTCATCATCATTCTTTTTAGGTCAATAGCATCTCTTACCTGTATTCCTTTTGCTCCAGCCGTATGATTTGGCACAAAAAGGAAGGTTTCAAATGCATCAAAAGCCGTATGAACCAATTTGTTTTTGATTTTTGGCTTTGTAGTATCTAAGAAATTTCGTAGAAATTGCATATAATTGTTATTTTAAATTTTATCTTTTTTATTTTACCACAGAATACACACTAAGGAATACAAAATTAGTAGTTTATTTGTTTAATAGAACCTGTATTAAATTTATAGTTCCTAATTAAAAGTCTCTAATTATTTAGCTGTTTTGTATCATATCTAATCCTTCTCTAAGGATTTTTTGCATATTCATTTTAGAAACATCAACAAATTCGCAAAGTGCAATATCTTCTTCTATCATCTCATAAATACCCAATTCTTCCATTGCATCATAGTCGTTGGCTAAAATAGCTTTCAAAAGATATGCAGGCAAAATATCCATTGGCAAAACCTCTTCATATACGCCTGTCTGCACAAATGCACGCTCTTCTCCGTGTGTGTTCGTGTCCAAAACGTATTCTTTTTGTGGAGCTAAGAAAGAAAAAAGCCCAAAAGCACGCTGAAAACTAAGAGATTTTGAAGTCTTGGCTAGTGGAGAAATCCAGCCCAAAAAATCATAATAATTACCTTCTGGAAGAACTGACAAAGAATTATGATAAAAATTAAGATAACCGTCTTGGCTGATTTTTTCTCCTGTGAGGATATTCCCAGAGATAAAACGTACATTTTGGGAATTAAGGTTATTTTCTACTAATTTATTGATGCAAGCACCCGTAAATGTCTTATAATATTGAGGTTTTGTTACTTCAGAGCCAGCCACCGCAATAATTTTAGATGCATCATATTTACCTTCTAAAAAAAGTTTGCCTATTTGTGCCACGCCAAATGCCGAAATAGTCCAAACTATTTCTCCTTTATTGATTGGGTCAATATGGTGAATTTGTATACCTACGTTACCTGCTGGGTGTTTTCCTGTGAAAGTATTAAAGTTTACGTCTTTTGTTTGAGCAAAAATTAGCGCAAGTTCTGTCCCTGCATTGAGATTTATATTAACTTTTTGACTAAGTTTTTTAAGAATTTCTATACCCGCAGTAAAATATTTTTCATCTCCTTTTAGCGTAAAAGCTACGTCAGCAGCAAGAGGAGCAGTATCAAAAGTAGAAACGTGAATTGCTTTTGGTTTGTCTTCTGGGCGTGCCATTGTGCCAAAAGGTCTTTGAATAAAATTAGCAAAAACACCACTTTCACAAAGCGCATTGACAGCCATTTCATTGCTGACGCTATTTAGTTCTGAAAGTGTATATTTTTTGAAGGCAACATACTCAATTTGAGTGTCAGCAATAATTCTAACCTCCAAAGGCACATTTTTTTCGCCACGAATAACTTCTGCAATTTCTCCGCTAACAGGTGAGGTGATTTTAACTTTATCATTTTTTTTATCAAAAAAGATAGGACTTCCTGCTTTCACAAGGTCGCCTTTTTGCACGACTACTTTTGGGCGTTCTACGCCTAAAAAGTCGGTTGGTTTGATAGCATAAGAGCTTGAAAGTGAGCCAGTAACAAGATTTTTAGTAGCTTTACCAGCGACTTTTATATCAAATCCTTTGTTTAGTTTAATATTTTTTGACACGTCGTAAGAAATATAACGGTTGGAAGTATAATTGTTGTAACATTTGTTATAACACCGCAAAATTAGAACTTTTTTTCGTAAAAAAAATATTCATTACAAAATATTTAACTAATTTTCTGTCTTTTTGTTTGGAATTTGGGTTTTAAGTTGAATAACTTTCATAGTTAGATAACGACATTGATAATTTGTAAATTTTTATATAGGCATTTGATTTATCAAAACGCGGTTTTGGGACAAAACAAATGGTAGAGAATAAACTGTGCTACAAAGTATTATTTTTGATAAATAAATTCCACATAATTTGTGCTACATCATTGCGCCATCTCATTTGTTTTGTACCAAAACATCGCTTGATTTATCAAGTGGCTACGAAATTCAGAATACAAATTATCATAATACTAATTAGGGCTTCTGCATCTAGTTTGGTACTTTCAAGACTTTTATCCAATTTTATTGGAAAAAAGATATTGAATATTTCCATAATGCCACTATTTTCATCAAAAAGCCTTAAATTAGATGCAAAAGCCCTAGTGGGAAACGTATAAGTAATGTAGGAACATTGAATTTTCATTTACAAACCCACAAAAAAATCTCCTAAAATATATTTTTAGGAGATTTTTATTTGTACTAATTGCTAATTTAGATGACTTTATTTTTTTCTCATTCCTTCCATCATATCCCACATATTGCTTGGCACAGCGTCAAGGTGATTAAACTCACCTGCGCCTTGCAACCACTCACCACCATCAATAGTAATCACATCTCCATTGACATAAGCAGAATAATCAGACATCAAATAAGCTGCAAGGTTAGCTATTTCCTGCAATTCTCCTACTCTACGCAAAGGAATGCGTTGAATTGGGTCAAGTTTCTTTCCTAAATCTGTTTCTGCAAGGCTATCAGGAAACAATCTAGACCACGCACCTTCCGTAGGGAAAGGACCTGGTGCAATAGCGTTAAACCTAATCTTATATTTTGCCCATTCAACAGCCA
The DNA here is from genome assembly GCA_043764015.1 of Raineyaceae bacterium. Classification (GTDB taxonomy): domain Bacteria; phylum Bacteroidota; class Bacteroidia; order Cytophagales; family Thermonemataceae; genus JANYGM01. The sequence continues at coordinate 49,126 of JAYUKY010000114.1, forward strand.
AAGAACGTGTAAGAGCCAAAACGCCTGCCTTTGCGCAAGCAGAAGGCACAGTAAAACCTGTTCCAGTCCACGCATAAGTAGTTACAATGCTCAAAACAGTTGCTGGTAGCTTGTTTTCTATCCAATATTTGCCAAACGCAAGCGTACAATTATAAGTACCTTTCAAAACAATGTCCACCACAGTATCAAAAGCACGACTAGATAGGCGTTCTGTTGGGCTGATAAAGTTTCCTGCAGCATTATTAAGCAAGCCATCAACTTTACCAAACTTAGCGACAGCCGCTTTGAGCATAGCTTCTACTTCTTCATAGATGCGTACATCACAGGTAAGAGGCAAAACTTTGCCTTCTGTTTTGGTTTCTTCTGATAGTTTTTTTGCAGCTTCTTCCAAAACAGGCATTTTACGACTTGTAATGACAAGGTTTGCGCCTAGTTCTAAGAAATACTTGCCCATAGCGTAGCCTAAGCCTGTTCCGCCACCTGTAACGACTATTGTGCGCCCTGCAAGTGCGCCTTCTTTTAGCATTGGTTGATTGTACATTTTGAGTTATGAGTTGTGAATTATGAGTTATGAGTTGTGAGTTGTGAGTTTATTTGAAATTGGATAATAATTTGCAATGGAATACTTAAAAAAACAGGAATCTAATAATTTTACTTTTTTGTTTTTACAATAGTTTAATAATCAAAGTCTTATATTCGTACTTCGTACTTCTTATTTCGTACCTTTTCCTAATCTCTTAACTCTTTTCTAAGATTTGTGTTTGTTTGTTGTGCCGGCACGGCTTCCACTTTACGTGAGATGCCTTTTATCTTAAATCCTACGACCAAAATATCATCTATTTGGCGGTGTGCGCCTTTCCATTCTTCCATTACCTTATTGAGTTGAATGTGTTGGCTTTTGAGATTTTTATTATGATTAAGATTAATCAATAAATCTCTAAACTTTTTGCTCATAAACTTAGTGTTGTCATCTCCTCCAAATTGGTCTGCATAGCCGTCAGAAGAAAGATAAATAGTAATTTCTTCTCCTTCTTTTACCTTAATAAAATGATTGGTAAATGGTGCAGAATTAGCACGAGAACTGCCACCAATGGAGCGTTTGTCACCTTTTATTTCTTGTAAAGTGCCGTTTCTCATCAAAAGCAAAGGAATTTCTGCGCCTGCAAACTCTATCATATTGACATCTCTATGCACCACGCACAAACCAATATCCATACCATCTTTGTTGCGGTCTTCTGTTTGTTTAAGAGCCATTTTTATCTCTTCGTGCAGTTGGTTAAGCACCTCTGATGGTCGTGTAATGCCTCTTTCGTGGACAATCTGATTAAGTAGAGTGTTTCCTATCATACTCATAAAAGCACCTGGCACACCGTGTCCTGTACAATCAACTACTGCAATCACTATTTTGTCGCCTTTTTCAGCAAACCAATAGAAATCTCCAGAAACAATATCACGAGGTTTGAAATAGATAAAAGAATCAGGCAAAGTTTGTGCAATCAGGCTTTTTTGTGGCAGAATAGCTTTTTGTATTCTTTCAGCATAACGAATACTCGCTGTCATTTTCCTATTTTGTTCAGCCAAATCAACAGTACGACTACTCACAAGCTCTTCTAAGCGTTTGTTTTGGTCTTCTACAAATTCATTACGTTCACGTTCTTTTTCACTTTCTAGGCGTGCTTGTTGGAGTGTTTTTTGGGTAAGTTCACGCCTAATTACGGCTATTCTGTCGGCAAGCCCCAAAGAAAGCAAAATAACTTCTATTGCTGCACCAATAGGAATGGAATAATTAGTAACAAAACCATAGGGCAAAATACCAAATCCACGCAAAACAGTTACAAAAACTCCCAACAAAAACATACTCCACGCCACCAAAAAGAACCTTGCAGGACGGAAACCTTTGCGCAAAGCAAATATAGAAGACATTACCACTAAAACAGACATTAAAAGCCCTCCAAGTGTAGAAAAACGTATAATAATGCCATAACGTACCACAAAACTAAGCAAAGCCACCAAAACCGAATAAATAGTAAGTCCTAAAATGACTTTATTGAGCCATTTTGGTACATTTTCTTTTGTATTTAAAAATTTTGTAGCAAAATTTAGGCTTGTGAGCGCACCCAACGCAATAAAAAACGGTACGCTTATCTCGTGCCACCTTGGATGAGACGACCAAAAAAACTGATACGCCATTCCATTATAAGACAGTTGAAACAACGACACCGCCACAATACTACTCACATAATGCAAATACGTACCATCTCGTAGAGAAAGAAAGACAAAAAAGTTATAGAAAATCATAGCTATCATAATACCTATGTAGATACCAAAACCCGTTTGTTCATTACTAGAACTCACCTGAAACTCAGGTTCTTCCCAAAGTGTGCCGCCAAAATGCAATGAACTTTGCGAATGTACACGTATATAATAGGTGCTGGTATTGCGTGCAGGGATTTTGATGCGAAAAGCGTGATTTTTGTTACGGACTTCTCTTTCGTTGAATGGCATCAAGTCACCTACTTTTTTCTCTTGAATACTACCCAAAGAAGTAGGAGAAAATAGCATAACATCATCTAAAAGTGGTGCTTCTAGCTCCAAAATATATTCTTTTTCAGATTGGAAAGGGTTTTCTATCTTAAAGCGCAACCAAAAAGCTGCACTAGAATAGCCAACACTTGGCTTATCCTCTTTGCTAGAATAAAACAGAGCATCATATTTATTGCTACTTACTTGCGCATAAGTAAGTTTGGCAGAAGTATCTTTAAATATCTGATAATGCCTTCCAAGCATATATTCTGACTTATTTGCACTCAAAATAATGGCTTGCATTGGTGCATCTTGCAGATTATCTTGCGCAAAAAGAGCATCTTTATTAGGAAATAAAAACAGAAAAAGCAGGAAGATAAATATAATTTTATTCATTGTTTAACGTGTTTTTCGTGCAAGAATTCGTGATACTTTATGAATGTTGTAATATAGCTAAGTTTCAGATAAATTCGTCATTTATTGTCAAGATTATTTTTATTTCTCAAAAAAACTTGCTATATTTTCATTCTCAGCATACCTAAGGTTTTTCAAAAACACTTTCAAATTGCTTGGAACTGTCTTTATTGGATTTTTTTCCAAATCTAATAACGTAAGTTTTGATAGCTTTCCTAGTTCTTTGGGAAGTGTACGCAGTTGGTTGTTTTGCAAATATAGGCTTTCCAAACTACTTATTTTCACAATTTCTTTGGGAAAATCTTTAAACTGATTTAAGCCTAATTTCAATGTGGTTAGTTGCAAAAGATTACCAATTTCTTTGGGCAACAACGTCAATTCGTTGTTATCAAGATTTAGTTCTACTAATTTTTTGAGTTTTCCAATTTCCGCAGGAATAGTTTTTAGTTTATTGTAACTAATGTTCAAAATAGTCAAATTGGTCAAATTTTCAATTTCTGGCGCAACAAAAACAAGGTCGTTTCCAAAGAAATTAAGAGAAGTCAAATTTTGAAGTTTTGCTATCTCTTTGGGAATGGCAGACATCTTGTTTCCACTTAGATTAAGTTCTCTTAAATTGGTAAATTTCAATATTTCTTTTGGAAATTCTTCTATAAATGTATTATTCAGATTAAGAGAATATACATCAGAAGGGTTTTTTAGGGCTTCTTCCATACTTCTAAAAGTATGTTTTTCCATAAAATCTGGTGTAATTTCTGGATTTGTTTGTGCATTGGCACGCACACATAGGAGCAAGAAAAAGCTGAAATAAAATAAATTTTTGAAGTTTTTTGTTAGATTTTTCATTTTAATAAATTTTTTGATAAATTTTTGATAAAAGTTAGGGCGTAATATTAGCTATTTTAAATGATAAATCAAAAAACAAAAAAACTCGCCTTAAAAAGACGAGTTTTTCTAATAACAATTAAACAACATAAACAAACAAAATGATACCTTTATATGATATTTCATCTAGTGGTTTACCATACTAAATACCATTTCAAGTTTTGTGCCAAAGTCAATTTTTTAGTAAAATTTATGCAAAAATTTTACAAAACATACTAAATTTTTTTATGTGGCGTTTTATGCTAACATTACAACGTATATTTATCTAAAAAAGTCTAAAAAAGTTTAAAAAAAAGTTTAAAAAAATGCAAAAAAAATCAAATATTTTTCTCATAATTGCCCTGATTGCTCAAATGCCTACTTTATGGGCGCAAACGGCGACAAAAAAAAATGTTTCTATTGAAGACGTTTGGCAAAATTATAGCTTTTATCCTGCCCAAACCGCTGAAATAAATTGGATGAAAGACGGACAATTTTACTCTGCCAGCAAAGGCTCACAAATTGCGAAATTTACTGTAAAAGATGGCAAAGAAGTTGGTATTTTAGCTGATTTGGGGCAAGAATTCCAATCTTACGAACTAAATGCCACAGAAGACAAAATACTGCTCCAAAACAACATTCAAAGCATTTATAGGCGTTCTTCTAAGGCTGATTATTCCGTTTTTGACATCAAAACCAAAAAACTTTCTACCCTTTCTGCAGGTGGTGCGCAATCTTACGCCACTATCTCGCCTGATGGACAAAAAGTAGCTTTTGTGCGCAATAACGACCTTTTTGTGGTAAATTTAGCGGATATGTTGGAAAAACAAATCACCACAACAGGAAAACAAAACAGCATCATCAATGGCAGCACAGACTGGGTTTATGAAGAAGAATTTGCCTTTGCGCAAGCCTTTGCGTGGTCTGGTGATAGTAAAAAAATTGCTTTTTATACTTTTGACGAAACCAACGTAAAAGAGTACAATATGCAAATGTGGAATAAATCATATCCTACTGACTACCGTTTCAAGTATCCAAAAGTAGGTGAAGATAACTCAAAAATCACTATTTCCGTTGTGAATATGGCAGACTTTAAGATAACCAAAATGGATATTGGCACAGAAACCGACATTTATATTCCTCGTATAAACTGGACAAAAGATGCAAACACGCTTTCTATCCGTAGAATGAACCGTTTGCAAAATAAATTAGAGATTTTGCACGCCAACGCAAGCACAGGCGCAAGCAAAATTATTCTCACAGAAGAAGAAAAAACGTATGTTGATGTAGAATTTACTGATGATTTGCGCTATTTGGAGAACGAAAAGCAGTTTTTGCACACAAGCGAAAGAGATGGTTTTAAGCACATTTACCTCTACGAAATGAGCGGAAAATTGATTAAGCAAATCACCAAAGGCGACTTTGAAATAAGTAAAATAGAGGGCGTAGATGAGAAAAATAGCCTTATTTACCTGACCTGCACCAAAGATTCTCCACTTGAAAGACAACTTTATGTTACAGATTTTTCTGGAAAAGCATTCAAAAAACTTTCTACTCAAAAAGGTACGCATAGCATCAATATGAGTCCTGATTGTAGTTATTTTGTAGATAATTTTAGCGACAAAGATACGCCTTTTATCACGAGTTTGCACGAGGCAAAAACAGGCAAAAGCATCAAGGTTTTGGAAAATAATAGTGCTTTAAATGAAAAAATGAAGGCTTTTAGCATCACTAAAAAAGAATTTTTCACTTTCAAAAACGCAAGTGGAACAGAACTAAACGGTTGGATGATAAAACCACAAAATGCAAGTGCAAAAAGCCCCGTTTTGATGTTTGTTTATGGAGGTCCTGGCTCTCAAGAAGTTGATAATAAATGGGATTTCTTTGATTTCTTTTGGTATCAGCACCTCGTGAGCAAAGGTTATGTGGTGGCGTGTGTGGATAATAGAGGTACAGGAGGGCGTGGAGCTGCTTTTCGTAAATCAACTTACGGACAATTAGGCAAATTAGAAGTTGAAGACCAAATTGATGCCGCTAAATATTTGGGGGGTTTGCCTTTTATTGATAAAGACAGGATTGGGATTTGGGGTTGGAGTTATGGCGGTTATATGTCTTCTTTGTGTATTTTGAAAGGAAATGACGTTTTTAAAGCTGCTATGGCGGTTGCACCTGTTACAACTTGGCGTTTTTATGATACTATTTATACAGAAAGGTATCTGAAACGTCCACAAGACAATGCTGCTGGCTATGATGACAACTCGCCCATTACTCACGTGGACAAGCTAAAAGGCAAATATCTGCTTGTACACGGCACAGGAGATGATAATGTACATTTTCAGAATGCCGTAATTATGCAAGAGGCTTTGATAAAAGCTAATAAGCAATTTGAAAGTTTTTATTATCCCAACAAAAATCATGGAATTTCTGGCGGTGTTACCCGTTTGCACCTTTACAAAATGCTCACTAATTTTTTGGATAAAAATTTGTGATTTTGTGAGATTTTTTAGTGTTTGCCACGAATGCACGAATAAATACAATTGTTCGTACATTCGTGGCAATTTTACTTTATTTTATTTTATTGAAGGACGCACAAATTGTATGCCTATTTTTGCCCATTCAGAATTAGGAACGCTTGTTTTGATACCATAACTACTTTTTATTTCTATGGTGTTGAGAGATATTTCTAAACCAATCTGAGCCGTAATATTCAAATTAGGCATAATACTACAGTTAATTCCATAACCCAAGCTAAAACTTGTAAGCAATTCATTATTTCGTTTACTTTGTGAGTAATACGTACTTCCACTTTCAAAATAATTTAGATTAAAGCCATAACTTTGAAACCTGGTAGTAATTTGATGTTTGGTTCTTTTATGTTGTCCTAGTATAAGATATGGCTGCACGTACCAATAAGTACCATTTGTAGCATAATAATCTACAAATGAATATCCCTTAGAAACCGCAGACATATCAGAAGAGTTATAACCAACACCAGAAGAAACATTAAAACTACCTTTTTTACCTATTGGAATATTAAAATTTGCTCCCAAATCAAAGGCATAACCAGTTTTAGTATATATTCTTGGCGTTGTTAGTATGCCTGGACTGGCAGTATAAGATGCTCTATTTGATTGAAAAGTACCAACTGCGCCCCAATATTTGAAAATTTTGAGAGCTGCATTTGCGCTAACACCTGTTTTTGCTACCCAAGCAAGCTCTACGTTAAGTTTTTCTTTTGTTAGATTAGGCGCATAATGTGAGCGTGTGGTTTGGTATTGCCCACCTGCAGCGCAAGAGGACAACAAAAAAGCTATCCAAAGAAGTAGAAATGCGGTTTTTAAATTCATAGTTATAGGTGTTTTCTGAATTTATTATTTTACTCTGCAACAATAGATTTTTTAATATTTTTGTCAAACATCAAATAAGAAAAATAATAACTAACAGCACAATTTTTGATAGAATTACCTCTATTTCCTTGTGGTTGAATATTGATAAGGCTATTTTGAATATTGAAGCCAAATAAATAGCGTTTCCAATCAAAGCCCAAGCCAATATTGAAACCCATATCTATCCTTTTTGCGTAATCTGTGGAAGGGTCATTACCAAAAGATAATTTTCTTTTTTCTTTTATGTTAATGATTTCTGCAGGATTTGGAGCTTGCCCAGAGTTTGTTTGTGGTGCAAAATTAGAAGTTAATTTTACGTTTCCACCAACAGCAAAGCTACCATATAAACCTAATTTAAAATAAAATTTTGTTTTCGCAGCAGCACTAGATAAGTTTAGACGTGCATTGATAGGAATATTCAGATAATGAACATTCAAAACATCATTAGTATATGCTATTTTTTTTTGTGAGAAACCAAGATTTTGAAAAACCAAGCCCGTTTCAACATTTAGCCAATATTTGACGGGAATATCAGCCACAACACCAATTCCATAGCTAAATTTGAATTGTGTATTATCATTATAAGATATTCCGTTTTCATCACCGTTAATAGTGCTTACACCTAGTTGTGTGGTTGCGCCTATACGTAGTTGTGCGTATGATTTGGTCACCAAAAATAGTAGGAAACAAATCAATATTATTTTTTTTGACATAAATTTAAAAAGAAATAGGTTGTATAAGCGTTTGATTTGGAGCAATAGCAGGAATAACTATGATTTTTGAAGATAATTTTACCACAGGAAAAACCCTAGTAACCGTTTTTGCCTCTATTGTGATGGGCGTATCTGCGGGTATGATGCGTTCCAGCTCATAAACGTTGGGGGCATTATCAGGGTAATACCAAAATTGTGCAAATTGATAATTAAGATTATTATCAATGAGTTGATAATAATAATTTGGGTTGTAAATAATGGAGTTATCCAAAGAAAGTTGTAATGTTGCTGGCTGGGGCAAATTAAAATCAATTATTTTTGTTTCATTACGTTCTAAAAAAAAGCGTTTAAAAGCGGTATCTTCTGGGTCTGGACCTGGTTGGTACAAATAGCCACGTTTCCAAGCATCTACAAAACACACAGAAAACTGCCCATTTTTTGCTTCTTCTGGTCGTACAAGCAAATTGATGCTATAATTGCCGTTGGCATCTGTTTTTACATTGGTTTTCTCTCTAACAATACCATCATATTCCCAAAAAACAGTTACAGTCAAATTTGGTGCTGGTTTTGTACCATTAGCAGTTGTTATTCTGCCTTTGATAACGGCGTCTCCTGGCACTTTCATTGCTATTACATCACTCTCACGCCTCTCGCAAGAGCCTGCAAGAGAGATAAAAGCTAAAAAAATAAGAACAAATTTTAGATTTTTCATTGGAGGGTTTTTTAATGATTTTTTGATAATTTTGGTGCATTTTTTTGGTCAAAATAATACAATTTTCACCAATTTTTTTACTGATTTTCTACTGAAAATATCAACCGTTTCTAAACAAATCTATATCAAAATAATCAGCTAAAAAAATATTTTCTGAAAAAATATTAAAATAAGTTGCCAAATTCTCATTTTGTTACATTTTTTTATTTGCAAAAAATAATTATTTTTAGCTTAAAAATTACCCTACAAAAATGTCAGAATGCTAGAATGGCACTTTGAAAAGTAAAGTGCCAAATATTATTTGGTTAAACTTTTTTTAAAGCCAAATTTTTTGCATTTTTTAATAGAGATTTTTTATCATTTTATATCAAAAAAAGCTGCTTTTCGTTGCAAAAAAGTTTTTGATTTTAAAAAAAATTTAAAGAATTTATTAAAAAAAGCCGTAAATTTGAGCAAAATAAATTACTAATATTCAAAAAATAACAAGGAAGAAATAACAACAAAATGATACCATCTACTACTACTTTTGTACCCGCTTTCACGACTGTTTTTCAGAGTCCATTTGAGAGTAAACCAACCTCATTAGGCGTACTTTCTGCAGCGGAAGTTATGCAAGCATTTAAAGCCATTGACTGGCTCAAAATAAGAGGGCAAATCCTTGCTACTGAAGAAGATGACATCAAAAAATATTTTTATTATTTTGAAATAAAATATACAGACAACCAAAAAGCGCAAAATACGTTAAGTATTTTTGGAGAATATCCGCAAACAGAATATTATGACCAAAAAATGCCTTTAATCTTTTCTATAAGGCTTTTTCGTCCAAAAACGCAAAATATTACCAACATACAAAAAGCCCTACGCACAACAGAAATGGAAAAATGTAACCCAGATTTTGTAGAAAAATGTTTGTTTGCTTTTATCAATAATGATAATGATTTCCTTGATAACGAAGTGCTTAACAATATAAAACTTGAAAAATAATCTTTTCAATTACGAATTATCAACTACGAATTACGCATTTTTGTTATTTAATTTGTTTATGAAAAAATATCTTTTTTCTTTATTTTTTATTCTTTTTATGGATAATGAAAACCCGCTTTTTGCACAAAAAAATGTGCCAGACAGTACGGTCGTGCATAAGTCATTTCGGATTATGAGCAAGCCCGCTAACGAGTATGAAAGCACATACAAAAGCGGAAAACCACATAATGGCTACTTTATGGCAGGAGATAGAGAGTTTAAATGGGTTGATTATTACGAAAATGGGGCAATAATGTTCCAATATTCTAATGATTATCTCAAAAATTTGGAGAAATACCAATACCCAATATATGATATAAAATCAACATATAAAAATGGTGAAATCATTGACGGTGAGGCTTATAAGATTATTGAAAAAGGATTTGTAACCAAAAAAATAGAAAACGGAAATCTAAAAACTATTTTTTTAGATTTGTTTGCTATGCATTATTTCAACCGTATCACGCTTGAAAGACAAAATGATGTTATCAAAATCAGCAATAAACAAGAGCCAGATGCAGAAACAAAATTTTATTTCAAAGATAAACTGCTCACCATAGAGGTTTTAGCTAAAAATAAAACAGTTTTTTACAACGAATATATTGCCTTTAATTTGCAAAATTTGCCAAAAAATAGAATTATTTATTGCGTCAAAAATGGAAAAATAATTACTTGTTCTGCTAATAAAAAAATTGAGCTAAAAGAAGAAGATTATGAGCAAATGGGAGATTTGAAAATCAATCTCAAAATGGCAGAAGGTATGATTATTCAGCCTGCTAACGACTTGGAGAATGTTTTTCAGCAAATGGCGGACTTTCTGACACAAGAAGAAAGCGTTTATTTGATGTATATGAGTGATGCAAAAGAGCCGCTTTTTATGACGCATCTCACAACTGATAACAACGGCAAAATCACCAATGGCATTCACTTTACAGACTCAAAAAAACCGTTTTACGAGATTTACAAAGACGGAAAAAGCATCAAAAAAGAACAAAAAACTTTAGCGCAATTTCAGAAAATAGGAATGAAATATTTACAAGAAAGATTTTAGAAATTTAGGACAAGTCCAAGAAACACGCATTTTTTGGACTTGTGTTTTGTTTATTTTTCTCTTAAATTTGGTACAAAAATTGATACAAAAGAAGACATCAGAAATTCTACAAAAATGTTCCATAAAAATTAAAAAAATGCTTAAAAATCTTAAAAATATCTCTCAAAACATAGCCATTAGCCTATTTGCAGGCGTGGCGGGAGCTTATGGATTTTCTTATTTCAATGAAAATTCAGCTAAAAATAATATTCAAAATAATAATTTAGATAAACAAATCCAGCAAAATACGCCCAATGTACGCAACACAGGCGGAAATGATGGTTTAGGAATGATTATTCCTAGTGAGGATTTTGTTACGGCATCTTCTGTGGCTACGCAAAGCGTGGTTTATATCAAATCAATAGCAAATGGTCGTCAAAATATGGATATGTTTGAATATATGTTTGGTGGCGGTGGAAATCAGGGCGGAAGTCGTGTTACTGGTTCAGGATCAGGGGTTATTTTTACGGCTGATGGCTACATTATCACCAATAATCATGTTATTGATGGTGCGGACAAGCTGGAAGTTATCCATGAAAAGCGTTCTTATGAAGCAAAAGTAATTGGCAGAGACCCTTCCTCTGACCTTGCAATCCTTAAAATAGAAGCTAAAAACCTTCCAAATGTCAAATTAGGGCGTTCTCGTGATGTGAAAGTGGGTGAGTGGGTGCTTGCAGTAGGAAATCCGTTTAACCTTACTTCTACCGTCACGGCAGGCATTGTAAGTGCTAAAGGGCGCAATATCAAGCTATTAAATAGTCAGTTTCCCATAGAATCATTCATACAGACAGATGCAGCCATAAATCCTGGTAATTCTGGTGGTGCGCTTGTCAATATCAAAGGTGAACTTATTGGTATAAATACTGCCATTTTGTCATATACAGGCTCATATTCTGGTTATGGTTTTGCTGTTCCTGTGGATATTGTAGCGAAAATTGCAAGAGATTTAATTCAGTTTGGAGATGTGCAAAAGGCATTTTTGGGCGCAGAAGTGCAGGAAGTTAATAATGAAAGTGTCAAAGAATTTGCTTTGAAAGGCTATGATGGTGTGCTTGTTACGTCTGTGCAGGAGGGAACGGCTGCCGCAACTGCAGGGCTAAAACGTGGTGATGTTATTTTGAAATTGGATAATGACAAAATGAACTCTCGTAGTGACTATGATGAAAAATTGAGTTATGCCAAGCCAGGCGACAAAATAAATATCACTTTCAAAAGAAATAATATCATACAAGAAAAACTGGTAGAACTTATCAATAGAGAAGGAAATACAGAAGTTGTGAAGAAAGAAGTGGCTGCTGTGGACAAATTGGGCGTTGAATTTGAGGCACTTTCTAAGATTGATAAAGACAGATTGAAAGTGAAAAATGGCGTAAGAATATCCAAAGTGAAGCGTGGAGGCATATTTTTCAGAGAAACTTACATACAAGAAGGTTTTACTATCACCAAAATAAATGAAGAAGAAATGAGTACGGCAGAACAAACCGCCAAAAAATTTGAAGATTTGATGAAAACAGGCGGACGTGTGCTTATGGAGGGTTTTACGGCGGACGGCTCAAAAGGATATTACCAGTTTTATTTCTAAAAAATCTCAAAATTATGGGTTATAGCAATTATAAAAGTCTAAGACAAACATTAGAAAAACTAGATTTGGAGGAAAGTAGCATCAATTTATTTCCTGAAATAATGCTTGTAGAGCCTTCTGATTGGTTAAAACGTAGTTTGGAAATAGCCGCACTTACGCCACTTACCAACGAAAAAAGCAAATCTGAAAAACTTATTTCACCAATTTTATTAGAGGTGGCACTTGCCTATTTGGATAATGTTACACTTTATTCTGGTGAAGATTTGTATGTTGATGATAAACGAGATTTGTCGGGTGCGTGTGATTTTTTTATTTCCAAACACGCACTAAAAAACGTAATGCAAGCTCCTATTATCACTTTGGTAGAGGCAAAAGATGAAAATATGGATTATGGAAAAGGGCAATGTTTAGCACAAATGTACGCTTCCAAAATTTTCAATGAGCAAAAAGGAAAGCCACAAAAATTTATTTATGGTTGTGCTGTTACTGGAGATGATTGGAAATTTCTGAAACTTATTGATAATCAAGTTTATACAGATACAAAAACTTATTATATTTCTGATTTACCAAAAATATTGGGAATATTTAATCATATTATAAAATCTTTTTTGTAAAGTAAAATAAAAATGTCTAAATCTTTAAAGGAAGATTTGCTAGTGTTACATCTGATAAATAATGGTACAAAAAATCTTGGTGGTTTCTGGGGACACAAACTACGAGTAGAAATACTCAAAGTTATACGCTTATTTACTAGATGTTACACTAGGTAAATAAAATTGAATTTTATTCTCTAAATGACTAAATTTTATTTGGAGAGTTGAAGCGTTTTTGGTATATTTGGGAGTAGAATTAGGTAGCCACAAAATTTATTATTATTTTGGGAAACAAATTTATTTTTGTTAAGTTTGATGTAAAGTGCGCCCCAATAGTAAACGAAATAGAATAATTTTGGGAGATAGTTGAATTGTAGAGATAAGGCACTGCCTTATCTGAACTGGAAAAATTATATTGAAAACTGTTTGTTATTATTTGTCGTTAGATAAGGTAGTGCTTTATCTCTACATTAAGAATTTGAAAATACCTAAACAGTTGCAAAGAATAAAATTTTAAGATGAATTAAAAAACCCTTTTCAAATACTGAAAAGGGCTTTTTTTTATTATTCATCAAATTCCATACTTTTAGATATGTGTTCCCACTCGTCCAAATCTTTTTCAACAGCTTTTAGTTTCATTCTGATACGTTCTAATGCATCATTTCCGAGTGCCAAATGCAAAGGTGGTTTTTCGTGTGCTGCTATCATCATAATAGCATTTGCAGCTTTTTCTGGGTCTCCTTTTTGATTTCCGCTATAATTCCCTTTGAATAAATCACGCAATTTGCCACTACTAGCATTATAATCTTCTATTTCATTTTCAGAAAATTTGAAGGAACGCCCTGCCCAATCTGTCCTAAATGCGCCTGGCTCAATGATAGTTACTTTTATGCCCAAATGTGCTACTTCTCTTTGCAGACTTTCTGAAATAGCTTCTACTGAAAATTTGGTGGCTGCATACGCAGAAAATCCTGGAGATGCAACAAAACCTGCCATACTTGCAATATTGATGATATGACCGTTTTTTTGCTTGCGCATTTGTGGCAAAACAGCTCTTGTAACTTCGTACAAACCAAAAACATTCGTTTCAAATAGGTTTCTGATGTCTTCTGATGCCATTTCTTCTACTGCACCCATCAAGCCATAACCAGCATTATTAACAAGCACATCTATTTTTCCAAAATGCGTAATTGCTTGCTGAACAGCATTTTGAATACTAGCCAAATCATTTACATCAAGCGTAAGAAGCAAAGCATTTTCTGGATATTTTTCTTTAAAAATACCAATTTTATCCAAATTTCGTGCCGTTACGGCTACTTTATGACCATTTTTTAGTAATGTTTCTGCAAGAATATACCCAATTCCTGTAGAACATCCCGTAATAAGCCAAATTTTTGAAGTTTCCATTTTATTATTATTTTTTAACACTAAGGACATTAAGAAATACATACTGAGTAGGCACTAAGACATACAAAAATAGAGATAAAAAACTTACAAACGTAATTTTTTATCTCTATTTTTATTTACTTGACACATCAAAGTTTATTCTTCTTTGCGCATTGGTTTTTCTCCACAAGTTTTTTCGTAGTCAATATCTTCTGCAACGTATTTTTCCCATTCTTCTTTGCTCATATTGGCAATGATTTTATTACACAAAACATCACTCATATAATCAGGGTTTACATAAAAATAGCGCATTTTGTTATCTCTACAACCTGCAATAATTTGGTTTCCTTTTGGTGTAAAAGCCAACGACCACACCCACGCATTAGCATCACGCAAGGTAATTGGTTCTGTATTAGTCTTTTGCATATTCCAAAGACGAACAGTTTTATCAAAACTAGCTGTAGCAAGTTGTTTGTCATCTTCACTAAAAGCAATATCATTGATTTTAGCTCTGTGTCCGAGCAAAGTGATTGGTTTGTCTGATTTTTGCCAATTTGCCCACATACGTAAACGCCCTTTTTCATCACCAGCTACCAGTTTTTGACCATTATTGCTGAAACGCAAAGCGTGCATTGGTACTTGATTATTGCTATAAAAAACCTTAGAAGTTTTTGCAGCTTTGTCCCACAAAACAATCTGACCAGTTATATCACTTGTCGCAATGGTATTTCCATCAGGAGAAACTGCCAAAGCATTGACTTGTGCAGGTGTAACCCCTATTTCTTCTAATTTATCATCTTTCACAACATATAATTTTTTGTCAGAGCTAGCCACAATCAATTCGTTAGAATTTTTATTTGGATAGGACAAAAACCAAACAGTAGGATTTTGAGGTACTTTGACTGGAAGATTTATTATTTTTGGTGCGCTTTCTGGAGAATTCACATCAAAAATCTGTATTTGTCTGCTACTTCCACCCACTGCAAGCAAAGAATTATCACTACTCAACGCAATAGCCTTATTTACAAAATTATTTTGTTTTAAGAGTTTTGGTGTAGCTTTCAAATTTTCAGCATCCCATTTCAAAATCTTGCCATCACTACCCGCAGAAAACATATACCTACCTTTCGCAGACGCAGAAACAACCCCACTTACTTTGTCGGTATGTCCTTTCATCTCGTTAAAATCAGCTCCTTCCAAGTTTTTGATAGCCGCATACAAACCATTGAAAATATCACCATTATAAGGCGCACCTTCATTTTCTGTATAGAATTTATATGCTTGTTGTGCATTCAAAGCCTCTAATTGGGCATCATCACTTAATTGCAAAGATTTTACTGCCATAGCTTGTGCCACAGAAACCAAACGCAAGTTTTTAGCCTTTTTATTGGCTGCAATAGCGTTATTTTTCTCTACGTTGGCTCTTTCTTCATTTGCTTTTGCTTTTGCCTCACTTGCTTTGGCACGTCCTTCACTTGCTTTGGCTAATCCTTCATTTTTAGTAGCAAGATTTCCTGCCCTAATTGCTTCTTCTGTTTTCAAATCAGCAATATCTTTTTGTTTTTCTGCTTCATCTTTCTGTTTTTCTGCTTCCTCTTTTTGTGCTTTTGCTTCTTTTGCACTCAAAGTTGCTTTTAGCTCTTGAGATTTAGCATTTTGCTCACTTGTGATTGCTTTTTGCGTTTCAATAATAGCAAGTTGGCGTTCTTTGTCTGCGGCTGCACGTTGTTGGTCAGCCTCCACACGTTTAGCAAGGGCATAAATTAAAAAAGCAATAGAAACAACAGTAAAAAGTCCCAAAATAAGCGCAATAATCCTAGTGCGCCTAAGCGTACGTTTTTGGAGCATTTCTTTTACTTTTTGCTCTGTTTCGTATTCTTTTTGAGAATAATCCAAAAACACCATTGTACGCTCAAAGGAAGGATTATAGCGTTTTGCCCAAATAAGTGTCGGCTTATGCTTATCTCTCCAATTTAGTGCAAGTTGCAAATCTGGTGGTCTCCAAAGTCCCGCTTTCCCTATTTGGTACATTGCGCCTGCTTCAGACAGACGTTGGTACATTTGTACTGCATCAGACTCATCATCAACCCAATTTTTCAACCTCACCCAAATTCTCATCAAACTCTCGTGAGAAATATCTATCATAGAGTTAGAATTAAGGGCAATATTTGCCGCTGGCGTTATTAAAGAACGCCCCTCTTCTCTAAATTTATCAATAACAGGAATAATAGTTGCCTCGCTTACGCCTGCAATGGCTGCAATCTCAAAAAGGCGTGTAGGTCTGCGGATACCACTATTTTGGTCACCACCTTTTTCTGTAAGAGATTTAAAAAGACTTTCACAAAGGATTTTTTGGTCTTCTGAAAGTTCGTCAAAAGCCTCATTTGCGTGCATAGAAAGTGCTTCTGACATTGTGCCAATAGCCTCGTAATGATGAATATCCACAGGCTCTTGCACATTTGAGCCTACGTTTTGGTTTTTCGTCCAAAAATCCCAAGTACGCATCAAAGAATGTTGCAAAATAGGCAACTGGTCAGGATTATCTCCCAAATCATTGAGCAAACGCTGCACCAAACGTGGTGTAATATCACCGCCACCTACTGCCACAGGACCTGTAATAGCCATTTTTTTCTGCTCACGAGTCATTTGTGGTATCATATAATAACTATTATTGATAGCACTTGTGAGTTGAGGAAAAAACGCACATTCACCTATAAAATCAGAACGCATTGTAATAGCTACATAAATAGGTAAGCCTTCATAACGAATAGCCTCCATAAGCAGGTTTACATACGTGAGGGCTTCATTTAGGGCTTGTGCATTGTCGTCATTTTTTCTAAATCTAAAAAGTTCTTCAAACTGGTCAATCAAAATCAACGTGTTTTTCCCAGAAAGCTCTTTTGATTGCATAATCACTTCTATAAGCCCTAATGAGCTTGTACGAAGCATTGTAGAGGTAATAGAGTGCTTTATTTTCTTATCTTCTGCTGATAATTCAGCAAAATTCCCTGCTTTTTGGTTGATTGCCTCCGCCAAATTATCAATAGGAGATGCGCCAGGACGTGCCACAACCACATTCCAGGAAGAAGTTTTATTAGATAAAAATCCACCATAAAGAATAGGAATAACTCCACAATAAATAAATGAAGATTTACCACTACCAGAAGGTCCTACAACTGCCACAAAACGGCTTTCATAGAGTTTCATCAGCACTTCATCACTTTGTCCTTCACGCCCAAAAAACAAATGACTTTCTTCAATGGTGAAGGGTCTAAGTCCTGGAAATGGGTTATCTAGGTGGTTTTCTACTGAATTTCCATTGTAAGAACTTACGACAGGAGAATTTAAGATAGTGTTTGACATATATTTACTTGATTAGTTTTCAGCAATTTCTTTAGACTGAAGAAAAGAGATTTTTAGTTTTATAGCCAGCAATTTAGAAATAATTTTAATAGAAGACAACATTATAGGTAATTTTTTTCTTAAATTTTGAAAAGTAGCTATTTGATGTTGATTTAAGAAGTGTTTTTTTGATAAAAAATTATTTTCCAACAAATATTTTGATTTGTAAGAAAAAAAGCCTTATTTTGCGTTCCAATTTTTAAATTCAATTAAAATCATAATTAAAATAAATCAATATTATTTTTATATTTCTTAAATTAAATGGGCGTAATCAGTAAAATCAGGGACAAGTCAGGTATTGCGGTAGGTATTATTGCAGTAGGGCTTATTTTATTTATCTTAGGTGATGATATTTTTAGGAATTTCGCTACAGGCGGAACAAGTGAAAACAAAGTCATGGGCAAAATAAATGGTAGAAGTATTAAATATAAAGAATTTAAAGAGGCTGAACAACGCCTTTTAGTTGCTTACGGAGCTACTGGTAGCCTTACAGATGAGCAAAGCAAACAAGTAAGAGACCAAGTTTGGAATACTTTTATCCAAGATGAGGTTTTGATGCCAGAATTTAATAAAGTTGGTTTGGGCGTAAGCAAAGCAGAACTTACGCAAATGATGCAAGGTGATTCTATTTATATGGACGCTGAAATGCGCCAAATGGGTACAGACCCTCAAACCAAAAAGTTTGACAAAGCTGCACTTGCACAACAACTTTCTGGAATGCAAAAAAATGCACCTGCACGTTGGGAATTTACTAAGGCTTCACTTGTAAAAAAACGCCTTAATGCTAAATATAACGCACTTATTGCACAAACAACCTACATCACCAAGGCAGAAACTAAGCGTGAGTACGAAAGTCAAAATACAAAAACTGATTTAAAATTTGTTTTTGTACCTTTCACAAGCATTGCAGATTCTACATTGAAAGTAACTGATGATGAGCTAAAAAGCCATATGGCAAAGTTCAAAGACCGTTACAAAGCACAAGAAACTCGTACAGTTGAATACGTGAAATTCCCACTTTCTCCTACAAAAGAAGATAGTATGGCTTTCATAGGTGAACTTAGAGAACTTGCCAAAAACTTTGCACTTTCAAAAGAAGATTCTAGTTTTGCGGCTCGTGAAACAGAAGTAGCTGGAACTTATGCTTTCCGTACTGTAAAAGATATTCCTGATGGTATTTTCCAAGAAGGAAAACCACTTTTGAAAGGCGGCATTTATGGTCCTTTCTTGAATGGCAAAAACTATATGATTGTGAAAGTTACTGATACAAAAGAAGATTCTGCAGCTTTTGTACGTGCAAGACATATTTTGTTTAAGGCAGGCGCAAGCCCAACAGAAAAAGCTGATGCACGCAAAAGAGCGCAAGAAGTTTTAGATAAAATAAAAGGTGGAGAAGATTTTGCTAAAATGGCTAAAATTTATGGTACAGACGGAACAGCAAGTGATGGTGGAGATTTGAAATGGTTTGGAAAAGGTATGATGGTAAAACCATTTGAAGCAGTGTCTTTTGTTGCCCCTGTAGGTGCGCCACAGCTTGTAGAAACTGATTTTGGTGTGCATATTTTGGAAGTTACAAGACCTGTAACCAAAACACAATACAAACTAGCAACTATTGAACGTCCTCTTTTAGCTGGTACAAACACAGAAACAGCCGTTTATAATAAGGCGCTGATGTTCCAAGATGCTATTAAAAAAGGCTCTACTATTAAGGCTGAAATTGCTAAAAATCCGACGCTTATTGCTGCAATAGCAAAACAACTTAATAGTACAGCAACAGATTTGAATGAAATCAAAGGCGCAAGAGAAGTAGTAAAATGGTCGTATAAAGATGAAACGAAAGTAGGTGAAGTGGCTGGAGATATTTTCAAAATAAATGAGACTAATATGTATTTAGTAGCCATTTTGACAGGAAAATCAGCAAAAGATGAAGCAGATATTGAGTATTTCAGAGAGCAAGCAACCACAGAAGTACGCAAAGAAATGAAAAAAGCTAAGATTATGGCTAAATTGGGTGATGGTAAAGGAAATCTTGATGATATTGCTAAAAAATATGGTGAAAATATCACTGTACAAAGTATAGCTGACGCCACACTTGGTGGTTATGGTATTGGTTCTACAGGCTTTAATCCTGCGTCTGTTGGAAAATCTTTTTCAATGAAAAAAGGAGAACGTTCTGGCGTATTTGGTGATGATTCTGGCGTATTTATTATGGAAGTAACAGAGAAAAAACCTGCTGCAGAGATAGCTGACTACTCACAATACAAAAAGCAATTATTTGATAAAGTGCTTAATATTACTAAAAACAATTCTTATCCAGCTCTTATTGACTTGTATAAGATAGAAGATTTGAGAGGTAAAACTTTCTAAAGAGTTATAAATTATAAGTTATGAATTATGAATAAATACAGAATTTTGATAATCATAACATAAACTAATGAAAAAACCTTTCTAATTTCTGGAAAGGTTTTTTTATTGAAAAAATGCTGTAAACAAAAATATTCACTATATTTGAACCTAAGAAAGTTTTAAATTCGTACCTCGTACTTCTTATTTCGTACCTTTTCCTAAATTACTTATCTACTAAAATTTCGTTACTATGATAACTGCTATGATTATTGTTTTTATTGTTGGATATCTTGCCATTGCGCTAGAACATCAAATAAATATCAATAAAACCGCAACTGCTATGATGACTGGCGTACTTTGCTGGTCTATTTTTATCTTAATGAGTGATGATATTTCACTTGCAGCCAACACACATTATCAGGCATTTATCAAAAACAACACAGCCCTTACCACACCTTACATTGGTTTCATCAATTTCAGCCTAAAAGAAGCACTTGCAAGCACTGCAGAGATACTTTTTTTCTTGATGGCAGCAATGACTATTGTGGAACTTATTGATGCTCACGAAGGCTTTACAGTCGTTACGAGCCGTATTACTACACGTAATAGCCGTACTTTGCTTTGGGTAATTTCTATTATAACATTCTTTTTATCTGCATTATTAGATAATCTCACTACAGCTATTGTAATGGTTTCTTTGGTAAGAAAACTTGTTGAAGAGAAAGAAAAACGTCTTTTGTATGCCGCAGTCGTGATTGTGGCAGCAAATGCAGGTGGTGCGTGGTCTCCAATAGGAGATGTAACTACTACAATGCTTTGGATGAAAGGGCAAATTTCAGCCGTAAACATCATTTTTGCGGTAATTTTGCCTAGTATTGTGTCGGTGCTAGTACCTGTTATTTACTTTAATTTTCAGATAAAAGGAGATTTAAAACCACTCAAAAAGTCTATTATTGATGATGATAGAGAATATACAAGTACGAAACTTGCCTCTATGATAATGCTTATGGTGGGAATTGGTGCGCTTATTTTTGTACCTATTTTCAAAAATGTCACGCATTTGCCTCCATACATGGGTATGGTGATAGGGCTTAGTGTGGTTTGGATTGTTTCAGAACTTATCAATAGTGAAAAAGATGCCGTACTAAAACACCCTTTAAGTGCCGTACACGCACTTTCACGCATTGATACGTCTAGTGTCTTGTTTTTCTTAGGAATTTTGATTGCTATTGGTGCATTAGAAACGACAGGAATTTTGCATCATTTTGCTGATGCTATGAGCAAAGCATTAGGAAATATTGATATAGTAGTTGTGGCGGTGGGTATGATGTCTGCTATTATTGATAATGTGCCTTTGGTGGCTGCTACGCAAGGAATGTATAGCCTCACAGAATATCCAACAGATAGTAAACTGTGGCACTTTTTGGCTTATTGCGCTGGTACAGGCGGAAGTATTTTGATTATTGGTTCTGCGGCAGGTATTGCCGTAATGGGAATGGAAAAAATTGAGTTTGGTTGGTATATGAAAAAAATCAGTTTAATTGTTTTGTTGGGCTATTTGGCTGGTGCAGGCGTTTATTTGCTACAATATAGCTTTACGCATTGATGAAGTGGTTTTTTTGAAATGTTATACCTAAAAAGACCCTTTACTGTTTTTATAAAATAGTAAAGGATTTTTATTTATGATTTTATTTTTTTATTTGTTCTCTTATTTCCTGTATTTTCTTGATAGCAAATCCTGTTATGTCTGCAATGGTTTCATTATCAAAACCTTTTAGTATTGATTTTTTGATAATATCCATTTCTGCTTTTTCAGCTCTTTCAGCCTTTTCTGTTGCTTTTTCTAGTTTTGCTTCTAGTTGTGCTTTTGCCTTTTGTACTTTTTCTAGTTCTGCTTTTGCCTTAATATCAGCTTTTTCTAATGCTTCTTTTAGCCTAGAACTCTCGTCAAGGCGGAATTTTTGTTGTCCTTCATAATGTTCTCGCTCACTTTTATCAAGGTACATAGCATCAAGTTTTAGGCTGGCTTTCCTAATTTCTTTGATTTCCGCAAGTTCTACTGGAAGGTTATCATTTACATATCTTGCGGCATTGTTTAAGAAGTTTATCCATCTATCCAAAATGGTTTTAGCAAATTTGAGTTCTTTTTTGAATTTGCGCATTTCTATGAAGTACAAATCCAAATAATCCAAATCTTTGTGTGTTTCGTTTGTTTCTCTATTTTTAAGTGTGAAACATCTTTGCGGAGTTTTGTCATCAAAAAAATTAAAGTCTATCAAACTAATTACAATACACTTTTTAAGCTCTGAATAGCTATTGTCCACCAAAGCAGTGAGTTTTTGCAGTTCTGGAATATGGTCTAATTGTGCGCCAAATATTTTAGCCCAATAATACAAAGTACGTTTTCCATAAAAATCATACCCTCGTATTTGCATTTCTATATCATATTGTATGCCTTTTTCATCTTGCGCTTTGATATCTAAAATGGTGAGTTTTCCATCTGTATAATCAGCCAAATTATAAGGATTTTTGAGTTCTAGGGTTACTATTTGTTGCGTGAGTGGCAAAATAGCATTTATCAAAGACATTAGAATATCTTTGTTATCTTCTGTTCCAAAGAGTTTTTTGAAAACTAAATCTGTTTTTGGATTTGCTTTTGTGAGCATAAAATTTTGATGTTTATTTATGGCAAAGATACAAGAAAAATTAAAACTTCTCAAATCCTTTTTGAGTTATTTTTATATAAAAATAATACAATTTAATCTTGAAATAATAATATAAAAAATTTATTTTGAAAAATAAATGCTCAAATCTCTATTTTATTTTATTTTATTTTATACCTTTGCGGTTGATATTATTATTCTCATAATCAACCAAAAAAAACCAACCAAATCCAAATGAAACAAACGCTTAACTTTCTTTTGATACTCGTAATGGTAGCAACCGTTTTCTCTTGTAAGAAAAGTGACCCAGAACTTACACCTGCACAGAAAATTGTAGGGAAATACAAAATTACTGCAAATACTACGACTATAAATAACGTAGTGGAAAATAATTTAACTGATGAGCCAGCTTGTTATACTGATAATGTTTGGGAATTTACAACAGATTTTAAAACTATTATAAGTGAAGGTGCAACGTCTTGCCCAACGCCAAGTCAAACGCAAACGGTATCTTATGTTCTAGCTTCTGATGGTAAAACACTAACATTTACTGGCACTAATGGTATGGGTAATACTTTTAGTGAAATCTATATAGTTCCAGAACTTACAAGTGCGGTTCTAAAAATCTCTAGAACTGATACTTACGTTGATTTGGGTGTTACAACAACTGCAAAAAATGATGTAACTCTTACCAAAATCTAATATTTCCTAAGCAAAATTAAAAACAAAAAAGTAGCCTTTCTGTACGAAAAGCTACTTTTTTGGTTTTTTTGGAATAAAAAGAAGCTAATCCAAAATAATAATTGTATCTTTGTAGGGAAACAAAACAAATAACCTATGCAAAAATTTGAAGTTGTTTTTCTTGAAGATGCTAGAGAATTTTTACTAGCACTTGACGAAAAAACGAGAGATAAAATCATTTTTAATATTGATAAAGCAAAAATTAAAAATGACAAAGAGCTGTTTAAGAAGTTGATTGATGAGATATGGGAGTTTAGAACGCTATTCAATAAAAAACAAATTAGATTTTTTGCTTTTTGGGACAAAGCAGAAAAGGAAGAAACGTTAGTTGTGGCTACACACGGAATTATCAAAAAAACTGCTAAAACACCAGAGAAAGAAATAGAAAAAGCAGAAAATATCAGAAAAATATATTTTGAACAAAAAAATAACGAAAATGAAAGATAAACTAAAAATATTCACTTTTGAGCAAATCAAAAATGAATTTATTGGAGAAAATGGCACAGAAAAACGAAATCTATACGAACAAACATTACAATTAGAAGTTTTAGGAGATTTAATTAAAAAAGTGCGTTTGGAGAGAAATCTTACACAAGAAGAACTAGGAAAACTTATAGGAGTGCAAAGAGCGCAAATATCAAAACTAGAAAAAAATACCACAAATGTACGAATGGATACTATTTTACGAGTTTTCAGCGCACTAAAAGCTACAATAAGTTTTAATGTAGAACTTAATAAAAATAAAATTATTATAGCATAAGAAAATATAGTTTATTTTCAAAAAAGTAGCCTTTCATACATAAAAAGCTACTTTTTTGTTTTTTTATTTTCGTTATGTAGTTTAATGTAAGATTTTTTTGTATTTTTGTAAAATAGTTGCTAATTTTTAGGCAATCAAAATATTATGAAAATAAAAGAATCTATTTTTTCTTGGCTCAATCACCGCTATCAAATTATTGTTAGGGATGATGAAAACTTTGCAGAAAAACCACCCATAGCGTATTCTCATGGCAAATTGATGACAATTGTAATACCTATTTTGATTGTTACTTTTGTGATTGGTTTTGTATTAGCTTATTTTTTGAGCCAGCGTAGCGTGTATGCAGGTACAGGAAACGAGGCTGAAATGCGTAGAAAAGTAATTTTACTTTCTAATACGGTTGATTCTCTTTCAATTTCTTTGCAAGCAAGTGAACAATTTGTAACAGATTTTCGTAAGGTAATGAAAGCAGATAATGCAGATTTGCGTGGTGATACTTCTCGTATGAAAAGTAGTGTTTCTAAGGCAAAACAAGATAGCACTTTCCAAGAAAAAATCTCGCCAGAAGATAAAAAGTTACGCAAAGAATATGAAGGAACTATCAATATGGGCGCAAATACAGGCATTAATGCAAGTATGAATGATGCAAATATTAGTTTAAAAGATTTTTATTTATTTGCACCAATAAAAGGACTTGTAACAGAAAAATACAACGCAAAAACCAAACATTATGGCGTAGATATTGTGTGTAAGAAAGATGAAGCAGTCAAAAATGTAGCAGATGGCACTGTAATAATGGCAAGTTGGACAGAAGATACAGGAAATGTAATTGCTTTGCAACATAAGTCAAATTTAATTTCTATTTATAAACATAATTCCGTACTTTTGAAAAAAGTAGGAGATTTTGTACGCACAGGCGAGGCAGTTGCTATTGTGGGAGATACAGGCAGACTTACATCAGGTTTGCACCTGCATTTTGAACTTTGGTACAATGAAAATCCTGTTAATCCTGAAAAATTTATTACTTTTTAAAATAATTGTGAATTATGAATTGTGAATGAATACAAACTAGCAACTGCTAGTATTTATAATCAATTTATTAGATATGATTTCATACACAAATATCAACTAAAATTAAAACTATTATTTATTATGGCAGCTTTTTTTGGAAATAACAATACAACCAATACCACCACCAAAACACAGGAAATAGACAAAATGTCTAGTGGGACAACTAATATAGGCAAGGGTGCAACACTTAGCGGAAATGTAGAAACTTTTGGAAATGTGCGCATTGATGGCAAACTAATGGGTGATATTCATAGCAAATCAAAGGTGGCTACAGGCAATGAGTCTTTGGTAGAAGGTAGTGTTTATGCGCAAAATGCTGAAATTGAGGGAGAAATAAGAGGAAAACTAGAAATAATAGAACTTCTTGTACTCAAATCAACGGCAGTTATCAACGGAGATATTGTAGCAGGAAAGATTGTAGTGGAAGCTGGTGCGCTTTTTAATGGTGCGTGCAGAATGGGTGATGTAGCAAAAATCAATAAAGACAAAGAGGAGAAAAATACGCAAATCACCCCAAATAATACCGTAAAACCTAATTTTGAAGAGAAAAAAGATACTACAACTGTATTAAATACCGTAAAAGTTTAGTGTATTTTTAGATATAAAAGAAGACTTCACTTTAAGTGAAGTCTTCTTTGTTTTTATCAAATTTCTAAATTTACGTCATCAGTATTGACAAACACAATTCTATCAAATTCATCAATAGTAATACCTATTACAGAATCCTTGTGGACTTTTCCCGCTATGATTTCTTTAGATAGTTCGTTTAAAATACGTTTTTGAATAGTTCTTTTTAGTGGTCTTGCACCAAAATTCTTGTCAAAACCTGCCAAAGCCAACATATCCAGCGTTTTTTCGTCTGTTTGTATAGTAATGCCGCTTTCTTTGAGCATATTTTGCACTTCTGCAAACTGTATTTCCACTATTTTACGAATATCTCTGTTGTCAAGTGGTCTAAACATCACTATTTCATCAATTCTATTCAAAAATTCTGGTCTGATAGTCTTACGCAACATCTCCAAAACCTCATCTTTTGTCCTTTCTAGGGTTTCAAATTCATTTTCAAGCGTAATTTTCTTTGTATTGACCTGAATAATGCCTGCACCCATATTGGAAGTCATAATGATAATAGTATTTTTGAAATTGGCAGTACGTCCTTTGCTATCTGTCAAACGTCCTTCATCAAGCACTTGCAAAAGTACGTTAAAAACGTCTGGGTGCGCTTTATCAATCTCATCAAGCAAAACAACAGAATAAGGTTTTCTGCGGACTGCCTCAGTAAGTTGCCCACCTTCCTCGTAACCAATGTATCCTGGAGGTGCGCCCAACAGACGACTAACATTATGGCGTTCTTGGTATTCGCTCATATCAATCCTTACAATGTTGTTTTCGTCATTGAAAAGGTATTCTGCTAGTGCTTTGGCAAGTTCTGTCTTCCCTACGCCTGTCATTCCTAAAAATAAAAACGAACCAATAGGCTTTTTAGGGTCTTGAAGTCCTGCTCTACTCCTTCTAACGGCATCAGAAACGGCTTGTATGGCTTGTGGTTGCCCTGCCACACGCTTAGAAAGTTCATCTTCAAGGTGCAAAAGTTTCTCACGTTCTGTTTGGAGCATACGTTGCACAGGAATGCCAGTCCAACGTGCCACAATTTCAGCAATATCTTCACTTGTAACTTCTTCTTTGAGCATAGAAACTTCTCCTTTTGTGTTTTCTAGCTGACTTTTGTATTCTTCCAAAAATCTTTCACTTTCCACAATTTTACCATAGCGGATTTCAGCCACTTTGCCATATTCTCCTGCTCTTTCTGCTTGGTCTGCTTCTATCTTGAATTGTTCAATGTTATTTTTTTCCTTTTGAATATTATCTACAACACTTTTTTCCGCTTTCCATTTGGTTTCAATGATATTTTTTGATGCTTGTAAATCAAAAATTTCTTTTGAAAGACGAGTTTCTTTTTCGTTGTCATTTTCCCTACGAATAGCCTCACGTTCTATTTCCAGTTGCATTATTTTTCTGTTAAGTTCGTCAAGTGCTTCTGGCATAGAATCAAGCTCTAAACGGAGTTTTGCTGCTGCTTCGTCCATCAAATCAATGGCTTTGTCAGGTAAAAATCTATCAGAAATATACCTATTGGAAAGCTCCACAGCAGCAATAATGGCATCATCTTTAATCCTTACGCCGTGATGAAGTTCATATTTTTCCTTCAAACCACGCAAAATAGAAATAGCATCTGTTACATTTGGCTCATCAACGGTAATGGTCTGAAAACGCCTTTCAAGTGCCTTGTCTTTTTCAATATATTTCTGATATTCTGCCAGCGTTGTTGCGCCAATAGTATGCAGTTCTCCTCGTGCAAGGGCAGGTTTGAGAAGGTTTGCAGCGTCCATTGGCTTGTCCCCACCTGCGCCTGTACCCACGAGGGTATGTATTTCGTCAATAAAAAGGACTATTTCACCATCAGAGTCTGTAACTTCTTTGATAACGGCTTTTAGGCGTTCTTCAAACTCTCCCTGATACTTTGCACCTGCAATAAGTGCGCCCATATCAAGAGAAATAATAGTTTTTGATTTAAGATTTTCAGGAACATCACCATTTATAATGCGTTGTGCAAGTCCTTCAACAATAGCAGTTTTACCAACGCCAGGCTCACCAATAAGCATAGGATTATTTTTGGTACGCCTAGAAAGTATCTGCAAAACTCTTCTAATTTCTTCATCTCGCCCAATAACGGGGTCAATTTTACCTTTTTTGGCAAGTTCATTCAGATTTGTAGAAAATCTTTCTAAGGATTTGTATTTAGATTCTGCGTTTTGGTCAGTTACGTTTGTGCCTGCACGAAGTTCTGTAATGGCTTTTTTGAAAATATTCTCTGTAAAACCCATTTCTTTTAGCAAAGAAGCTACTTTATCACGTCCTTGTACAATGCCCAGTAGCAAAACTTCTACACTCAAAAACGCATCTTTGAAGTCAAGCATTGCTTTTTCACCTTTCTGAATAGCGTGAGCGGCATCATTAGAAAGGTAAGGCTCATCTTGTGAAGTTTTTGGATAATTGCTAATAATGTCTTCTATTGCATTAGAAAGCGTTTTAGGATTGATATTACATTTTTTTAGTATAAATGTAATAGAAGTATCATTATCTTGCAAAATAGCTTTCAAAATATGCCCTGTTTCTACAATAGACTGCATTTTTGATTGTGCTATTTGTGTAGCAAGTTGAATTGCTTCTTGGGTTTTTATGGTATATTGATTGAAATTCATTAAAGTAGGTTTTTAAGTGTTATTTTAAAACCTTTACTGCAAAATAAGCACCAAATTATTTTTCTGACAAAATAAGACATTTTGTCATTTTTTACTATCTAGCTATTTAATTGAATTTTCGTACATTTTTGATTAGCTGTAATGCAGACCAAAACGTACTTATTTTAGTATTTTGCCTATTGCGCTGGTATCACGCATACGACCAATTAGAGCTATAAAATTTGATTAAACGCCCAGAAATCTTTAACGTAGCAGAAGGGGACTTTTTAAGCACAAAAAAAGCCTTTCAGAAACTAAAAGGCTATTTTCAAAGAAAAGTGTTAAACAAATGCGTGGAATAACTTAGCTATATTTGTGTATTATCTAAAATTATGCGCCTTTTGAATCTTTATACTTGTCAAAGCCAAAAGGTAACCAAAATGTTAAGAAATATTTAACTTTTTTTGACATACTGTATTTATATAGCTCCCCTTTGGGGCTGGGGGCTATTTATCTCACAAAATCATCTGTTCCGCCTTTGCAAGCCATAATTTGTTTGTTAAGTCTTTTTCTCCAAAAGAAGCCATTGCGGAAAAAAGCCCTAAAATGTCCTTCTAAATTACTAAAAAAAATCTCTCTTTTACTCATTCCATAGCCAATATCCGCAGGAATAACAATAAATTCAATATGTTTCTTTTTTGCTATAAGTTCTGCACAACGGTTGCCATAAAGCACACTACCACTGTTTTTTACATAAATCTGAATATAATTGGTGCTAGAATCTCGCACAATTATGGCATCACGCCCCGTAATTACCCAAGTATTTTCTTGCCCTGTGATGGCTGATTTTTCTATAATTGTAGTCGTTATAGGTGTTTTAGGCTGATTTTTTTGTGCAAAAATCTCAACAGAAAATAACCAAAAACCAACCATTAACATCAAAAAAAGATAATTTTTCATAAAATGCCTAATTTGTATTTCTTTGTATTTCTCTTGTATTTCTTAGTGCTTACTTAGTGTGTATTTCTCAATGTTCTTAGTGTTAAAAAAAGACCTGAAAAATTCTTAAAAATGTTTCCAACCTTGCGCCTGCACCGCTACAGTTGTGCCATTACGCATCACCAAAGATACTTTTTTATCCGCTTCTGTGATGTAGCCAATAGTTGAGATTTGGTCGTGTTGCTTAATTTTCTCATAATTTTCTTGCGAAATAGTAAATAAAAGCTCATAATCTTCTCCTCCATTAAGCGCACACGTAATTGGCGAAATTTGAAAATGATTGATAGCTGCATCATAACTTTGCTGGTCAATAGGCAATTTATCTTCATACAAAACCGCTCCCACGCCTGACTGCTTGCATATATGCATAATTTCAGAGGCAAGCCCGTCAGAAATATCAATCATAGAAGTTGGCACAATACCCAAATCAGCCAACTCGTGGATAATATCCAAACGTGCCTGCGGTTTTAGTTGTCTTTCAATGATATAATCCATTCCGTCAAGTTCTGGCTGCATATCAGGATTAGCCACAAAAACCTGTTTTTCTCTCGTAAGTGCCTGAAGTCCCAAATATGCACCACCCAAATCACCCGTAACACACAAAATATCTCCTTTTTTGGCGGTATTTCTATAAACAATTTTATCTTTTGCCACAGTCCCAAGCACAGTAATACTCAAAACCAGCCCAGAAATGGCTGCTGTGGTATCTCCACCCACCAAATCCACTTTATAATCCTCGCAAGCAAGGCGCATACCTGTATAAATTTCCTCCACTGCTTCCAAAGAAAATCTGTTACTAAGCGCAATTCCTACTGTTATTTGTGTTGGTGTGCCGTTCATTGCAGCAATATCAGACACATTAACGGCTATTACCTTGTAACCCAAGTGTTTGAGTGGTGTATAACTCAAATCAAAATGAATGCCCTCAAGCAACATATCCGTAGAAATTAGCAAAAATTCATCTCCAATATCCACAACGGCGGCATCATCTCCAATACCTTTTACGGTACTTTTATGATAATGTTTAATGTCTTTTGATAAGCGTTCTATCAGCCCAAATTCTCCCAATGAAGCTATTTCTGTGCGTTGTGTCATTTTTGTTGATATTTTTTAAGAATTACGTTTGGCAATGCGTCTGCAAATATAACTAGAAAAGTCCATTATTCAAATGTTATACTGATTTTTATGGATTTTGATTTAACAAATAAAAATATTATTTTTCGTTAAAATGTGTATATTTGTGATTAGAAGCCAACAAGAATGGGAGAAAATAGTGCTAGAAATTGACAAATTATAAAGATAATTTTGTTATCCTTGTGGTGAAACAATCTAAATTTATGGCTATGAACGGACAAATAATAAATATAGACAAAGATATTTTAGGTGGAACGCCTGTCTTTTCTGGCACAAGAGTTCCTATAAAAAATCTTTTTGATTATTTAGAAACAGGAGAAAGTATTGATGTTTTTCTTGATGACTTTGAAGGAGTTTCTAAAAACCAAGTAGTACGCCTGCTAGAAATGGAAATTGATAAATTGTAAAACAAAAAACAACTTCCCGAAAGTGCTAACTTTCGGGAAGTTGTTTTTACTTAAAAGCCTTTTTAAACGCTTCTATGGTGCTTTTTTCTTTGCCTTTTTGGTAGATAGCAAATACAACTTTATCAAAATAATTGACAAAAAGAGGGTCTTCTAACAACAACAAATGAAAATACTCTGCCACACTCTTTACAGGATTTTGAAAAACCCCACAACCCCACGCACCAAGTACTAGCGTTTTATAGCCTTTTTCTACAGCAACAGAAAGTATTTTTTCTGCACGTACAAGCATTGTAGAAGGTATTTTTGGTGGTTCTGTATCTTCTTCTTGTCGCACCACAACGCCATAATTAACGGCTGGTGAGGTAAGAAACGACACAAAATAAGGCGCATCAAACAAATCATTGTCATCATCTCTAAAAACAGGCACATCAGGAGAATACAACATATTATCCGTATAAAGGCAAGATTTTGTATTTCTATGTATCTGATAAAGCTCAAAATTAGCCATTTGGCACGCATACAACCCAGATGCACGAGCAAGACTTTCTTCCTGCGCTTGTGCGCCATTCAGAAAACCACCGCCAGGATTTTTGGCAGATGCAAAATTCAATACAAAAATTTTCTCTCTTTTTTCTACCAAACTAAGCCTTGCGCAGGCTTCTAAGGTAGTTTCTTGTGTAACTTCAAAGAAAGTTTTATGAGAAATCCCTTGTTTTTCTGCCTCTTTTCTACTTTTGATAATAGTTGTGTTTCGTTTCACAAAAACTGACTCAAAAGCATCAGCTTTATACAAAATGGAATTATCCACAGCGTTTGCTTGTGCTACATCAATATTTATTCTTTCACCTTTTAAGTTGATATAAAACCCGTTTTTGATGATTTGGAGGGTTTCTTTTGCAGCTTGCACCCTCGTACTTCTTTTATTTCCCATATTTTTTGTTTAATTTTTTATTTAAAAGTTCCCCTCCTTTCAAAGGAGGGGTTAGGGGTGGTTATTAGAAATTCCCCTCTAAAATCTGTCTAAAACAGCTTTTTACAAGTTTTGAGGCTTCATTATTCATTTGTTTTTTAATTTTCTTTTGTTCTTCTTTCTCCAAATCTTCAAAAGGTTTTAAGAAAGATTTACAAAAATCCTCATACGCATCAAGGCTCAAAAGCCCCATCATTTTGCCAAAATCCTTATTTTCTATCTTGCCAATCTTAGAAATGACGTTTTTTAGTCTATTTTCTGTGATAAGGCTCATAAGTTCGTCAAAAAGAACTTTTCCATTTTCAGAAAGTTGGATTTCTGGCTTTGATGTATTTTCAGACGTTTTTTTCTTCTTTTCACTCCATTTTTCATTTTTGTTTTTCAAGATAACTCTGCTACCATTTGGCAAATATATTGCCTCCACAGGCTTAATAACCACGCCTTCACAAATATTTTGCATATTTTGGTCGTCTATATCTGGCAAATCTAACCAAAAAGGAATAGTTGTCAAAAATTCATTTGGATATTTCAAAGCGTCCTCAAAAGAACCTTTAAACAAGGTTTTAGCATAGAAAAAGCTATTTTTTGCAAAAAGTTCGTTGCACCTATCCACGCTCAAAAAGCTACCATCAACAGAAATATCATACACATAAAAATCAATATCAGGGTTATAAAACACTCCAGCCTGAATTTTTTGGACATTGTGCACTTTTTTTACCTCTTTATGTGGGTATGAACCACCAAAAAGTTCTCCAAAAACAGCCAAAACAGTATCATCAGTTTCATTTTCTTTTTGCTTTATGTCATTGGTATTGAGCATCTTGTAGAGCGTTTCAATATTATTTTTGTATTTTTCTAGCACTTTCCCTGCACCATAAAAATCTTCATTATCTTCCAAAAAGCCACTTCTTTTAGCCATTTTGAAAGTTTTTCCGTTGTACCAAATAGAAAAGTTTGCACCGTGTACTTTTTCTTGTACCACAAACTCGCCCAAATGATTCCCAGAAGTGATAATCCTATCCAATTCATCTTTCAAATAGGTATTTTCCAAACTGTTGTATTTTCTGAATTCCATTTATTTTATTATTTTTGATTTAAGATTTGTTTCAGATACACAGATGAAACACGTATTTTATCTGTGTATCTGTGGCAACTAAATTTATTCTGAAATTTGTATTTTTTCAAGAACACTATTAAAGAAGTTAGCTACTTTTTGGATATTATTTTTCATCAAAATAACATCAACTTCAATATTTTCTGTGTTTTCGCCACATTCAGCATAAAGAAGTAATTTATCAATAGTAGCAAATTCTGTAATAACATTTCTCATCAGCTCAAAACCTAAGTTTTGAGTGCCAAGAACCAAATTATCATTTGCTTTTTCGTAGATTTCTACAAAAGTTTTTAGCAAAATTTCTAGTCTGTGGTAGGCAGGCGTTTCATCTCTGTTGTAAAACGCAATGTTCATAAAACGGATAGTTTCTTTGAGTTTGTACTCCAAAAACTGCCTGTAAAGATGCACAACAGAACTTATAAGCATTTCATTTGTTTCAGTATTTTTCATCAAAACCGTTACAAGACGGTCTGCACCAAGTTTGTAGGCATCTGCACCCAAATCAAAAATATTGCCTGTATGCGGGCTAATATTCATTGTGAAAAGATTTTTTTCTAGTGTCATAATTGTATTATTTAAAGATAGTGTTTTGTTTAAAAAACCTAATTCCTCTAGCCTTTTCTCTGCTAGAAAAGGCAGCCATTTTAGCGTTCTGCTTTGGGCGTTTAGTGAGGTGAAAAGGTTTGTTTTTTTGTAATTTGCTAATCTTACACAAGCCTATTGTTCAGACGTTGCTTGCAACGTCTGAACGCAAGAAATGATATTTAGCATCAATTTAATGATGATACGTCTGTTTATTGTCGCTTAGACGTTGCAAGCAACGTCTCTACAACGAATACAACAAATAAAATAATTAGAGGAGATATTTTTTAAGAGAATTTCCCTTAAAATAAAACTTAAAATCTATAAATATTTGCCCATTTTGAGGCACACAGCATTAGTTTGCCTAAGCAGTTGCTTATATCTCTTTTCTCCATTATTTCTACTCCAATGCGCTGATACCCAAACGGTATTTTAGCGTTTGAAAGTAGATTTTTGGAGTAAGAAGCCAAACTATGTGTGTGTAAGGACAACATTATGATAAAATTTATATGAAATTGGTTTTAGTATGTAGCGAATTGATTGTGAATACTTTGTATTCATTCACAATTCACAATTTAAAATTCACAATTAAAAACTACTTTTTATTTGTTATTCTCTTTTTATGCGAGATAGCATAAAAAAGTAACCAAATATTTGAAAATATTTTGAAAATAAATACAAAATCTCTCAAAATATTGTATTTTTGCTTAAACTGATGTAAGAAACTGATGTAAGAAAAATGTAATTCTATCAAAATGGCAACGCAACCCAAAGAAAATCAGAAAGATTTGTTAAAAGATTTATTAAAAGAATTTCCTGCAAGTTCTTATGAAGATTGGCTTG
Organism: Raineyaceae bacterium; assembly: GCA_043764015.1. GTDB lineage: Bacteria > Bacteroidota > Bacteroidia > Cytophagales > Thermonemataceae > JANYGM01. The sequence goes on from JAYUKY010000114.1 coordinate 83,686, forward strand.
CCCAAATCAATAAAGACCTTAAAGGCAAAGATTATCAAACACTTATCTCTCACAATTATGATAATATCAGTATAAAACCAGCTTTTGCAGCACTTGATATTGATAGAGATTTAGCTAAAAATATCAACCAAATATGTCTGCAAGATTATAAAGGAACACAAAATGTAGTTTCTAAAAAAGCAAATGAAGTGGGTTTTGTTGATGATATAGCAGATTTTTTGAAAGGAGATTTTAGTGAAGAAAGTGCGCATATTTCTGTTAATAATTTTCATAACGCAGGCGCAAATGCCACGCAAGAGATTGCTATGGCACTTTCTATGGCAACAGAATTTTTAGATAAAGGCATAAAAGATAAAGAATATACAACAGAAGAGTTAATAAAAAAAGTAGAGTTTTCTATTGCCGTTGGAACGGATTTTTATATGGAAATAGCCAAAATACGTGCTTTGCGCTATCTTTGGGCAAAAATTACGCTTTTATTTTCTCCTACACACGCAACTGTGTCTATGCCTACACGTGTGCAGATACACGCATATACAAGTCTTTTTAATAAAACTAAAAAAGATGCTTATAACAACGTCTTGCGTGCCACAATGGAGGCAATGGCGGCATTTGTGGGTGGTGCTGATGCGCTTTCTGTAAGTCCGCATAATCAGCATTTTGAGCAAGCAGACGAGTTTTCTGAAAGAATTGCCAGAAATATTGCTATTATTTTGGATAAAGAAAGTAATTTGTCAAAAGTAGCTGAAATAGCAGCTGGAGCATATTATTTGGAATATTTGACAGAACAACTTTGCCAAAAATCTTGGGATTTGTTCAAAGAAATAGAACAAAAAGGCGGTTTTATCAAGGCTTTTGAAAGTGGTTCTATTGTGAAAATAGTAACAGAAATTGCACAAAAGAAAATCCAAGATTTTAGAGATAAAAAACTGGTGTTGGTAGGTGCTAATAAATATGAAAATAAGCAAGAAATACAAGAAAATCAACAATCTGAAGCGTTTAATATTGATTTTTCAGAGAATAAAATTCAACCATTTTTCTTAGAAAATACATTAGAAATTACGAATTAAAAATTACGAATTACGTTTTAGACCACTACAAAAAATAAATATTAAACAATTAAAAAATATGCACAGACCAGAAGCGGCTCTTGTAGAAGCATATACTATTTCTTACGACAAAATCATTGATGCAGTTTGCGTGGCGTGGCGTGGTGCTATTAGTAGCCAAAAATACAGAGAAGGTTGCAAAGAACTTTTAGCACTTGCACACGAAAAAAATGCTAAAAGGTGGATTTTTGATGCTACTTTGGTAGAATTTATTGGTGTAGATGACGAAAAATGGGCAAAAAAAATGTGGCTGACAGAAATGACCGCAACACTTGTACATAATCATACTATTGCCTACGTACTTTCCAAAAACTCGTTTAGTAGGGCGGCAGTCAATACTATTAACCAATTTTTGATGAAAAAACAACAAGAAACCATAGAAATTACTGAAAGATACTTTAATACGCTTTTGGAAGCTAGGGCGTGGCTTTTTGAAAATTTAGAAATTGATTTGGACTAAATAATTGTGAATTGTGAATTGTGAATTGTGAATTGTGAATTGTGAATTTTTGCTACCACATTATTTAGAATTTATGAATGATTCAAAAAAGTCCCCCTACTTCCTAAGGAAGGGTTAGGGGTAGTTAAATTTGACAAAAAAAAGCCCCCAAAATGGAGGATTTTTTAATATGAGCTTTCGCTCGTGCTTAATAAAAAAATAACAACTAAACCCAATTATTCACTTTACGAATTTCATAAAGTCTAACGGTTATTGTTAGATTCTATTGCAAAGATAATACCATTTTTTCTAAAATGCAACAATATTGCAATAATATTGCACAAAAATATTTGTAAAAAATAAAAATAAATGACTAATATATTAGAAATCAAACAGTTATCAAAAAATTATGGTAATCTCAAAGCCGTAAAATCTCTTGATTTGGAAATTCCGCAAGGGGCAGTTTATGGGCTTTTAGGTCCTAATGGAAGCGGAAAAACAACCACTTTGGGAATGATTTTGGAGGTTACAAACCCTTCTAGTGGCACATTTAGCTGGTTTGGAGAGGAAAATTCTAACAAAAACAGGCAAAAATTAGGGGCAATCTTAGAAAATCCTATTTTTTATCCTTATCTTTCTGCACAGCAAAACCTGAAAATTACGGCACAAATAAAAAAAGTGCCTTACGAGCGTATAGAAGAAGTTTTGAAAATGGTAAATCTTTTTGAACGCAAAAATGATGCGTTCAGAACTTTCTCTTTGGGTATGAAACAACGCCTTGCAATAGCATCTGCGCTACTTTCTGACCCACAAGTGCTCATTCTTGATGAGCCAACCAACGGATTAGACCCACAAGGAATAGCAGAAATACGCCACATCATTGTAGAAATAGCCAAACAAAACAAAACTATTGTGCTTGCAAGCCATTTATTGGACGAAGTTGAGAAGGTTTGTACACACGTTTGCGTGATGCAAAAAGGTGAAAAACTGTATTCTGGAACTGTAGGTGAGCTTTTGCAAAGTGAAGAAGCATTTGAAATTATTTTTGAGAATAATATCCCAACAAATGAAGTAAAAATGCTTTTAGATACTTGCACTTTAATTAAAAGTTATTTATTTGATAATCAGCATAATAGTTATTCTCTACATCTCAAAGAAAACTATACAAGTGCCAATATTAACAAATATTTTGCAGAAAAAAATATTTATTTGTCGCAAATAACTAGCAGAAAGAAAAGCCTAGAAACACAGTTTTTAGAGCTTTTGAAGAAGTAAATGTAAAAATCCCTTTCTAAACTATTTAGAAAGGGATTTTTTGTGATTATGTTACTTCAAGTCCTTGATTTTTTAGGTATTTTTTGAAATTGTCTAAATGTTTAAGACAATATTCATAATCATTTTTCATAAGAAGTTCAAAGGTTTCAAAATCTGTGTTTATGCCATCATATCTTGCTGTTCTTGAATATTGAAGAAGGCTTTTATATTCACTCCAAGCACCTCTACTTATACGCATAAGTAGCTGATATTTGTCAGGATTGACATTTAATTCAATCTCGTGATGCGTTTGCCCTATATCAATACCTTTTTTTGTGGCTAGTGCTTTTAGATAATGTAGTGCTATGTAAAAAAGAGAGGGGATTTTTCAATCATAGAATTTATCAGAAAAATGCTCACTTATAGAATGATGAAAGTCTTCATTATGAGCGGCTTGTGTCAAAAATCTACTCATTTTCATTCAAATTTAATTCTTCATTAAACTTAATTTTATCTACTAATTTTGAAGGAATAAATTGAAAATAAACATTATGTTTTTGAGAAATATTAGCAACATCTATCTTATTTAAAAAATCAAAAAATACGCTTCTGTTATGAGTATTATCCTCTTTTAAGACAATAGAATAATGAAGGTCATTAAGGTTTTCTCTTGTTTTAAACGCTTTTTCAATAACTGTGTTATTTTTTTTCAGATAGCCTCGTATCATTTTATCAAGGATAAAATCCACTTGTGTATCAATTTTGTTGGAGAATTGGAAAATCTCGCTAATAGGATTTTCAATTGTTTTTTCTAATTTTTTGGAAAGAGTCGTTTTTTGCCCTATTTTTAGAAGTTCGTAGCTTGCCTCCACTTCGTCTTTAAACTCTTCTAAATTTGTCTGCAACAAATATAGAATAGCTTTCAACTGACCAAGCTTATTATCATTTTTTGTATCTAAAACTGTGCTGTTCATAAGTTTTTAAATTAACGCCACCGCAAATTTAACAAAAATATTCCTGTTTTTCAAAGAAAATTTAATCATTTAGCTTTTGAAGAAATAAAATTGGAAGTATCCTTTTGAGCCGTCAGCCGTAAAGCCCTCCATAAGCACACGTCCGCCTGTTTTCATTAGGTCTTCAAATTTCTTGGCAGTTTGTTCTGCGGTACTCATTTCTTCATCATTTATTTTGATGATAGTAAAACCTTCTTGTATGTAGGTTTCTCTAAAAAATATGCCTCCACGTTTCACTTTTAGTCTGTCTTTATCAATTTTAGAAAGTGCCTCAAATTCAATACCCAATTTATCCACAGCAGCCACTTCTTTCTTCACAACTTCCGTATTTCCTTCTCTATTGATAAGTTCCACCAATTTTTCTTACGCAATATTATTTCGTTTGAAAGTGATAGCCAAAACGGCATATTTTTCATATTCTGGCTGATATTTTTGGTGTATTTTTGTGCTACGTTTAGTTTTCTTTCTAATATTTTATCAAAAAGTTACTTGTACCGCAAGCAGACTCTAAAAAGCAGGCATCAATTCTTTCTGTTTCTGCTTTAACAAGGTCAAACATAGCACTTCCTTCTCTTTCTGCGGTAAAAACTTCTCTGAGGCTGGTTACTCTTTCCTTTGATTTAACTTGATTTTCTTACATGTTTTGTGTTTATAAGCACGAAAACAAAAAAAATATCTAATGTTCATTAAAAAAGAATTTTTTTAGGATTTTCAGGTTTAACCAACATAAAAGCCTTTCCAAACTTTGGAAAAGCTTTTTTTATAGTTTTGAATGCAGTATTTTGAAGTAAAAAATTACTTTTGTCTAAATAAAAATATATTCGTATCTTTGCAAAAAAATATACATTCATCAAGAAATAAGCATAAAAGATAATAAGAATATGGATTTATTTGAGAAAATACAAGCTAATAGAGGTCCGTTAGGGCAACACTCAAAAGAGGCACACGGTTATTTTACTTTTCCAAAATTGGAAGGTGAAATAGGCGCAAATATGAAATTTAGAGGAAAAGATGTGCTTACGTGGAGTTTGAACAACTATTTGGGGCTTGCTAATCACCCAGAAGTACGCAAAGCAGACACAGACGCAACTGCGCAATACGGTATGGCGTACCCAATGGGCGCACGTATGATGACAGGAAACTCCAATCATCACGAAGATTTGGAAGCACGTCTTGCTAAATTTGTAGAAAAAGAAGATTGCGTTTTGTTAAACTATGGCTATCAAGGAATTATGTCGTCTATTGATTGTTTAGTTGACCGTCACGACGTCATTGTTTATGATGCGCTTTCTCACGCCTGCATCATTGATGGCGTGCGTTTACACATGGGCAAACGTTTTGTGTTTCCTCACAACGACCTTGCTAATCTAGAAAAACAACTACAAAGAGCTGAAAAACTTACTGCGGAAAGCGGTGGTGCAATTCTTGTGATTACGGAAGGTGTTTTTGGTATGTCTGGCACGACAGGAGATTTGAATGGTATTATTGCCTTGAAAGATAAATATAATTTCCGTTTGATGGTTGATGATGCACACGGTTTTGGCACAATGGGAACAACAGGCGCAGGAACGGGTGAGTTTTTGGGTTGTCAGGATGGTATTGATTTGTACTTTTCTACGTTTGCAAAATCTATGGCGAGTATTGGTGCATTTATAGCGGCTGATGCGCAGGTTTGTGATTATATTCGTTATAATATTCGTTCTCAAATCTTTGCAAAATCTTTGCCTATGCCTATTGTCATTGGTGCTTTGAAACGCTTAGAATTGCTACAAACCAAGCCCGAACTTAAAGATAATCTTTGGAAAATTGTGAATGCTTTGCAAGATGGTTTTAGAAGTCGTGGTTTTAATATTGGTAAGACTAATTCACCCGTTACACCTGTTTATTTTGCAGGAGGAAAAGGAGAAGCTACAAAAATTGCAGTTGATTTGAGGGAAAATTATGGTATTTTCTGTTCTGTGGTAGCATATCCCGTTGTTCCAAAAGATGTTATCATTTTGCGTATCATTCCGACTGCCATACATACACTTGAAGACGTAGAACGTACTCTTGAGGCTTTCGTAGAAATTGGTGAAAAACTCAAGCAAGGCGTTTATAAAGGTGCTGAAGTAGTTGCACCTGCACTTTCTTAGTAGCAAAACTAGGATTTAAGGATTATAGAATTATTAGGATAATACATTGCTTATGTACCTAATTTCCTTAGCTTAAACTCTCCAAAAGTTCTAAACTTTTGGAGAGTTAAATATTTAATAATTATTTTTAAAAACCTCCAAAGAAGTGAATAAAATCTACCTAGGGGCTATTGCCCTTACATTTAGTCTTGCTGCTTGTCAGCCTGCAACAGACAAAAAAGATGTATCAAAAACATCAGAAACAAAAGTTGATAGCAAAAAAGTTGATGCTGAAATTGTTTATGTCAATTCTGATAGTCTTATCAAAAACTATGAGTTTTTTAAGAAAGCCGACAAAGAAATGGCTACACGCAAATCTTCAGCAATGTCTGACTTGGAAACTCGTGGAATGGCTATCAAAAATGAGGAAACTGTCCTTATTCAACGTGCTAATAGTATGACTGTGGGTGATTTGGAAGTTGCAAAACGTAATTTGCAAGCAAAAGCACAAAATTTTACGCAATATGAAGAGTCTGTGAGTAAGCAAGTAGGAGAAGAAGAACGCCAATTAGCAGAAAAAATGTCTAAAAATTTGGAAGATTTTATGAAACGCTACGCAGAAACAAACGGCTATAAAATGATTTTGAGCTACAAACAAGGTGCTACAATGTGGTACGCAGACCCAAAATTAGATATTACTGCGGCAGCTATCAAAGCTATCAATGAAGAATATAATAAACAATCTACTGCGCCAGCAACTACACCAGCAGTAAAATAAGGTACGAAGTTTGAGGTTTTTTTAAGGTACGAAGTTTGAGGTACGAAGTACGAAAAATACAGTTAGATAACGACATTGTTAATTTGTATTCAAGTCCCAGCGGGACGGCATATCTATAGCAATATAATTGTGGTTGTATTTGTATTCAGCTCCATAGGAGCGAAATGTTTATAAAAACACCCTTGCTGATGCCACTCCGCTGGAACTGAATACATTTTCTACTCAATTTTCTATAAATCTAGCAGTTGCTAGTTTCGCCCCGCTGGGGCTAAGTACAAATTATCAATGTCACTATCTAAGTAAAAAAACTTGTACTTCTTACTTCGTACCTAAAACTTCAAATCTTAAAAAAATGAAATATTCCATTGAATGGCTCAAAAACAAAATAAAAGAAGGAAAAAACTTTGATTATATTTATTTTTGGGGACATACAAGACCAGCAGATAATGTTGTCACGAAAACGTATTTTAGTCAGTGGTTTCCTATTGGCTTTTCTGAAAATGATGTACACTACAAAACAGCAGAGCATTATATGATGGCAAAAAAAGCTACTTTATTTGGTGATACAGAAATTTTAGCACAGATTTTGGCAGCAGAAACGCCTGATATTGCTAAATCATTGGGGAGAAAAGTACGCAATTTTGATGCAACACTTTGGGAAGAAAAAGCGTTTGATTACGTTACAGAAGGTAATTTTTTGAAGTTTACGCAACACGAAAAACTAAAAGATTTTTTGATTTCCACGGGTAGTAGTGTGCTTGTGGAAGCAAGCCCTTATGATAAAATTTGGGGCATTGGTCTTTTGGAAAATGCTACAGAATCTCGTAATCCTGATACTTGGAAAGGTACTAATTTATTAGGCTTTGCTATTATGGAAGCAAGAGATTTGATTTTGAAAATGTAAATTTTTTAATAAATCTATTACGAAAATGTATAAAACTATCAAAGGAATTTTTGAAAATGGACAAATTACTTTAGAAGAAACACCACCAACTATTGAAAAAAGCGATGTTTATGTGATGTTTATGGAGAAATTTGAAGAGAAAACCATAAAAAAAGGAGTTCATTTGGGAAGCCTTGCCAACAAAGGATATAATATTCCTGATGATTTTAATGCTTCCATTTAAAAAAACTAATAAATACAAAAACAAATTTTATCATAATAACTAAAATATGACACAATTTAATTGGCAAACTATCAAAGAGTTTAAAGAAATTAAGTTTGATTTTTTTGAAGGAATTGGTAAAATAACCATCAACAGACCTCGCTACCGCAATGCCTTTACACCCCTGACCGTTATGGAAATGATGGAAGCAATGGATATGGCTCGCTACGACAATAATATTAATGTGGTGGTGCTTACTGGTGAAGGAGATAAGGCTTTTTGTAGTGGTGGCGACCAAAACGTCAAAGGAACTGGCGGCTACATTGGAGAAGATGGTGTACCACGCCTAAATGTCCTTGATTTGCAGAAAAAAATCCGCTCATTGCCTAAGCCTGTTGTGGCTATGGTAAATGGGTATGCTATTGGTGGCGGACACGTTTTGCACGTGGTTTGCGACCTTTCTATTGCCTCTGAAAATGCTATTTTTGGGCAAACTGGTCCAAAAGTAGGTAGTTTTGATGCTGGTTTTGGTTCTTCTTTTTTAGCTCGTATTGTAGGACAAAAAAAGGCGAGAGAAATCTGGTTTTTGTGTCGTCAGTATTCTGCGCAGGAGGCACTAGATATGGGACTTGTGAATAAAGTTGTGCCTTTTGACGAACTAGAAGCAGAAGTAGTACAATGGTGCAGAGAAATGCAGGCACTTAGCCCTATTGCCTTGCGTATGATAAAAGTAGGTATGAATGCAGAACTTGACGGACAAGCAGGCATACAAGAACTTGCAGGAAATGCAACACTTTTATATTACCTCACAGAAGAGGCACAAGAAGGTAAAAAAGCCTTTTTGGAGAAGAGAAAGCCTAATTTTCAGCAATATCCAAAATTTCCTTAAATGGAATAAAATACCAAAGAGCCATTGCTTGTTTCTTCACAATTGATAAACGTGTTGTTTGTGAAGACACAAGCAGTGGATTTTTTTAAATGTTTTCAGATTACTTTTAAATACTATCAAAATTTTATGTATTTTTGTCTTGAATTTTTAGATAAAAACCTACAAAATAATGAAAAATATACTTTTAATAATTGCTTTGATAGGTGTAATACTTGCTTCTTTGCCTTCCTATGCACAAACCACTAGCGGAACGCTGCAAAGTGAACGAGAAATTCTACTTGAAATTGTCAAGCAACAAACCAAACTATCAGAACAACAAGCCATTACCTCCACAAAAGTAGATAGCCTAGAAAAATCTGTCAAAGAACGTCTAGACCTACAAGCTAACTTTATGATAGCTCTAATGGCATTTATTGGTGTGCTTACTGCAGGTATGTTCAGTTTTATTGGGTTTATTTTGTGGGACAGAAAAACCACTAATGCGCCCATAAAAACCAAAGTAACAGCACTCCAAAAAGAAGTAAAGGAGCTTAAAGAAAGAGAAACTAAAATGGAACTTTATATCAAGCAAATCAGCCAAATAGACAACCGTTTTGCACCTTTTAACTAAATCAAAATTCTATATTTAGATAACGACATTGATAATTTGTAACCTTTGTTTTAATACGCAGGGTATAAAACCCTGCGCTACTGATGTTAAACACATATTATTAACCAAAAATCAGTAACGTGGGGTTTTATACCCCACAAGTACAAATACACCAAAATAATGGGAGCAAACAAATTATTTGAACTGGCGACTAACTTAAGAAAAGTCGCCACCAACATCAAAAAGGAAGTGGCAATAACTGCCCTGAATCACTACAAAGATAAGTTTTTGGAAGGAAACGGCAAATGGGACGGTGTCAAGTGGGAAGATCCACAACGCAAAACCTACGAGCCTATTTTGCGGCAACAATCTAGCAAAAAAGGTGCGCCAAAACGCCCCAAATACCTGAAAGGCTACACAAAGCGGGACAAAACTCGTGCCACGCTGGTAGGAAAAGGCGTTTTATCTCGCAGCATTAAATACCGCATTGAAGCTTCTAAAATAGTGTTTTATTCTAATGTGCCGTATGCCAAAACGCACAATGATGGTGAGAAAGCAGGCAAAGGGGCAGGTTTTATGATGCCAAAAAGAACGTTTTTGGGTATGGAAAAAACGCTGGAAATCAAAATTGAAAATATCATTAAGAAAAATTTAAACACTCTTTAAACGAAAAAAAATAATGAGTACAGTAGAGCAAATAGCCTATCAACAGAAAGTAGTGAGTTCTTGGAATGATTTGATGGCGCATTGCCGCCACGAATCTGACGTTAATAACGCACTAGACAACCTGCACGCAAGTATGGAAATC